>CALDGQ010000012.1 GCA_937941765.1 uncultured Saprospiraceae bacterium
GTGTGATATTCGTTTTGCTCTAACAGTTTTCATTTCTTAACGGATTTTAAAACTTTTTCCACTAAACTGTATAATGCCAATCCTGAAATTCTAACCAGCTCCTATTTATCAACATCTGGATAGCCCGTATTTTAATTGTTGTGATAATTGATTACCCCGTTTTTCGTTCAAATAAGACTAAATTGGTGTCATTAGTACCTTATTTTTCATTGCCCACAAATTGATAATCAGTCAATTAACTTACTTCTGAATAGCCCCAAAGTAACCACCATTTTCAAATGCGTCATTCGAAGTCTGCCATTTAAAAATGGCAGTAACATTAAAATTGACTGACATTATCGAACTTTCACCACACGTTTCACTTGTCGACCATGATCTGTCTGAATATGATAATAATAACTTCCCGTTGATAAATGCCTTGTATCCATTTGTATGGTATGCGTACCTGCATTAAATCGTTGACTAGTAATTACTTTTAATTGAGATCCTAAGACATCAAACAAACTAATTTTCACATGTCCATTTGGAACTGTAAATTCTATAGAAACACTTTGATTAAATGGATTTGGAAAAACTTCCATTTTGATATTATCTTCAACAATTATTTCAGTGGAATTGACAGGACTACATTCTAACAAGACTGGTACATACTGAAAATCTTCAAACAACAAACTTTGCACGGTACTGGCTTCCAAACCAAACCAATCTACCAATACAGAGCCATAGATAGACCTAAAATCAAATTGCATCGGAACGCCTTCTTGATTATCTACATCAACTGAGATTTCAGGATTGGTTCCCATAATCCCCGGATTAACACAACTTCCAAAAAGCATCATCGGTGCAGCCGTACCATGATCAGTACCCAATCCATCATTGGAACGAATACGTCGACCGAATTCTGAATAAGTCATTCCGACTACTCTATCATCTAATCCAAGTAATTGCAAATCATCCTGAAAAGCACAAATCGCTTCTGATAATTGCTGCAATAAAACAGCATGTTCACCAGTAGTTGTGTCTCCATCAGCTACCTGATCCGCATGTGTATCAAATCCTCCCAAACTTACCACATACACTTTTGTTTGCAATCCACCAGCTATCAAACGCGCAACAACTTTCAGGCTTTCTGCCAATCTACTTTCTTCATTGTACTTTGTAGATAGATTGTTACCATTCTCACTTGCTGTTTCTATCACTTCGTTATAAGCATTGGTTTGAACAATACTAGTGACTAAGAAATCCATTTTTTCACCAAAACAAGAATCTATGTTATCATTATTAATTGGAGTTGCTAAAGCTGTCAAATTATCAGGATCTGCTAGTGCAATACTGAAATTTCCACCGGTTCCTTCACACGTTTCGTTGGCTGAAAATCCTAGGGTAATAGCTAATGGATCTGGGAATTCTTCATTTGGATAACCCGTTGGATAATTCGGAGCCAAAGTATCAAAATAGCGACCGATCCAGCCAGTTGTCCATACTTCCTCTGCACTCGAACCTGTTTGCCATATATCCGTCGATCTAAAATGAGAGCGATTTTGATTTGGATATCCAGCACTTTGGATAATACCTAATTTGCCATCATCAAACACATTTTTCAAGTCACTCATAACAGGATGCAGACCAACCGTATCCGTCAAGTCCAATATTTGTGATTCAGGAACTACAATATTAGAACGCACTTCCACTAAGTTGCTATATTGGTCTTTGGGAATAACCATATTCAACCCATCATTTCCACCATCCAATTGAATTAATACCAAAACACGGTCATCATTGCTATCAAAAGCATTGAAGAAAGGATTGTTTAATGCTTCTACTTTCACACCTCCTAATACCATAGGTAATGCGACGGTTGAACTTCTTTTTATAAAGGATCTTCTTTTCATTTTCTTTAATTATATCAAGTGAAATTCAGGCATTTTGATCATCGTACCAAATAATGATTTTAATTTATCTTCTATTGCTTCGGCCAAATCATCATTTCCATTTATAAATTCGCCATACTCAACCGTCCATTCAAAATCAGGTAAACCAGGAATTAATATTTCCTTCAAGGCCGTTATTTGTTCATCTGATAAAGGTTGTGGGAAAATAATGGCAGCAGCTTCCGTAATTAAACTGTTAGGATCTGTTGGATTGTCAAGAGATGCTGCAAAAGCAATGACATCTATTTCTACGCGCCAGCCATTCGTATTATAACCATTCATAAAACGGTCTGCCAAAGTTTCTCGTTGTGGCAATGTGACTGCACTGATCCAAAATTTGTCATATTGAGGGGCTTTATAAAATGCCTTCCACCCAGCTACTGTTGGATGTCTCCATATTGCCATGTCAGAAGAATCCATTGCACTATGAAAATTCTTTGCAACTTCATAACTATTAATCAATTCAGTCGGTGTAGCCACTTCAAATGAATTCATTAATTTAAAAAGATAATCAAGTGAATGTGCAATCATACAACCACGAATGGATTCATCATAAAAATACTGACTGGATAACAATGCTTTTATTGCATTTTCTAATTCATAATTATCCGCAATAATCATTTGTGCCATTGGCTCCACCACATTCGCTTCTACTTCTGCTGTAATATCTGAATGAACAAACCATCGAATTAATTTTCTTGAAATAAATCTAGCACACTCATCTTTTTGAAGAATTAATTGAATAACAATTTTGTATTCATTTTCTTCGGCATTCGTGATGACCGCATCATTAAATCGATGAGACAATTGCTTTTCACCAGTATCATGTCTATTCGAATTATAACTTGAATACGCAGGATCGTTGTTATTATTTGCATCAAAAGCTCTCCAACCAGTTAATGCTCTCGCTATCGAAACGACATCATCTTCCGTAAAAGTAGTATAATCACCAGGTCCCGCAGCCGGGCCTTTTCCAAGTGCAAATAGTTCCAACAATTCTCTTGCATAATTCTCATTGGGTCCATTGGCAGAATTTTGAGTGCCATTTAAGAAAACCAACATGGCAGGATCGATGGTCATTTCTTCTAGTAATGTTCGGAAATTTCCTGTAGTGTTGTTGTATAATTTTTGCAAATATTGGTATCGTCTTCTTCCAGTATTCGGATTGATTACGACAAAATGGTTGTGCCAAAATAACAACATTTTTTGCCTAATATTAGCGCCACCTTTTTGCATGTTGAGAAATTGCCAAGCATTCAGCGAAGCTTTTCGACTACCTCTCAATCCATCAATATTAGGTGTTTCTATTTCATCAATCCAAGTGGAACCAAGAGGAGCCAATGGATCATCTTCGAAACGGAAATAAATAGGTGGATCTGCAATAGGTTGCGGTTGAAACAAGAAATTAATCGACGCGGCAAGTCCACCTGTGACGGAAGCATCAATTTGAGCTTTTGTTGGACCAAATACGGTTCTTCTAAGTAAATGAGCAGCGTGTTCATATTCCCAAGGCCCTGCATAAGGAGCAAAAGAAATAGGTGGCGGCATTGATTTGGTTTGCTTGGAAGCTTTCTTTCGGCCCAAAAGCATTCCTAAAGAGGATCTCCGATTCATATGATGTTTTTTTATCAGGCTTTAAATTACAATTTCTATCCCAAATTACTATTCTTGTACATTCCAAATTGTGACGTAGAAGAATTTAATGATTTAGCAAAAGCAAATTCATTTTGATAGCATTGTATATCACAATATGGTGTTGATTTTCAATTTTAAAAAATAATTTCAAGCAACTAAAGCAATTTATCAATGAAAAGACTCATTATATCAATAACCATTATATATAGGTAGGTAACTCTTTTGCCTTTTAGGTTTTGGTCCGATTTTCTAAGAAATCAATGAGTAACTCAATTCTTTGATTAGCATCTTCATGTGACGGGTCAAATTGAATCGTCTTTCGATAATCCAACAACGCATTTTCATATTCACCCATTTTTTCGTAAGTAACTCCTCGATTAAAATAGACCACCTTTTTATCTAAGGAAATAGGGATCGCTTTGTTGAATTGCTCTATTGATTGTTGATACATCCCAAGCAATCCGTAACAAGTTGCTTGCAATTCAGGTAGCTGTTGTATTATGTCAGCGTTCTGAGATGATTCGCAAACTTTAAAATCTGTTAATGCCTGTTCGGGATTTTCGTGCAATAGCAATAATCCTCTGTTAAATCTAGAAGTGAAATTTTCAGGATCTAACGCAATTGCCTTTGAATAAAAGAAATTAGCTTTTTGCATGTCATTTTTATCATCCCAACAAAGCGCCAATTGCCCATAAGTGTCAGTTGTATGAAAATTCAACACATTGACTGCATAATCCAAATGGTAAATTGCACTATCTAGTTTTCCTTCCAACCAATATCCCGTGGCTAAAAATTCTCGAGCTTGTGGGTTGTGAGGATAGACATTTACTGCTTTTGTAAACAAGGTGTTGGTATTTTGCCAAACATCAACTTGTGTGCGTGTAATCGAACTAAAATAACCTGTCAATAATAGTATGCCTAAAATAGTCAACCAAGATGGAATCAATTTAGCTATTTTTTCAATGCAGAGAGCAAAAGACATTCCCAACCCTATATATGGTAAGTATGCGTATCGCTCTGAAACGACAGCAGAACCAACAGGAATCAATTGTAAAACCATCACAATAGTAGCTAGGTAAAACATTAGTCCGAAAGTAATTTTGGGAAATCTAAAATATCCAAACAGCAAACCTGATATAAAAAGGACTCCAAACAAAGGGAATGCTAAAAAAAACGAATTATCAATTGCAATATAGTATGGATGTAATGCAGAGAAATTGAATGCAAAAAAGAATTTTTTGATATAAAAAAACAATCCATAACAAGCTATTGACAATTTTTCATAAAATGGGAATTGAACACTTTTCACTAAGGCAGCTGCATCAGAAGTACGATTCAAATAGCCATAAAAATCTCCTCCACCTTGAACATTGATTGCTACTAAACCAACCAATAAGGCTAGTAAAATAAATGGTAATTTTTCTAAATGGATTTTTATTTTTTTAAAATCCCTATTATTATAAAAATCTAATAAATATAAAACAGGAACTAATGACACGGTCATTGCTTTTGCCCCACAGCCGAAGAGAAATGCCGCAAATGCCAACCAGTATGGAGTTCGTTTTTTCTTGTCAATATAATTTAAATAACATATCATTGACACAATAAAAAAGAAACCATAAAGCACATCTTTCCTTTCAGAAATCCAAGCTACAGATTCTACATGCATTGGATGGATTCCAAATATTAAACTGGTTAAGAAGGCGACAATGTTACGCTCTGGCACTAATTTTTTAATCAAGAAAAAAACCAAAAGTGTATTCAATAAGTGAATGAAAATATTGGTTGCAATAAATGGAAAGGCAGATTCAGTCCCTGAGATACGAGCATTCATCCACAAACTTGCCATTGTTATTGGATGGTAATTTAAAGAAATGATAGAACGAGATAATTGATGGAAGTTTTCTGAAGTGGGTTGGACCACCAAAGGATTTTGAGTAATATATTCTTGATCATCCCAGTTCACAAAATCATTATCGAATGCTGGAAAAAAATTAAAAACGACAAGAAAAATTAAACACGCAATATATCCAAAGGAATTCTTGAATTGCAAATGTCTAAATCTTTCAAGATAAACATCACTTTTCATTTGAAAAACTAAAATTTAATAAATACAAATTGAACTCTAAAATCGAAAACTTCTATAAGAAAAATTCATCGATTTCTTCGCTGTTTGCCGACAAAGACAGGTTGGAAATACTCAAGTTAGCAATGGCTATGCTTGCGTTTTCCGCCTAGATCTCAATAAATTTTCCTTCTATATAACTACTACGCTTTTAGTGTACAATTTGTATACAGGATTATTTTAATAATCAATATTTACTAAATGAAATTATTCAAAAGCAAAATTATAAAATGAGGAAAAAATGAAAAAATAATTTAACGTTTTTTAACAAACTTAAAATAAAAATTCTGTTGCAATAGAATTGCGAAAACTAAATAGTGCGATACAAATAAAGGCACATCACGCTAAATTCCGAAATAAGATTTTGATTTAACTTATTTAACAAATTCATTATTAAAACCAACCATTTTTTCTCAATAACTTAAATTCAAACTACCCAGTTTTTTTAAGCATCTATTGGCAAAAAGTACTAGATTTGCCGCCCATTTGAAAGTACATTTGATTTTTTAACCTGCCCTAATTGCTAGCTCTAACAAAACCTTAAAGCTAGAAAAACAACTACGATTATTTATTTGCATAATATGTAGCAATATTGTTACAAATAAGATTCGTATAACAAAGAAATAGTAGAGATGAAACACTTTTTTAATTTATTTGACTTTAGACAAAAAGTAGATTATAAGACAGAAGTACTTTCTGGGCTGACAGTTGCGATGGCATTGGTGCCAGAAGCAATTGCATTTGCGATGATTGCAGGTTTGTCTCCATTAACAGGATTGTATGCTGCTTTTTCAATGGGACTAATTACCTCTATTTTGGGAGGTCGACCAGGGATGATTTCTGGAGCTACGGGAGCGATTGCGGTTGTAATTGTTGCATTGGCAAAATCACATGGTGTTGAATATATTTTTGCCACTGTTATATTAGCTGGATTGATTCAAATGCTTTTTGCTGTTTTTCGATTGGGTAAATTTATCCGCTTAGTTCCACATCCAGTGATGTTTGGATTTGTGAATGGATTGGCAATCGTTATATTTTTGTCTCAACTTGATCAATTTAAAGTTCTAGGAACGGGTGAATGGATGTCTGGAACTCCACTTGGAATTATGTTGGGATTGGTTGGATTGACAATGTTGATTATTTGGGGATTCCCGAAATTGACAAAAACAGTTCCTGCATCTTTGGTTGCGATCCTTACTATTTTTGGAATTGTAACTGCGTTTGGAATTGATACAACAACAGTTGGTGACATCGCATCTATCAAAGGATCATTCCCACCTTTTCATATTCCTGATCTGCCTTTTACTTTCGAAACTTTAAAAGTCATATTTCCATATGCGCTGATTGTTGCTGGCGTTGGTTTGATTGAGAGTTTATTAACCTTGAATTTGATCGACGAAATCACAGAAACCAAAGGACGAGGAAATAAAGAAGCGATGGCTCAAGGGTTGGCGAATTTCATCACAGGATTTTTCTCAGGAATGGGTGGATGTGCAATGATCGGTCAGAGTTTGATTAATATATCAAGTGGGGCAAGAGCGAGATTATCTGGTATTGTTGCTTCTTTGATGTTGTTGGTTTTTATTATGTTTGGTAGTTCGTTGATTGAAAAAATGCCAATGGCTGCATTGACTGGTTTGATGATTATGGTTGCGATTGGAACCTTTGAATGGATCAGTCTTAGAATTATTAACAAAGTTCCTAAGCATGATATTTTTGTTGGAATGTTGGTGGCTGCAATTACCGTGTTATTTCACAACCTTGCATTAGCAGTTTTGGTAGGCGTTGTTATTTCGGCACTTGTTTTTGCTTGGGAAAGCGCCATCCGTATTCGCGCTAGAAAACACATTGATGAAAATGGTGTCAAACACTACGAAATATATGGACCTTTATTTTTTGGATCTAGTTCTGTTTTTGCTGAAAAATTTGATGTTCAAAACGATCCAGATGAAGTGATTATTGATTTCAAGGAAAGTAGAATTTCGGATATGAGTGCTATTTCTGCTGTCAATAGAATCACGGAAAGATATCTTAAGCTTGGTAAAAAAGTTCATTTACGTCACTTGAGTAAAGATTGTCGTCAATTGTTGGCGAATGCTGATAAGGTGATTGACATTAATATTATGGAGGACCCTACTTATAAGGTGATGGTTTAGGTTGATTTAAGTTGAGACGTTGCAATGCAACGTCTCAACTTAAATCAACGTCTCAACTTCAATCATTTCTTCCGATCCGACACCTTCATCTGAATATTAGCACACATCACCTCAACACCACTTGTATCCTTAACCGAAACATAACAATCTACTTCCTCTGTAGTATCCCAATCCACTTGACTCAAATCGCAAGTAGCAGTCAAATCTGTTTCCGCCTTTTTAAGATATTTCACTTGCATAGATACTGGAATCCATCTTCTATGTTTTGGAATCGAAGTTTCCATCAAAATACCGGCAGTGAATTCACAAAGATTACACATGGCAATCGCATGAACTGTTTTCAAATGATTGTGAACCGATCGACGTTTCCGCATGCTTGCCTCCATAAAATTGGGACGCAAAGTAACAACTTGTGGCTTTATTGTTAGAAAATAGGGAGCAAATTTAGCCAGCGCATAGGAGAATAATTTATTCCCAAAAGGCTTATTCTTTAATTGTTTTTGTAGTTTTAAAACCTTGTTCATTTTTCTCTTCTTTTACTTTTCACTTAACATTTTTAACAATACGCCGTTGGTCCATCCAAATCCATCTTGCACTGGATATTCTCCACCACCTGCTTCTAGTGTCATATCCACTACGTCATATTTTTCTACTAACTTTCCTGTATTTTTATAGATCTTTTTGTTTAAAGCAATCCACCGATTCTTTAACTCATTGGCCAAATCATTTTGCTTGTAATTTTTCAATCCAGCATACGTCATCCATTGCAAAGGTGCCCATCCATTTGGATAATCCCATTGTTGGCCTGTTGGATTGTTGGTTGAAACGACACCACCCGCTTTTAAGAAATCCCTTTTTATAACAGCAGCTACCCGTTTAGCTTGTGCATCATTGGCAATACCACATTCTAGTGGATACATACCTGCTAATGATGCAACTGGCGTGTGTGATTTAGTTTTAAAATTGTAGTCCAAGAAAAAACCTTTTTGTTCATTCCAGCAATATTTCACAATACCATCCAATCTTTTTACTGCCAATTTCTCATATTTCTTTTTTGAATTTTCATCTCCCTTGATACCATATCCTTTGGCAATAATTTTTTCTAAATCATATAATAAGCAGTTTAAATCAACCGGAATTATGTCTGTTGTATGGATACTTTCAAGTGTCTTTTCATCTTTAAACCAACGACTACTAAAGTCCCAACCAGATTCACACGCAGACCGAAGATCTTGATAAATCACTTTCGCATCTCGACCACTATTTTTCATCGTCTCTACATCTTCGCGATAACTTTCAGCTCTTGGCGTTACTCCTTTATCCCAGTATCGATTTAGCATTTCTCCGTCATTTAAACGAACCACTTTTTGATGAGCACGTTTTGCTTTACTAATTCCCTTTTGTCCATTCATCCAAAATTGATACTCCTTTTCTAACTGCGGCAAAAATGTGGTGATGACGGTTTCACCTTTTGATTCTGCCAATAAACCAACCATCTTTCCAAAAAACGGCGGTTGCGATCTTGTCAAAAAGTACGTTCGATTTCCATTAGGTATAAATCCGTTTCGATCAATTAAGTGCGCGAAATTTTTGACCATATTTTCGATCATATCTATTTTTCCAGCAGTTTGCAAACCCAACATGGTGAAATAACTATCCCAATAATAAATTTCACCAAATCGACCACCTGGTACAATATATGGATTTGGCAAAGGGATCAATGAACCTTGAAGTTGATTCGCATTATTATCTTTTTGCCGAGTCAATACCGGCCAAAGTGCATTGATGTGTTCTTCAACACTACGTTTACTATCTGATTTGAAACCAGAAGCATATTTTTTCGGAAGTTCGAAATGCTCCATTACAAATTTCTTTAGATCAAAATTCGGTTTCGTCTTTTCTTTGTTATAATCTAGTAAAATGGTACTTGGATATCCTTTTGGTGTGCAATCAACAAATGTTTTCCCATCAGGAAATACTTGGTTCATCTGCACTTCTTTGAATAAATCACCATACAGCTGATCAGGCATTAGCTCTGGTCCTTTTTTGGTGGAAGAAGGAATGACTTGCTGATCCATTGTTGTCACCACCGAAGATTCACAACTATAGAGTAATAATGGGAAAAGTAAGTAAATTAAGTTTTTCATATTAGTTGTTTTCGTTCCTTTTTAATGCGCTTAATATTTGCTTTATAATTGATCTAACATTTCAATCACTTCTGCTTTCTTTCTTACTGAAACGGATACGGCATCTCCATTTTTCATTTTCAAATAACCACCTTCTTTCCGTACATATTCTTGAATATAATCGATATTGATTAAATGAGATTGATGAACTCGTTTAAAATTATGGTCCGTCAGCATGTTGTCATAAGACTTCAAAGTTTTGGTTACAAACAACTTTTCTCCACCAATCATATGAAACAAAGTATTATTTCCATCCGATTCACATCGCACGATTTGATTGATTTCTACGACCGAAATTTTGTCTTGTGAATGTAGTGAAATTTTCGTTGGTAATTTAGAAGGATTATTGATGGTCTCCTTTAGAAGATCCAGACTTTCTTTGGAACTATTGATTTGACCTGTCGCCTTTTTGATAGCTTGGGTTAATTCTTCTGTATTTAATGGTTTGAGCAAATAATCGACCGCTGCAAAACGAAATGCTTTAATGGCAAATTCATCCGTAGCCGTAATAAATATGACACTTGCATTCAAATCAGGAAAAATTTCAAGTAGATCAAAACCAGTTCCATCTCCCAACATGATATCTAAAAAAAGCAGATCCGGTTTTTTCTCTCGCAATAATTTTGCAGCTTGAACTACACTTTCTGCTTTCCCAATAATTTTAATGTCAGAAAAGTTGGTGATGATATCTTTCTCCAACACCTTCAAAGCATCCGGCATATCATCTACTAAAATTGCTGTGTACATACGTTGTTAGTAATTTGTTTCTAGTGGAAATGTCAATTGAACTTTCGTTCCAGCCACTTCTCCATCTGCATTTAAAATATCTTCAATCAAAATTGGGTTATTAATCGTATTTTTTGATAAACTTATAATTCTTTTTTGAGTAACCTCTAATGCTATTGATTGATGACCTTGTTTTGTTTTTTGATTTATCTTATTCGACTTCGTTCTTCCAACACCATTATCAGTAATCGTACAAATCAGTTGTCGGCCTTTTGCCTGAAATTCAATTTCAATTTTCCCTTTTTTATTCAAATGACTGATTCCATGAATAACCGAATTTTCAACAAAAGGTTGAATCATCATTGGCGGCAATTCAATTTCAGCTGAATCATAATTTTGAGGTCGGTTTATTTCAAAATCAAAAGGTATGGTTTGACAAAATTGCTCCATCTTCAAATATTTGTCTAAGGTAGCACATTCTTCCGCCAAAGTTATTTTTTCACTTTTAGAATTGGTTAAAATTCCTCGCATTAATCCCGCAAAATTTTGAATTTGAACTCTTGCAATATCTGGTTTTTCATTGACAACCAATGATTGAATACTATTTAATGCATTAAAAATAAAATGCGGATTCATTTGTAGTTGCAATGCTTTTTGTTCCAATCCTAAAAGTTCATTTTTCAACTCTAATTTCGCTCTTTTTTCAGCTTCTTGCTTTTCAATTTTAGAAACTCGATATCGGTAAAATAAATAAATGAGCAGACACAACAAACCAACACCTAATAACTGAAACCACTTACGTTGCCAAAGGGCAGGTTCGATCTCAAAACTAGTACTGATTAAATTGCTTTCTAATTGATTTTTTCCAATCGCTTTTACTACAAATTGATAATTACCAGCTGACAGATTGGTGTAATTTACAGACTCTACTTTTGATGGACGAGACCAGTCTTCTTCCAGCCCTTCTAATTTCCAGCTATAATATAAATGATTAGGATCGTCTAAATGGATCGCATTGAATACAAATCCAATGTCATTGTTATTATACTTAAATTTTGTTGCTGCAACCAAAGAATCTGCATCGTTAAGTCGGTCTGCATATTTTGATTCTTCAATCGGATTGTACATCAAATTGATTCCTTTAAAATGTATTTTTGGTGGTGCAATAGAAAGCTGTGTACTTCCTGGTTTGTGTTTACTAAGTCCATTTAAAGTACCAAACCAAACATTTCCTTCACTATCCAAAGTTGCTGCGTTGTGACAAGTTTCAATTCCCAAAAACCCTTCATTTTTTCCGTAATGTTGTACGTCCAAAACTACACCTGATTCATTGATATTCACTTTATCCAATCCAACTTCACTTCCTGCCCATAGATTGGATTCTTCATCAAAAAGAAGTAAATAAATATTGTCACTTGCTAGTTGTTGATGTTTTTGCATTTTTTCAAAACCAGCATTTAAATCCTCTGAAGCCGCTGTATAAATACCTTCTCCTGCTGTTCCTAACCATATGTTTCCAAAATCATCAAATACAATTGAGCGTATGGATGCTTTAGGAATATCATTTTGTTTTTTGATTGTTACAACTTGGTTATTTTCGATATATCCGAGCCCTCCCAGTTTAGTTGCAACCCATATCTTGCCTGTAGGGTCCATTTGCATGGCAGTAATAAACAAATCTGTCAAACCATCTTTTTTATCCAACACTTCAACTTCAATTCCAATCGAATCTAGGTGGATGATTTTCGCCAATCCATTCGCATAGGTACCGATCCAAATAACGCCACTGGTATCTTGAATTACCGATTGAATCCAATCACTTGGCAGTCCATCTGCTTGACTAAAGTTGCGATATCCAGTCGTATCCAAAAGCACCAACCCTTCGCCATTAGTACTAAACCACATTCTATTTTCATCATCTTCAAAAATATGATTGCACTTTGTATTGATATAAGTGCTATCAATATTGGTATAAATTCCATTGCTGTCAATCCTTGTAATTCCTTCATCAGAAACAGAAAGATAAATGGAACCATCTGTTTTTTCAGTCACTGCATAGATACGTTCGCCAGACAATCCGTTGTCGCTATTATAATGTTGGAAAAACTGACCTAGGTATTTAATCACTCCACCACCAGAGGTTGCTATCCAAATATTTCCCCAAGAATCTTGAAAGACTTCTTGCGCATTATTATGTGTGAGTCCATCCGTTTCATCTAGATATACCCAAATCGAATCTTTTAAATTGTATTGTGCTACGCCTCTATCTTGTGTACATGACCAAAGACTATTTTTGTCGACAAAAGTGCTTTGAATTCTATTGAGTCTTGGTTGGTCAAAGTTTTCAATTATTATTTTAGAATCTATTCGCATCCTAGATAAGCCACCTGCAAATTGACTGATCCATATCGTGTTTTTGCGACCCAATGTTAAATCTTTTACATCATTCGACATCAATCCGTCTCTTGACGATATGGAAGTCACATTACCAACTTTATCTACAATAAAAATACCGCGAGCAGTTGCAACCCAAAGTTCATCTTCAATTCTCAACAGGTCATTTACGCGGTTGTTATCTAATGTTCGATGAAGCCTTTCTTTGGTTAGTTTTAAAGTTTTTTTATTAAATGAATGAATTCCTCGATGACTTCCAAACCATAATATTGAGTCATTTTTTTCAGCAATACACTCAAATTTCAGGTTGTTTTTTTCTGACCAATTAACGGTATTGTGATCATAGCTTGCAATTCCATTTTTTGTCGCCAACCAAATCGTATGTTGTTGGTCCTCAAAAATATAATTGACATAATTAGATGGAAGCCCGTCTCTAGATGTAATAGTTTGGAATGTGGCACCATCAAATTTTGCGACACCACCACCTTGTGTTGCCATCCATAAAAATGATTTACTATCCTGGAAAATATCGTAAACTTGGGATTGTGGGAGTCCGTCTTGGACGTTGTAGTTGATGAAGTTGTATTCTTGGGCGTTGAGGATTGTTTGCTGTAGCAGCAGTGTTAGGAGGAAGAGATATTTTATAGATACTCTGATTTTTATTACTTTTTTATTTCAAAGAAGTGAAATGCTAATATCCTATTAATTTATTACGGATATGTTACTTCAATCAAATGAACATTCCTTGTTTTAAGTTTCTTTTGCCATTCATTAATCATCTCTCGATAAATCCAAGAATTTTTCATGTGCTCATCTTTTTCAGTTCTAGCGCCATATTCTTCTTTAAACTTACGAACTAATTGATTTAACTCCTTTTCATTTATTTCTTGATTATACGAGAGTAAAGATATGTCGGTATGCACTTCTTGAAATGCATCTATCGAATAGGAATCCATATAATTCGGCTCATTTTGAAAAAGAAGAATTTCTTGAAAATCGAGTTGAGTATATAGTCCAACATGATCAATTTCTTTAAATGATTTAAATTTCATTGCTTTAATATCTGATTTCGATATGGTCATCAAATCTTCATTTAAAATGGCAATTAGTTTTTCACTTCTATGTTCGTATACTGGGAAATTGATATAATGAAAATCTTTGTATATTCTTAGACTATCTAAATGGTGTACTCCATAAACATTAAAAATGAATTTTTTGAATTCACTATCCGATTTGAATGCTGACTCCAATTTATCGTAAGTTGCAATTGTGTAATATGCCTTGAATTCCTTCCCGTTTTTTAATTGAAATTCGATTTCATACAAACCTCCCGCAAAACACAAACCACCGTAGCCTTCCCTTTTATCTTCACAACCACTTCTCCATTTTGTAATTTACTTGTTATATTCCAACGAAACTTTTCAATAGGAATATTACATTTATTCAATAACTCCAACAAATCTGCTTGCTCATTTACAAACGCTAATTTATCCTTTTCTGACTTAAAATTACTGACTTTTTTACTTTTTGGAATTATAACTTCCCATTCAATAGGGACATTGAATTTTTTAGTAAAAAGACCGTCTACTTGACTTTGTTGATTGACCAAAATATCAAGCCAATCAATCGATTCATTTGGATATCTTTTTTGAAATTGTTTTTCAATATGTAAGTCAGCAGGTTTGTAAGCAGTCCTGTAAAATGCATAAAACGGTTCTAATTCTTTACTTACAATTTCTCCATATTCATTTTCAAAATATTGAATAAAAAAAGAAGAAGAATGAATGATTGGTTGCTCATTATCCATGCCTCCAAAAGCGACTTGAAGTGCTTCAATTAAATCAATATTTTGCCCCAATCCACACGCTTTTATATTCATTTTTGAATTAGAATCTAGATATTCATCAGAAACTGGTTCGAATGATCCATCAAAAATAGAAGCTAATAATGCATCTACATTAGTGCGCTCTCCTTCTGCTGAAATTGGTACACTCATTCCAGTCCATTGATTACTATGAACAACTAAATTAATCGCACCCCATTTGATATCATCTTCATTCGCTATTTTTTCTAGATAATTTCTAACAGCAATTAATGATCTGCAATCGTCTATAAAGTAATCTGTTTTTTCAGTTGCATTTATTAGATGATACTTTTTCGCCAGTTCATAATATTGATCTTTCATATCTTCATCTTCTCCTAGAATAAATGTGATTGATTTTCTTTCAGGCGAATTATTTTTAATTTTATAACAATTTGCATTCAAATTAATTGAAAAAGCGAAAGTTAATAGCAATACGATTATATTTTTCATGATATTTTATTTTTGATTTGAATGAATAGAGTTCTTTGGCAAGACTGCATAATTTTGTGTTTGTATCTTCTAATTTCCTATTAAATGCTGTTCAGCATCTTTTATTAAGGTTTTCAATTTTTACTTTGTCCTCGCCGGACTGGCGATACTTTTTCCTTAGATGAAAAAGTATCCAAAAATCAAGTCGATTTAAATGCTCAACGAAGAACGCCGCTCGCTCTACCCTCCATAAATCGACTGGCCTCCCGCTAAGCGGATAATCATTCAACTTTATTTTGAAATTCAACTATTCTGCTTATCAAGCTATGATATATAACTTTTCTACGCTTTTTAAAATCTAACATTTCGTCAAAAGTCAAGACACCAAAACCAATAATAAAGGCAGTAAGAAAATGCACTCACGTCAGACTGTGCGAATATGCTTTCGGAAACTGAACCGCAGAATATCCAACCGTAGAATATCGAATGTCGAAGTAGAGTACGTGGACAATTAAGCATGAAATTCGTTAATATACGTGTATACTCGCGTACTCAACTTCTAGATTCTGCGGTTCCCTGTCTGCTTTGACGGCAGTCAGGCAGGCTTGTTCCATATTTTGCGGTTCAATTTCGTTTTCGCACAGTCTGACGTGAGTACGCGAGCTCACCTATTCCCCTTCCTTTTTCAAGGAAGGGCCTATCCGCAGGATTAGAGGATGGATCCCACAAAACAAGATTATTTAAATAAATCAAAACCCCATCACACAACAAACAAACCTAAAACACAGTTCTAAAAAATCCATCACCAAACGTATATTTGCACTATGACAACATTCAAAAAAACCGGCCTATTCATAGCATTTCTAATAATTGGAATCCTCAACCTTTCTGCACAATCTTATAACACCGCCGTCGGATTAAGGCTTGGAACCGATTGGGGATTAACCATCCAGCAACGGGTCGCTAAATTCACAACTGTAGAAGCCATTCTTCAAAGTTCATTAGGTAAAGAAGAAACAAGTGTCTCACTCTTGGTGGAGCAACACAAAAGATTAATCAGTAAGCGATTTAATTTCTATGTCGGAGCAGGTATCCAAAAAGGATGGTCAGGTGAAATAAACTCTATAGATGAAGGAGACCCTTTTGGATTTCCATTAATTGCAGGTGTCGAATTTACCATCAAAAATTTAGTCCTATCCTATGATTTCAAACCCGTTATTAATGTGTTAGGTGGAAGTGCTTTTGATCTTCAAACAGGACTTTCATTACGCTATGTATTTTGGAGCCGACCAAGAAGTACACCCATCAAAGATAAGTTTAGTGATATCAAAGAAAACCGGGCAGACAAGAAAGCTGCAAAAGCAAAACAGAAAGAAAAAGAACGAAAGCAGAAAGAAAGAGAGGAGCGTAGAGCTGAACGTAAGAAGAAATTAAAAGGACTATTTGGGAATTGATGCGTGTAATCTTAAATAGTAAAAAAACTTTCTAAAGACATGGAACTTTTCTAGCCTCATCTCAGTTCCTATTATGGACAAGCCTAATTGTCTAACAATGAAGAACATTAATACATATAATTTCAATAGATTTTTACAACCGATAATTGGTTGTGATATATGTGCTATTAATTTTAGCAAAACGGGGCTATCCCAGCACACCAAATAACCACCTCATTTCTTTTGAATATGCGGTAGTTACCACAGCTGCCAATTCAAAAGACCATCTCTTTTCTATTTTCAGTTGTGTTTACAAGTAATGACGATTTTTATTACGGCAAAATAATGCGACACTGTTCACTAATTTTTTCATTTCCAAATACACTGTGTTATGAGTTTAACATCAGCAGATACTTATTATGTAAAAGCATTGAGTACTTACCATTGCAACATGGAAAGATCGATAGAATCATTGCAATATGCATTAGGATGTGATCCTGATCATGCACCTTCCAATTGTTTGATGGGAAGAATTTATATGGAGTACATCAAGAATTACGACAAGGCGGAAGAATATTTCGGCTATGCAATTGCTAGTGATCCTAAATATCCGGATACCTATGAAGCGTTCAGTCAGGTACTGATTTGGAAAGGAGATATTCGTCATGCACAAAGATTGATTAATTTCAGTTTCAAATTACCGGGTGTTGATAAAGCGATTTTGCATTCACGTAGAGCGCAAATTTATGAGATTCAAGGACAAGCTAAATTAGCGATTAAAGCGATGAAAAGTGCGTTGGAACATTCCTATAATGCGGGCTATACTTGGCATTTTGAATCGGAATTGGCGCGAGTTAAGAAGAAAGCGAAGCAATTGAAAAAGCAGAAAAAGAAGTAGAAGATTTAAATCCTAGACAATCGTTTATTCCCTTGAAGGAAGTAAATTCCTTTGAGGGATTTTTTATGCATATCACACACTGGTACAACGGGCATCAGCCCATTGTCTGACAATGGGCTGATGCCCGTTGAACCAGTGCGCGTTTTTTTTATAATGGTAAATTAATGTTAGATTTATAAGGACAAAATTAAACAAACAATGCACGAAAATCTCTACGGATATCATTGTGTCTTCACATTGCACAATAGTCGTACCTCTGAAAGAATGAAAAAATTCAAAGTTCAAAAAGGAAAATGTAGAATCTTATCCTTAAAAGAAGAGATTGAATTGACAAAGTGCATAGGAGAAATCATTAAAGAAAAAGGCTATCGATGTGTCGCTTATAATATTTGTAAAGATCATGTGCATTTATTGTTAATTTCTGATCAAAAAGAACTCACCAAGACCGTAGGTGTAATAAAAGGTAAAAGTTCTTTCCTTTTTGGTAAACGTGGTTACAAAGAAAAAGGAGTTCCATTATGGTCACAAAAATTCTTCGATGCGCAATTGAATGAATGGAATTTGGCAAGGTTGAGTAAAATACCTGGAGTTATTTATGGTTCTACATATCTAGATAATACATTGGCTTATATTTTAAATAATCGTGTAAAACACAAGTTGGAATTATCAATAGAGTTGGAAGAAGTCATTGATGATTTTGTGATATCGGTCGAAGACGGATACGATACGGGCTGGTTCAACGATACGAGCCCGTTGAACCGACTCGTGGGGCACGTGTGCACAAAAAAGGCCGCATCAAAGATGCGACCTTTCAAAAATGGGTGGAAGACGGGATTCGAACCCGCGACCCTCGGTACCACAAACCGATGCTCTAACCAACTGAGCTACAACCACCATATATGATTTGTCAAAGAATGAACTAAGACAAGCTATATACTAAAGCGCTGCAAAAATAGAATAAGTTCCCAAAAGAGGGAATACTTATCCTATTTTTTTCTTTTCCTTTTTATTCAGCAGGATCCGCCTTCAGCGTAAACTTCCTTGAAACAGGATTTAAAGGAACATTGGCAACTCCTCCTTTTTCGTCTAACAACGTCAATTTCACCTCATTTTCACCCAAAGGTAAACCATCAATGAAGTAAGGTTGCCAAGTATCGATCATATGCGCTGTGCCATTGATTTCTGCTTTTACCTTGTAATTTCGGCCCAATTCTGCATTGACCATATAAAAATCAAGCATCACTCGGTCCGTAGCAGTTTTTCCAACGTAAGTCCCTTTTGGGCGGCTATAAAAAAGCATTGGAGTCGTTACATTTTTCTCCTGCAGGATTGAATTATTTTTAATATCGATTTTTTTGGCTGTGTATGCCGCTTTTGTTTTAATACTCTCATGATAGGATCGTGAAAGAAAAGCTAACAAATAATGTTCACCATCATCTAATTTATAATCAAATTCAGAATTATATTTGGCTGCATAAGGGCCATTGTCAACGATCAAATGAATGTGTTGTCCTTTACCAGAATTTGCACACATTTTCGTGGCTGCATCATCTGTTTGAGCACCTAGTTTGTAAGAACTACCACCGATACCAAAATCAAATTTTCCATTTTTAAAAGTCATGGAATTGATGGCCGCATCTGTAAAACTTGGCGATTTACTAAAGGGAGTAATCGTAATTTTTTTTGGAGTAGTGTCTGTAGATTTGGTTGCTTCAACTTTTTTAGGAGCCTCCTTTTTAGTGGTAGCAGCATCTTGTTGGCAAGCGAATAATCCGCATACGCACAAGGAAAGGACAAATAATATTCTTTTCATAACAGAAATGGGTTTTTCATGAATCTAATGGCAACTCTTTTTGTCAAAAAAGTGTTTATATTATAGACAAAAGAAGTCGTACAAAAGTACAAATTTTTATGCAGACCAATAAAATAGAATTGACGGTAGATGGGATGACCTGTACAGGTTGTGCGGCCAATGTCGAGCGCTATTTAACCAAAAAAGGATTGTCCGATGTATACGTCAATTTCTCAACAAAAGAAGTCATTTTTGAAAAGAATAAAGGACTCAAAATTGATGAGATCAAACAAGGAATTACAAATCTAGGATTTGTGGTAGTTGAAGGGGATAAGCCGATACCATTTTGGTCGCTTGAAAAAAAATTAATCCTTGCCTCCATTTTTACCATCCCACTTTTTTTGCATCACATGTTTATGATGGTTGGTATTCCTATTTCTTTTTTGGATAATTTTTGGGTGCAATTTGGTATTTGTTTACCTGTTTTTATTATCGGTGTTTTGCATTTTGGAAGAAGCGCCTGGATGTCTGTTCGAGAAGGAATGCCGAATATGGATGTGCTCATTTTCATAGGTTCAACAGCAGCATTTATTTATAGTTTAATTGGAACAATCCTTAATGAACACGCATACATTTTTTATGAGACGAGTGCAATGATTATTACATTGGTATTGTTAGGAAATTTGATTGAAAAAAGAGCGGTGGACCAAACAACGAATGCTATCAAAGAATTATCCAAGCTAAAAGTCGAAAAAGCAAATGTGGTGATGCCTTCTGGAGTCATTATTAGTGTCAAAACTGCTGAGTTGATGCCAGGGAATATTTTGCAAATCAATGAGGGAGATAAAGTGCCTACGGATGGGATTATTATTTCTGGAAATGGATTGTTAAATGAATCTTTACTGACTGGTGAAAGCATTCCTGTTCATAAAAAGATAGATGATCCTGTAATCGGTGCCTCTATTGTTGAAGATGGAAATTTCCGAATGAAAGTAACTGCAGTTGGGAAAAATACAGTTTTAACAAATATTATCGACTTAGTAAAAAAAGCACAACAAGACAAACCCGACATACAACGATTGGCAGATAAAATCAGTGCTATTTTTGTTCCTGTTGTTCTTACCATATCAGTTTTAACTTTAGTAATCTCTTACTTTGTATTTGGAATTCCTTTTGGAGAAGCATTAATGCGTGCAATTGCAGTGTTGGTAATTTCATGCCCTTGTGCAATGGGACTGGCGACTCCAACAGCAGTCATGGTTGGAGTAGGGCGATTAGCAAAAAATGGCATATTGATCAAAGGAGGGCAAACGGTAGAGACTTTCGCTAGTATTAAAAATATAGTTTTTGACAAAACTGGAACCTTAACCACAGGTGATTTTGAAGTTAAAAATATCGAGTATTTTGGAAACGAGCAAGAAATCAATTCGATTATCTATGAAATCGAACAACACTCTTCCCATCCGATTGCAAAGTCTTTAGTTAAAGCTTTTCCGCAAAATGGAGTAACGACAACATTTGAATCAATAGAAGAAATAAAAGGTGTCGGAATGAAAGCAATAGATGTGGATGGGAATAACTATCATTTGGGTTCAAATAAAGTGTTGAAAGGAAAGTTTGATACGCCGTCGCATGATATTTACCTTACAAAAAATAGCAAACTCATTGCAACAATAGATTTACAAGATGACCTCAAAACTGAAACCAAAGAAGTGCTCGATTTTTTAAGGGCCGAAAATATCAATTCAATCATCTTAAGTGGTGACAAAGAAATCAAAACCAAACAAGTTGCCGAAAAACTAGGTATAGATTACTTAGCAGAGCAATTGCCAGCACAAAAACTTTTAAAAATAGAGTCACTTTCCAACAGTGCACCTACGGCAATGGTGGGAGATGGAATCAATGATGCACCTGCATTGGCAAGAGCGACTATTGGCGTTTCATTAAGTGATGCATCACAGACTGCTATTCAAACAGCACAAGTAGTATTGATGAACGGTAATATCGGTAAGCTAAAAAAAGCAATTCAGATTGCTAAACATACTTTACTAACCATCAAACAAAATTTATTTTGGGCTTTCGCTTATAACATCATTGCTATTCCGATTGCAGCATTAGGATTTCTGAACCCGATGTGGGGTGCGATTTTTATGGCACTATCTGATGTAGTTGTGATTGGAAATTCAATTCGGTTGCGAAATAAACGAGTGGATTAAATGGATTAAGAATCGATGTTTTCCATCATATCATACAACCAATTTATTTCATTCAAATCTTTTTCTTCTAGCTCAATCTCATTCATAATAATGGATTCAAATTTTTTGTAGAATTTTTGCTGCGTAGCTGTTTGATACACCCAATCACTGATCAATTCAATGGTATCTTTAGACCCAAAACTATTTTTGAAGCGACGTTTTCTAAGCCAATCAAATTCGTTAACAATCATTTCTTTAAAGTGAAGGCTAGCAGTTACCGAATCACTAGACTCCCAAATTTGTAAAAATGGTGTTAGATCAAACCTTGCAAGGTCATACATAATCAAAATGTCTGTAATCTCGGTGTACGCTGATTGAATTGGAAAGTCATTTAAACATTTTTCAAAAAAGTAAACAGCAAAATTTTCAATCAATTCCCATTCTTCTATTAACCATTGATCTTTTTTATAAAATGATAAATTTCTAAGACAAAGTTCTACTGAATGAGATGGAAATTCGTATTGATTTATCAAATCAAGATATCTAGGCAAAAAGTGTTTAAATTCTGAAATAATGGGGTGGTGTGCTTGTGCTGAATCATTGTAGAGCGATAATAAATCCACATCGATTTTGCGAACCTCTAAATTGATCAATCGATTGACTTCATCTACATTCAAGCAACAAGTAGTACAGACATTGGAAATACTTGAGATCTGATAATCCTGAAATAATTGATAAGCATTTTTTATTAGGTCCATTGGTAATTCAAATTAATGAAATGCCAACGGACTTGCAATAAAATTTTCGATCCAAATAAAAAAAGCAGGTATGTTGACAAGGGACTCAGCCAACATTACCTGCCAATTAGGATTTAATAAAGTGCTTCTGGATAAGCGCTCTTATAAACAGCACGATATTTTTCCTAATTACATTTAGTAAGCTTGATAAATCAGGGATATAGGATGACCTCACATTTTTTTAAGTTCTATCGATATCTTTAGGTGTCGTGTAATTGTTGTTGGTAAATAACTTTATTATTGAAATTTGTTAGGCTCCTTCAGAACTTTGACCACCACTCTATTCAATAAGGGCGATGTCCCTATTTTAATTGCATTACTCCGTTTGGGTAAATTGTATGTTAACTAAAAAGGCTTAAAAAGAGTGAAGATCAATAAATGACCACTTCTTTCATCCATTCATCAGTAGCAGTTTCAACAACTAAAAAATAGGTGCTAGCAATCAAATTCGTCAAAAAAATGTGTTCCTTAATGGTGGTGCCTGAAAACTCCTCAGTCCATACTTTTTTGCCAATTGCATCAAGCAGATGTAAAACACCTTCTTCATGTTTATCAAATAAAATTTCGATATCGAATACACCACTATTCGGGTTAGGAAATAGTTTGCAAATCATAAACGGGGTTGGTTAGGGGCAATGGTTAAAAAGTATTCCATTCAATAATGGAAAAGGTTTATAGTTGGAAAACAAAACGTATGGTGTAATGATTCAAACATATAGCAAAATAATTTAATATTAAAACCCATTTTTTTCGTTTTGTCAAGAAAAAATCAGGAATTTGAAAAGTACAAACTGTTAAAATGATTTTTTTTTATTTTAAAAATTTAAGAATAAAATAATCCTGTCTCAATTTTTTTAAGTTTACAAAAGTGAAGAGAATCCAACTTATATCAGGACCACGCAATCTGTCAACTGCGCTAATGTATTCCTTTCAAAATAGGGGAGACACAAGGGTATTGGATGAGCCCATGTATGCACATTATTTGTCAAAAAATAATGTGGACCATCCAGGAAAAAAAGAAATTTTAAATTCTCAATTTTCTGAAATAAAAAAAGTGAAGGACGAAGTTTTATTTAAAAACTATCCAATTGACTATCTTTTTATTAAAAATATGGCACATCATTTTATAGGGATTGACTGGAATTTCATTTTGGAAATGGAAAATATAATCTACATCCGCAATCCGAAACAGTTAATTGCCTCTTTCGCCAAAGTGATTGACCAACCAACATTACAAGATATTGGTATTGAGCTTGAGTATCAATTGTATGAATTTCTAATCGAAAATAATAAAACGCCAATCATTTTAGACTCAGGCGAGTTGCTAAAAAATCCTCAAAAAATACTTCAGTTAATTTGTGCAAAATTAAGGATTCCATTTACTGAAAAGATGTTACATTGGGAGGCAGGACCTAGAAAGGAAGATGGAGTTTGGGCCAAATATTGGTATGCCAATGTTCATCAGTCCACGGGATTTGCAAAACAAAAAACTAGCGATCGACCCTTGCCAAATCAATTACTGCCATTGTATGAAAAAGCAATGCAATTTTATAAACCACTATTTGAAAAATCAATAAAAGCCTAAATAATGTTACAACAATTCAATCCAAAAAATAAAGACTTACAAGTTTATATTAAAGACCGTTTGTATCATCGAGATGAAGCGAAAGTTTCGGTTTTCGATAGTGTGGTACAAGGAGGCGATGCGGTCTGGGAAGGATTGCGATTGTATAAATGGGGCGTCTTTTTATTGGATCGTCACCTCAATAGAATGTATGAATCTGCCAAAGCTCTGGCCTTCGTAGATATTCCATCCGATGAGGAAGTCAAAAAAGCATTGGCCGAAACTTTTAAAGCCAATAATATGACGGATGGCGTGCATGTAAGGTTAACTTTAACACGAGGAGAAAAGATCACTTCGGGAATGGATCCGCGACTCAATCAAAACGGTAGTTGTCTAATCATACTACCAGAACACAAACCACCTGTTTATGACAATGAGAAAGGAATAAAAATTATCACTTCTTCCATTAGAAGAAACAACCCTTCATTCTTAGATTCCAAAATCCATCATGCCAATTTGCTTAACAATATACAAGCAAAAATTCAGTCCAATGTGGCAGGCGCTGACGCTGCACTCATGCTAGATCACCAAGGTTTTGCTGCGGAATTGAATGGCACCAATATTTTTATGGCCAAAAAAGGAATTGTGTATACACCTTTTGCAGATGCATGTTTACATGGTGTTACAAGGGGCTTTATTATGGAGCTATGTAAAAAGCACAACATCGAAATTTATGAAAAAAATCTTTCATTAACGGAGTTGTACAATGCAGATGAAGTATTCACAACAGGAACAATGGGGGAGTTGACACCTGTTACGTCAATCGATGACCGTGTTATTGAAAACCGGAATGGTTCTGATGTTATGAAGACTTTGATTCATCATTTTGAAGGGGCGATTGAGCCTTTTTGTGTAAAGGTGTGATATGAAATAAATGCGATTTTTCATTCGATTAAAGTCGAAAATAGAATAAAAAAGAATAATTCTATAATCGAGTTGATTTTGCCAATGAAATAGATTAGATTTGAATAGTACATACTGTACAAGCCTGATGCCCGAGAGCGCAACGGGAGATTTCCTAACTAAAAAAAGGAGGTATTCATGAAATTATCTATGTCAACAGTCAAATTTCTTATTAACAGCAAAACAACAATTCAATCCTGATATTCAGGAAGGTCTTAATAATGAAGTATAAGTCATAACGCTTGTACTTTCATGAGTTTTTTTGCTTAATAAGCAATTAGCTGAAGAGAAATCCCTTGTAATCTATCATGATTACAAGGGATTTTTAGTTGTACTAACCCTTACAAAAGCGTGCTCTTGACGCGTTGTTTTATCTGCTGAAGATGAGGATTGTTTTCACGATCCCATTCTGTTGGAGCCTAACAATGAAAAGCAATCTTCCTACGTCGGCTTGTACTTTTTTTTATTTGCACTAACGCTTAAAAGACGAGCTCTTGACGAGTTAGCACAAATAAAAAAAGCTGCTCACTAAGGTGAGCAACTTTTCGTTGCGGAAGAGGAGGGATTCGAACCCCCGGTACCCGTTAAGGTACGTCGGTTTTCAAGACCGGTGCATTAAACCAGCTCTGCCACTCTTCCTAAAATATTTTTCCAATAAAGTTTACATATTTCTGTGTTGCTTCATTAAGCGCTGCAAATGTATGAGATTCTTTGCAAAAATGAAACATCAAACCGCTTTTTTTATTGATTATTGAGTGTTTTTTCAATTAAAACTAGATTAAACTTATTAGGTCCAATTATTATGTGTTTTCCCTTCCTTTTCCCTATCTATGCAGCTACAAACATATATGAAAAACACATACTATGAACACACGTATCACCAAATCAGATTTTCAGGTCTATCGGAGTTGTAATGCCCACTTTTGGTATCGGAAGTATATGCCAGAGCAATTGGTAGTAAAAGAAATGAGTGATTTTGAGCAACAGCTAGCAGACCAAGGGAAAGTAGTGGAAGCCTATTTTTATAAATTATTTCCGCATAGTGTCGTGGTTGATTCGAGATTGGATCAAGCAGTAGAAGATACACAACAGTTATTTGATGTTGGAGAGCAATCAGTTCAGCAAGCCGCCTTTTTTGCTGATGGATTATTTGCTCAATGTGATTTGGTGACGTTGAATGGAAACTATATTGACTTATATGAAATCAAGTCAAGTTCCAAATCTCAAGCAATGACCAGTGAACAAAATAGTTTCTTGACGACGAGAAAAGATCATTTGTGGGATGCTTTATTTCAAACTGAAGTGATCAAAAGAAGTGGTTATTCAATTCGCAAAGTTTTTTTGGTTGAATTAAATAAGGAATATGAAAAAGAAACGGAATTAGAAATACGGAATTTATTTGTTATAACAGATATCACAGCCGAGTTAGAACCGCTGACGGAACAGTGTCAACAAGAAATCGAGTTTGCCCAAAAACAATTTGCCTCCAAAAAAGCGCCCACTACATGCGACTGTGTATACAAATCTCGCAATCGTCAATGTGCTGCCTTTCCGATTATGCATCCGGAAATGTTAGGTTATACCGTTCACGAATTGGTAAGGATAGGAAGTAGTCCAAAGCGATTGGAAGCATTGGTGGATGAAGGAAATTTGCACATAAAAGACGTTCCTTTGGGGCTAGAATTACTACCTGCACATCGAGATCAAATTACCGCTTTTCAAAATGAAGATCCGATTATTCGAGCGGAAGAATTATCTAGGTTTTTGGATCGATTGACTTATCCGATTTATTTTTTGGATTACGAAACCTATGCTCCAGGAATTCCCGTTTTTGATGGAACACGTCCTTATCAACAAACGCCTTTTCAATATTCATTGCACATCCAACAAACACCGAATTCAAGATTGGAGCACAAAGAATTTTTGCATACTGAAAATAGCAATCCTATTATTCCATTATGCCAACAACTACAAATGGATATTGGGAATACGGGGTCGATCCTTGTTTGGAACAAAGGTTTTGAAGGTATGTGTAATCGAAGAATGGGGGAGAGTGCTCCTCAATTCAAAGATTTTTTAGAAAGTGTAAATGCCCGTTTCTTTGATTTGATGGAAGTTTTTTCCAAACGTTTTTACGTGCACAAATTGTTTAAAGGAAGTAGTAGTATCAAAAAAGTATTGCCTGTTTTAGTGCCAGAGTTATCGTATGCAATGTTGGATATACAAGATGGTGGTACTGCTACAACGACTTGGGGAAAAATGATTTTTGAAATGCAAAATGCGGAGGAAATTCGAGAGACCAAATTTGCATTGTTAGAATACTGCAAGATGGATACATTGGCGATGGTTAAAATCTTGGAGAAGGTGATGGCGTTGCCTGGAGTGATGAGTATTGAAGAGCGGTTGCGTGGAAAATAAGAAATCCCGAACTTCCTTTCGAAAATTCGGGATGCCTGAGGTATTTTAGGTTTAAAATTTAATTTTTCTTTTTAACTTTTTTATGTGTCTTCATACTTCCTCGACTTCCAAGTTTTACACTAACCTTACTTTTTGGTTTTTTATCGTCAGTAGTGTCTTTGATACAAGGCAATACATTTTGTGGATCCCGAGAAACAGCGATGCAGTCTAAAATTTCTGTAAATTCTGGATGTTTACTTTTTAACTTTTTCATTCTTTTTCTATAGTCAAAACTCATTTCAGGTATTGCGACTAGTTCACTATTTACATCATTTGAAATGTAACAAAATGCACCTTCCACCATTTCTCCTTTTTCTTTATAATCCTCTATCATATTCAGGTGACCATATCCATTTTCATAATAACATATTTCACCTTCATCAATTAGCATCACAGGAACATGATACTTTTCAGTAACCCGGTAAATATCTCCATCGATCGAAAATCCCCAAATATTTTTAAATAATATTTTTTCTTTATCAGCACCTTTTCGTGCAACTAATCCCATTGAATTCGCACCACGCTTGATTTTTAAATAGGTTCCAATTAATTCTCCTTTTTTATTTTTATAATCCTCAAACGAATCGTAAATCGTCAATTGCGGTAATTGTGCATTTGATACAAAGTAGATCATAAATAATGGCAGAAATAAAAGATATTTCAGATTTTTCATATGTAATATTTTTGTTAGCAAATTAAACTAACCCTTTATAACATACAAGACAATTTTCTTACCATATTCAATTTTCCAATAATCGTGGGTTTTTTTAACATTTTTTTAGCGAAAAATTGTGTTAAAATACTAACAATTTGATTGTTATAATTTTCTTTCTGCGGTTTAGCTTTGGGAGGTTTTTACATCCTTACTGCTTTACAAATTTTAAGCTAGCAGATTCATTTTCTGAATAACATAACAAATAATAAAAACCTTTTTCTAAAAGAGTTATATCTATTTCTTTTGATGGATTCAAGATTGTATGTTTTAGCTTGCCGTTTACATTATAAATGTCAATTTTATCTAGCTGGAAATTAGTTGTAATTGTCAAGGTTCCTTTAACTGGATTGGGAGCAATAGAAATATTGATGGGTTTTGTTTCAAGTTTTTGAATACTCGAAATAGTGCAATCAATATCTTCCAATTCAACATTACAATTGGATGCCGAGTATTCATTGTTAGAGGCTAGGCCGTAAGTAATATATTCAGTTGTGGTCATAAATAAATTGATAGATCCAGTTTCAAGATCAATCTCCCAATAACGCTCAGAATCTGTTGCAACTATTCTGTTTTCATCGCAACTTATAAAATCATTAGCAATCCCTAAAAGCGAATAAATTTCGGGTGGGTAACAAAAAATTGTTTTAAACGAGTTGGACTCAATATTGAACGCTTTTAAATCTTCTCCTGTTGGTATGATCAAGTTTCCTTTGTATAATGTCATATCACCTGGGGTAGAAATACTCAATGCGGCTACATTTATTAACGTATCAGAAAGGATATCATATCTATATAATATTTTAGATAGATTATTCAAAGTATACAATTCATAATTATTACTACAGACTAGGGAGGTATAATTATCTTGTGCAGGATTAAATACGGGCAAGTTTATAACAGAGTTTACACTTCCATCATTTAAATTTATTTCAACAATCTCGTCAGCTATTATTCCATAGTATTTATTATTTGGAGATATCGCAATATCTAAAATGGCAAAATCTGAAGTCACCTCTACAATGAGTTCAGAAAGTACGTCATTTTCATCTAGTGTAACAATTTCATTGTAGGCTGTTGAAGCAAATATATTTTGAGCGGAAATTTCAACAACAAAAATCAATAAAAAAAATAGGGAAGAAGTTATATTTTTCATAGGTGAATATTTGGTTAAATGGTTATAAGGATTTATTTAACAGCTACCAACATTTTTACAAAGCATCTATTTTGTAATTGTTTTGTTGAAGTTTAAAATATCTTAATTATAAAACAATCAATTTTTCAACAAATTCTCCTTTCTTCGTAGTTACTTTTACCAAGTAGACTCCAGATTTTAATGTAGAAGACCACACTTCTTTGGAAGAAATCTCGCTTAATAAAAGTGTTCCAGTTAAACTGTAAACATCGTACTTTTTTTCTATGGTATTATCACTTTGGACATGGAAGCGACCTTGTGTGGGATTTGGAAAAAGGGTGAATGGTAGCGCTGGACTCAATACCGATTGTGGTTCAGTAGCGGAGACGACCGCTAATTCCATTTGACTTAATCCAATATCATGTTCTATCCATAAGTCATTTCCGACTCTTTTTAAACCATAGCATCTGTTGGAGAAAATATCAGTGTTTTCAATGTTATAATATGTGAAGTTTTCTGTATCCCAATAGACCAATCCATCATCGTAAGAAGCTATCCAAAAATTTCCAAATTCATCTATTAGAAATTCATTGAAACTTTGAAAATTAAATTCCAATGGGTATGAGGTCCAATCGATTCCATCATATTTGATTAAATTATTGAGACTTGAAAACCAAAGATCACCATTATTGTCTTCAACTATATGGCACTTTCCACCTGTACTTATCTGAGTTATGTCAGTAGCATACTCCGTCCATTCTCCATTTCCAGTACTTACAAAAAAGACATCATCTATGCTGTTCGGAAAATTAGAAAAGTCTTGGCCGAGCACCCAAATCATCCCTTGTGAAGAAATAAAGACTTCAGTAAGAGGAAAAGGGAAATCGATATCCACTGAATAAATGGTCCCCAAAGTATCGATATAACTTAGCGTGCTTTCTCCAATAAAATAGGTTTTACCATCAGGCGCAAAAGCGATATCAGAAATTGCGCTGTCCAAAATATCGAATTCAGTTAATTCATCATTATTGATTTTCCAAATAGAATGACATTCATCTGAAGGATAAGCTAATGAGTATCCCCACAACTCACAGGTGAATGGATTCATCTCTAGACTTTCTATTTTGCAATTTTCATCACTGAAATCTGGGTATAAAACGTCCCATTGATTTTCTTCAAATTTCTCAATAAAAGACTCGCTTGCTTTAAATAAAACGTCTTCGCAATCTACTTCAATATCAGAGACATCTCCTAAAAAAACAGTATTGTGAGCATATTGTTGGATTTCGTTACCTACATACCGATGGATCATAGGTTCGTCAAGATGAGTACCGGAGAACCATGCCTCATTGTTGTCCCATTTTTGAAACTTCGTACGGTCATATTCATCCACAGGGAGGTTTGGAAAAATAGTATCAAAATCAACATGACCTAAAGTGTCGTTATCAATATATCCAAAGTCATCTAAATTAACAAAGCACACCCCATAGGAATCGTGTTCGAAAAAAGAACGAATCCGATAATGGGTTTTTACAATATGCCAGCCTTGTGCATCTATATAGGCTAGTTCTAGGTCTCCAGTAGATATAGGACGGACTGGCATCCACAACCCATCGTTACTGTCAATATAAAATTCATCCAATTGCCAAACTTCATCTCCAGGATAGATTTCAAATGTAGACAGAATGTTATTTCCATCATATTTAAATCCATCATCTATGGTAAGCACCCAAACATTTCCTTCAGAATCTAGATCTAAATATTTTATATTTTCAGGTAGCACTGCTGAATGCTCAGTCAAAATCATATCCTTAATGGAATATACCTTTTCATGAAAATCCAAAAACCACAACTCATCATTATGAATTCTCAAATTTTTAGGCCTAATGAAATTGATGGTATCGGGTCCTTCAAATAATTCAAAATTGTCACCATCGTAATACATTAATCCATATGAACTTGCCACCCAAGCATCGCCATTACTCATGATTTCTATCTCTTGACAAAAACCTTCGAACGTACTATTGGCAGGCATCAAAAGTTCTTCTTCTCCTGTATCCAAATCTATTATCAATAACCCAGCATTATTTGAAACGTAAGCTTTATTGTCATAGACTTCAACTTCTTTGACAGTTTCAACTGCTGCATAATTGTTCCAATCAGTTTGAGCACTACTGCTAATGGAGAAAAATAAAATTATTATAACAATATAAGGCCTCATACCTTTCATTTTGATCTAAAAGTATTTATAGATTTTTAGCCAATGTGTGTTCCTAAATGGAGCATTGGTAAAGAAAGATAACAAATTTATTTCAGAGGATAGAAGTTCAGATTGGAAGTCGATGCTTTATTTCCTGTAAATTTTCCTTGGATAATCTGCAATTCGTACTTTTTCACTGTTTAATTCTTTCAAAGCATTCGTTGCTATCCAACGGGCAGTTTTATTATTTTGCTTTAAAATTTCTTCAGATACTACAATGGCTTTTGATTTTAAATCAATATTTCTTTTGCCAATGTTTCTCAAAGCCCAATTTACAGCCTTCTTAACATAAATCCTTTCATCCGTACATTCTCTTTTTATGATTGGAAAAAATTGTTCAAAAGTATCATTGTGAGAAGTTTTGTCTGACATACAGTAAGCAGCGATGGTTGTAAATCCTGCTCTTTTTTCAAATTCTCTTGTCCGTTTTGTCCATTCAATTGATTTTGTAACAGCGTATTTACTTTTGGCAAATAATCCCATGCAGAATGAATCACATATTTCCCAATTCTCAAAAGTACGAGTCCATTTATCCATTAAACTTTCTGTTAGATTTTCTGGATTGAAGATTTTGCTGCAAAGTAATTTGGCTTCATAAATGTTTGAGTCAAAAAGTTCAATGGCTATTTTATCGTTTTTTGGAATTTGCTTGGCGAGCGCTTTCAACTCCTTGTGATAAATGCCTAATGCATTATTTGAGATGACACCAAATTTGGTTTGCTTAAATACAATTTTATTAGGATCTGCTTGCTCCTTCAATAGGTCAATAATCTCGTCAGTTGTCATTATTTACTGGAATTAATTTCAATTGCTTGGTTGATAAAATACATAATTACTTCTTCATCCAATTTGTTTTTTTGAGGAAGTACTCTTATGGCTTTTCCTTTTCCAGTAAGTACTCCATTTTTATCTTTCATTTTTGCTCCCTTTAAAAATCCGAAATCTATTCCATAAGGCATCGTTCTCATGTGACAAATTCCTCCTTTTTCATTTGAGTAAGTTGTGATTCTTTCTTTTTTGGTTTCAACAATTCCCTCGTAAGCAAGTAATAGCGCTCTGGCTTTGAGAAATAAGTCTTTATGTTCTGATTTTAAATCTTTGTCAAATTGCATTTTGTATTTTTTAGTTTTCCAAATCCGGTTTTAAAATTTAAAATCCTTAATAGGAGAGGAGATATCGACTAATGTACCATCAGGATCTTTTAATAATAGTCGTCTTTGACCATAAAATGTATCCATTGGTTTGTTGACTATTTCAAATTTTTCTGATTTCGCTATTGGTAATAAAGCATCCGCATTTTCAACTACAAAAGTTACATAAAATCCTTGAGGCTTATTTTGAAATTCCTTAGGAACGATCTCATTTGATCTGTCAATTATTCCGAGTTCAAGCTTTTTATCTTTTGAAATTAGATGAATAAACCAATCGCTTTCAAAATCAACATTGAAATCAAATAGTTTAGTGTAGAAATTTTTAGATGCAGTTAAATTGTTAGAACAGATGTTGGTTAGTAATCGATTTAGTGTTGCCATATTATTTTTGTTTTAATTATTTATTACTTATTGCTCTATTGGAATGAAAATTTCTGTTAGTAAATCTTCTGTTGGCGTTACTTCCTTGTTATTGATGTATTGCTCAAAAATAGGTTCTTCTCTTAAATTATAATTCCCCTTGATGATCCAATCTCTAAAGATGTGATTGTAAACAAAACCTAAATGCTGATAATCGCCCTTGTACAAAAAACATAAATATTTTCCACCAAAAATAGTTTTGCTTGAAAATTCATTTGCATTTGTACTGTTTGGAATAGAGATGCAGGCATCATATCTCACCTTCTCACTTGGTGTAATTTCTGGATCATCCCAATTAATGCCATAAAATTTTGATTCTCGATTTATAAGTTGATGCTTTTGAGCTTTTGTAAATAAGGTCTCCCAATTTGCTTTAGTGGTATGATCTCCGATGGTGCCTTTTGATTGTTGGAAAATCACCTGTATGTCATTTATAGTTTTGACCGTTTCAACTAATTGAAAATCGTTCTTATTATTTTTGGTTGTTGGTTCCATTATTAATTTTTTATGTTTTCGAATATAAGTTGGACTTACTCCAAACATTTTTTTTACTGCTTTGGTAAATGCAGAAGGGGTATGATAACCAACTCGATACGCTATATCATTAATGGGGTGAGCAGAATAGCGCAACAATTTTATGGCAGTTTCTAGTCTAATGCGATTGATGTAGCTACCAAGTGGTTCATCTAACCAAGCTTTCATGATTCTATGAAAATGGAATTTAGATAAGTTAGCTATTTTGGCCAACTTATCTAATTCTGGCTTTTCACTTAGGTTCGCATCAATGTAGTTGATAACATTATGAATACTTTTTTGATAATTGATCATACATTTATTTTTTCAAACCAATCTACAATGGCATTTCCTATTTCATTAGGCAAATCTTCTTGTAAATAATGCTTGCTATTTCCAACACAAAGGTCTGTCATTTTTGGAAATTCTTTACGCATGATAGGTATAAATTCCTTCCTAAATAATGAGCCTGGTTTTGCCCACAAAATATGAACAGGAACATCCGTTTTCGACAACCATCGGTTGTAATTATTGATGATGGTTGCGTTTTCAATATTTTCACCTGCAATTGGTAATTCTCTTGGGAAAATGAGCATAGGTTTTCTAGCTGCTTTTTCTAAAAATGGTTTTCTATAATTATCCATTTCAATTTTTGATAATTTCCTTTTTGTCAAATAAGGCATTGCTTTTTCAATAAAAAAATTGTCTTCATAAATCACTTTTGGACCTTCGATAGGATCAAAGAATTTTTTAAACATACGTCTTGTTACCACAGGAATCGTTTCCCAACTTTCCCAAGGTCTTAAAATACCTTCCATCAAAACGACGCCTTTGATATTTGTTTCATTTTCCATCGCATACTTTAAGCCGACAAAACTTCCCCAATCATGCAAAACCAGTACTATGTTTTTTAAATTCAGTCGCTCGATGAATGCCTCAATATACTTACAATGATCAGACATTTTGTACGAAATATCAGGTTTCCCAGATTTTCCCATACCTACCAAGTCGACCGCGATTGCTCGATTGTCTTTGGATACAAATGGAATAATGTTTCGCCATAAATAGGAAGAGGTGGGGTTGCCATGTAGAAATAGAAAGGTAGTTCCTTTTCCTTCATCAATGTAATGCAGATCCGTATCAAGGATTTCTACATATTTTGATTGAAAAGGAAAGTCAGCTGAGATAGAATCATTTTTTTTGAATAACATAATTTTGATTTTAGATTTAGTGTTAATACAAATTTATGTCTCATTTGTGATGGATAATGTTCCATTCTTGCTGATTTTAGTTTTTCTTACAAATAGTTATCATAGTGTTATATTGAAATCATGTTAAGGAAATCCAGCTAGACTTTGCTTGAACGAATTAAAAATGGCGATTAGAATTTAGTTCTAATCGCCATCGGTATTATTTAATTTTGCTTTTTATACTATCAGTTCAGCGCTTTTAATAATTCTGTTGCCGCCAATTTGCCAAGTTCATTAGATGCTAAAGGACTTGAACCAGTAATTAATTTTCTATCAACACAAACGGTTTTATCCATCTTTGTGTTCATTAAGTTTGCTCCTAGGGATTTAAGTTGTTCACTTAACCCGTACGGCATTTTGCCAGGTAGATATCCAATCATCGGTGTTTGGTTATCCACAGCATCCGGAAATACAGCTAAGTTGTAACCTTTGTATAGAAAATCTTTATTGTCTAAAGTTGTTGAAAGGAATGCTCCAGGTCCGTGGCATAGACTTATCGTAAACAAATTATTTTCATGTGCCCATCTTAGTATGGTATTGACATTCTTATCTTCAGGGATACCAATCATGGCTCCATGACCACCAGGAATAAATACGGCTGCATACTGTTCTGATTGCTTAAAAGACTTGCTTATAAAATCTGAAAGACTTAGTGGTTTTTCAAAATTTGATTTATGTTCATTGTAAATAGCTTTAACCTGTTCGTCTTTCTTTGGAAAAGCCCACATTTCAAAAATGGCAGGTTTTCCAGTTGGAGTAGCAATTTCAAATTCGAAGCCTGCATTTTTTAAATGAAGCATTGGCAGTAAAGATTCCACCGGATGATTTCCAGTAGAAAAGTACTTGCCATTTTTCATTTTTAGATTCTTTTCTTCCGTACAGATAACTAAGATCTTAGATTTCGGTCCTTTGTATTTTTGGTACGAGATATTTTCAAAATCTGTTTTATCAGGCACTCCTATTTTTAGGGCCAATTTTGAGGGGCTGTACGACCCATCTGATTCTAGTTTTGGTGCAATACCGAATAATTTTTTTAACATGACTTTTTCTTTTTAAATATAATTCACTAATTCTTTCATAGGTTTCCTGACTTTTGCTAGATTAACTAGCCAATCATTATCTGCATCTCTATATCCTATAGGTAGCAACAAAGTACTGCTCAACCCTTTTTCTTTTAAACTCAAAATTCCATCTAATGCGGCGGAATCAAATCCTTCCATTGGCGTACTATCCAGACCTTCTAAAGTTGTTTGTGTAATCGCTGACATGAAAGCAATGTAAGTTTGGCGGGCAGCATGTTCGAAATTTTCTTTTGGATCTTTTTGTGGATAATTAGATAATAACTGTTGGCGATAATTTTCCCAACCTTCATTTTTAAATCCCCTGATTTCATTCGTTAGATCAAACATGTGGTTTATCCTGTCTGCGGTATAGTGATCCCATGCAGCAAAAACCAAAAGATGTGAGCATGTTGTTACTTGTGATTGATTCCAAGCAATCTCTTTTATTTTTGATTTCACCTCTTTGTCCGTAATTACAAAAACTTCAAAAGGTTGCAAGCCACTTGATGTGGGCGCCAATCTGATTGCTTCTAAGATGTTATCAATTTTTTCTTGAGGAGCCACTTGACCATTCATGGCTTTAGTAGCATATCTCTTATTTAGTAGATTTAAGTAGTCCATTGTACTGATTTTAAGTACAAAGATCAGTATTCAAATTGTATTAAAAATTGATGTATGGTAAGAAATTAAGCGTTTGCTATTTCCTTTCTAACGCGGCTTAGACTTTCTGGCGTGATTCCTAAAAAGGAAGCGATTTGATAATTTGGGATTACTTTCTCGAATACTTCATAGTCCTTGATAAATTGCTCATATTTTTCTTTCGCCGTCATTGTGAGTAGCCCAAAGATTCTTTTTTGTAGCGCAGCAATTCGATTTTGAAGATTCATACCGTGCTTTAATCCAAATTCAGGGAATTTAGAATATAGTGCTTCAAGTTGAGATTGTTCTATGATCATAATTTTTGAATGCGAAAGACTTTCAATGCTGAGCAAAGAATTTTCCTTATTGAATAAGGTCATGTAATCACTAATCCACCAATTTTTAGTAGCAAATTGTAAGGTGTGATCTTTGCCATTTTCAGTTTTATAAAAAGCCCTGAGGCATCCACTTGCAACAAATATTTGGATCTTCCTATTTGAATTTTCTTGAAGAATTATTTCCCCTTTTTCTACATTTTTTTCAATGATGATGGTTTTCAGATCAGTAACAATTTCATCTGATAGCTCAATACCTTTTTCTAGATATTCAATTAGTTCTTTCATTTCAATTCATTTTCAAAGGATAAAGATAGCCATCTGCAAGAATTTTAAATGGTAGATTTTGATAATGGAATCAATTCTTTTTCTATTTGGAGAATTAGAGACTAAACTATTTAAATCTCATTCAAAAGTGATCTGCAATAAATTTTCATAGAAGTAGGGCTTGAACAAAACTCGCAACTCATAAATAGATTTCACTGGATCCCCATAATAATTTGCAGGCGTCCAATTTGGCATTTTTCTTATTTCATCAAGTACATTAAATTTCATATCTCGCTGATGAGTGCTGGCATTAGAACCTACTTTAATATTTGAAATAGATCCATCTTTTTCTATGGTTAACCAGTAAACAAAATCGCCAATAGCATGTTTTCGGTCTTCCTTTGGTAATGGCTTTACAATGTTTTCAAATATAAATCTATTCAATTCTAAAACGCCACCAGGGAAAACTGGTGTCACCGCATTAATGGAACTTTCAAAAGTATGATCCAATTTCTTAGGATTTTTTTGACTAGAAAAACCTATTTCCATAGCATAATCAACATCAGATGGTTGTTTCAATAAGATTTTGTAGTAGTCAATAGATGGTCCTATTTCAATAAATAATTCTTTTGAATAATCAAGCGCACTTCCTTCTAATTCTGAGATTTTATGAGGCCAATGCTTTGTTAATACCCATAAAGCAGTTGAGGTGAATTTGCTTTGCCAAGTAGTTTTCCATTGTCCTTTTCCTGATTCATTTTCACTCTTGAAAGTTAATCTGAAAGGCGCATCAAAATCTCTTTTCAATTCTTTGTGAAATTTCAAGATCTCACTCTCTACATATGCATAGACTTTTGCTGCTTGTTCTCTAGGAATTGATATTGTTTCAGTAGAATCCACTATATAGCCAAAATCTAAAACAAATATTTCTTTATCAAATTCTTGGTAGTTCGTGTATTTATTGTTTTGAGAGAAACAATTTATACTTATTAGGAGGAGGGAAAATAGGGTGTAGTGTTTTAGCATGATTGTTTATTTAGAGTGTATGCATGCTGTTATTGAAAGGCTGTACATAGGCTGGCGTGAACGGCGCGCTCCGTCAAATTATTGTTGGATCGCACCGCTCACTCGATTATAAATCTACCAAACTATGTTATAACCTATTCATGGATCCTACTTTTTTTCTGTTTGAAATATTCACGCTCGATTTCTCATCTTTGAGATGAATAATCAATTAGAGTATTTTATAGTGAAGGAACCTTCAGTAATTTCCAAATTAGTATTGCTTAAAGTTGGACAAATACAAGAAAAAGTACCAGATATATGCCCATTTGAAGACGCGTCTATTTCGGTAATGTTGACGGTGCCACCAGCTCCAGTACAACCTTCACCATTCGTTTGGGACAATTGAGTAAATAAATTACTTTTTGTTCCTGTTGTTTCGTCCCAATCAGGAATGTGAAAATCTAAATCATGATCATCATCTTGAAATCCAAGTACAAGAAAATCTGATATCAAATTGTCAGCAAGAAAAGGGTAGTCCATCCGTTCAACAAGTACTCCATCTACCTTGTATTTGTAAAAAAAGACTTTTTCTTCTGGTGTTGGATCCTCATCTTTTTTACATGATGAAATTAGTAGTGCAATTATTGCAAAGCTAAATAGTAGTTTTTTCATAAGTTTTGTTTTTTTAATTTCGAACTAGGTTATTGTTTGTTTTGTTTTCAACGTTTTAAGTACAAATTGATTTTGTCCTTTTACGTTTTGAGATTCATGCTGATATTTTCAAGTTAACAGCTATTAAGCCTCAAGGTATAAAAAAAATTCAAAGCAGGCTATTCATTGTTTTTGTTTTTCAACGTTTTAAGTACTAATTGATTTTATCCTTTTAAGTTTTGAGATTCATTCTGATATTTTCAAGTTAGCAGCTATTAAGGACTCAAAATTCAAATCTTCGATTTGCTAAACTGCCTAGTAGGCGCACCGCTTGATTTACGCTGAGGTAAGTTGAATGGGTATGGTGATGTGAGCGGCGCATTCCGTCAACTAATTGTTGGTTGAGCTGTCTACTAGACTAGCTTTTTTTTTCTATTAATAATTCAAGATTGCCTTTTACCATTTCATAAATCCTTTGTCGATATTCAGCATAAGTTTCTGAATTATCGTATTCTAAATCACCAATTTCACAATTAATTATTTCCAAATCTTCGCTTAAGTAATAATTAAAAGGATATCCGGTTAAATGTTTAAATCCTTGGATATTTATATTTGAATCACAGTTAATATCTTTAGTCGTAACTATTGAGATTCCTTCATAGTAATCATCCTTCTTTTTATTGTATTTTTCAATTCCATCGCAAAGTAATACTATGAACTTGATATCATTTTTATATTCTTCTGCCAATCTATTTGTTACAGGTAATTCGGTTTTATATACATTTGAATGAGTCGAGCTTACCTGAATAAATATTGGTTTTTTAACGGTGGACAAATCAATCAATTCTTTATTAGCACCCGTAAATAAAATGTTATTAATAGAATTTTCTTTGAGAATAGAAGGGATAGAATCACGCCATAGAGAATGACCAACTTGAGAGTCTATATCTCTTTTAAATTCTTGATCAGCATTAAATTTGGTTTGTTTTACTAATTCTAAAACTGAATCTATTGATGATTGCGTTTCAGTTAATGGAGGTAGATTTAGTATTTTATTTTCAGTATCGTTCGTATCTTTAGTCGAATTTTTACAACAATTCATTACAAGTAAAATAGATAATAGTACTGCTACTTTTGTATAAGTCATATTCTTAATTTTTTTAATTGGCTAACTCAAAGGAAAACGAACATCGGCCACAACCAACAAACGCAGCCGATATTTGTGTTTCAGTTGGATAACGCCGAGGTTAAAATAGATTCGGAAGTAGATTACTATGCGTATTTCTTTTGATAGCTAATTTACCAAATTGTTGATTAAGATAGCAATTTTTTGTGGTTATGATATTTTGGTTTGTTGACTTTGGAGTACTGTCATATGGCAGGTGGTACTTCGAATACGTTCAGCAGAGCTGTGAGCGGCACACTCCGTCAACTAATTGTTGGCGGAGCCGTCTACTAGACTAGGTGTTGGATTTTATTTTTTATTCATTTTGAGACTAGTTAGGAATTCTTTCGGAGTTAGTACTGATAGGTTGCTTTTTTTATAATCCTTTAAATTTCTAGTAATTATATGATTTAAACCTTCATCCTCTGCACAAAAATTTTGAATAGCGTCTTCAAAATCTTTAAACTGTGACATTGCTGCCTTTTTGATTGTAGTTTCGTTTACTGTTAATATTTCAACGAGAGAGAGTAGTTTTATAATTATTTGTCTTGATTTCTTTTTAGATTCAATTTTAGAAACGATATAATCAACATTATTTACGGAAAGTGAAGATAGCGTTAGTTTTAATTTTTTTCTTTCACCGAGGTCAAAAATCATCGCAGCATCTTCTGCAAAACCATCCCTTTTAAGTATAAAGTCTAGCACTACATTTGTGTCAAGAAATATTTTAGTCATTTAATTGTTGTGTTTGCACTATAAATGTTTTTTTAAAATTTCATCTTCAAGAATCTTCTTATAATCAATCTTCTTATCCTTGATATTAACTGAGCCAAATAACGATTTTGTAATTGGACTTAATTTTAAATTTTCAGACTCACTGTCATTGTTCGAAATAGATTTTAAGTATTCTTCAATTAAATTAGATAGACTTCTTCCTTGAGATTTAGCATATTTTTTTGCTTCCTCAATTACTGACTTATCAATAGTTAATGTTAGTTTGGTTGACATAATTACACGTGTTTAATTATGTTTAAAGATACGTATTTCCATTGATTCTAACAAGTTAATCTGAATCAAAATATTACATACACACTTTATTGTTCTGATTATCAAGTAGATATGTAATTTGTTCGGAAAGTCAATTTAACTTCAACTGAGTAGGATTTCTCTTGAATGATGTTTTTTGTCCTTGCTTGCTGCTAATACTAAGGAACGTCATCTGTCACTCTACGCAATAGTCAAGACCGATAATAGCAACACAAAAAAAGCCCCGCAACAAAAGTCACGAGGCTCCAATATTTTAAAAATGTATCGCTTAATTCCTATCTCCGATCCATCTTAACGAATCGAGTAAACGAAGGAGGACAATTCTCCTGACCTTCAATGTGTAAGAAATAAATGCCATTTTGCAATTCAGAAATATCTAAATCCTTATTGTAAATATCATCCCCAACTTGCAAATCCATCATCACGCGTCCACTCATATCTACTACTTTAATTTGCTTAAAGGCTTTCCCTTTCGAAGCAATCGATAAGACCTCTTGAGCAGGATTTGGGAATAAGACTGGTTCACAAGTTTCAAAAGTTGAAGGAACTACAAATTGACTTGGATTAGCAGGCATATTGTTAGCAGGAGTTCCGCAAATGGCAACTTCATTCATCAATGCACCTCCATCTACTCTTGTGAAAGTCAAATATCTTGTTGTTGTATTGACACTGAAATCTCTCCATTGTGGCGGCCAGATATTTGCATCAAATGATACAATTGCATTTTGATTTTGTGAAGGTAAACCTGGTGATACTTCAAAAGTTCCACCACCGAATCCATCAAATAAATGGATACTGGTCAAGTTGTAATTTTGTCCTAAATCCAAATACATCTGAACGCCATCAAACCACGGATACAACCAAGCATTACTGGCATCTTGTCCATTTCCATTGATAGGATCACCGATTGAATTTTGCTCATCTGCCAAGTCACCACCGAAGCCACCACCATTGGCAACCGATCCATCGATCCGACGGAACATACTTGGTGTTAAGTTAATTTCACAAGAACCTGTGTTACATGGCGCACAAGGTCCACCACAATCAACACCCGTCTCACCTTGGTTTTGAACACCATCATTACAAGAAGCAGTTGTACATGGGGAACAAGGTCCGCCACAATCAACACCCGTCTCACCTTGATTCTGAATGCCATCAAAACAAGTAGCGCCACCGCCACCACTTTGGATGGTAATCGGTAACCATAAATCACAATTAGTGGATTGAACACTTAAGAAATAAGTTGCACCAACTGTCAACCCAGTGACGGTTTCATTTCCAGAACAAAGATTTCCTTGCCATGGGTTGCAACTCCAAACTGGTGATATATTAGCATTAAATAACTTCGCATTTTCAGCACTTGTCAATCCAGTGATAGTCACTCCTCCATTGGATGATGTGATGCTAACATTACATCCACCAACATTACAAGGACTACAAAGTCCACCGCAATCAACACCCGTTTCCCCTTGATTCTGAATCCCATCGTTGCAAGAAGGACATGCTGGACAAGGTCCACCACAATCAATACCCGCTTCCCCTTGATTCTGAATGCCATCCGTACAAGTAGCAGTATTTCCACCTCCTTGAACCACAACCGGAATCCATTCATCACAAACATTGGATTGGACACTTAAGAAATAAGTAGCACCAATCGTTAATCCAGAAACGGTTTCATTTCCAGAACAAGGACTTCCTTGCCACGGATTGCAACTCCAAACGGCTGCGATACTTTGATTAAATAATTTTGCATTTTCACCACTTGTCAAACCAGTGATGGTAACCACTCCGCCAGATGACGAAACAGCAACATTACATCCACCGCCATTACAAGGTGCGCACGGTCCACCGCAATCGATACCTGTTTCACCTTGGTTTTGAATACCATCATTACACGTAGCAGTTACACAAGGTGCGCACGGTCCACCGCAATCGATGCCTGTTTCCCCTTGATTCTGAATACCGTCATTACAACTAGCAGTATTACAAGGTGCACACGGACCGCCACAATCAATACCTGTTTCTCCTTGATTTTGAATGCCGTCATTACAGGTAGGAGTCGTTCCGCCTGAAGCAATTCCGCACAAAGCAATTTCACCTACTTGGATATTGGCGCTATTCGCTCTTACAGCAATATATCTGGTGTTGATATTTAGGTTGGAGAAAGTTCTCCATTTATGATAGCGTTCTGTAAATACATCGTATGTGTCATAAGAAGTCCAAGGTCCACCTGGTTGACCATAGAAGATTTCCAAGTTACCATGTTGGGTTCCTGGACTGTGAATGAAGATATTAGTTAAGTCATAATTTTGACCTAAATCTAAAACAACATCATGTCCATTAGAAGGTTGCCAAGGAGAAAACATTTCGTTTCCTTCTCCACAATAAGGACGACCGATTGAACCGGCTTCATTTCTGACACCGTTGGTATTACTTCCACTTCCTGATTCGATCGAGTAGTTGATGTAATTACAAGCACAGTTTTGCGCAAAATCTTCTTCTGGTAAATCACCGACTACAATAAACTTTGGACGTTCCGAAACATTGACTCTATAGCTTCCACCACTGAAAGTCAAATTGGAACGAACGCCATCTAGATCTCCGTCTTGCATGCTGACCAATTGAGGATTGGTGCCATTTAAGAAGGGTAGGGAGTAATTCGCGTATATCGTGTTATCATTTCCGTTATTTGAAGTGGGTGCCCAAACTGCATAAACCGTTTTTCCACTTCCACCACAATCTTCTGCAAATTTGTAAATTCTAACATTGTTGTCATTATGTACAAAGGATCCATCAAATTTAGTTCCTTTCAACATTCTTGTCATGGTAGATATATAGTACCATTGCAATTTATTTTCATAACCTGCAAAGTCTTCACCTGACCATTGTGTCATTCCTGAAGTTGCGTATAAATCCCACGTTCCAGCAGGTGCTTCATCACGCATGTTGAACATCATGGCACGATCCGCACCACCAGCTGCAATTTCCAAGAACGAACGTACATTCCATTGACCTTGAATTTCCAAAAACTTTTCGTAGCAAGCTGGGGAGTTACAATCGTTATTACAAAGTTGAGCACAGTTGGCACTTTGAGGAGAATTTGGATTACTATCATAACCGAATTCTGACAACCAAACTTCTACACCTGGTAGATAGGTATCTCTAAATGCAACCGCTTCTTTAATCTGTCCTTTCAAATCATCATCTTCTGGACTGACTGCATGATTTCCAAGAGGTGCACCTTGCCCACCATCATTACTATATTCGTGAAAGTTGATTACATCAAAAGGAAATCCGATATCTGGACGTTGTGTTTCAAACCAAAATTTCATGGCACGTACATAATCCAAGTTGATTTCTGACAAACCACCCATTACAAATTTCATTTGAGAATTGGAAGCTTGTAAGCCAACAGGATGTGCACCTGAAGGAATTCCGTTTGGATATCTGTCTAATACCGTGTTTTCAATACCACCTGTTGTTCCATTTCCATCATACTGAGCACTTGACATGGCTGCGAATTCGTAAGGAGAAAAATAAGCCATCTGTTGTTCTACATAAGCATCCAAAAATGGGTAGCTATTCAATTGGTAGAAAGTCCACCATTTATCTTGTTCATTCCAGTTCTCAATGTATTGCACATAATCCAAACCAGAAAGCACTTGATTATCTGAAGCAACTTTTAAATTTTCAGTACTACTTCCAGGAGCACCGTATCTTGCTCCGAATTGATAAATGATATCTGAAGATTCCAAGTACATTGTTGGATCATCGTATTCGTAGTTGATTTGAGCAGGATAAATTTGTTCATCCAAAGGTTGTCTGTGAATCGCTGGGAAGTAACCGCCTTGAGGCAAACTTCCATCATTATAAGCATCTGTAGCCGTATAATTAAAATCACCATTTTGATATCCCCAAGTAATCAAACCAGGAGCAGCATGGTGAAATGCAGCATTAATTCCAATACCCGCATCACTTAAAGCGGAGTATAAAACATCGTGATTAAATCCTTGATTCAATGGGTTATCTGGATTAGGTTCATCATATACTGGACCCCATTTATATTGAGAATTTGGAAATTTTGGGAAATTAGCATCCGCATGACCTTGGTTAAAATATTCATGCTGGTAAGCTCTGACGAATCCAACTGCATTTGCTTTTTCAGCAGGTACATCTACGTTGAAATTGGCGCCAATAAATTCTTCCATTGGCAAACGATCACAATAGCAATTGGTAGTGACATCACAAGTGCCTGGATTAGGAGGGCAAGTAGGTGTGTTGCCAGATGTTGCATATAATTCAATTTCACGAACTCGTGCCGCAGTTGAATTAAACACAAAGCGCACGTAACGAGCAAACCCGCTAACATTATGACAATCATTGACCGTGTTGGTGTGGTTGAATTTGAAATTCCAGTTGATCGCATCATTACTAGTGGCTACTTCAACAATACCAGCTGCATCTGATGCATCCGATACACAAATTGAAGTCAAAGATTTCCCTTGGCCTAAATCAACGATAGTCGTTACTGGATAAAAGAAATTCAACCCATTCCAAGTAGCATCATAAGTTTGCCATTGGTTGGTCGTCTGTGGAATGTTGCAACCATAAGTTCCATTTGGAATATTTTGGTTGTCAAATAAAATCCAAGCATCTCCACGAGCGGAAATATTGTAGACCATTTCTGGAGAAACGACGAGTTTAGTTTGTGCAAAACTCGTGTTGAAACACATGCCCATTAATAACAATGGTAGCATGAAGAATTGTAGTGTTTTGTTCATAATAAAAATTACAATCGGGGCGATTAGAAAATTTTAAAATATATAGTAGGGAAAGCCTTTATTGAGACCTTCTTTTTAATTAAAAGTTACTAGTTGATTCTCGATTTTAAAGTTAAAATCGAAATAACCTGTTTTTTTGATGTGTTGGCTGAAAAGTGGGCAAAACGCATTAAAATTATTTGGATACGTTTTATAAGGCTGGGCTAAAAACTCAGTATAAAATTACGGTTTTTTTATTGAAACTCCAGTAATGTAGCAACCAACTTCAGTTGGATACCTCCAAATAAGTTGAAAACGCTATTTGAAAATGCATTTACGTCATCTGTTTGCTCAAATTGCAAATGCCGTTTCACTTATTTGGGCGTTGCCAACTAAAGTTGGCAGCTACGTTAACGGATATATATTAGTATTCCTTATTTTTGTCGTTCAATTACATATACATTATGAATAAAATTGTTGCAAACGCTGAAGAAGCAATTAAAGGAGTTGAAAGTGGGATGACACTCATGTTGGGTGGATTTGGGTTGTGTGGAATTCCTGAAAATTGTATCAGTGCTTTGGTTAAATCGGGTGTCAAAGATTTGACTTGTATTTCCAATAATGCTGGTGTCGATGATTTCGGATTGGGATTATTATTACAAAAAAAGCAGATCAAAAAAATGATTTCTTCTTATGTCGGTGAGAATGATGAATTCGAGCGTCAGATGTTGAGTGGAGAATTGGAAGTAGATTTGATTCCTCAAGGTTCGTTGGCAGAAAGATGTCGAGCGGGTGGGGCAGGGATTCCTGCATTTTTCACACCTGCGGGTTATGGTACAGAAGTAGCGCATGGCAAAGAAGTCCGATACTTTAATGACAAGCCACATATTTTGGAGTCAGCATTGACGGCACCATTCGCATTCGTAAAAGCATGGAAAGGAGATCGTTTCGGCAACTTAGTTTTTAAAGGAACGGCAAGAAACTTCAATCCTGTAATGGCAATGGCTGGAAAAATCACAGTTGCAGAAGTAGAAATAATGGTAGAGCCAGGAGAGCTTGATCCTAACACGATACATACGCCTGGAGTTTTTGTTCAGCGTATTTTTAAGGGGGTTAATTACGAGAAGCGGATTGAGCAGCGGACTACTCGGCCGAAGGCCTGATTTGTGATCAGTTATTAGTATTTTGAACGGCTAGGGTGGGAACGCGAGGAGTATGTGCTCCAACGCGTTTTCCTCGCGCATTCACCCCAGCCGTTCAAAATACTGATAACTGATAACGAATCACTATCCCCCAAAACCAAATTAAGTCTCCAAATGCCAACAAAATAACCAGAGACCAAAGACCAAACTCAAAAAGAAAATTATGTTAGACAAACAAGGAATAGCAAAAAGAATAGCACAAGAATTACAAAACGGTTGGTATGTCAATCTCGGTATTGGTATCCCTACTTTAATTGCGAATTACATCCCAGAAGGAATTGATGTCGTTTTCCAATCCGAAAATGGAATCCTTGGAATGGGGCCTTTCCCTTTTGAAGGAGAAGAAGATGC
>CALDGQ010000013.1 GCA_937941765.1 uncultured Saprospiraceae bacterium
CCTTTTAAGGATTACTGAAAGAGAATTTAAAATCTCAATATAAATCATGGTTTTTACGGTCAAGATTAGAAGTCAAAAAACTTTAAAAGGGCATAGAATTTCAAAATAAAACTAATCTAAAAATAGGACAAGGTGTTTTTATTTAAATCGGGAAGCCCTTTCAAAGTGTTACTTATATAAACAACAATAGCCGTATCAGAATAATTCCGATACGGCTATTGTAAATATAAAACTAAAGTTATTTCCTATTCATTCACACCAACCTTGCCATCGCCTTTTCCATTAAATGCATCCAAACCACATTGAAGGAAACTTGCGTACTCATCCGAATCAGGTGTATACCCAACAGGAGAATTCAACAACTTACCTTCAGGTGATAACAATGCGTACCATGGTTGAGAGTTATTTTCAAAATACTTGAATTGCATGTACTGCCACTTTTGTCCACTTCTTCTTAGTTTCTTGGTAGTACCATCAAACCATTGGACTGTTTCTCTTTCCGCTTCTGGCAAATCAATTTTATCATCTACATATAAAGAGATCAAAACATAATCATCTTCTAAGTAATTGGAAACACCTTGTTTCGGCCAAACATGTTCTTCCATCTTACGACAGTTGACACAAGCATGTCCAGTAAAATCTACTAGTATTGGTTTGTTGACTTCTTTTGCATACGCCAATCCTTTTTCAAAATCTTTGAAGCAATTTAGGTTATTTGGACACTTCTTCGGATAAATCCATGAATAACCAGCAGGTGGTGCCAATCCAGAAAGCAAACTCAAGGAAGTAAATGATTCCGACTTGTCATTGTATCTGAAACCTGTCATTAAGTAAACTGCAAATGCAAGCGACAATGCTCCCATCGCCATTCTCGGAATACCTAGTTTTTTGATTGGGGAATCATGCGGAAACTTAATTTTTCCAAACAAATAAAGTCCTAATCCTAAGAAGCATAAAATCCATAAGATCAAGAATGGTTCAATTTTCAATAATCCCCATCTAGTTACTAAATCTGCGTTTGACAAAAATTTGAATGCCAATGCTAACTCAATAAATCCTAATGTTACTTTGACCGTATTCAACCATCCACCTGATTTAGGAAGTGAATCCATCACACTTGGAAATGCTGCAAACAATGCAAATGGCAAACCTAAGGCGACACCAAATCCACCCATCCCAGCGGTTAGTTGCATTGCTCCCCCATCGGAACTCAGTGCTCCTGCGAGAAGTGATCCTAGTATCGGTCCCGTACATGAAAAAGAGACCAATGCGAGTGTCAATGCCATAAAAAAGATTCCTAAAATTCCGCCCGCACCTTCAGCTGAACTTGCTTTGTTGGTCCAAGAAGCTGGCAATGTTAATTCATAGTAACCGAAAAATGAAAATGCAAAGAATAAGAAGATGACAAAGAATGCGATGTTCAACCAAACATTGGTAGAGATGTCATTTAATATATTGGGATTGATAGAATCCATTAAGTGAAAAGGAATACTCAACAAAATGTAAACCATAAAAATAAAGAATCCATATAACATTGCTTTTCCGACTCCTTTACTTTCGCTTCCATCTGTTCCTCCACCTTTTGTAAAGAAACTTACCGTCAACGGAATCATAGGAAATACACATGGTGTCAACAATGCAACTAAACCGCCCAAAAATCCTAAGACAAATATTCTCCAAAGACTGGTACTTGATTCGATGACTGTTACTTCATTAGCGCATTTAGCAACTGGATTTTTTAAATCTACATTTGCTAATTCGGTTGGTAAAAATGCTGCTCCCATTCCACCCGTAACATTTGTTCCGCCTCCAATTTTAGCTGGAGGAGTTCCACCATTATTGATTTGATCAACAACAGCAGAAGCAGCTGAACCAAATATTGCATTTTCTTTATTTGGATAAACGACGAAGTCTACTTCTTTTGGTGGAAGACATTGTTTGTCATCACAAGTCATGAATGAGAAGTAACCTGTAATTGGTTTATTCGGATCGGATACTTTTATTTTTTGGCGAAATGTAACAGGACCTTTTAGATATTTAGTTACCATCAGACCACCGAATAACGGGTCTGCTGCTTTTTTAGCTTTTCCTATTTCTTCGGCTTTACCTTGTTTAGTAAAGTGATCTCCATCATCGAAATTGAAAGAAGAAGGTTCTGGTCCTCCTTCCTCAATATCTTGAGAATAGACCGCCCAACCCTTTTCCATATTAGCGATGTAATCAACGATATATAGATCACCGCTTTCCTTTTTGACTTTCACATCCCATTTGACAGGATCCAAAAACTTACTGTTGGAAGACGGAATAGGTTCCGCAATTTTTTCTTCAACCTTTTTTTCGGTCTTTTGCGCTGTCTGCTTTTTTGCTGAAGGAACTACTTTAGGAACGGTTTGCTTTACCTTATTGGCAGCTTCCGCAATTTTAGTTTTAGCATTGGTTGTCGTCTCCTGAACTTTGTTGACTACTTTCGATTCTTCAACCTTTTTTTTTACTGGAGCTTTTGGTGCTTCGACCACCTTTGTTGTTGGTTTAGTAGCTTTTGTTGCATCACCAGATCCGCCAGTGGTTGGTTTGATAGAAAAAGAAAAGTCTACATCTGTTGGAGGTAAACACTTGGTAGCATCGCAAGTCATATAATTGACATAACCAGTAACAGGTTTAGAAAAGTCAGTTACGGCTACACGTTGTGTAAAAACTGCCTTCTTGGTAAACTTTGCCAAGGTCATTTCAAATATTTTATCGTGTGCCTCTTTACGATTTTCTTTAGCTTCAATATTTTTTCCTTTCAATGAAAAGTGTGCACCTTCATCATAGTTGAAGTTGGTAGCAACAGGTCCATCGTCATTTTCTAAATATTGGGAATAGACGGTCCAACCATCGTCAATGATAGCGGTGTATATCAAGTCAAATTCTGTTGGGCTAACTTGCTTGTAGTCGGTTTTCCATTTTACCGGATTAAAAATTTGGGCAGATACATTGGTCGTAAATAACCCTAGCAATAAAATGAATGTGATAAATGTTCTCATCTCTCAATTTAATTTTGATATACAAAAATATAACATTTGTTGTTGAATAACAATTGGCAGCAAGTTTTACACTTACTGCCAATCATCAACGCTATAAAAATACAATCAATTATTGATGTAAAAAGCTATTATATATTTTTGTCAAATTTTTAACAAGATTTTGCTTACTGGGATACCTTTTACTCAACCAATGCAATATCAAACTCAACATCTGTAGGTGGTAAGCAACTTGATTCATCACATGTCATATAGACCAATTTACCTTTAAGAGAAGTACTATCGCCTTCAATCTTTACTCTTTGAGTGAACATCGCTTTTTTGCTGAATTTTACCAAGGTGACGCCAAAATTACTGTCCATTTCCTCTTTTTTCAATCCTGCTTCTTTAGCTTTACCGAGCACTTTTACGTCTGTTTCATATTCAAAACTAGTAGGAACGGGTCCTTTTTCAGGATCATTAAATTGAGAGTATACAGACCAACCACGTTCGATGTCTGCTTTAAATACGATATCATATTCTGTTTCATTCACCTTTGTAGCCTCAAAAGTCCATGTAACTGGATCAAGTTGTGCAAAAGCAACATTGGAAAGGAAAAACATAAGTAAGGAAGCAAGTAAAATTCTCATCTCTGTAAAAAGTAATTTTGTCAAACTGAAAAAATAAATGTTGACAGTGTTCAAGGGTTTGACTTTCCTATTGACACCAAATAATTAAACCTTAGTTAAATAACATATTTAAAATCAAGCCAAACTGGTCTGATTTCAGGTTATTTCATGTAGGTTAAAAATTTGATATAAATTCGGGTAGTCTTATTGGGGTAAGATACTGATGGGAATTTTAATTTGTTGATACGAAGATAATCAAAACTTTTTCTTCTTCAGAATTTTAACTTTTCTTTTAGGAAGAAATAAGAGATGGAATTTGTGCGTTCATTGCTGCGACCAAATTTTCAAATAAAATTCGGCCATTTTCATTATTTAATATGGTTTCAGATGCTCTCTCAGGGTGTGGCATCATCCCAAAGACGTTTCTTTCTTTATTACAGATTCCAGCAATATTTAATGTGGAACCGTTGGGGTTGGATGATGAATTGACTTCACCATTTTCGTTACAATATTTAAATAAAATTTGATCGTTCTTTTCCAAAGATTGTATCGTTTGATCATCAGCATAGAATCTACCTTCCGCATGAGCGATTGGAATTTTCAATGTTTTAGAAATATCAATTTTAGAAGTGATCGCACTTTTAGTTGTTTGGGTTTTTAGGAAAGTGTTTTTGCAAATAAATTTTTCATTTTCATTTCGTAGTAAAACTCCTGGCAATAGTCCGCTTTCGCAGAGCACTTGAAAACCATTGCAGATTCCAAAAACATAACCTCCTTCCTTTGCAAATTCAATGACTGCCTTCATGATTGGTGAAAATTTGGCAATAGCTCCTGCACGAACATAATCGCCAAAAGAGAATCCACCTGGTAAGATAATACAATCTCCTTTTTTGAAATCCTTTAGGGAAGTACTTTTATGCCACAGCATTTCTACTTTTTGACCGAATACACTTTCTAAAACATATTGCATATCGTTGTCGCAATTTGATCCAGGAAAAACGACGACACCAAATTTGGGCTGATTCATAATTTATTAAGTTAAACTGTTAATCCAAAGTGGTTTTAGTTGGAGTATGATTACACCTACAAATATAGCTAGATGAAAAAACTCTGCGGTACGTTTTTGAAATTGTGTAAAATTTAATCCTAAAAAAATTGCTAGTGGGACAGAAACAATCATTAGATGTTCGACCTTAATTCCTGATTGAAAGAAAAAAGTGACAATGGTCATCAATAATCCCCAATATAAAATGGAAATATATTTTTGAGGTTTGATGTTTTTCTTTGACATGTAAATTCCATAACTCAATAATACCAAAACAATTAGCAATCCGAAGAATCCTAATTTGATATACAAGTCAATATCAGCAGCTCCGGCAAAATCTAAGAAATCTAAATTTTCAAGAAAATGATAATTGTAGAAATAATTTACTCTATCAAAAAAGAAGTGATAAACCCAAAGACCATAATATGGTACTAGAAATCCTAAGATCAACATGAATCTTTCTCGCAACTTGAAAGATCGCAATATGCTCAATGCAACTAATCCAACAATCAATAAAATCCATGCAGAAAAACAAAAGAGACTTCCAATTCCAAACCATAAACCAGCACTAAAAATTTTACCTCCTCCTTGAGCTGTTTTATAGGTATTGAACAAAACTTGGAGACCAATTATGTAAAAAGTGTTGGCCATTAATATTGGTGAAAGATTGAGAAATTCCGGCAGTGCGCTTACAATTAAAACATAGAATACACCAGGGAATAAATTGATCTCCGTATTGAGCCGATAATCCGCCACTAATTTATTAATCAAAAACGCTTGAATGAAAACCAAAATGATGGAACAAATCAATGGCAATAGGCCATTCGTACCGATGTTGCTATAAACCCATTCACTTAAAATACCTAAATGTCCAGGTTCCCATTCCACAGGAAATATAAAGGCAGTAACTCTTACCGCTATTACATACAACAGTAAAAAAATGTTGGCTACAAACTTATTGGATCTGAATAATTCTAACACTTTTAATGTTTTTTCTTGGTGCTAAAGATAGGAAATATTTAATGTTTGAAACGATGTATGATTTTGAAGAATGTATGATTCTATGATGTTCAAATGATGTTGATGTTTGATATTGATGTATGATGTATGATGTATGATATGACGTAGATACGCGAGCTCACGTTTTAACGGTCATATCATAAATCATACATCTTTAATCATACATTTATTTCAGCAACATACATCATAAAATAAAATCCACAGTAGCTTCCACCAAGTCTAAGCAATCATCAGGCAATTCATTGGAAGTCCAAGGATGCTTTGCGCTAAAAACATGATCCGCTTCTTCTATGATATAAATCTCTGCTTTTGGACACCACTCTTTCATTTGATGTGCAGCGAATTCAGCAACAGCTGTATCATTACCACCATGTATGATGAATAATGGTTTTTTAAACTCTGGCAAAATAGTTTGAAGTGTATATTTCTTTTTATTTCTTTCAAAATCTTTTTTCAATTGATAATAGAGTGGCATTTCTTGTTTAGTCCGTCCATTTATAACATGATATACCCCTTTTGCTTTCCATTCATTAGTCAATTTTTCATTGGCTTCCCAAAAGTAAGATAAACTTGAAACGGAAGCCCAAGTAATCACCCGTTTGATTCTTGGATCTTGGTGACCGGCAATAATACTGACACCTCCACCTCTACTATGTCCGATTAGAGATATATCATTATGATCAATATAGCCATATTTGGCATCCAAGTTTTTCGGAATCCAATCAAGTACTGATTCGATATCTAGTAATTCGTTGGTATAATTGTTTTCACCAAAAGCTTCCAAATCGGCAAAATCCAATGGTTTGTCAAGCGTTGTCCCATTATGCGAAAAATTGAATTTTATAAACAGAAATCCAGCATCCACAAATGCCTTTCCGATCAAATCCCAACAGCCCCAATCCTTAAAACCTTTAAAACCATGTGCAAAAATGACTATGGATTTCGGGTTTTTCGTCAGCTTTGGAAAATAAACGTCCAACAATAGCTTTCTTCCTGCTTTGCTTTCAACAACTAGGTTATTTTCGATGTTCATATTGTAAAGGTATTAATCAATTGGGTGTATCTTGCAACCGCAAGCAAAATAATATTTATGGTCAAAACGCTGAATACGATTAAAGCTCCGATTGCTGAGGAGCTGAAGACGTTTGAGTCAAGCTTTCGGGATGCGATGGCCAGTCAAGTTCCGTTGTTGGACAAAATCACTTATTATATTGTTAAGCGAAAAGGAAAACAAGTGCGACCGATGTTTGTTTTTCTTTGTGCTAAATTATGTGGTGAAACCAATCCGTCGAGTTTCAATGCAGCTTCGATGATTGAGTTGTTACATACCGCAACACTTGTTCATGATGATGTGGTTGATGATTCCAATGAAAGACGTGGATTCTTTTCAATCAATGCATTATGGAAAAACAAAATCGCTGTTTTGGTTGGTGATTATTTATTATCCAAAGGTTTGTTATTAGCAGTTGACAATAAAGAGTATCGTTTGTTAGAAATTGTATCAAATGCTGTGAAAGAAATGAGTGAAGGTGAATTGTTACAAATTGAGAAAGCAAGACGGTTGGATATCAAAGAGGATATTTATTACGATATTATTCGCAAGAAAACTGCTTCACTCATTGCTTCTGCTTGTGGTGCTGGTGCATCTTCTACTACAAAAGACGAAACTGTTATTCAAAAGATGATTTCATTTGGTGAAAAAATCGGTATTGCATTTCAAATTAGAGATGATTTATTTGATTTTGGGGTTGAAGATATTGGAAAACCAACTGGTATTGACATCAAGGAAAAGAAAATGACATTGCCGTTAATCTATGCTTTGGATCATGCTTCTCGTCGTGATAAAAAAAGGATCATCAATATCATCAAGCGATATAATGAGGATAAGGAAAAGGTCGCTGAAGTAATTAAGTTTGTCAATGCAAGTGGCGGTATTCAATATGCTACGGATGCGATGAATCGATATCGTCAAGAAGCTTTTGATATTCTGAATACGTTTCCAGAATCAGAGACACGGACTTCTTTGTTTGATTTGGTAAATTTTGTGACGGAGCGGAAGAAGTAATTTTGCACAAAATTTGTACTAAACGAATTGCGTATCTACTTGAAAATTATAAACGCTTTATCTTAGCTCCAATCGCATTCAATCGTTCATCAATATTTTGGTACCCACGATCAATTTGATGAATATTAGAAATTACAGAGGTACCTTCAGCAGACATCGCAGCAATCAATAGTGCAACACCTGCACGTATATCCGGAGAGGACATTTTGATCCCACGTAATTTATGTTTTCTATTAAGACCTATTACTGTTGCACGATGTGGATCACATAAAATGATTCTTGCGCCCATATCAATCAATTTATCAACAAAGAAAAGACGGGACTCAAACATCTTTTGATGAATCAATACACTTCCTTTGGCTTGAATGGCCATCACCAAAATAATGCTCATCAAATCAGGTGTAAATCCAGGCCAAGGAGCATCATAAATGGTCATAATAGATCCATCGATAAATGTTTGAACTTCATATGATTTTTGAGCCGGTATATAAATATCATCGCCTTTGATTTTTAGCTTAACACCAAGTCTTCGAAAAACTTGAGGAATATTTCCCAACTCATGAACAGAGCAATCCTTAATTGTAATTTCAGATTGTGTCATAGCTGCCATTCCGATAAAACTACCGATTTCAATCATGTCTGGTAAGCAACGGTGTTCTGTTCCTTTCAAGGAATTAACACCTTCTATGACTAATAAGTTAGATCCTATACCTGAAATTTTTGCGCCCATTCTATTGAGCATCGAGCAAAGTTGCTTTACATAAGGTTCGCAAGCAGCATTATAGATCGTTGTTGTTCCTTTGGCCAATACTGCCGCTAGTACTATGTTAGCAGTACCAGTCACAGAAATTTCATCCATCAATATATAAGCGCCTTTCAACTTTTTCGCTTCTAAATAATAAGCGCCTTCTTTTTCATCGAATTTGAATTTGGCACCTAATTTTTGCAAACCTAACAAATGCGTATCAATGCGTCGTCGACCGATTTTATCACCACCTGGATTTGGTAAATATGCTTTTCCATATCTTGCCAGCATAGGTCCGATCAACATAACAGAACCTCTAATTCTTTTTGCGTTATTGTGGTATTCTTCAGATTTGAAAAATTTCAGATCGACCTTATTGGCTTTGAAGGTATAGGTTCCTTTTTCTTTTCGACGAACTGCCACCCCCATACCTTTTAGCAAGGTTAGTAACTTTTTGACATCAAGAATTTCAGGAACATTGGTGACAGTAATTTTGTCGTCGGAAAGCAAAGTGGCGCACAGAATTTGTAATGCTTCGTTTTTAGCACCTTGAGGAGTGAGTTCTCCTTTTAATTTGCGACCGCCTACTACTTCAAAAGCATCAGAAGGCATGTTGGATTGGTTCGTTCGTTAAAAAATTAAAACATTAATCTTCCGATTATTTTCTTCTTCCTTTATAACCGCCTCGATTTGAATTACGATTATTACCTCTATAATTATTATTTCTTCTGTCGTTGCTCTGGCTACGGTTATCAGAATTAACTTTACGTTTACGAGGTTTAGCGTTTGCTAATTTGTCAAGATAAATATTGTCTTCCAATTTCAATTTACCATTTGACAAGCTAATCAAATCATCCTTGATAATGTCATCACTAACATAATGTTCCCTTGCCCAAGTTTTATAAGCCAATTTCATGTAAGATCCAATTACTGCTACATAACCATCTTTCTTAGGTCCATCAGGCATTGAAATGGCGTTATCAATCATTGCCTTTACGTTGTTACCATAATGACGGAAACGAGTTCTTGATTCAGGATAGGGAACACGATCTGGAGATTTACGCATTTCTACTTCTGTAGGTTTGTGACCTGTAGGGGTGTCTACATCGATATCGAACTTAGCGATTCTAAAAATGTGTTTCCACAATTTATCTAAATAGTCATCGATCGTTCTATTTTTTGGATGCATCTGGTGCATTAGTGTAACAATCTTATCACAAAATGCTTGACGTTCTTCATCATTTTCGATTGTCTTAGCGTGATCTACAAGCATTTGTACATTACGTCCGTATTCATGCATGATAAGTATTTCCTTTTCAGAATTATACTCCATTCCATGATGTTTAATATCTTTTGAAACCATTTTAATTTGTATTGGTTTTATTTTGCTTATGCAAAGTATTAAATATTTTATTTATCGTTAGAAGAGAATAAGCAGCTTTGCGGTTCTCTTCTAATCAAATGTCCAATAGGACTTTTGATAAAGATCATTCAACGGTAACTGATTTTGCTAAGTTACGAGGTTGATCTACATCACATCCTCTTAATAAAGCGATGTGGTAGGAAAGTAATTGTAAAGGAATTACAGAAAGTAAAGGGGTTAATGGTTCATCAGTAACTGGGATTTCAATTACGTAATCGGCCATTTCACTAATCAGTTTTTCGCCTTCATCTACAATAGCAATAACAATACCTTTTCTAGATTTTACTTCTTGAACATTGCTTACGATTTTATCGTATGCGCTTTTATTGGTAGCGATTACTATGACGGGCATATTTTCGTCAATCAGCGCAATCGGACCATGTTTCATTTCGGCAGCAGGATATCCTTCTGCATGAATATAAGAAATTTCTTTCAATTTCAAGGCACCTTCCAATGCTACTGGGAAGTTATATCCACGGCCCATGTATAATGCATTTGGTGCATCTTTAATTTCAGTAGCGATATACTTAATCTGTTCATCACTTTCTAAAACCTTTGCTACTTTTTCAGGAATTCTTTCCAATTCATGTAGCAACTGATGGTAGTAAGATTTAGGAATTGTTCCTCTAGAATATCCTAAGTTCATTGCCATGATTGACAGCAAAGTGACTTGTCCAGTAAATGCTTTTGTTGAAGCAACTCCAATTTCAGGTCCAGCATGAATATAAGAACCAGAATCAGTAAAACGTGCGATTGAGGAACCGACATTATTTACAATTCCATATAATAATGCGCCTTTTTCTTTTGCTATTTCAAGAGCAGCCATTGTATCAGCTGTTTCTCCAGATTGAGAAAGTGCGATCACTACATCATCAGAATTGATAATTGGGTTTCTATAGCGAAGTTCGCTTGCATACTCAACTTCAACAGGAATTCTTGCTAATTCTTCAATCAGATATTCTCCAATTAATGCTGCGTGCCACGAAGTACCACAAGCGGCTAAAATGAATCGTTTTGCTTTTGAGATGCGTTCTTCAACATTTTGAAGTCCACCTAACTTCAACCAAGATTCACTTGCGTTGACACGACCACGCATACAATCAGCGATTGTTTTTGGTTGTTCAAAAATTTCTTTGAGCATGAAATGTTCGTAATCACCTTTTTCGATTTCGTCCATTTTTAGATCGAGTTGTTCGACAAATGGAGTCATCACTTCATTACCCATGTTCTTAATTTGCAGACCATCTTTTTTTGACATGACTGCAATTTCTTCATCATTTAAGTATACTACTTTTTTGGTGTGTTCAACAATCGGTGTTGCATCAGAGCCAACGAAAAATTCACCGTCACCAATTCCGATCACTAATGGACTTGCTTTTCTTGCAGCAACAATCTTGTCCGGATCTTCTCTATCCATTACCACGATAGCGTAGGCACCCACCACTTTAGTCAATGCTAATCTTACTGCTTCTTCAACTGGTAAATTATCACGTGTTTGAATTTCTTCTATGAAGTGAACCAATACTTCTGTATCCGTTTGGCTTTTGAAAGTATGTCCTTCCTTGATCAAAGTAGATTTGATTGCACTATAATTTTCAATAATTCCATTGTGAATAATTGACAAGCGATCGTTGCCAGACATATGTGGATGTGCATTGATATCATCAGGCTTACCATGTGTTGCCCATCTGGTGTGTCCCATTCCACGGTTGCCAACTTTGGATTTTCCTTTCATAAAATCCACCAAATCTTTCACCTTTCCTTTTCTCTTATAGATATTTAGGTCTCCATTAAACAATGCAATTCCGGCACTATCATACCCACGATATTCCAACCTTTTCAAACCGTTAATGAGAATAGGGTAAGCTTCTTTATCGCCAATATATGCTACAATACCACACATAGAGAATAATTTTTGAGATTTTGAAAATATTAATTATCGGTATAAGTTACTTTCAATTTTGCTGGATAAGTTGAATGACCTGGGCCAAAAATAACGGAGCGATTGGCTCTTTGAGTAGATAAAAACAAAGTTAATATCACTTCATCGGACACTTCTCCTTGAACCATATCTTGCATCGCTGCAGACAAATTCAGTTTGTAAGTTTTAAGGTTCAGATCTTCATCAGTTTCCAATCCTCCACCAAAAACATTAATGTTACTAACATTAAATGCACGGACGACATCTTCTATTAATAACAACTCACCATCTTCTGTTTTTTCAGATAACAAAAATTGGTCGCCGGGTTCAAATATTTCGATATCATCACCTTCTATGGTAGCGACAGTCAATTCCAATGTTGCTTTATTAATAATAAGACCATTTAGATCTTCGATATAAGGAAATCTAAAACTAACATTCACGCCTTGCATTCCTTGAAGGAATAACAAACTGTCTCCTAATGTAGTGTTTTCTACAAAATCATTTACATCAGAAGCACTTGCGCCATAGTGATCGAAGTTTACTTGTTTAACACTTGCGTTCGACAATATAAAATCATATTGCTTATTTAAAGTATCATCTCTGGTATAATAAACTTGCAACCTTGATCCAATATTTCGGTAGGAGAAACTCAACATTGATTCTTTGTTTTCTCCTTCTGTCTCTATATAGAAACCTTTAAAATTATCTAAAAATAAAGTGTCATTTGCGAAAATCGTTGAATCCATTTCTTCCAAGTCAAAAATCTCTTCACCGAAAGCAATATCTAGTGGAATTCTTAGAGAAGGACTTAATGTATCAAACCTTGGTTCATCATTATAATAGCTTATTGAAGGTGCTAGACCATATAAATTTGGCGTAAATGTTTTAGTACCTAAAGGCATTGGATCAAACATGAATGCGTCATTTGAATAATATATTTCGCTATTATCTAAATCTTCCGACAACCGGTGAACATTGATGGTATGTTCTTCAGCTACATTTCCGTACATGGCAATGGTATCATAAACAATGGATAACACTACAGAGTCAACTCGATCTTCATTTTTAAATACAGGATTAAAAATAGAGAGTCTAGTTTGAACGTAATTAGTTGCTTTGACTCCACCAAAGATTGGATCATTTAAGTCACCGCAAAGAAAGTAGTCTAATTGGTTGTCCAGATCATAGGTCTTGATACTATCAGACAAAATGGTCTTGGCAACAATTGTAATGCTATCTGTAAATGCGACATTTACTTGATCTTGCTCTAACAATTCACCTCCAATCACAGAAGGTTTGTTACACGATGGAGCAATAAACATCGTAACAATCAGTACCAATAGTACTAAATGAGAATTCTTCATTATTTAAAATATCTTTATTGAAGAACGAAAAGATTAGTAAAACAGTTGGGCTATATTAAGAAACTTCTAGCTCCAACATTGATTGATAAAACTCCATATACAATGGAAGATACTCAACTCCATCTTCTGGAAAATTCAAGATAGGTTTATCTAAACTTTCCAAGCTAGCTTCTATTTCCTTTGTAAGTGCTGCACTTCCTTTGATGATACCGTCAGCATAAGTTATTGCACCATTTTGCAACGTAACATTCTTACCATCAAAAAATGGTTCTAGATCTTTATCTTCTAAATTATTGATAGCAGCTTTTTCTAAGAAATTCTTTTCGAACGTATTTCCTAAAGATTGTTCGTAAGCTGAATAAATAACTCTGGAGTTTTGAAAAATAGGCTCTGTCTTGTAAGCAGTTTTCAAGTACATAGGAACGAGACTAGTCATCCAACCATGACAGTGAATGATATCAGGAGCCCAACCGAATTTCTTTACAGTTTCAATGATTCCTTTACAGAAAAAGACCATACGATCTGCATTATCTTCGAAAGGCTTACCATCTGCATCTTCGAAAACAGATTTACGCTTAAAAAATTCCTCATTATCCAAAAAGTAAACCTGCATTCTTGCTCCTGGCAAAGATGCAACTTTCAAGATTAAAGGATAGTCATCATCTTCAACGATGATGTTCATACCTGACAATCTAACAACTTCATGAAGGCGGTGGCGACGTTCATTGATGGTCCCGTAACGAGGCATCAAAATTCTTATCTCCATTCCATTTTCCTGTATATATTGGGGTAGTTGTCTTGCGATTTCTGATATTTCGGAAAGTGCCGTGTACGGCTGCATTTCCTGTGTAACTATTAATACTTTCTTCTTATCCATAAACACTAAAAGGTTTTATTACACTTTTTAAAGATTTTCAAAAAACTAAAGTGCAAATTTACTAAAAAAAGGGCATATTTTGCATTCTTAACTTAAATAAGCAATTTCAACGCTGCATCTAAAAAATGATATAATTTAGAAAATTAACACCTTACACATACTAACTTAACGATATATGTATCTTTTTAAACGAGTTTCTGATCTTCAACGCTATATTTCCTCACAAAGGGACCAACAAAAAAATATAGGATTTGTTCCCACAATGGGTGCCTTACATGAAGGACATTTAACGTTAATAGAACGCTCAAAGTCTGAAAATGACATAACAGTTTGCAGTATTTTCGTCAATCCGACTCAATTTAATGACAAAAAGGACTTAGACAAGTATCCACGTACTACTGCCAATGACATCTCCTTGTTAACGCAGAAAGGCACGGAAGTATTATTCCTTCCTCCGGCGTTAGAAGTTTATCCCAAAGGATTAGATACTAAATTGGATTTAAAGATGGGACAATTGGATAGGGTCATGGAAGGTGAATTTAGGCCAGGTCATTTTGAAGGGATGGCACAAGTAGTAAAAAGATTGTTAGATATAGTAAATCCACATCATCTGTACATGGGCCAAAAAGATTATCAACAATTGACTATTGTGAGAAGTATGATACGACAACTGAATTTACCTGTGAAGTTGGTGATGTGCCCAATCAAGCGCGAGGAAGATGGGTTGGCAATGAGTTCAAGAAATGTGCGTCTAAAGCCAGATATCCGAAAACGTGCAACGATACTAAGTGAGACTTTGAAAAAAGCAAAAGAAAAAATTGGTAAGATAAGTCCTGTTGAAATTCAAAAAGAAGCAATGGCGGCATTGGCTATTACTGATTTCAAACCCGAATATTTTAGGATCGTAGATGGCATCACTTTATTGCCAGTTGAAGATGCGAGCCAATCAGATGAGATTGTGGCTTGTACAGCGGTTTGGGCTGGAGAGGTTAGGCTTATTGATAATATGATTTTGAAAAGCTAGTACGAAGTATTAAGTAAAAAGACTATCGTCAGCTTATGAGGGCGTGGGACTGTGGGAAATAAATGCACAGTCTCACGTACTCAAAAATTTTCGATAGTCTTTATACTTTGTACTTATTACTAGATTACCCGATTACTAGATTACTAGATTACTAGATCTTCGTACTTTATACTAAATCAGGTATTTAAGAAAAACTCAATCGTAATAACTGGCATTTTATATAATTCTTATTCAAATTGCAGTCTAAATTATATCAGCTATGCAACTTGTAACAAGATTTAAATCTAAAATCCATAGAGCGACGGTCACACAAGCAGATCTCAACTATATGGGAAGCATTACCATTGATGAAAATTTAATGGATGCGGCAAATATGTTTGATGGTGAAAAAGTTCAAATCGTCAACAATGCCAACGGTGAACGTATTGAAACTTATATCATCACTGGCGAAAGAGGTTCCGGTGTTATTTGTTTAAACGGAGCAGCCGCGAGAAGAGTCGCTGTTGGTGACCCAGTAATTATTATTAGTTACATTACGATGGAAATGGAAGCCGCCAAAAAATATGAGCCGCTTCGAGTATTTCCAGACGAAAACAATTTAATTTAAAAGTTACTTTTTTTGAAAAAAATCCTCCTCAACCTAATCAAGCTTATTCTCTTTTTTGGGATTGGCTTTGGCATCTTATACCTTGTTTATCAAAAAGAGAATACCGCATTTCATGAGCAATGCGTCCTTGATGGTGTACCTGATAGTGAATGCAGTTTACCTCAAAAACTAATTAATGACTTTGCATCTGTTAATTATCTTTGGATCGTAGTTATCATGTTAGTTTTTACCATAAGCAACATTTCACGAGCCTTAAGATGGAACATGCTTTTTCATCCGATGAATATTTTTCCAAAGACCATCAACTCATTTTTAACCATCATGTTGGGTTATTTTGCCAACCTTGGTTTTCCGAGAATTGGTGAAGTCATTCGAGCGGGTACTTTTGCAAAATATGAAAACATCAAAATGGACAAAGTGCTGGGTACTATCGTGGTCGATCGAGTGATGGATGTGCTGTGCCTACTCGTTGTTATAGGATTGGCATTGATTTTAGAATATGACACCATGTATGAATTTGTGGGACCTTATCTTCAAAGTTTTTTTGAGGGCAAAACTACTTTACTAATCATCTTGGGAGTCGTCGGAATAGCTTCAATGATTGGGTTGTTTTTATTCAGAAATGCTTTGCTGAATTCTGGAATCGGTAAAAAAGTAACTGGTATTTTTTCTGGCTTTGCTGATGGAATCAAAAGTGTTGGTCAACTAAAAAGTCCATCCTTATTTCTTTTTCACACCTTCGTCATTTGGTTTTCCTATTTCTTGATGGCTTATCTTTGTTTTTTCGCATTCGAGCCTACTTCGCATTTGGGCCCTGTTGTTGGATTGATGGTTTTCGTATTTGGTGCATTTGGGATAGTGATTCCTTCTCCTGGTGGACTAGGTACTTATCATTTTTTAGTGATTGCCTGCTTGACCATGTATGGTGTTAGTTCGGATGATGCTTTATCCTATGCAAATATCAATTTCTTTTCTTTAGTTTTAGGATGCAATGTGATACTTGGTTTGACCGCATTATTGGTGTTGCCAATTATCAACAAAGATTACAAACCAGTCACCAAAGAATTAGAAACTGTTGATGTCTAAAAATATAATTCAAAATATCAATGCTAAGATTCTAGATGCGGATGCATTAAAAATTCGCATTGCCAATTGGAGATCTGAAGGCTACAAGATTGTATTTACAAACGGGTGTTTCGATCTACTGCATATGGGTCATATCAGCTACTTGGCAGCAGCTGCGGAATTGGGAGATAAATTAATTATCGGCTTAAATTCGGATGCATCGATCCAGCGATTAAAGGGAGCTAATCGACCGATCAAAGATTTACAAAATCGACAATTCATTTTAGCAAGTTTATTATCTGTTGATGCTGTGATTCCATTTGAAGAAGACACACCAATAAAACTAATAGAAAAAGTGCTTCCTGACTTTTTAGTCAAAGGAGGAGATTGGAAGCCGGATCAAATTGTTGGTTCAGAATTGGTTTTACAAAATGGTGGTGAAGTGCTTAGTTTGCCTTTTATCGAAGGACATTCTACAACAAGCCTTGTTGAAAAAATCGCAGATCAAACAAACTAATCGGCATTCGCATTCACATTAATTGTTTTATTAATACAAAAGGATTAATTTTAATTCACCCAATCAAGTACTTTTAATAAGTATCAGTTAATAAGTATCAGCCATAGTACATGCAATTAAATAAATTAATCAGCTTTCTTGAATCGATTGCACCTCCTCAATATCAAGAGAGTTATGACAATTCTGGTTTAATCGTTGGAGATCCAAATCAAACAATAAAAGGAGTATTGGTTTGTTTAGATTCAATTGAGCGCGTTATTGATGAAGCTATCAAAACAAAATGCAATGTTGTTGTTGCGCATCACCCTATCATTTTTTCTGGGCTCAAAAGTATCACTGGAAAAACCTATATCGAAAAGACCATAATAAAAGCGATTAAAAACGACATCGCTATTTATGCCATTCACACCAATTTGGACAACATGCTTTATAACGGTGTCAATCAAATGATTGGTAAGAAATTGGAATTGATGGATACGCAAATTTTGGTTCCCAAAAAAGGGTTGAAAAAACTAATTACCACAACACCTATTTCTCATTCCGAAAAGATCAGAAAAGCATTGTTTGAAGCAGGGGCTGGTGAAATAGGTTATAATGGTCTTTTGAGTTATTCATCGGTCGGTTATTCTACTCAAAATGGATCGTCTGATGGAGAATTGAAATTAGAAGTAGCTTTTGCAGCTGATAAACAAAGAGAAGTGATTAAGGCTTTAAAAAATACGCATCCGAGTAAAGAATCTGTTCATGAGATTGTCAATCTTGAAAATAGCAACGAAATTGTGGGATCTGGTTTGATTGGCAATATGAGGACAGAATACTTTCCCAATGATTTCCTTTTGTTTTTGAAGGATAAAATGAAATTAAGTGTCATTCGCCATACCAAATTACCGTCTAAAAGAATCTCCAAAGTCGCGGTATGTGGTGGTTCAGGAAGCTTCCTATTAAAGCATGCGATTGCTCAAAAAGCAGACATATTTATCACTGCGGACTTCAAATATCATGAGTTTTTTGATGCAAATGACCAAATTGTTATCGCTGACATAGGGCATTTTGAAAGTGAACGCTTTACGATAGACCTGTTATACGACATTATATCAAAGAATTTTCGTAATTTTGCAGTCCGAAAAACGGGTATCAACACCAATCCAATTACATACACCTATTGATTTATCAAACGGGTGAAACACCTTTAAATGGTTAAATGGTAAATACCTATAAATCTATTTAACGATAATATTTATCTTAAAAAATAAGTTATGGCAAAAGTAGTAGCAAGCGATTTATCAGTCGCAGAGAAACTAAAGCAACTATATCAAATTCAATTGATTGATTCTGAGATCGATCAAATCTCTATTTTGAAAGGAGAGCTTCCAATGGAAGTTCGTGATTTGGAAGATGAGATCGCAGGATTAGAAACAAGATTGAAGAAGTTGGCAGACAGTGTTGATGAATTTGATTCGCAAGTTTTGAAATACAATTCGAAGATCAAAGAAGCGGAACTTTTGATTGAGAAATATGAGAAGCAAATGGACGATGTTAAAAATAATCGTGAATTCGATGCATTGTCTAAAGAGCTTGAATTGCAGAAATTGGATATCCAATTGTTTAAGAAAAAGATTTCTGAAAACATGGATATCAGTAAGAGCAAGCGCGAAAGTTTGAAAATGACGGAAGAATTGATTGCTGACAAAAACACACAACTTGCAGAAAAGAAAGTTGAGCTAGAAGCGATTATTGAGAAGACAGAAAAGTCTGAACAAAAATTGATGAAGAAGTCAGCAAGAGAAAAGAAAAGTGTAGAAGAGCGTTTATTGTTAGGATATGAGAAAGTTCGTGAGAACTACAGAAACGGGCTGGCTGTTGTCAACGTAGCAAGAAATGCATGTGGCGGATGTTTCAACAAAATACCACCACAAGTTCAATTAGAAATTGGATTACGTAAGAAGATCATCGTATGTGAGCACTGTGGCCGTGTATTGGTTGATGATTACATTCTAAAAGTGGGTACACCTGAAGAATTTGATGTACCTGAAATAGTTGAACCAGTAAAGCCTACGAAAGCTAAAAGAGCAAAGAAATAATCAAGCTTTTATATAAAAAATTCCCTTAGAGATATTTTCTAAGGGAATTTTTTTTGGCTATGTGGGAATTTTGATCATGAGATATTGGATCCACCTCGAACCTTTTTAAGGTTCGACC
>CALDGQ010000014.1 GCA_937941765.1 uncultured Saprospiraceae bacterium
TCTCGCCTTTTGAAGTCGGACTTCTTTCAAGTAACTTCCTGGTGTCATTCCAGTCAATTTTTTCAACTTTCTTCCCAATTGCCGTTCTCCTATGTGGACCATAAATGCCAGTTGACTTACATTAAAATTCGGTTGTTCAATATTGTCAATTACCTTTTGTTCTAAATTTTTCAACCAGATTAAGTCTGCTGATTCCGTTTCTTCAAAACCATTTATTAATTCTAGACCTGTAGCTGATTTTTTTTCAATAGTTGAAGATTTCTCAATCACGGCCTCTTTTTCATCTGCGATTTCAATTTCTTGTCGACTTGTAATTTTGTCCAATAAATTCTTGACTCTTGCAATCAACTCATCCGGCTCAAATGGTTTGACTAGGTAATCATCGACACCAATGGTGAATGCTTTTATTCGATCTAAAATATCCGCACGAGCCGTTAGAAAAACGATTGGAGTCAATTGCCATTCTTTACGCTGTCTTATCAATTTCAGAAATGTAAATCCGTCCATCTCTGGCATCATAACATCAGAAATAATTAAATCAATTGGAGTTGTTTGTTTTTCTAGAAATTCAATTGCCAACTTCCCGTTATTTGCGGTGTGTACATTTGCTACCTTATTTAACAATTCAATTACAAATGATTGCATTCCCAAATTATCTTCTACAATCAATATATTTCTTAATCTTCGATTCATTATCACTTCAGGACGCTCCGGGCTAGTATGGACAACATCCGAATTTTGATTTGCAATAGGTATCATTATTTCCTCAACCGCTTCTTTCGGAAAAGAAAATTTGAACGTAGATCCTACACCTAGTTTAGAAACTACAGACAGCTTTCCTCCCATTAATTCCGAAAGTTCTTTTGAAAGGGCAAGTCCAATTCCTAAGCCACCCATTAGGCTATTTTCAGCTTGTTTTGTTTGATAAAATCTTTCAAAAATATGTGGAATATCCGCTTCATGAATTCCTAACCCCGTATCTACTATCTCAATTTTCATCTGTTTCGGCAGCTCTGATATTTTCAAAGTAACCGTATCTCCATTTTCACTATATTTAAATGCATTGGACAACAAATTGACTACAATTCGTTCCAGTTTATGTGCGTCAATATTTAAATACAGATTGGTCGATGTCGTGTAATCTAAATTGAATTTGATATTCCGATTTTCCGCCTCAGGATTAAAATTGTTAATCCATTTTTCAATTAAATTTCTTAGCCTAACGGGCTCTTTATTCAAAACAATTTTTTTGGCATCTAATCGATTTAGATCGAGAATTTCTTCTACTAATTGCTTTAGCTGATTACCATTTTGTGAGATAGATTCTAAAGTCTTTCTTGCTTTGTCAGAATCTAAGTTACTGGATTTAAGAAGTTGTTGCAATGGCCCAATAATTAAGGTCAATGGCGTACGTAATTCATGTGTTACATTAGCGAAAAAACGGGATTTGATCTCATCTAGTTGTTGAAGTTCTTCTGCTTGTTTTTCTATCAATTTTTTATCTTCTTCGATTTTTTGAGTACGCCGTGCAACTTCTCTTGCTAGATTTTCACGATCAATTTCAAGAAGGCGTGTTCTCCTCCAAATAAATACCCGAACGGCAGCTGTTAATAAAAGTAGTGCTAATCCTATAAACCACCATCTTAAATAAATCGGCAGCAAACGCCGAACTTTTAATTGTATTTCATTTGCAGACCAAATACCTTTTGCACTTTTCCCTTTGATTGATACTGTTTGATTTCCGTAAGACAACCCTGTAATAGTAATTGAATTTTCCTTCATTTTAATCCATTCATCCGTATCCTCATCTATTTTGTAATAAAATTCGTTCCCATAAGGATTTCGATAATCAGACATCCCTACTGTAATGTCTACATCTGATTTGTTAGGATGTAGCTTTACAATTTTATTGTTATAAAAATCTAATAGTTTCGAAGTCTTGCTTTTGGATTCCTTTTCGTAGGTTTTAAATTCAGACAGGATTACATTTGCACGCTTATCTTCAACAATTATATCTTTTGGGTTGAATGAAGTAATTCCTTGAATTCCTCCAAAATAAAAAGTACTATCAGCGCTTACAAAGCAAGAGTTGACATTGAACTCATCGTGCATGATACCTTCTTCCGTTTTATAAGTTGTCACTTCATGAGTGAACTTATTGAAATGCATTAAACCATTGTTGGTTGGTATCCACAAATAATCTGTATGTACAGGATCTTCATGGATAGAATAAATGGTGTTGTCTATCAACCCATTCTCAGTGGTAAAATGGGATAAGGTAGTCTCGGGGTATTTCCAATTGAATAATCCACCGAGCTTTGTCCCTATCCAATAAGTATCATCGACATCTTTATAAATATAGGTGATAAATGTTTTTGGGAATGTATTGTTAAATTCGCCAAAATGATTTGTCACACCTTTATTTATATCAATTTGATAAATTCCAGATGAAGTTGCAGCGAGAAAATTTTCAGAATCCAAAAATTCATAATCAAAAACACTAGATTGCTTTAATTTTGAAAATTTACCGATACAAGATATTGTGTCGAAAGAATGCTGAATGGTATTGTACTTCAATATTCCTTTATCACTTCCGGCGAAATATTGCCCAGAAGTTTCATGCTTATAAAAATTTAATATATCTCCAGTTCCTTTTTTGTTTTGTAACAAATTATATTTAAAAGGTTGAGTTGATGTGATTTCATAAAATGCACTTTTCTTCCCGCCGTACCATAGGTTGTTGTTAGCTCCAACAATCACATTATTACCACAAGATAGCGGGTTACGAATAGGATGTAAAAGCTGTTCCTTTTGGGTCGAAGGGTCGATTGAAAAGTATCCTGAATAACTCGTGACTACCAAATTAGAATCTTTGGGAGACTTAATAATTCCACGGATACTTTTACTTTTTAGATAATTTTGAAATGGGTTTTTCTCAATAATTGTTTGATAAATTCCTTCATATGTACACACCCACACAATGTTATCATCGATGTAAATTCTAACCGCATCTAAATTTTTAAGCTTGAGTTGTGAATCACAATTTACTATTATCGACTTTTTGGATGCTTTATCTATCAGCTTAATATTTTTTTCGGATCGATCAAAAGCAACTAAATAATCCTCATTAAATGATTCTATAAAAAAAGCTTCACTATTGGATACTTCATTCCTAAATGGAGATTGAATGATAGGAGCCTCTTGATGCGCTCTTTCCAAAAAAGCGTTCATAAATGAAAACCACATTTTATCGGCAGCATCAATTTTAATTCTAAACGGGTAAGCTAAATCACTATCTTTTACAAACTTATTGCTCCCAGCTACTTTCTTGAAAAGTGTATTATCAATTGATATCCATAAAGTGCCTTGACTATCTTTGTCAATACAATAGAGATGTCCAAGATCGGATTGTTTTTCAACTTCGGGTATTGTTCCTACTTTTATTAATTCTCCTTTATCAAATTCATAGATTGCTCGGGTCTTTTTATTTGCAATCCAAATCCCATTCTTTTCAAAAGCATTTGTTAGGTTAGGTGCCAATTCGTCCGTAGGAAAAGGAAATTGATCTCCAAAAAATTGATCGATTGGAATTAGCTTTTCTTTATTTTTCGGAAGAATAGAAATTGCCTCTTTATTTAGCGTTTGATCATTATGAAAGAACCATAAATTCTGTTCTGAATCTTCCAAAATCATAAACGTACTATATGGTATGGAACTTGAAGTTGGTGTTTCATAGGAATGAAATTCGAATCCGTCAAAATGATAAACAGCAACATCAGAACCAAACCACATTCTTCCATTACTGTCTTTATAAGCACAACGAATATTTCTGGACGTTAAGCCTTTCTCTAAATTGTAATGATAATTTGAATGGATATATTTTTGTGCTTCTATAGCAAGTGGTAAAAACACAAGAAACAATAAGCAGTAAATCCGCATAGTCTAATAATCTCGTTTTCTTAAATGCAGCTCAAAATAGATTGTGGTTGAGCATATAATTATTGCTAATTCTATCGTGCAATTTGGCACAGCAAGTTACTTTATATAAGGTGCAAAGAAGCGTTTATAAACAGCTGACTAACCTTAAATTTATGACTTTTAACCTTCATTTTTCAGACATTTTGAGGAAACCTATGTCAATTAATCACTATATTTTAGGATTGCTTTTTTGACTGTGGTTAGAATTAGTTAAGTCTAAAATCAAATTTTAGGTATTTTTTTTTTTGCCACAAAAAGAAGAATTGTCATCTTCCTTTTCAATCATTACAGATCAACTGATTGCATTTAAACACTTTTCAAATAGGTGGTAGGTAATTTCCCAAAACGAGCTTTAAAAATTTTGGAAAAATATTCTGGTGTTTTAAAACCTACATGAAAAGCTACTTCCGAAATCGTTGAAAAAGTTTTGTTTTCCAATAAATGTCTCGCCTTTTGAAGTCGGACTTCTTTCAAGTAACTTCCTGGTGTCATTCCAGTCAATTTTTTCAACTTTCTTCCCAATTGCCGTTCTCCTATGTGGACCATAAATGCCAGTTGACTTACATTAAAATTCGGT
>CALDGQ010000015.1 GCA_937941765.1 uncultured Saprospiraceae bacterium
GCCACCAATGTTTCTAACTACATTGTTTACTTTGATGGAAATTATTATTACAGCACGGATGGAGTATTCACCATTCCTGTGGATGATTGTGATGAATTTCTTTTCCAATATAGCCTACAATGTTTGGATGGAACTTACACAGGTTGGGTTTGGCAAACTTTTGACCCAGACTGTGTGATAACAACATGCACAACTGATGATGCTACCATTTCTACTAATTATGATGGCGGCTCTACTGGAACCATTACGATTTCTGCCGCCAATGTTTCTAACTACATTGTTTACTTTGATGGAAATTATTATTACAGCACGGATGGGGTATTCACCATTCCTGTAGATGATTGTGATGAATTTCTTTTCCAATATAGCCTACAATGTTTGGATGGAACTTACACAGGTTGGGTGTGGCAAACTTTTGATCCGGACTGTGTTATAACAACATGCACAACTGATGATGCAACCATTTCTACTAATTATGATGGTGGTTCTACTGGAACCATTACGATCTCTGCAGCGAATGTTTCCAACTACACCGTTTACTTTAATGGCACTTATTATGACAGTGCGGATGGGTTGTTCACCATTCCTGTGGATGATTGTGAAGAATTTTTATATCAATACACACTTACTTGCTTAGATGGATCTTACTCAGGTTGGGTCTGGCAAACTTTCGATCCAGACTGTGTCATAACAACATGCACAACTGATGATGCGACCATTTCTACTAATTATGATGGTGGTTCTACTGGTACTATTTCAATCTCTGCTGCCAATGTTTCCAACTACACCGTTTACTTTAATGGCACTTATTATGACAGTGCGGATGGGGTATTCACTATTCCAGTTGATGATTGTGAAGAATTTTTATACCAATACACACTTACTTGTTTGGATGGATCTTATTCTGGTTGGGTGTGGCAAACTTTTGATCCAGCCTGTAATTCTATCGCATTGCCTTGCACAACTGATAATGCAACAATTACAAGTTCTTATGACGGCGGTACTACTGGAACCATAACCATTTCTGCAGTCAACGTTTCGAAATATACTATCTATATAAATTCTACTTATTATAATAGTGAAAATGGTGTATTTACGATTCCAGTTAACAATTGTGATCCGATTCAGTTTCAGTTTATGCTTACTTGTAATGATGGGACATATGCCAATTGGACATGGGCAACATTTGAAGATCCAAACTGTCGTGGAGCAAATGGAAACCATATGGCAGGTTCAAATACAGAAGAGGAATTGGGTAAATTCAAAAGTAGTTCTTTAACTGTTTTTCCGAATCCTTTTGATCAGAAACTTCAATTTACTTTTGAAAATAATCAAGATGCTAAGGTCATTATAGAGTTATATAATGCGATGGGTACTTTGGTCATTTCGGAAGAAGTTTTCAGACCTGTAGGTTCAGCTAATTTTGAAATCAATAATGATTTACCGAGCGGAGCTTATTACTACCGAATCCAATTCAATGAAAAATGGCATACAGGAAAAGTGATGAAGGTTTCGAAAAGATAATGTTATAAATTACTTTGTAGATTTGATTACCACTGATTTAATCTAACAATTTGATTTCAGCCGTATTATTTAAAATGATACGGCTGTTTTTTATTCTAATACAAAATTTAGCTGCTTCGCTGATTATTTTTTTGAACCATTCGCTCATTTTTTTTGAACCATATAAGGAATATTAGTTCATATAAGAGCATACGAGAGAACGATCAACTTATATGTCCTTAAATTCCTTATATGGTTCAAATTGAGTTTGAGGTTAAATGCTTTGGAGACCATCACTTTAAATCTGTAAGGTGTGTTTGTAGTACGTTGTAACCACCTTCTAATCCTTCGGATAGGTTGCGCGAGGAGTACGCTGAAAGTAGTTTTGCTAAATTTAACATTATAGTTTCGCACAACTTGTCTATTCACTTCCCTATACACGCTCTTTCCTTAAAAACAAGTAAGAACCTATTATTTTTTTATACTAATTCCCAACAGAAACTCGAGGATCCAAAAATGCATATAGCACATCTACCAAAATATTGATTAACACAAAAATCGCAGCAGTAAATAAAACCGCACCTAAAACCAATGGAATATCAAAAGTCAATAACGCATTGACCGTCACTAATCCTAGTCCTTGATAATTAAAAACATTTTCTACAAAAAAGGCTCCTGCTAACAATGCTGCGAACCAACCCGAAATTGCGGTTGCAACCGGATTCATTGCATTTCGTAAGGCATGTTTAAAAATTACTTTCTTTGCGGATAAGCCTTTGGCTTTGGCAGTACGAATATAATCCGAGGACAAAACGTCTAACATCGCAGAACGCGTAAGTTGTGTTATTATAGCAACGGGTCTTATCCCTAATGCAAACGTAGGTAAGATTAAATTTTTCCAAACATATTTTTTATCTCCGAAGTCATCCAAAACAATAAGACTTCCCTGGACGTTCAACCCTGTATAGTTGTACAAGAAAAATCCAAAGACTAGTGCTAATATCATCGCTGCCACATAACTTGGCAATGAGAATCCCATCACTGAAACGATCATCGCGATGTTATCGAAAACCGAATGTTGCTTCAATGCAGCAATTACTCCTAAAGTCACTCCGATTAAGGTCGCTAACAAAATGGAACTTAATGCAAGTATCAATGTCAAAGGAATTGCGTCAGCCAACACATCGGATACTCGCCTACCTGTTTGAAAAGACTCCCGAAGATAAGGCCATTTCAAGACTAGTACTTTTTGACCTAATGGAATTAATTTGACGTAACTGTATTTCGATAAATTTTCTGGTGTATTTTTCAACATCGCAATTGGAGAAACATCTCTTAAGTACATTCCTAATTGCACATACAATGGTTGGTCGAGTCCAAGGTCTGCTTTTTTGGCTTCCATGGTTTCGATGTCCGCTCTTTGCCCGAAAGTTAGTTGTGCCGGATCGACTGGTGCCAAAAAGATGATAGAAGAAATAATCAACACCACCAAAATTAACACGACGATGCCGTATCCTATTCTGCGTATGATGAAGTTGATCATGTTTTTGCTTTTTTATTTATTTTAATTTGCTAATTGCCTCCCTTTTGCTAAGGGTTTCACCCTTTGCTGCCAGTTATGTCGTTCCTTCAGAACTTTTTTGGACACGCGCTAACTCACGAACTCACGCAACAGCCCTCCTTTTTCCAAGGAGGGTCGGAACATTTATGTTCCGGGGTGGATCCAACAAATCCAATGGATAAAGTGCTCACTCCACATATACCATCTTCTCCCCTTTCTCTACAATTCGACCAAATGATTCTAACAACAAACCTTCTTTTTTGGTCAAATTCCTAAATTCCTCCAAATGATCAGAACAAACAGCAACCAATAGACCGCCACTGGTCTGAGGATCACACAATATACTTTTTTGATAATCCGTTACTTCAGCAATCTTGTGTCCGTAAGCGGTCCAATTACGTTTCGTTCCGCCTGGCATCGATCCTTTCTCTATATAATAATCAATCACTTCACGATCTAAATAAGGTACTTTTTCAAAATCAATATGAGCAGTTAAATCACTTGCTTCACACATTTCAGATAAATGTCCCAACAATCCAAAGCCGGTTACATCTGTCATCGCATGAATATAATCTTGTTGTCCGAAAACCAGTCCAATATTATTTAATTGGGTCATGCTATCTCTAGCAATATCCGCGTCTTGCAGTCTTAAAATAGCTTTTTTCTGAGCTGTTGACAAGATACCTACTCCGAGTCCCTTTGTCAGAAATAAGTGATCTCCAACTTTCGCTCCTCCATTCTTTTTTAAGTTCGCGATTTTCATTTTCCCAGTTACTGCCAATCCGAAAATAGGTTCAGGACTATCAATACTGTGTCCACCTGCTAATGCAATCCCTGCATCTGCACATGCACTCCGCGCTCCTTCGATCACTTCATTGGCCACTTCAGCAGGAATTTTATTGATCGGCCAACCTAAAATGGCAATCGCTACAATCGGTTCAGCACCCATTGCATAAATATCACTAATGGCATTGACAGAAGCAATGCGACCAAAATCTTTTGCATCATCAACAATCGGCATAAAAAAATCAGTGGTACTGACAATTGCGTTGCCATCTCCAACATCAACTACACAGGCATCATCTCTTTCAGTATTACCAACCAATAAATTCGGAAATGAAGTTTTAACTTCATTGGACTTTAAGATTTTATCCAAAACATCGGGTGCTATTTTACATCCACAACCTGCACCATGACTATATTGTGTTAGTTTATATACCGTTTTCGTCTGCATAGTTGATTAGTTTATTGGCGATTTCTTTATTGCTTTTTTCTTCAAATTTAACGTTGTGAATATCAGGTGAAATATTAGTTTCAAGTCCGTGTAAGTAAGTCTTATCGTAATATTTCAAAGCAATTTCTGTGGCTACTTGATAATCTTCAACTGCGATGGCATCAACAGCATTTTGATAAGCCAAGCCACCCAATCGTTTTTTTATTTTCTCAAATGAACTAGTTAGTGCTTCGTTTGGAAAAACGGCATAGCCATCAATTAGATGTTTAACTCGGTGCTTAAAAGAACGTTCGATATTGATTAAAGGAGCGGCTTTTATTTGTGTCCAGAAATCTTTTGGGATATATACTTTCCCGATGTGCTTCGATTCATTTTCGACCCAAACTCTTCTGGAAACATCTAATTTGCTTAACTCATGATGCAAACAATTTTCAAAATGTTCAGTTGAAGGTTGTTCCAATTGTTCTCCTAAAGCGCCAAAAGCAGATCCTTTGTGGCAAGCAATCTTTTCTAAATCCAACAATTGTTCTCCGCTTTCTTTAATATGGTGGAGAATCTCCGTCTTGGCACAACCTGTTTTGCCACCAAGTACTACAAATTTATATTTTTGATCCTTAAAAGAATTCAAGACAAATTGACGATAGGATTTGTAACCTCCGATTAATGTCAATGCTTCAAATCCAAAATTCTGCAACAACCAAGACATACTTTGGCTTCGTTTTCCACCTCTCCAACAATGTACTATCACCTTATTAGCTTTAGCAAGATTTCTTGCTTCTCTTAAAAAGTGACTCATTTTTGCGCCGGCAAATTCAAGTCCAATGACATAAGCTTTTTCTTTACCTTCTTGTTTGTAAGCAGTACCAACAATAGCTCTTTCCTCGTTTGAGAACAAAGGAAAATTGATAGCGCCAGGAATGTGTGCTTTATCAAATTCAATTGGAGATCGTACATCGAATAGTTTTCTCCCCTTCCTAAATTTGTCTAGATCTTTTATGTCAATTGTAATACTCAATTATTTGTCCCAATTGATCGTTCGCTTGACCGCTTTTTGCCAGCCTTTATATAAATCTGCACTTTTCTTTTTATTCATTTTGGCATTGAAACTTTTGTCCTTGTTCCAACTTTTTTCTATCTCTGAAATTTTCCAAAAACCAACTGCCAATCCTGCTAAGTAAGCTGCTCCTAAAGCGGTAGTTTCAATCACTTTTGGACGCTCAACAGTAACACCCAAAATATCAGCTTGAAATTGCATCAACAAATTATTGGCACTCGCTCCTCCATCAACTCGCAATTTTTTCAATGGCACACTTGCATCTTTTTGCATGGCATTCAATACGTCTTTACTCTGATAGGCCAATGAATTCAAAGTGGCTCTTACAAAATGTGCTTTTGTGGTTCCACGCGTCAACCCAAAAATTGCTCCTTTTGCATACATATCCCAGTAAGGTGCACCCAAACCAGTAAAGGCAGGTACTACATACACGCCATTGGAATCTTCCACTTTGCTGGCATAAAATTCAGAATCTGGTGACTCATCAATTATCCCCAATCCATCTCGCAGCCATTGAATTGCAGCTCCTGCTATGAAAACACTACCTTCTAAAGCATAGTTTACTTTCCCATTTAATCCCCAAGCAATGGTTGTCAATAATCCGGATTTGGAATAAACTAATTTAGTCCCCGTATTCATTAACATAAAGCAGCCGGTTCCATAAGTGTTTTTGGCCATACCAGGTTTGGTGCATGCTTGTCCGAAAAGCGCCGCTTGCTGATCTCCAGCGATACCTCCGATTTTGATTGCTTCTCCAAACAATTTTTTATCGGTTTTACCGTATACTTTACTGGATGGTAAAACTTCAGGCAAAATATTTTCAGGAATGTTTAATAATTTTAGAAGTGTTGGATCCCATTTTAAACTTTTGATGTTATAAATCATCGTACGGGATGCATTGGAGAAATCGGTTATATGTTGTTGACCACCTGTCAAATTCCAGACTAGCCACGAATCAATAGTCCCAAATAGTAAGTCTCCTTTTTTAGCTTTTGCTCTAGCTCCTTTCACATTATCGAGTAACCACTTGATTTTGGTTCCAGAAAAATAGGCATCGATGACAAGACCAGTATTTTTTCTAACGTAAGCTTCTTTCTTTTTCTTTTTCAATTGATCACAGATGGAAGCGGTTCTTCTATCTTGCCAAACGATTGCATTGTGAATTGGCTTCCCCGTATTTTTATCCCAAACAACGGTAGTCTCCCTTTGGTTGGTAATACCGATTCCTGCAATTTGTTTCGCAGTAATTTTAGATTTCTTTAAAACATTTTTAGCAACAGTCAATTGAGATATCCAAATTTCTTCCGCATCATGTTCTACCCAACCTGGTTTTGGAAAATATTGCGTGAACTCCATTTGTTCAGTTGCAACAATGTTTCCTTTTTTGTCAAACAAAATAGCACGAGAACTCGTCGTACCTTGATCCAATGATAGAATGTATTGTTTCATATTTATTTAAAATTGAGTGCTCAAATATAAACAATTAAAGAAGGATTGACATTACCTTTATATTATACAAATTGTATTCTAAAATGGTGGGTACTCTATAGAAGAAAAATTTATTGTTCAATTTGTATTAGTTCCAAACGATTTAAAAATCAAAAATGAAAGTTGAATATATATCTTTTGATGATGTGCCGCAGTTCTCCAGTAGAGACAAGGCTTATGTAAATGAGGATGAAAAGATGGCCCCTTTCTATAAGTATAAAGTATCGCTTGAAGCATTTAAAGAAGCAATTGAGGATCGTCAAAAATTTCCGATTAATAGAAATGTCTTGGTGAATGTATTGAATCAACAATACGAGCAATTTGAAACATCGACTTTGGTTGCAAAGAATATAGCTGCATTGGCTTCACCTAACACTTACACCATTATCACTGCTCATCAACCGGCCCTTTGCACTGGACCACTTTACTATATTTATAAAATCATTTCAACCATAAATTTAACCAAACAGTTAAACGAAAAATATAAAGATTTACACTTTGTACCTGTCTTTATTTCAGGTGGGGAAGATCATGATTTTGAAGAAGTCAATCATTTCAATTTATTTGGTCAAAATATGGAGTGGCAATCTGCAGAAAAAGGTGCGGTCGGTCGTATGTCTACTGCAAATTTGAAACCTGTAATTGAAGCTGTTAAAGAAAAATTGGGTGACCATGAAAATGCAAACTTCCTCCACTCATTACTGGATAATTCTTATCTAAAATTTGAAAATTATAGCCAAGCGACAATTAGTTTAGTTAATGATTTATTCAAAGCACATGGTTTGGTTGTTTTGAATATGGATCATGCAGATTTGAAAAGTGAATTCATTCCGATTTTAGAAAAAGAATTATTTGATGAAGCTTCTGAACAAACTGTATTAGCGACTCAAAAGGAATTAGAAGCAAAAGGTTTTAAAGCACAAGCGACACCTCGACCTATCAATCTTTTTTATTTGGATGATCAAATTCGGGAACGAATTGTTAGAGATGATGATAATTTTCAGGTATTGAATACGGAGTTGTCTTTTTCTGAATCAGAAATGAAAGCTTTATTACATGCGCATCCTGAAAAATTCAGTCCCAATGTAATCATGAGACCCATTTATCAAGAATTCATTTTACCAAATTTGGCCTACATTGGTGGAGGTGGTGAAATTGCCTATTGGCTAGAGCGGAAAACACAATTTGAAAAACTGAATACTTTTTTCCCAATGTTGATTCGTAGAGATTCCGTCTTATGGGTGGATAGTGGAAGTTTCAAAAAAATGAATAAACTAGGGCTCTCCTACTCTAATTTCTTTGCCGAAACCAATGAATTAACCAAATCTTTTGTTGTCAAAAACTCTGAACATGAATTGAATTTCAACGAAGAAATCACCAAGCTAGAATCTGTTTTCGAAGAAATTTCTGCCAAAATAAAAATGATTGATGTAACATTAGAAAAAAGAAGTAATGCGGATCAAGCCAAATTTTTAAAAGGTCTTAAAGAATTACAAACTAAATTGGTAAAAGCAGAAAAAAATAAAAGTGAAGTAGCGGTAGGTCAGATTTCTAAGTTGGCACAAAAACTTTTTCCAAATAATAGCCTTCAAGAACGGAAGGACAATTTCTTTGGATTTTATTTAAAATATGGAGATCGATTTTTTGAGGTGTTATTAGATGCTTTGGATCCTATGAAAAAGGAGATGGTGGTGGTTTTGGATGTTTGATTTTTATTTGACCCAATCTTGCGTGACTTTCAGCTGAACGGATTTAGGTAAATGCAAATCCTAAGCGACAAGGACATAAAAAAATAAAAAACGAGCAAACATTGTTACAAATGTTTGGGGATATTCAGGAGTAACAAATTTCGTCTTTCTGAATTATTTTTGGATGCACTAATACGATTTAAATTTATTCTGAATAATCATCAATATCCCTGCTTTTTCTAATTTGATTTTTCGAGGAATCTAGTTCTTTTTCTTTTTTTATTGGATTTGGTTGGCAAAGAGGTTTAATGGAATAAGCCGTTTCACGGTTCACTTCAATAAAATGTCCTCTGGGACTTTTGATTTCGTTCATGTCGAACATATAAAATCGGCCTCCCGCAACAAAATCCAAGTATATGTTTGTTTTAACTGAATTTGCAACAATTTAAATACGTTGTTTAATTTTAACGTAATTACCTCGTTTTATTGGGTTTCTACGTAAAATTGATTCATTATTCCCAAAAAAAAATAAACCTAACTACTTGGTTATCAATGTTTTGTCTTACTTCTGAATACCCCTGTTTGCTCTTTTAACTATAAAAGTCAATACTATAAAATATTCTAAGTATAAAACGTTAGACATACTCGTTCAATAAAATGAACACCCTACCCCTAAGCAGCAGGCAACAAATTCAATAAATCCCCAATCTTTTCTTTCAATTTTTGTCGATCCACAATAAAATCAAGAAAACCATGATCTAATAAAAATTCTGATGTTTGAAAACCCTCAGGTAAATCCTTTCCGATTGTTTCTTTAATAACACGAGGTCCAGCAAATCCGATTAATGCTTTTGGTTCAGCAAAATTGACATCACCTAACATGGCGAATGAAGCAGTAACCCCACCTGTAGTCGGATCTGTTAAAAATGAGTAATAAGGAATTTGACTTTTTGCCAATTCAGAAAGTTTGACAGAAGTTTTTGCCATTTGCATCAATGAAAATGCAGACTCCATCATACGAGCACCACCTGATTTGGAGATAATCATAAAAGGAATTCGGTGCTTTATGCAATAATCAACGCTCTTTGCTATTTTTTCACCAACAACCGACCCCATAGATCCACCAATGAACGCGAAATCCATCGCAGCAATGACCAATGGTTTTTTATGAACTTTACCAACTGCAACCGCAATGGCATCGTCCAATTCGGTTTTCTCTTGAGCAGCAATAATACGCTCATCGTAAGATTTTAAATCCTTGAAGTTGAGGAAATCTTGTGGAAGAAATTCTGTGAATAACTCTTCTGTTTTACCATCAAAAATAAGGTCGAAGTAATCAAATGACCCAATTCTAACATGGTAATTACATTTTGGGCACTTGTGGAAATTTTCTGTGATTTCCTTGATGGTGGTCGCCTCTTTGCATTCTTTGCATTTGTACCATAATCCATCAGGTGCCTCTTTTTTGTCACTTGTTTTAGTGACAATTCCGTCTTTTAATCTTTTAAACCAGCCCATTTAGTTTTTATAAGGTTTATAGGTTGTACCAAAGTTAATAAAGAGTATTTAAATAGAGAATTAATGAAAATTATATTCTACTTAATAACCCTATGTAATATCTTGACAATCAATGTCAATCAATATTGTGTTGATACTGCAATGTTAATTATTCTTTACAAGATTCTTATAATCAATCAATTATTCTTGACGATTAAATTAATTTGTATGTCTTTGTCAACTAGGTGTGTAAGAATAATTTTTTATCGTATTTACAAAGGTTTTAACTCCATCAAGTGGTGTATCAGGATAAACTCCGTGCCCCAAATTGACAATATGTTTTGACTCAAACTTCTTGACTAAGTCTAAAGTACTTTGTTCTATTTCTTCCGGTTTTGCATATAATAGACAAGGGTCTAAATTGCCTTGCAATATTTTACGATCGCCAATATAGCTCTTTACAACGGATGCATCGATTGTCCAATCCAAACCTATCGCATCCGTTTCAAATTCACTGATCTCAGGAATAGCGTGATGGGCTCCTTTAGCAAATGTAATAACTGGCACTCGTTTAATAGAAGCGACAATTTTTTCAATATATGGAAGTGCGAATATTTTGTAATGTGCAGGAGATAACAAACCAGCCCATGAATCAAATACCTGTACAACATCTACTCCAGCATCAATTTTGTTTTGAAGGTAGGCGATGATTGTATCCGTAATTTTTGATAATAATTGATGAGACAATTCCGGTTCTTGATACAAAAGTTTCTTAGCTTTTGAAAATGTTTTACTTCCGCCACCTTCAACCATATACGCCAACAAAGTCCAAGGAGCACCAGAAAATCCAATTAGTGGCACTCGATTATTTAGACCTTTCTTTGTTGCCTTGACAGCTTCGTAAACATATTCGAGCCGCTCAGCAGCAATTGCGCCTGATTCTAGTTTATTAACTTGTTGTAATGAAGTGATTGTAGTCGGAAAAGAAGGACCGACTTTTTCTACCATTTCATAATCCAATCCCATTGCTTCTGGAATAACCAATATGTCTGAAAAAATGATGGCAGCATCTACATTCAGTTCATCAATAGGTTGAATGGTTACTTCGGCTGCAAGTTGTGGAGTTGAGACTAATTCTTTAAAACCAGACAGAGATCCGCGAAGTGCACGGTATTGAGGAAGGATTCTACCTGCTTGACGCATCAACCAAATAGGAGGCCTTTCAACCTGTTCGTGTTTTAATGTTCTTAGTAAAAGATCGTTTTCTAATTTCATTCCGCAATAATAACAAAATGTGTTAGAAATCTCTATTTAAGAACCACAACAAAGTTGAAAGGCCCATTTGCTATTTAAAGAATATCCTGCTGTTCTAAAAATTACCTTCTTTTAGAGGTAGCTTTTTTTCTTGCAGGTGCCTTCTTTTTAGCTGTAGTTTTTTTCTTAGTCGCTTTTTTCTTAACTACTTTCTTTTTAGCAACTGCTTTTTTCTTGGTAGCTTTTTTAGCAACCGCCTTTTTCTTAGGTGCTGCCTTTTTAACTACTTTCTTTTTAGCAACTGCTTTTTTCTTAGTAGCTTTTTTAGCAACTGCCTTTTTCTTAGGTGCTGCCTTTTTAACTACTTTCTTTTTAGCAACTGCTTTTTTCTTAGGCTTAGTTGTACGCTTAGCTCTTGGCATTTTCTCCTTCTTAGGAGGCGTCATTAATTTAGCCTTAGGTTCTTTTTCAACCTTTTTCTTGCCAAATTCGTTTAGCTTACCATCCTTACCGTACAATTTCTTCGACATTTTGTTGTAAGCTTTAGCAGCTTCTTCCGCAGTCGGGAACATACCAATATGCACAGATTTTCTATTGATAGAAATAACTGCACGGTATCTGTTGTTCTCTTTGTACACACCAGTATAACCGATCTTGCTACTGGTCTTTCTTTGACGGCTTGCGACAGATCTTGATCTCCATGCTAAATTAGAAATACGACAATCTAATTTGTTACCATTTAAGGCACCAACTAGCTTGTTTTTTCTAGATTTTTGCTTGGAAAGGAATTTCTCCGCAACTAACTTGTGTAAGTAAATAGTCTCGGTTTTGTAGCCTCCACCGGACTTTTTTTGAGTTTTTTGGAAAACAGCGCAACCGCTTGAATGTTTTCTCAAATTGTTGACGAAGTCAACCTTACTAAGGTATGGGTCTTTTAGAAGAAAGTCATAAACTTTCTTGTCTAACAAAACTGTGTCCTTAGCGTTCTTTAATTTAATTTTGTATAACACGCTCTCTAAAATTTAGTTACAAATTTGATTGGTGAAAAAAATTTCTTTCAACTTTTTTCGTCTCTAATATGATGTAATGTATGGAATTTCTTTTTATTCAACAATATAATTAACAAACTTTTTTTCATTTCTTTCAAGAATGATTTTTAAAACGCAGAATAACGTGAACATGTTGCCAAAAAATGAGCTATTTATCCGTCGGACTTACGACCTTTCGAGGTTAGGTGTTCAGAATGTTAGGTCAAATCCGACAGTCGGGAGTATTATTGTTAAGAATAATTTGATTTTGAGTGAAGGCTATTACAAAAAGTATGGTGGGAAACACGCGGAAGTCAATGCCTTCGAAAACATTCATCGCTCACAACTAACTGACAATGACAAGCTTAATGTAACACTTTATGTCTCTTTAGAACCTTGTTGTATTGTTGGGAAAACACCTGCTTGCACAGATCTAATTAAGCAAAATAGTGTAACCAATGTGGTTATAGGATCGATTGATAAGACACCAAAAGTTGATGGAAATGGAGTCACTATTTTGAAAAATGCAGGTATTAAAACCTTAACTAATATTGAACAAATTGATGGTGATCAAATTGCAAAAACTAGAAATGTATTTGCAATCAAACAACGTCCCTACATTACTTTAAAATGGGCGGAGTCGGCAAATGGATTCATTACTTCATTTGGTGAACAAACGATCATATCAAACGCATTTTCAAAACGCTTGGTTCATAAATGGAGAAGTGAGCATGATGCCATTTTAATCGGAACAGAAACTGCAAGAATTGACAACCCTCAACTCAACAATAGACATTACTTTGGCCCATCTCCTATAAGAATTGTCTTTGACAGGACACTAAAACTGCCAACTTCCTTGCATATATTCAATGATAATCATCCTACTTGGGTAATAACCGAAAGCAATAAAGAATATGACATCCAGCATAATGAGGCAATCACTTACATTAGATTTAAGTTTGATGTTGCGTTATTGCAAAATTTGACAGATTACCTTTACCAAAAAGATATTGGAAGACTTTTCGTAGAAGGGGGTGCTAAGACACATGATGCTTTTATTGAAGCAGGACTGTTTGATGAGGTTCGTATAATCAAGAGTAATCATATGTTAAAGGGAGGTATTAAAGCTCCTGAAATCCATCATTCTCCAGATCTTACTATCAAAATGGCAAACGATAAGGTGTCATTTTTTTACATATCTTAAATTTTTCTTTACCGATTTAATTGGAAAGTTAAACTTATGATAAAGTAACCCTTCCCAGCAGTCTAATGCTTGTTTAATTGGTTATATAATCAGAGATTTACATCAGCGATAAACCCAACCCCAACTCATTTAAATTACAATTTGCTTTTTTAACAGCCCAGCAACATGAGAAATATAATAGTATCCTTTATTTGCCTACTTGTTTTTTGCGGAAGCAGCTCTTTACAAGCTCAAAATGTGCAATGGCATACATGGGAAGAAGTAGTTGAACTTCAAAAGAAGGAACCTCGCAAAGTCTTTATCGACGTTTACACAGATTGGTGTGGTTGGTGCAAAAAAATGGATAAGGCTACTTTCCAACAGCCTGACATTGCAAAATATGTAAATGAGAATTTTTATGCTATTAAATTCAACGCTGAACAAAAAGAAGCTATTGAATTGGGTGACAAGAGCTACAAGTATGTGCCTAGTGGCAGACGTGGATATCATGAGTTAGCTGCTGAAATTACTAGAGGAAAGCTAAGTTTTCCTACGATTGTGTTCATGAATTCTAATATGGAATTGATACAGCCAATCCCTGGTTTCAAAGATGTGCCTACTTTTGAGATGATTATGACTTATTTTGCAGAAGATAATCATAAAAAGACTCCTTGGTCTGTTTACCAAAAATCTTACAAGTCCTTTATTACTACTTCGAATTGATATTGATAAAACATCTATAATTCAAAAAGCCCGCTCTTCATTAAATGAGGAGCGGGCTTTTTTTATAATTTCTGAAGGCTTAGCAGCCATTTTCAAAAGGCGTCCATACAATCTGCCAATTAAAAAACGGCAGTTACATTAACCTTGAAATCAACCTTAGTGTTTTTTTAGACATTCTTATTAGCTTTCAGCCCTTTTGGAATAGAATCAATCAATCGTCTTGTATATTCCTTTTGTGGATTCATATAGATGTCCTCTGCAAAGCCTAGCTCTTCAATCTTTCCTTTATTCATTACAATCATTCGATCACAAATATGTTTGACAACTGAAAGATCATGGGAGATAAAAATATAGGTAAACTTAAATTTTGCTCTTAATTCAGTCAAAAGATTTAATACTTGCGCCTGTACTGAAACATCTAATGCTGAAACCGATTCATCACAAATAAGGAAGCGTGGATTCAATGACAATGCTCTGGCGATACATATCCGTTGGCGTTGGCCTCCTGAAAATTCATGTGGATATCGGCCAAAATGATCAGCACTTAAATTAACCGTTTCTAACAATTCAATCACCTTATCTTTTCTCTGCTGTCTTGAATGATGAATTTTGTGCACTTCCATTGGTTCCATAATTGCATTTCCAATAGTCATTCGAGGATTCAATGAAGAATATGGATCTTGGAAGATGATTTGAATATCCTTTCTTAAGGACCTCATTTCTTGATTTGTCAACTGAAGTAAATCCTTCCCTTCAAAAATTACTTTTCCTTTGAATGGTTCAACGAGCCTCAAGATGGAACGTCCCAATGTAGTTTTTCCACAACCAGACTCTCCTACCAAACCTAATGTCTCACCGGGATAAACTTCAAAACTGACATCATCTACTGCATGAAGATATTGTGTCACCTTCCCAAAAAAGTTTTTCTTCATTGGAAATCGGGTAGATAGATTTTCTACTCTCAACATTGGTTTCTGCTGATACAACAAATCATGTCGAGCTTTCAATTCAGTAGCGGTAATATTATTTTCAGCAGTCTCTATATAAGGTGTCGATTTTGCAGTAATCGAATAGGAGCCGTTTTCATTTTGTGAGAAATCCATAAAATCACTTACGGTAGGCAAATGACGTACTTTCTTATTTAGATTTGGTCGACATGCTAACAATCCTTTTGTGTAAGGATGTTTGGGGTTGGAAAAAATCTCTGTTACCGTCCCAGATTCTACAATTTTACCTTTAAACATGACAATTACATGGTCCGCGATTTCCGCAACAACTCCTAAATCATGCGTGATGAAAATCTGAGCTGCATCCATCTCTTTTTGCAACTCATTCAGCAAATCTAGAATTGCTTTTTGGACCGTCACATCTAAAGCAGTTGTTGGTTCATCCGCAATCAAAATATCTGGATTGCAAGACAATGCCATTGCAATCATCACACGTTGCTTTTGTCCACCTGAAATTTGATGTGGATATGAATTGTAAACTCGTTCTGGATTGGCTAATTTTACTTTTTTGAAAAGTTCAAGCGTTTGATTTTTCGCTTGTTGCTTGTTAGCATTTTGATGCAACAAAATTGCTTCTGATACTTGATCTCCGCATTTAAAAACAGGATTCAAAGAAGTCATTGGTTCTTGAAAAATCATCGCAATATCATTTCCACGATACTTTTGCATTTCTTTTTCAGTGATTTTCAATAAATCAACCGGTGGTTTATCTTTTGGATAGTAAATGATTTCTCCGCTGACAATTTCTCCAGGTGGACTTGCGATCAATCTGATAATGGAAAGTGAAGTGACTGATTTACCTGAACCGGACTCTCCTACTATTCCCAACGTTTCTCCTCGATTTAGAGAAAAACTAATGTCATTTACAGCCACCACGGTCCCTTCTTCTGTTGCGAAGACAGTCTTTAGATTTTTTACTTCTAATAATTTCTCACTCATTTATATTATTCCAGTTTTAAAAGAAGCGTCTAATAATTGCCATAACTATTGAAAAAACAATACTAAGTAATATCATTGTTGTAATAGGAAAGTAGAACCCAGAATTTTCCTTTTCTACTTTTATATCTCCTGGCAAGTTTCCAATCCAACCTAATTTGTCTCCGAATAAATACCAGATTGTTCCAATAACAATTAAGATAACTCCTCCAAGAATGATAAATTTGCCTGTTGATTGATTCATTGTTTGTAATTCTACGGTGAAAATTAGGAAAAAATGAAGACTTAAAACTTGAATTGTTTCATTTGTGTTTATTTACCCAATCCTTCTGCAATTCTATGAATCAAATTACACGCGCTGCTGGTACAGAAATGGGTAAAAATTAAACATAATACCACTTAAAAAAACGACCAATTGGAAGCATTAAACAAATATCTCAAGCAATTTCCACAATACACTCCAAAAGTTTTTGAAATAGCAAAACCATTTTTGTCTAGAAAAAAATTAGAAGCAGGTGAATTCTTTTTATCGCTAGGAAAAATCAGTAATCAAATTGCTTTCATTGAAAAAGGATTGTTTCGGGTTTACTATTTAAACGATGGGAAGGAAATTACGCATTGTTTTTGTAGAGAAAATTCAATCGCTTGCTCCTATCGAAGTTTGATTACGCAGCAACCGAGTGACACTGCCATTCAAGCAGTTGAACCAACAGAGATTATTTATTTCTCCAACGAATCCCTTCAAAAATTATATCAACAAGATCCATTTTGGCAACAAGTTGGTAGAATCGCTTCTGAAAATGAATATGTTACCACTGAATGTCATAATCGGTTCGTCACGGACTTATCTGCAACAGAACGATATCAGGAAATTATGGAAAATGATCCCGAACTTCTACAACGGGTTCCTTTGAATTATTTAGCCACTTATATCCAAGTTGCTCCTGAAACATTGAGTCGGATTCGAAAAAAGTTGACACGAACTTGACCTAGGTCAATTGATACCAATTCATTTAGACTGAACTTGAACTCATTATTAATTCACTAAAAAATATAATGATGAATACAGATTCAGTAAAAAAATCAGTCGTTGATAGTTACGGAAAATTAGCAAAATCTACTTCAAATGGACTGTTCTCCAAATTATTTGCTTGTTGTAGTCCTACCGATAATGCCAATCAAGTCGGTGAAATTATCGGTTATTCAAAGGCAGAAATGGATGCCGTTCCGGAAGGTTCCAATTTAGGAGTCGGTTGTGGAAATCCAGCCGCATTAGACAAAATTGAAAAAGGTGAAACCATTATTGATCTCGGATCAGGTGCAGGATTTGATGCATTCAATGTCGCACCACTAGTTGGACCAACTGGAAAAGTTATCGGAATAGACTTGTCAGAGGATATGTTGAAATTGGCTAATAAAAATAAAAAACAAGGTGATTACAAAAACGTCGAATTTATCAAAGGAGACATAGAGTCATTGCCTTTGGACAACCATTTAGCAGACAGAGTCATTTCAAATTGCGTCATCAATCTATCTCAAAATAAAGAGGAAGTTTACAAAGAAGCATATCGAGTTTTAAAACCTGGAGGCAAAATTGCAATTAGTGATATCGTTTTGGAAAGGGAGCTACCTGATTTTATTAAAAATTCTTTAGCTGGTCATATCGCTTGTATTTCGGGAGCAGAAAGGATAGAGACCTACCTACAATATGTGAAAAATGCTGGTTTCAAAGATATTGTTATTGAATCTAAAGCCAACTTCCCGTTGGAATTGATGTTGACCGATCCTATTGTGATGAAACTAGCTGGTGAAATGAATTTTAACTTGGACAGCGAAGAAGCAAAAGATATCGCTTCCAGGGTTTCCAGTATTTCAATTACGGCCACAAAATAGTTATGAATAAGAAACCAAATTTGAAGAAAACATTTTGGGGAAGTATTGTTACTTTATTTCTTGGAAGTAGTTGTTGCTGGATGAGCGCTTTAGCGATATGGCTAGGTGGAGCTGCTTTTGTTGGGACGACTGCTTCCTATCTTGAAACGGCTCAGCCTTTTTTGATAGGGGTTGGGGTTGTTTTAGGGTTTGTGACTATTATACGGTTTTGGAGAACCAGGAAGAACCGACAATATTGAATATTACTAAACAATTTAAATGAATAACTGTTTTGCTGTCACGCTTTACTTTAATTTGGGGTACTTATATTGAGTATAGACGGAACCATTGGAATTATTTTAAAATAATAAAATGGGCATTCCGCTATTTACAGTACAAAACTCCAATTTATGAAAAACAAATGCAGATTCACGCTATTACTATTTGTAATAATTCCTTTTTTACTAAAAGCGCAAATTGATAAGAATAGTTTTTCAAATTGTTTAACTGATCAGCTCCACCAAAAGATGTCGGATGAGAATGCCTACTACTCCTTTAAGCATCAAAAAATTGAACAACAACTATATAAATTAAAAAACCAAACAACTTTTTCTTCTTCCAAATCCTTAGTGAATCAATCCATTCCTGTCGTTGTACATATCATTCACCAAAACGGACCAGAAAATATAACGGATGAACAAGTCTTCGATGGCATTCAACATCTTAACAATGCTTTTGCAAATATTGGTTTTTACAATCCAAATACTGGAGTCGATACAGAAATTGATTTTTGTTTGGCCATTCGGGATCCACAAAATAATTCGACTAATGGAATCAACAGAATAGCTTCTGAGTTGACAAATCTAACAATGGAAACACAAGATCAAGATCTAAAAGCATTACTTCAATGGAACTCTCTTGAATATTTGAACATTTGGATAGTTAATGAAATCACTTCTTTATCTTCTGGGTCAGGAGTGGCTGGCTATGCTACTTATCCAGCAGCACATGGCTTGCCTGAAGATGGTATTGTGATAGAAGCGCGCTTTACTGGATCTTCTGAAAATAATTCCAAAGTTTTGGTACATGAAGCAGGTCATTATCTTGGTTTATATCATACTTTCGAAGGTGGTTGCTCCAATGACGATTGCCAAACAAATGGAGATCGAGTTTGCGACACTCCACCTGACCAATCTACTGCACCAGTTGCTTGTGGTGCGGTTATCAATACTTGCAGTACCGACGATGCAGATACTTCTATCAACAATCCTTTTCGTCCAATAGCTTTAGGTGGATTAGGGGATCAAAACGATATGTATATCAACTACATGGACTATGGTCATTTGCCTTGTTACTCGGCCTTCACAATGGGACAAAAAGAACGAATGAAAAATGCTTTATCAACGACTAGACAAAGCTTGTTAGATTCATATGTTTGTCAACCTCCTTGTCCGCTGGCCTCGTACAATGCCTCTTTTACGTATGATCCTCCTACTATTTTAGTAGGTGAATTAGTTCAATTTACAAATAGTTCGGATCCAGCCAATTTCTATGAATGGAGCATCGACAATCAGACTGTTAGCAACACCCAAAATTCTAACTATACGTTTACGCAAGAAGGTCTTTATACCGTAAATTTATTAATTCGAGATACCACGAATAATTGTGAAAGTTCATTCGAACAAATCATCGAAGTCATCTGCGAAGGCGAAGCTAGTTTTACCACTACAAGTACCGAAATACAAGCGGGTGATACGCTAAATTTTATAAATACAAGTTCCGACCATATTGGCTATGAATGGTTTCTAGATGGTGTTTTATATAGCTCAAGCACAGATATTAACATTATATTTACAGACCCTGGATATTATTCACTTTATTTAGTTGGGACGACTGCTACCTGCTTAAATTATGCTTCTACTGTCACAATAATCGTTGGATCCTGTGTTGGAGAAGATAAAAGTAAAATGCACTGGTATTTTGGTGAAAATGCTGCTTTGGATTTTAATAGTGGAGATCCTGTTAATGTCTCGGGTAGTCAACTCGATGCAAGTGAAGGTACTGGTTGTATTTCTGATGAAAATGGTGACTTGCTTTTTTATACAGATGGATTAAATATTTGGGATGCTACAAACACAGTCATGCCAAATGGAAGTGGATTGTTAGGAGGTCCGACTACTTCCGCTTGGGATCAAGCACTCGTTTTTCCTCGACCATATAGTCCAGGTCAATATTATGTTTTCACCTGTGATGAAAGTGAAAATGGTCCTGATAGAGGAATTCGTTATTCTATAGTAGACATGGCATTGAATGGTGGACTAGGTGATGTTACCGACGTAAAAAATGTTTTTCTATGTCCCGCAAATCAGGAAAATATGAGTGCGGCATATCATGCTGATGGACATAAGGTCTGGCTAGTAATCCAAGATTATGATATTCAAAATACCTATTTAATTGACTCCACAGGAATTGGTCCACCAATCCCTTTTAGTGATCCAAATTATTCTTACCAATGGACACGAACTAAGTTTTTTAATAGTGGTAAAAGACTAATGTCCGTTCAATACGATTCAGCTCCTCTAAATATAGTAATATTAGATTTTGACAATGAAAATGGTACTTTTTCGAATCCAGTTGAAATTAATATTACCAATGAAATATGGGGTCTTGAAGTTTCGCCCGATGACAGTAAACTATACGGTTCACTTCAAAACAACAATAACACTACAGGTCTCTACCAATTTGATTTATCACTAACAACAGGACCAGCAATTACAAATTCCAAAACCCTCATTGGAAATTTACCTTTAATACTCAGTAGACTTCAACTAGCACCAAATGGAAAAATTTATCAAACTGAAATTGTTTCTCCAAATATGGACGTCATTAACAATCCAAATGAATTAGGAACAGATTGTAATTACGTTGTTGATGCCATTGATTTAAGTCCAGCTAGCAATAAAATAGGTTTGCCCAAATTCATACGAGGTCAACGATATGCTGGAATCAACACACCTATTGTAAACTTAGGACCTGATCAAAGTATCTGTGAAGGACACACTACTGTATTGAACCCTGAAGTCAATGAGAACTACGAAATTATCTGGCAAGATGGAAGTACTGACTCCACATTTACCGCATGGCTTCCTGGCACTTATTGGGCCACTGCTTCCAATGAATGTGGCGCTGTTACTGACTCTATAAAAATCACTTTAGAGCAACTCGATTTAGTTGACTTAGGCAATGACATCAATGTATGTGCCGGAGAAAATATTATGCTAGATGCAGGAACGAATGGTGATTTTTATCTTTGGCAAGACGGTTCTAACAATTCTACATTTACCGCAACTGAACCTGGTGTCTATTGGGTAAATGTAAGCACACAAACAGGTTGTTATCAACATGATTCTATCTCTATCCAATTGGACACACAAGCACCCATTGTTGAATGTCCTATCAGCTTAGACACCTTAGTACCTGCGGGAACAACCACAATTTTATTGAACCCAGGCATCCCTAATATCAACGACAGCTGTCCATACACTTTTGTAAATAATTTGACGAATACCAATGATGCCACAGCAAATTATCCAGCAGGAACCACCACAAACATCGCTTGGACTGTAACAGATGCAGATGGAAATTTCACTACTTGCGACATGGATGTGATTGTAAATTTTTCGACTGGAATACCAGTGTTAGAAAATAACTCGCAAACTTTGATGCTATACCCAAATCCTAGTAATGGAATATTTATTCTCGAAGATACCCAAAATAATATGGATGATATCCAGATCTCTATCTTTGATCCGCTAGGTCGAAAGATCGATGAGCGATCTGTTGCTATACAAGGCAAAGTAAATATTGATTTGACAGACCATGCTACGGGAGTTTATTTTTTACAATGGTCTAATAGTAAAAATAGTGGTGCTTTTAAATTAATTATTAACGATCAATAATTGGTAAACTTGTTTCAATTAAGACTTTTAGCAACCCATTTCCAAATAAGAATTTTACGTCTGAGTAAAAGAATAAGTCAAATTTTCAATTTGGATTAGAAATTTAAATTCAATCATCATCATTCATGTTATATTTGCATATCACAGACAAGTATAACTATGAACTCCAGCCCACTTGACGATTTCGATTTCAATGATTCAATACCAAATAATGTTATATCTGAAAACCAATCTTATGACCGTTATTTCGTATTATATTGTTTTGGATTTTTACTAGAACGGATCACTTATTATGGAATTCGTGCATTAGTTGTTTTATATATTACAGGTACTGCATTTTCTCTACCTCAACAAGAGGCTCTAATTATTTATGGCAGTCTAGCCTTAGGAATTTTAATTTCCTCAACAATAGGAGGTTTATTAGGAGATTCTAAATTGGGGAATAAACGAACAACATTACTAGGAAGTTTCCTGCAAGTAATTGGATCCTTCGCTTTATGCTATCCAGCTATTGAGGCAGTTTACGCAGGATTATCCTTCATCGCAATCGGAAGCGGATTGTACACAATAAATCTTAAGGCACTTTATGGAAAAAACTATCTAGACAGAATTAAATTGTTAGATAGTGGGTTGACAATGTTTTATTTAGTTATCAATATTGGCGCATTTATTGGAACTGCTGGTTTAGCTTATATAGGTGAAAAATATGGGTACAACTATGCTTTTATATTAACTGGAATAAGTATGATCATCGCAATGGTCATAATTTATTTCATCAAAGATGAATCTTCATTTAAAATAAAACAATACACAACCCAGCAAAAACCAAACAACTCTAAAATAGTTGTTGCGATTTTATTTTCTGTTTTGTTTTGGGCTTCGATGGATATTTCTAACTTTAATGTAATAGATCTGAAAAATAACTTTGGAGAACTTTTAAGTAAATTCCTATTTCTTTCTTATGAGTTTTTTTTATTGATTCCATTTGGATTGATTGCTTTTTTAGTTTGGACTTACAGATACAGTGTGCAGGTCAAAAAGTTGACGGTAGGTTTTGTACTAGCAACTATTTATTTGGGACTCTTATGGTTGATATCTTCCTTTTTCACATCAGAATATCTGATTTTATTTCTTGCCGCAATGATGTTGTATACCTTGGCCGGAATTTTTATTTCTCCAGTTATTGACTCCACAATCATCCAATATGCGAATCCTAAATTTTTGACTATTACTTTGGCTTTGTCCTTATTGCCGAATTTCTTGTTCACTTATTTCGTGTTTGATAAGTTAGATGTAACTGTAGCCGACTTTCCTGTTAAAGCGGTATTGGGTGCTTTTATTATTATGGCAGTTTGTAGTATTATATTGTGGGTTTGGCATTTTGAGAGGAAGTAGGAAATCAATATGTAATCATCAAAAACCATTTCTATAAATCAGAAATGAGAAAACATTAAAAATGTGCAATTCGCAATAAAATCTAAATTTTAATTGTTCTTTAGTTCTATCTTACCATGCAATTTATTAAGAAGAATAACTGACTATGCAAAGAAGAAAATTTATCAAAATCTCCGGATTAAGTGCTTTTGCAGTTTCGACAACGGGTTTCAAATTGATTGAAGAAAATGGTGTTTTTACCGCTGATTGTGCTACAAGTAGAGATATGTTGGGTCCTTTTTTTAGAAAGAATGCTCCAATCAGAAATGACTTAACTTATGCTGGAAATGATTCTGAAATTGAATTAAAAGTCATTGGTCAAGTATTTGGTAAAGATTGTAAAACACCTTTGCCAAATTTAGAAATAGATATTTGGCATTGTGATCACAAGAAAAAATATGACATGGATTCAGATAAATTTAGTTGTAGAGGAAAATTATTCACCGATGAAAATGGAGCATATTGGTACAAAACTTTTGTTCCACCTCCATATCAAGGCAGGCCCAAACACATTCACTATTTAATTCATGATTCGCAAAAGCACCAAGAATTAGTTACCCAATTATACTTCAAAGGAGATAAAAAAATCAAACGAAATAATTGGGTGAAATACCCGTGGGATGAGAGAAGAATTCTAGAAATTTATAAAAATTCTGATGGGATCGCTGAAGTTAACTTGGATTTATTTTTAACTGAAAAGAAGTCGAAATAAATTAGAAACTTTCTCTACTCATCACCAACTTCCCGAAAAGGAATGTCTCCATCAGAAAGCGCATGTAAAAAATTAACCAAATCCTCTTTTTCTTGTTCTGTAAAATTTAATGGTTCGACCATCAACGGATCCAAATTGATTGGATCTTTCACAAAGTCATATGGGTCACTATAGAAATCAATCACTTCTTCCAGTGTCTTGAACATTCCGTTATGCATATAAGGTGCGGTTAATCCAACATTTCGCAAACCCGGTACTTTAAACTTGCCTAAATCTGCTGAGTCTCTAGTTATTTCAAAACGCCCTTTATCTAACAAATTAATTCCGTCGTACAAACCTATATTCTTAAATTCATCTCCAGTAAAATCAGGACCAAAGTGACATTCAAAACATTTGGACTCATCCGAAATGAAAATCTCTCGACCTCTTATCTGTGAAGCAGTCAGGGCGGTCAAATCAATTTCATTCATCCATTGATCCAGAGGTGCGCTTCCATTACTCTCAAGACTATTTTGAAATGCTGCTAATGCATATGCAATGTTATTTGAATCAGGTTGAGTTTCATAAATCTTCTGAAAAAGTAAGTGATATTCCTCATTTTCCTGAATACGTTGAACGGCAACTTCATACGACAAATTCATTTCTACCGGATTCTCGATTGGTACAATCACCTGTTCTTCCAAAGTAGCAGCTCGTCCATCGTAAAAGAAATAAGGTCGGCTATACATGTTCATGATTGAAGGTGTATTTCGGGTAGCAAGGCCATCATTCACTCCATGTGAAAATGCCACACTATCCGCAAATGCAAATGCCGGTTTATGACAACTTGCACACGCGATCGTGCTATCCAGCGATAAGATTGGATCAAAAAAGAGTTTTTGACCTAACTCCACTTCTGTCATTGTTTGAGAAGCGTCAAGCATATCATTAGTATCCAAAGTGGTTAAACTTAGTAAAAAGAAACTCACAAATAATAATGTTAAACCAAATCTCATCGAATGTAGCATATGTTTATTTATAGAAAAATAGAAGTTGTTTTGTTTGGGAAAGCTTTTCAAAAATGCTCTTAAACTGCTTGACAATGTAAAGTTATTAATATTGGACACCGATAGCAAGACTATCCATTTTAAATCGAAAAAAGATAAAAGAAATGGAGGAACGCAGTCCTATTTTATCCCCAATGAACAATTTCGTATTATTTTTGTTTCTCAATTGCTTATACTAAAGAGCACAAAATTGGTTAAACAACAATTCAATATCGTCTGGTTAAAAAGGGATTTAAGGACTCAAGATCACCAACCATTCTTAGAAGCAACGTCTGCTGACATAAACTATCTTCCTATTTATATTTTTGAACCAACCCTTTTGGATTATCCTGACAATTCATTGCGACATCAACAATTCATTTACCATTCACTTCTGGAAATGAATAAAAAATTAGAGAAATATGGTAGGAAAATCCTAATTTTTCATGCTAATGCAATTGAAGTGTTTTCATTTTTAGCAGCAAAACTAACTATTCAAAAGATATTCTCTTATCAAGAATCTGGCACTCGTATCACATGGGATCGCGACAAGATGGTTGCTAAATTTTTAAAAAATAACAATATTATTTGGCACGAATTTCAACGAGATGGAATCATTCGTGGCATCCAGAATAGAATCGATTGGGATGGAAATTGGCATCAGTATGCTAAAAGTCCGATTATCAATAACAAGTTTTCAAAAACAAATGAAGTAGAAATTAACAATCCATTTCCATTGAAAAAGGAATTCCTTATTGAACTTGAAAATTATCCAAAATCTTTTCAAAAACCAGGTGAGCAATTTGGTTGGAAATACCTTGCTTCATTTTGTGAGAATCGTGGTAAAAACTATAGTAGACATATTTCCAAACCATTGGAAAGTAGACAATCTTGTGGGCGAATCTCCCCTTTCTTGGCTTGGGGTAACTTAAGCATTCGACAAGCATTTCAATATGTTTCTAAACATCCTAATTACAAAAATTATAAAAGAAGTTTTCGTGGACTTTTAACCCGACTTCAATGGCATTGTCACTTTATTCAAAAATTTGAAATGGAATGTGAATATGAAACAAAATGTATCAATAAAGGTTATGAATCTCTAACTAATTCCAACAACCCCAAACTCATCGAAGCTTGGAAAACAGGAAATACTGGGTTTCCATTAGTGGATGCGTGCATGCGATGTTTATTTGAAACAGGATGGATTAATTTTAGGATGCGAGCAATGGTGGTCTCTATATTTTGTCATCATTTTGATTGTGATTGGCGAAAGGGAGTTTATCATTTAGCCAACTTATTTTTAGACTATGAACCTGGAATTCATTACCCTCAATTTCAAATGCAAGCAGGTACAACCGGCGTCAATACCATTAGAATGTACAATCCAATTAAACAATCCAAAGACCATGACCCAAATGGAATATTTATCAAAAAATGGGTACCCGAATTACGTGAGATTCCTGTGGCATTTATCCATGAACCTTGGCTAATGACTAAACTTGATTTACAATTCAATGGAATCAAGTCTGAATACCCAGCGCCAGTGGTTGATCTTATTGAAAGCGGTAAAAAAGCAAGAGCCAAGATATGGGGACATCGAAAAAATCCACTGGTCCGATCAGAAAATTTTAGAATTGTAAAACGTCATGTGCGAAATGGAACTATGCGGGAAAAATAAACAACTTACCCTAAGGCATCTTAATCTCACAAACCCCATCCTGTAAAGAAATCTTCAACCGATCTCGACGTTTCAACCAATCCACCAAATCTGATCCTAACAAATCTTTACGCCAAGTATTTTCAAGTCGTTCATCGAAATAATTAAAATCGAATTTCATTTTTTTGAGAATGGATCGGTGCAAAACCAATTCCGGAGATATATTGTTTTGTTGGCACTTCATTTTAACCATAATATAAAGTAGGTCAAACAAATTTTCCAATTCTGGATCCAACTTAAGTGGTGCTAATTTGATACTAGCTACAATTTCTTTTTCTTCTTCGTTGGCAGGTTTGTCGTATAGATTTTTGAAAGTCTCGTATCTTCTTTCAACTATGTTTTTATTAAGCCGACGATTATTTAGCAATGCATTTTTACCGGAAGCGATATTTTTGACAATATGAGGTAAGTATTTGTCTGACAAAATCATTTCACGAGAATAATTTTTTTCTTCTGCTACTTTATCCCTCCAACCAAGCAAACGGATGTAAAAGACTTTCTCTTTCATATCCAATTCTTTAAACAATTTACTTCCCGAAAGCTTACGATATTTATCTACGTGGTAATATTCTTCATGTTCTAGTTTTTGAAATTCTGTATCCGCCCAAGACTTCCGATTGTTTTCTACTAAATTGGCATTCAATTTATCATAAATATCTTTTAGATAAATCACATCATCAATTGCGTATCGAATTTGTCTTTTATTGATCGGACGAGACTCCCAATCAGAAACAGTCGCTCCTTTGTTCAATCTTTTGTTCAATTCCAATTCGACCAAACGGCGAAACGAAATGGGATATCCATGACCAACAAAACCTGCTGCCAATTGAATATCAAAAATATTTTTCGGTAATGTCTGGTAATGATTGTACAACACCCTATAATCATTTTCACCCGCATGAGTGATTTTTAGAATGTCGGGATTAGAAATCATTTTCAGGAAAAGATCCACATTATCCAATTGAATATTATCGATTAGATAAATACCATGGATTGTTGCAACTTGCGTGAGACACAACAAAGTTTTGAATCGCTTTTCACCGATAAATTCGGTATCAAAGCTCATCCATTCTATTGATTGATTCGTTTCGTAGAATTCAAGCATTGATTCAGGTGAATCAACATAAGTGTACTGGGGTTCAGCTTTCATACATGCGCTTCTTTATCAGTGACCACTCTTAACACTTGTTTAAGAATGAATAGTTTTTGTTGTACGTTATATAAGTAGCATAAATTTAAATGCTTTTTAAAACATAAAGCATTCATAATCAACATTTAAAGAAATGTAAGTTACTATATTTACATTTAAATAAACACAGGTACCATTTATGCGTACACAATATTAAGAATAATTATTTGGCGATACTTAAATAAGTCAAAAATAAATACCCAAAATGAAAATATTCAAGAGACTATTCGGCTTCCTAATTTTCTGCCTTTTGTTAGTGGTTTTTGTAGCCATAACGATTCCTTATTTTTTCAAGGACGATATAGAACTGGCAGTTCAGGATTCTTTGAACGATAATTTAAACGCGGAAGTTGAATTTGAAGATGTCAACATTTCGCTCTTCTCTAGTTTTCCAAATCTAACTTTTCAATTGTTGGATTACAAAATTGATGGTGTTGATGATTTCGAAGGCATCACTTTGACAAAAGGAGCATCCATTGATTTTACTTTTGATTTGATGTCCGCTATTAAATCAGAAAGACCAATCGAAATCAAAAAGATTCATTTTGAAAAACCATATGTCAATTTGGTCACTTTGAAAAACGGAAAGGTGAACTACGATATCCTAAAAGATACGGGTGAGTCCACTTCTTCTGGAGAGACTAATTTCCAAATTGAAATGGAAAAATATAGTATCGAAGATGGAGAATTTTATTACAATGATAAAACTAGCGGTACTTCTCTGTCGATGGTAGGATTGAATCATAGTGGAAAAGGAGATTTCACTCAAGATAATTTTGATTTAGTTACGACTACAAACATCAAAGATTTTACAGCAAAAGCTGGTGGTATTGCTTACATTAATCACGCCAATACAAATATTAACTTGACTTTGGATGCGGACATTTCAAACAATACGTACACTATTAAAGAAAACGATATTCGAATTAATGCTTTGAAGTTAAATTCAGAAGGGTTTGTTGCATTGCCAGGAAATGATATTAAAATGGACATCAAATTTGATGCGCCTCAAAATGACTTCAAAAATTTCCTTTCTTTAATTCCTTCAGCATATACTTCTGATTTTGATGGCGTCCAAGCAGATGGAAAATTACAACTAGATGGTTTTGTTAAAGGAACTTATAATGCGGATAATAACAAGATGCCTGCATTTAAGGTGAATCTGAATATTGACAACGGAAGTTTCCAATACCCTAGCCTTCCAATGGGTGTCAGTAATATCTTGACAGCTATGACCATCAATAGTCCTTCAAGTGATTTTGACCAAATGACGGTTTCTATTCCGGATTTCAAACTTAAAATTGGGGATCATCCTGTTACAGGAAAATTCAATTTAAAAAACCCAATTTCAGATCCTGATATTGATGCTGCTTTAAATGGATTAATTGATTTGCAAGAATTATCAAAAGCATTTCCAATTGAAGGACTGGAAAGTATGAGCGGAAGTATGGACGCAGATGTTGCCATTAAAACACGTATGTCTTATGTTGATAAAGGAATGTACGACAAAGTAAATATGAATGGGGATATCAAAATGTCTGATTTCAAATACAAAAGTCAGGATATGCCTTTAGTCAATATTCGAACTATGGAAATGAACTTCACGCCACAAAAAGTAATTGTAAAAGAGATTGATGCCAAATTAGGAAAGAGTGATATTAAAGGTAGTGGAACGATTGATAATATCCTCGCTTATATTTCTCCAGAAAAAACGATGAAAGGAACCTTCAATGTTAGTTCCAATTATTTTGATGCCAATGAATGGATTTCTGAATCCGAAACTACTGCTGCTGCTCCAGCAACACCTCAAGCAACTGGTGAAGTATTTGATCGTTTCGATATGAATGTAAAAGCGGATGTTAAAAAATTGGATTATGGTGACTACACGCTGAAAAATACGAGTGCATCTGGACAATTTTCTCCAAGTCGTTTTAAAATTAACAATATAAATACAAAATTGGGGAAAAGTGATTTTAAAGGTAGTGGAACTTTGGATAATGTATTCCCTTATGTTTTTGAAAATGAGGAAATGACAGGTGATTTTAAATTCGATTCTCAATATTTGGATTTAAATGAATTCATGTCTGAAGAAGCAGCTGCAAGTACAGCAACCACGGAAGATTATGAACCGATTTTAATTCCAGAAAATATGAAGGTTACGGTTTTGGCAAATGTTGGCAAAATCAAATACACTGATAAAGAATTGACAAGCGTAAAAGGAAAAATGGTGATGGCAGATCAAAAAGTCGTCATCAAGAATGGTTCTGCAAAAATGTTAGGTGGAGATATTACAATGGATGGTGTTTACGATAGCCAGGATGTCAAAAAACCAACTTTTGATATGGATTATGGTTTGAAAAATTTCAGTTTCAAAAAGAGTTTTCAAACATTTAATACCATCAAACAATTGGCACCTATCGCACAATTTATTGACGGTACTTTCAATACGGATATGCAATTTAGTGGAGACTTAGGTAGTGATTTAAGTCCGATTTTAAACTCATTAAATGCTGATGGTTTTGTACAAACAATTAATGGTGTTGTCAGAGGTTTGAAACCACTTCAAGATTTGGGAAATCAGTTGAATATTTCCGCATTGAAAAATGTAGAAATCAAAAACACCAAGAATTGGATCGAGGTAAAAAATGGTTTAGTAACATTAAAAGATTTCAAATATTCGCACAAAGATATTGACATGTTGATTGGTGGAACCCATAGTTTTACACAAGACATGAACTATCATATCAAAGCGAAAATTCCTCGTGAAATGTTTGAAAAAAATGTCGCTGGTCAAGCTGCTAACAAAGGAATTGAATGGTTAAATGGCCAAGCTTCTAAATACGGAATCCCAATTGATGTGGGTGATTATGTAGACGTGGAAATTTCTATGACCGGAAGTATGAAAAACCCAAAAGTCAAAACCAAATTGTTAGGAACAGGTGGTAAATCAATGAAACAAACAGCAGCTGATGTTGCTAAAAATGCGGCTAAAGCTGCAAGAGATTCTATCATGCGTGCTGCTGATAAACGTATTGCAGATGCCAAAGAAAAGGCAAATGCTGAAATCGATAAAGCTGCTGCAAAGGCAAAAGAAGAAGCGAAAAAGCAGGTAGAAAAAGAAGCAGATAAAGTTGCGGATAAAATTAAAGACAAAGTAAAAGATGAAGTTGGTGAAAAAGTCGGTGATGCGGTTGGTGAAAAAGCTAAAGAAGCTGCCGATAAGGTGCTTGGTGAAAAAGGAACGGAAGCAGTCGACAAAGTCAAAGATAAGTTGAAAGATTTTAATCCTTTTAAGAAGAAGCCCAAACCAGAAGGTGGTGGTAGATAGATTTTGAATCGCAGCATATCGAATCATAAAAATCGAATGTCGAAGTCGAGCACGGATGCATACATATCATACATATTGAGTGTACGTGCTCAACTTCAAGATTAGGCATTCCCTGTCGGCAGTCAGGCAAGCTTGTTCGATATTCGAAATTCTTTTTGGGAGTTTTTTTGTTAACCGTTTCTAAAATAATTTCGGTAGCTTTGACCAGACAAACAAAGAGAAAACCAACATACCATGCTGAATGCTATCTCCCCTATCGATGGGCGCTATCATCAAAAAACGAAGGCCCTTGCGGACTACTTTTCTGAATATGCTTTGATTAAATATCGTGTATTTGTAGAGATTCAATATTTCATCGCGCTTGCTCAATATCCACTTCCGCAACTCAATGAATTCAATCTAGAAATGGTGGAAGCATTAAATGAGATTTTTGAAAATTTCAGTCAAGACGACGCACTTCAAATCAAAAAAATCGAACGAGATATTAATCATGATGTCAAAGCAGTCGAATATTTCCTCAAAGATCAATTTGATGAATTGGAAATCAGTCATTATAAAGAATTTATTCATTTTGGATTGACTTCGCAAGATATTAATAACACCGCAATTCCGCTTTTAATTAAGAATTTTCTAGAAGATATTTTTTATCCTCAAATGAATATTCTCCAAAATGTGCTAATTAGCTTATCTAATGAATGGGCAAATGTACCAATGCTTGCACGTACACACGGACAACCGGCTACACCAACGCTACTTGGAAAGGAATTAAAGGTTTTTATTGAAAGACTACAAGTTCAAATTGATGGATTGAAACAGATTGAAATTAAAGCAAAATTTGGTGGCGCTACTGGTAATTTTAATGCGCACATGGTGGCTTATCCAGCAATTGATTGGCGATCTTTTGGGAATCATTTTGTGGAAGAATATTTGGGTTTGAATCGGTCGCAGTACACTACTCAAATTGCACATTATGATACTTTAGCTGCTATTTTCCAGAATATTGGTCGGATCAATACGGTACTTATTGATATGTGTCGTGATCTTTGGACCTATGTTTCAATGGATTATTTCAAACAGAAAATCAATGAAGGTGAAGTGGGTTCTTCCGCTATGCCACACAAAGTAAATCCCATTGATTTTGAAAATGCTGAAGGAAATTTAGGTGTTGCAAATGCTATTTTCCAACACCTTGCTTCCAAATTACCTATCTCAAGATTACAACGAGACCTCACGGATAGTACTGTAACTAGAAATATCGGCGTTCCTTTTGGACATACGATTATTTCTATTAAATCGATACTAAGAGGTTTGGATAAATTGGTTTTGAATGAAGAAAAATTAGCGACTGATTTAGAAGCAAATTGGATGGTGGTTGCAGAAGCAATTCAAAATATATTGCGCCGTGAAAGCTATGAAAATCCATATGAAATCCTAAAGGAATTGACTAGAGGGAAGTCTTCTATTTCGAGAACTGAAATACATCTGTTTATTGACCAGTTGGATTTGGAAGATCATATCTTGGAGGAATTGAAGGCTATTACGCCTCATAATTATGTTGGGTTGCCTTAGGACGGTCAATGGTTGACGGTGAACGGTAAACGGGGATTACGCGAGGAGTACGTATGTTGACGTATACTCCTCACGTAATCCCCGTTTACCGTCAACCGTTCACCGCAGGACTGTTAAGTTCTAATCATATTCAATGTTGCTCGGATATCGCAACAACATTTTATTTGGCTATTAAGTATTGAGTCACTTCCGTTATTCCTATGAATGTTGATTGCAATGCTGCTCATAATAGACATATTTAA
>CALDGQ010000016.1 GCA_937941765.1 uncultured Saprospiraceae bacterium
CAGACAGGGATTTTAAAACTTTTGGAGCGTTAAAAACTGTATAAAGCCAGGATTTTTTGAATACTTTTTCATCGGGAAAAAGTATTGCCAGTCCGGCGAGGACAAAGTAAAATTAATGAATTAAGACTAAGCACATTCCACAAAATTTAATAAATTCTTATTACTTCTGAATACCCAGAGCTAGGCATAAGCACTGCAAAACCTGCTAGGTCTAATAATCATATTTAACTACCGCAACAAAGTAACCTGCCCTTGATGCACCCCATCTGTATCATCACTATATAAAACTTCAGCAGTCCAGAAATAGATACCACTTGGCATTTGTTTGGCTCTGAAATTTCCGTCCCAACCAATGGTCGGATCATTGATATCGAAATCTAAACTTTGATATACCAATTCACCCCATCTATCAAATACATTGAAAGTTTTGATGGTTACTCCATCTTGACCGACAACAGAAAGTACATCATTGATGCCATCATTATTTGGAGAAAAACCAGTTGGAACAAAAACATTACGATCTTGTCTTACGAATATGGTAACCACATCTTCTCCTTCACAACCATTTTCATCAACAACGGTAAGGGTATAGCTTGTTTGATATTGTAAGCCTATGGCAGTTGGATTTGGACAATCGACACATGTCAAACTATCAGCAGGACTCCAAAAGTAATTGAGTTGTCCATTTTGATTTGCGACTTCTGAATTTAAATATCCTAATTCACCAAAAAGAATAGTTTGATCATCGTAAGTATTGACTTCAATATTTAATGGTTGATAAATATGAATCGTGTCTGGGTATTGTTCAATACAGCCATTGGCATCTCTAACGTATGCAAAATAATCTCCTGCATCCAACCCTGGAATTCTATCAGAACCATTGAAATTGGTACCATCCAAACTAAAAGTAAATGGAGGCGTGCCGCCAATCGCATCAATATCAATAAAACCATCTCCGGATTCCCAACAACTTAAATTCGTATGATCTTCATTCACCGTAAGGTATTCTTCTGGTTCCGTAATTTCGATTGTATTGACAGCTGTACAGTCATTTCCATCTGTTACAGTGATTTGATAGGTACCCGCGTAAATGGATTCATTCGATTGTGTCGTTGTGCCATCACTCCATTCGAAAAAATAAGGTGGGGTTCCTCCATTGACCAATGAATTGGCAGTACCTTGTGGTTCCCCTTTACATAACACATCAATTCCAGATACATCTACTAACAATCTGTTGGGCTCTATTATTTCTACAGAAGTGGTGGTAGTGCAATTGTTGACATCAGAAATTGTAACAGTGTATATACCAATTCCTAAACTACTAGCAGTTTCTGTTGTTTGAGAATTGGCGTTGTTGCTCCATAAATAAGTGTAAGGACCGGTTCCTCCACTTCCTGATACTGTTGCACGACCCGTTTGATCTCCGTTGCAAACAACATTGACTTGGTCTGAAATCAAAGCACTCATTGCGGTAGGGTTGTCAATAGTCACAGATGCAGTACCTATGCAATTCAACTGGTCTGTTACCGTAACCGTATAAGTATTTCCACCTACTAAATTATTAGCTTGTACACCAGATTGCCCATTGCTCCAGTTGATATTGAAATCAGAAATATTGGTTGAGGTGCCGCCATACAAAATGTCATCAACACTAGCAGAACCTTCGTTTCCATTATTGCAAAGCGCACCAACTGAGCTAAGCGTCGCAGAAACTTGCCCTTGTTGATTAATTACAACCATATCTTCATAAGTGCAATCACCAGCATCCGTGACAGTGACTTGATAGGTATTGGCAGTTAGTCCAATTGCAGTTTGAGTCGCTTGCCCATCGCTCCAAAGATAAGTGTATGGACCTGTTCCACCAGTTACATTAACGGTTGCAACGCCATCAGTAGCTCCAAAACAAATGATATTTGTAGGAGGAATTGCGGTCGTAACAGGTTCGGTAGGTTGTCCCACATAGATGCTCATGTCAAATGTGCACATATTGCTATCAGTGATGGTTAACGTATAGGTTCCTTCGCTTAGTCCGGATAGGTCTTCTGTAGTTTCGCCATTGTCCCAAGCGTAAGTGTATCCACCAGACCCACCATCAGGAGTGATATTAATCGAACCGTCACTGCCTCCATAACAATTTGCATCCAATGTTGCATCTGTATAGGTCAGTGGGGGAGGTTCGTTTATTACATAACTTTGAGTTGAGGTGCAATTATTTTCGTCTGAAATGATTACGGTGTAAGTTCCTTCCGTTAAGTTCATCAAATCTTCCGTAGTTTCTCCGTTGTCCCAATTGTAAGTAAAATTATTGGAGCCACCTGAAACGGTAATATCTATGGTGCCATCATTTCCTGCATTACAATTGACATCAGTTATATTATCTTGAACAACAAATGCTGCTGGTTCATTTACTTCTATGGTAAGTGTTTCTCCACAATTGTTATCATCAGCGACGACAACTGTATAAGTTCCAGCTGTTAAACCCGTTGCTGTTGCAGTCATTTGACCGGTAGGAATCCAACCATATGAATAGTTTCCAGAACCACCTGAAACTGAAACAGAAGCGGTTCCATTACTACCTCCATTGCAATCAACATCTGTAGAGTCAACCATTACAATGATTTCAGTTGGTTGAAAAATTTCTACAGAGTCATAATGTAGACAGTCATTGGCATCAGCAATTGTAACATACTGCATACCTGCTGGAAGGTCTATTGCTGTTTGCGTATTTTGGTCACCATTCCAATTGTAATTATAAGGGCCTGAACCTCCAGAGGCGGTCGCAGTAGCCGTACCATTTGTGTACTCAAAACAAGCGGCATCCGTTGCAGCGGTCATGCTCGTTATTGGAGTAGGTTCAACTATAGTAATGGATTCCGTAACCGTGCACATGTTATCATCAGTCATGACAAGAGCGTAGGTGCCAGCTGTTAAGTCAATAGCAGATGAGCTAGTTTGTCCATCACTCCAAAGGAAGGTGTAAGGACCCGTTCCTCCCATAAATGTTGGTGCAGCGACTCCATTATTCATTCCAAAACATTCTAATGAATCTGCAGCTAATGATAAACTTAATGCCTCTGGTTGCATCACTTCTACTTCTTGGTTGGCGACACAATTTTGACCATCTGTTATTGTAACAATATAGTTGCCAATTGGTAATCCTGTTGCGATCGAATCGGTTTGGCCACCTCCCCAATCGAAACTATAAGGATAAGTTCCACCTGCTACATTTACTGATATTTCTCCATTACTTTCACCAAAGCAATTGACGTCTAAAATTGTAAGTGGTGCAGTAGTTATAGTGTCTGGTTGACCTACTAATATACTTACACTTGTTCCACAAGAAACATCGTCATCAATAAAGATTTCATAGGTTCCAGCACTTAAACCTGTAAATGTACCGGTAGTGTTAGAATTCATGTCTAACGTATAAGTGAATGGGGGATAAGTTCCCATACCTGTTACTTGAATGGCTCCATCAGAACTCCCAAAACAATTTGTATCCGTAATTAAATCGACACCTAAACTTGGTGGAATGCAATCCGGCGTCGAACATTGTTGTGTCCCAATCGAACCATCACACATACCCAATGCTCTGACTTCAATATCTACATCTGTGCTCAATGACAGTCCATTTACTTGATGAGATAGGACTCCGTTATTAGCAGGTATCCATGTCATTCCTCCATCCAAACTAACTTCATAACCGCCTGATGCTCCGCTAATTGCGTCCCAAATAAATGTGATACTATTGTCCGTAATATTGGTACAAGTGATAACTGGAGCAACCAATTGATCTAAAACAGTAATCGTCACAGAATCATAAACAGAGCAGCCATAACTATCTGTAGCAGTCAATGTATAAGTGGTCGTAACATCTGGGCTAGCATCCGGATCTGGACAATCCCAACAATCTAAGCCCGTAGTCGGTGACCATACATAATTGACTTTGTATATGGACTCGAAACAGATAGACCATTTCCGTAAATCTCCATTGAAGCCATTAAATTTATCTTGAATTAATAACTTCCAAATTCCATTAGTTAGATTCTCTCCATCCCACAAATCTGAGAAAACGCCCTCTGGTAAATATTCGCCTGTGAATGGTGCTTCAGATGCAGGAGCACTGTTAGGATCTGGTCCGCCATCAGTAATATTCGTTGTCGCATTTGGTGTAAAGCAAGTACCGATATAGTTGTCTGCATTGGCTCCGTTACCCGTTGTTAATTCCAAAAACTGACCACTTGGGGCAATCAAATAAATGAGTAGATCATCGTCCCAAGAATGTATCAGCGTATCTATACAGACTCGTTTTATAACACCTTCCTCCAGAAAAGTTGGTTGAACACCGAATACTTGAATTTCCGATTCCGTATTTTCTAAGTTAGTAATAGTCTGACTCCCTTCAAAAGTAAAAGTAGGTGGAGGAGGTAGTGTAATTTGCAAGGTTCCATCTAAAGCAACGGTATTGGAAGAACAAATAGTTGTATCTTCTCTAAGTACCGGATCTACAATTTCATTGTCCCTTATAAATATCCAAAAAGTATCTCTATTGCAAATATCTCTTTGTACATCGATACCAATTGATTCAGCTGATTCGTCAATCATATCTTCAAAAGCAATGATTGGTACAGAAATGGAATTTTCTCCAGCAGGAATCGTCAAGTCATCCGGAATCAATTCATAATCCACTCCATTTTCTGCGGTTCCAAAAATATTATAATCAATTTGAAAATCTTGAGGGACATCATTTGGCAATGTAAAAGTAAGAACCCCATCAGAACATCCCTCAGTTATAGTTCCATCTAATGAAACGGTAGCTGCTTCCACATTCAAAGTTCCAGTTCCAAAACTTTTGGCTTCTAAAAATACGCCGGTGTCAAAAATACCATCTCCCACATCAGCGACTGCCAATTTCATGGTATATTCTTCACAAGGAGTTACGATTGCTTGTGCAATAAATACGTCTAAGTATCCATCGTATTCCATCGAAGTACTTCCAGCATTGTTGTTATAATAAGTGCTGTAATCGTATTGACAGCCATTTGGAATATCAACACCATTCGGGTTTACGTTGTTAATTGTAACTGGAACATTAGTGAATGTTTCGCCAGAAGGATCGGCTGGATCAGGGACTAATGCGATATTGGTTTGATTATACATGCCTCCTGCTGGATTTGGACCGGTAATAAAAAATCCGAAAACATCATTGTAGGCATTGCATGCAAATTCAGGATATTCCTCAGAAGCAAATACATATTTAAATCGCAGTGTATCGGCTGTTGGAATAAATGAAATAGTGTAGAAAGCAGTATTGAAAGTACCCAACGCAGCAATATTATTCAAGGAAGGACAATTTGCAGTTGCTCCATTATTAAAACCATTTCCTGGGCCACTATTGTTTCCTTGTGCAATAGTCGCATCTCCAGAGGTCATTAAGATTCCTCTTTCAATTCCAATATTACCTAGCCCATTTGTAAAATAACCAACCGAAATATCTTCACCAGAAAAACTTAATGCGGTGACTTCAACACCATCTCCTAAAAACACGTTGGTTACCAGTGATTCTGGAGTAAAAATTCCAGTATTGGCAGGCGTGACTTCTATTTGCCCCATCGAAATAAATGGAGCTAGCATTAGAAAAATAAAAACGAGATGACAATTATGAATGAAACTTGGTTTACCTTTTTTCATAAGATCTATGCGGGTTGAGTGCTAAATAATAAGTTGGTTCGTAGGACTTCTAAAATTAAAAATCTAATTGCACAATTGAAACTATCACAAACTATTATTAACATCAAGTGCAGCCTAGTAGACTATTATTTTAAAATCGCCCTAATTAAGTGTTTTTTTAAGTGATTAGCTTATATAAATAGTACCATCTGGGAGGAAATTCGCTGCATTTTCAAAAAAATTAAATAATCGTCCCATATTCTTCCCCTTTTATCTAAAAATCGACCATTTAAGGAATGATTATTTTAATTTTAGGTGTTATATAACAAACAAATAGATACATAATAGAATGAAAAATTTTCTAAAAATAGTTTTTGGTTCTTGCTTAGGTGTTTTCCTAGCAGGAATTGTCATGATGTTTTTGGGTTTTGGAACCTTAGGAGCCGTTATGAATGCAGGCGGTGAAAAAACAAGTGTGGACAATGGTTCTGTGTTGGTTATGAAATTTGATAACCTTATTCCTGAAAAAACAAATAACCTTCCTGTTGATCCAATGGATTTCAAATCCGAAAAAATCGTAGGACTCCATGATTTTATTAGAACAATCGAGCACGCGAAAGATGATAGCGATATTGCTGGTATATTGTTAGATATGAGTAGTATGCCGGGTGGGAATACCACTAAATCATCTATTCGAGAAGCAATTCAGGATTTTAAATCTGATGGTAAATTTGTTGTTGCTTACAGTGAGAATTACTCACAAGGTGCTTACTATATGGCATCTGTTGCTGACAAAATCTTTGTGCATCCATTAGGCGGAATTGAATTTAATGGATTTGGAGGAACCATTCCATTTTTCAAAGACATGTTAGATCGGTTAGGTATCAAAATGCAAGTGTATTATGCGGGTCAATTCAAAAGTGCATCTGAACCTTTTCGTTTGAAAAAAATGAGTGAGCAAAATCGTTTGCAAACTCGGGAATATCTGGAAGGAATGTATCAGATGTTTTTAGAAGATATTTCTGAAGTAAGAAATATTCCTGTTGATGAATTGAGAACCATTGCTGATCAAAATAAACTTAGAAAACCAGAGGATTGTGTCCGTTACGGATTTGCAGATGCAGTAGGTTATTATGATGAAGCACTTTCCGATTTAAGGTCTAGATTGTCACTTGATGAGGATGATAAAATTCCTTCTATTACTTTAGCCAAGTATGCAAATGGCCGATATGGAAAATCTTCAACTGCAAAAAACAAAATCGCAGTGGTCTATGCAGAAGGAAATATTGTTGATGGTAAAGGAGAACCTGGAAATATTGGTGGTGATAAGTATGCTAAAATCATTCGTAAACTAAGACAAGATGATAAAACGAAAGGTTTGGTACTACGTGTAAATTCCGGTGGTGGTAGTGCATTGGCTTCTGATATCATGTGGAGAGAATTGGAATTGTTTAAACAAACAGGACGTCCGTTTATTGTTTCATTTGGAGATGTTGCTGCTTCTGGTGGTTATTATATCGCATGTGCAGCCGATTCCATTTATGCAGAACCTAATTCTATCACAGGTTCTATAGGTGTTTTCGGAATGATTCCTAGTATGGCAGATATGTTGCGCGAAAAAGTAGGGGTTACTTTTGATACAATTAAGACTGGAAAATTTGCGAATGGCATCAGTCCTTTTATTGATATCTCTCCTGAAGAAGGAAAAATAATTCAAGAAGGCGTAGAAGATATTTATGAAACTTTCTTAAAACGGGTGGCAGAAGGAAGAGGCATGTCAAGAGATGCCGTTCATGAAATTGCACAAGGAAGAGTATGGTTAGGATCCAAAGGAAAAGAAATCGGTTTGGTTGATGTGATGGGAGGTTTGGATGATGCAATTGCAGCAGTAGCCGAAAAAGCAAATCTGGGAGAAAAGTATCGTACTTCGGAATACCCGCGCGTCAAAGAACCTTTCCAACAAATGATTGACAGATTTACTGGTGTGGAGGAAGCTAATTTTGAAGAACATTTTATTAAGAAAGAATTGGGCGAATTGTATCCTTACATCAAAGAGTTGAGTGAAGTTAAAAGAATGAAAGGACCACAAGCTCGGTTGCCTTTTGTGTTGCCTAGTTACTAGTATCTAGTACGCTATGGCTGATAGTATGTAGTAGTTAGACGACCTTGTTTCGTGAGTACGTATGAGTACGTATGCACACGAAACAAGGTCGTCTAACTACTAGATACTAGATACTAGTTACTAATTACTAACTACTAAATACTACTAAACCACTCCAACTTCCCCTCAAATATATAAACCATAATTCCAGCCACCAACAAAGGCGTAATGATCGTCACAATCATAAAGTTGAAATACCAACGTGGTACTTTAGAAGGTTCAATCCATTCAGCGATTAAAGAAATAATCAAAATGAAAAGTGCCGTCAATGGAATACCAAGGCTAAACATCGTTCCAATAAAATCACTGCATAGCCATAGAATAGCGAATAAAATAAATTCAACAATAAATAGTTCTAAACTTCCGAATCTTGACATGAATTAATTTATAAAGTGTTTTTTTCTTTTATGTATATCTTCCAAATTATAAAGTATTTATAAATGTTGAGTATTTATCTTCCAAAAATGTTGGCATTCAGCTAATTCATTTCGTTATTAATCTTGAATTGAACTTCAAAATTGGATACGAGTTTGTGATATTAGTAATGGAAGCTTACGACGAATATGCCTTTTTTTCATAACATTCCGTTAAAATTCTGACAAAGCCGAAATACATTTATACTATTACATTTGTTTATCTTCGTTCTATATCAAACTGTACTAATAAAAAATGACTTTAATGTTGAAACCTACTTTTCAAATTGCAATAATTTTAATGTGTTTTTTTCAAGTATCTTTTGCTCAGCCTCAAAGTGTAAAAGAAAAGGCCAAAGAATTGACTTATGAAGATGAGTTTGAAAAGAACTATCAGAAAAGAATCAAGAAGGAACGAATCAACGGGGTTTATATTCCAAAAGATATGAGTCAATGCTTATTAGAATTGACGAGATTGACGGATGCTGATTCAAGAACTAAATTCAAAACAGTACAAGAAGATGAAGCAGTTCGAAAAATACATTTCAGTTTAGGTCGTTGGATTATTCACAATTGGGGATTTTATGAAGGTTCTAGATTGTCCGTAGCGATCAATAATATGGGTATTTCAAATCCCGATGACATGGCTCAGTTTATTATCCGATCTTTTCACAGAAGTTTGAATAAAAAAGAATTGAAAATAAAAGAGCAATTGGATTATTATAAAGAACTTCAAGTGAAACGAAATGAGGAGAAAAAGAAAAAACGAAAAGTGTTATCCACCACAACTAGAAAGCGAGAAAAAAATTAAAATTTCAAAAGAAGCTGTAGCAATTGTTAATGTTACAGCTTCTTTTTTTTGCAAATAGCCGAATTACCTGACAAAATAAATCCATCGTCAAAAAAATTTCAACTTCTTTTTAACAGATATTCACACAGCCAACTAATTCGTATTAAGTTACTTGCACATCAATTTTTAATCTTTTGTTTTTAAAAATGAAAACGAATTTATTTAAAATTGCTTTGAACCATATCCAAAATTTATACATTTGCATCTTGATTGAATCCTCAGAAGACAATATTTTTGAGAATTTATTCGATTTCTCATAGAAAGTGAAAACTTCAATAACCCAATTTTACATATATATATAGTATGGCAAAGAATTTAGTGATAGTAGAGTCTCCAGCAAAGGCAAAGACCATTGAAAAGATTTTAGGTAAGGATTTTACCGTGAAATCGAGCATGGGTCACGTCAGAGATTTAGATAAAGCGAAGGATGGAGTCGATATCGCTAATAAATTTACCCCTAAATATATAGTATCCCCAGATAAAGAAAAAGTCGTTAAAGATCTTAGAGATGCGGTGAAAAAAGTGGACGAAGTGTGGTTAGCGACGGATGAGGATCGTGAAGGGGAAGCTATCTCATGGCACCTTTGCAAAGTCCTAGACCTAGATGAAAAAGAGACAAAGCGAATTGTTTTCCGCGAAATCACAGAACCTGCTATTAAATCGGCTATCCAAACACCTCGAAATGTAGATCTTAATTTGGTGGATGCTCAACAAGCAAGAAGAATTTTAGACAGACTAGTTGGATTTGAATTGTCAGGACTACTTTGGAAAAAAGTAAGAGGAAAATTATCAGCAGGACGAGTACAGTCTGTTGCCGTGAAAATTGTAGTGGAACGAGAAAGAGAGATCATGGCTTTCAAATCCGAACCTTTTTATAAGGTAAACGCAATTTTTTCTGTAAAAGGAAAAGATGGTCGTATCTCGGAACTAAAAGCTGAATTGCCAAAACGCTACGATACTCAAAAAGATGCCAAAGCTTTTCTAGATAATTGTGTGAACGCAGAATTCAAAATCAATAAGATTGATGTCAAGCCTTTGACTCGAAAACCTACGGCTCCATTTACTACTTCTACTTTGCAACAAGAAGCAAGTAGAAAATTGGGATTCGCCGTAAGACGTACCATGCAGAATGCACAACGTTTGTATGAGCAAGGTTTTATCACTTATATGCGTACCGATTCAATTAGCTTGAGTAAGGTGGCAACAGATGCAATTGAGAAAGAGATCAAGAAAAATTATGGTGATGAATACCATGAACCACGTGAGTATAAATCTAAAAAGAAAGATGCACAAGAAGCGCACGAAGCCATCCGACCTTCTTATTTTGATAAAATTAAAGTAACAGATGATGTTGACCAACAACGTCTTTACGAACTTATCTGGAAACGTACTGTTGCTTCTCAAATGTCTAATGCTAAGTTGGACAAAACAACGGTTTCAATCGGTATATCTTCAATGCCTGATGAGCGTTTGACTGCTTCCGGAGAAGTGCTTGTTTTTGATGGTTTCCTTAGAGTTTATTTGGCTGCTAAAGACGATGATGAAGAAGATAAAGACAACAAAGCAATCTTACCGCCTTTGAGTGTAGGTGAAGTGTTGGATTTAAACAACATGCAAGCAATTGAGCGTTTTACAAGACCGCCAGCAAGATACACGGAAGCGAATTTGGTAAAGAAAATGGAAGAGCTGGGAATCGGTCGTCCGTCAACTTATGCACCAACTATTACCCGTATCATGGAGCCTTCAAGAGGATATGTGTTGAAAGAAAAACGAGATGGTGTTGAACGTAAATACAATGTTTATACACTTGAAAATAATAAGGTTGAATTAAAAGTTGAAACTGAAAATACTGGTGCTATCAACAACCGTTTGGTAGCTACCGATATGGGAATGTTGGTTTGTGATTTCTTGGATACTCACTTTGATGATATCATGGATTACAAATTCACAGCTGGTATTGAGGAGAAATTTGACAGTATTGCTGCAGGAGATGAAGATTGGAGAAAAATGTTGGACAAGTTCTATGATCCATTCCATAAAACAGTAGAAGACACACTTGAAAATGCAGAACGTGCCACTGGTGAACGTATTTTGGGTAAAGATGAAGAATCCGGGCGTACTATGTTAGTTCGTATGTCTAGATATGGTCCTGTTGCTCAGATTGGTCAGCCGGATGAATTAGGTGAAGATGAAAAACCACGTTATGCCAATCTTAGAGTTGGTCAAAAGTTGGAAACCATAAAGTTTGAAGAAGCTAAAGAATTATTCAAGTTGCCTAAAACTTTAGGAACTTATGATGATTTGGAAGTGACGGTTGCAGTTGGTAGATTCGGTCCATATGTGAGATTCGGTGAAGCCTATATTTCTATTCCTAAAGGAGAAGATCCATTAGAATTGTCTTTTGATCGTGCCAAGGAATTGATCGAAGAAAAGAAAGAAGCAGATCGTCCGATATTTATGTACAAAGATTTACCGGTAACAAAAGGTAAAGGACGTTTTGGTCCATTCTTGAAATACGATGTTTATTTTGTAAATATTCCAGCACGTTTCGACCCTGAAACAATTACACAACCTGAGATGGAAGAATTGATTGCCATCAAGTTGGAAAAAGAAGCAAACAGATATATTCATCGTTGGGATGAACACAAAGCATCTGTTCAAAATGCAAGATGGGGACCAATCATCGTTTGGGGTAAAAAGAAAATTAAGTTTGCTAAAATCGAAAAAGAAGATGGTACCGGTTTTAGAAGAATCACTCCAGAAGAAGCGGCAGAGTTGACTTGGGAACAAGTGCAAAAGTTGATTGAAGCAGAATACCCAACAGCATTTAAGAAAAAGACTCGTAAAAAAGCAACTACTAAAAAGAAGAAACCTGCAGCGAAAAAGAAAACAGCAACGGCCAAGAAGAAAGCGCCAGCCAAAAAGAAATGATACGTATAGATAGACCAAGCAGGTTTAGCTTTGCTTTAGCTCGGCTCAAACCTGCTTGGTCTCTTCAAACACCAACCTAGCCACCCGATCACTAGCACCAACACCACCCAAACGTTCCTCCAAAAGCGAATAAGAAGATAACATTTTATCTCTACTCGAACCGCTAAGAATTGCCTCTAATTCCATCTTCAAATTCCTAACATTCATATCATGTTGTATCAATTCCGTAACCACTTCTTGGTCCATGATTAAATTGACAAGTGAAATGTATTTGATATCGACTAAGCGTTTGGCGATGTGATAAGAGATGGAACTTCCTTTGTAACAAACAACTTGCGGAACCTTGAATAATGCAGTCTCTAAAGTGGCCGTTCCGGAAGTAACCAGTGCAGCATGCGCGTTGAGCAATAAATCGTAAGTCCTATTTTTCACAAATCCAACATTTCTTTTTTGGCCGACAATTTTTGTATAAACATCTTGTGCCATTGAAGGAGCCATGGCAATGACAAATTGGTAGTTTGGATAATCATCCACCAATTGCAACATGATAGATAATAATTTATTAATCTCCTGCAATCTAGACCCTGGAAGTAAAGCAATGATAGGTTGATCAGAAAGATTGTTTTCAGAACGGAAATTTTGCGGAGTAGGGTAGGTTGCAATTTCATCTAACAATGGATGCCCGACATACTCGACTTTGTAATTGTACTTTTCATAAAATGCCGCCTCAAATGGAAGAATGACAAACATCTTGTCAATTATCTTTTTGATTAAATGAACTCGTTTTTCATTCCAAGCCCAAAGTTGAGGAGATATATAATAGTAATTGAGAAATCCATTTTCCTTTGCCCATTTGGCGATTCTCAAATTAAAACCTGGATAATCAATGTAGATAATAACATCTGGTTGAAAAGATTGAATGTCCTCTTTGCAAAAACGAATATTACCTAAAATCGTTCGTAGATTGGCAACCACTTCTGCAAATCCCATAAAAGCCAAATCTCGATAATGCTTAGCCAAGCTTCCTCCTGCCGCTTGCATCTTGTCGCCTCCCCAAACACGGAAAGTTGCATCTGCATCTTTCTCTACCAAAGCTTTGATCAGATTGGCACCATGTAAATCACCTGATGCTTCCCCAGCAATTATGTAATACTTCATTTAAAATTTTCAAGATGCAAATAGAAATGAGCTAAAATAATACAACCAAATTCCAACATATAGAAGTGTTGGGAAAATAATTCCCCTCATGGTATTGTAGCCATGTTGTTTGCTCCACTTAATAAATGGAATTAAATTCAAACAGATCGCCAACAAAGAAGTAGTTCGTTGTCTAAACGAGCCCGAAAATCCATTGGTGTTGATGATACCAGCACCTTCTAGTTGTTCATATAACATTAAAAATACAGCATAGCCGACAAATGGAAGTACGATTCCAATAATGACGCCTAAAATGATTGAGTCCTTTTCTAACATTTATATTACATTTTTTTCCTTATCTTTTAAGTGCGGATGAAGTTTATTTATAACACAACTTTCATCTGAGATTAATTTAGAAACAAAGTACCTTTGTGGTCTCTGTTTCTTATGTGATCTTTGTGTTAAAAAAAACTTCTAAGTATCCATACGCTTCTTCAAAGCCTCATAATCCGTCAAATCAAATTTACTAGGAACCACAGAAACATACCCATTTTCCAACGCCCAAATATCCGTTTCTTCACCAGCATCTTTGTAAACATATTCTCCTGTCAACCAATAATAGGGTTTTCCATAAGGGTCTTCTTTCTCAAGATACGTTTCTACCCATTTGCCATTGGCTTGACGACAATATTTTATTCCTTTAATTTCCGCAGCAGGAAGTGCCGGAATATTTACATTCAACAATTGCGAACCTCCTAGTCCATTCTCCAACGCATCCTTAACTATTTCTCTAACATAAGGTTTACAAACTTCCATGTCTGCTTCATGTGCATAATCCAAAAAGGAAAACCCAATAGATGGAATTCCTTCAATCGCTGCTTCCATCGCTGCACCCATTGTTCCTGAATAGACAATATTGATCGATGAATTGGAACCATGATTAATTCCAGAAACACAAAGGTCTGCTTTTCTTCCTTTTAATACAAAGTGCTTGGCAATTTTGATACAATCAGCAGGTGTGCCTGAGCATTTAAACGCTTCGATACCATCAAAGCTTTTGACAGGTTTCAATCGCAAAGGATCTGCTAAAGTAATGGAGTGTCCTTGTCCTGATTGTGGGCTATCCGGAGCCACCACCATTACTTCCCCAAATTCTTGGACAACTTCTACCAATGCTCTAATTCCTGGTGCAGTTATTCCATCATCATTACAAACTAATATCAGTGGCTTCGACATAAAAATTGGTTTAAAAAATTAAGCTCTAAGGTAGTTTTTTATTTGCTCAATCAGCCAAATGGCTTCATTGGAATTTAGGATTTATAATTCTATGAGGTATGATTTTATAGTTTATATATGAGCATGCGGAAGACTTTGCAAAATCTAAAACAATTCGATATTTGTGTGGTTTATGATGTATGATAATATTCTCAATCAGCCATAAGCTGTATTTGAATGTATGATGTGACTGTTATCTTAATGCCAAGAGGTTGAAAACCTTTGGCTCGCGAAGGAGCACGTATGCGGACGTCCGAGATGCCGGTTTCCAACCGCTCATCTCGTGATTGCGAAACAAGGATATGTATCAAATACTGCCAAGAGGTTGAAAACCTTTGGCTCGCGTAGGGGCTCGCGCAGGAGCACGTATGCGGACGTTCGAGATGCCGGTTTCCAACCGCTCACCTCGTGATTGCGAAATAAGGATATGAATCAAATACCGCCAAGAGGTTGAAAACCTTTGGCTCGCGTAAGGGCTCGCGTAAGGGCTCGCGTAGGAGCACGTATGCGGACGTCCGAGATGCCGGTTTCCAACCGCTCATCTCGTGATTGCGAAACAAGATCATATCATACATCATACATTAAATATCATACATTCAAAAAATATCATACATTCAAAAACAGCCCTTTGGGCAGTTTGAGAACATCAAAAAAGCCCTTTGGGCTGAATAAGAAAAAAGTGTATTTTTGAACCTCAATTCCAAATAAAAAACTATGTTGAAAAAAGGGAAAATAGGAGTTTTGATAGTCAATCTGGGAACACCTGACGATCCGGGTAGAGGAGCAGTCTATCGTTATTTGAAAGAATTTTTACTAGACAAACGAGTCATTGATATTTCATGGCTAGGACGTAATTTATTAGTGCGTGGTATCATTGCGCCATTTCGATCCGGTGCTTCTGGAAAATTATATCAAAAACTGTGGACAGAAGAAGGTTCGCCATTGAAAGTAAATGGAATCAAATTGGCAGATGGTGTTCGGGAGAAATTGGGAGATGAATACATTGTCGAATTAGCGATGCGTTATCAATCTCCATCTATCGAATCTGCTTTTAATAAATTGATTGAAAATAATATTTCCAAGTTAATTGTATTTCCACTTTTCCCACATTATGCTTCTGCATCGACTGGTTCAGTTCACGAGGAAGTAATGCGATTGGCTTCCAAGCAGTTAGTGATTCCAGATTTGAAGTTGATCAATTCCTATCATGATGATGATGCGATGTGTGAAATTTTTGCTGAAAATGCTAGGAAACATGATGTCAAGAGTTTCGACCACGTATTGTTTAGTTATCATGGATTGCCAGTGCGACAAATGGTCAAGTCTGACAACTGTAATCATTGCCAAAAAGTAGAAAATTGTTGCAACGATATAAGTTATAAAAACCAATATTGCTATACTGCTCAATGCCATGATACCACTAAAGTCCTGGTCAAAAAGCTAGGACTCAAAGAAGGGGAGTATTCCATTTGTTTTCAATCTCGACTCGGTCGTGCCGAATGGGTCAAGCCATACACCACCGACGTTTTAAAACAACGTGCTGCCGAAGGAGATAAGAGCCTACTGGTATTGTGCCCTGCTTTCGTATCCGACTGCCTGGAAACCACCATAGAAGTCATGGACGAATACCTGGAAGAATGGGAAGAGATGGGCGGTGATCGTATCGAATTAGTAGAAAGCCTCAACGCTAATCCGAAATGGATAGATAGGGTTTCGGAGATGGTGGCGGAGTGGGCTTAGGGCTAAAGAACCGCAGAATATAGAACCGTAGAATGTCGAATTTCGAAGTGGAGCTCGTGGACCATCAGATGTGAGTATTTACGAAACAAGGTTTCACGGACTCACTTCGAAATTCGGAGTTCCCTGTCTGCTCTGGCGGCAGTCAGACAGGCTTGTTCGATATTCGATATTCAAATTTACTTTCGTATCTTAGATTTTGAGAAAACAAATTTCCTGTGAACTACAAAGAGCTCATCAAACAATTCAAATCAGGCGACATCAAACCCGTCTATTTCCTGCACGGAGATGAGCCTTTTTATATGGACAAAATTACCAAGTACATTGAAGAAAATGTCTTGTCCGAATCAGAACGTGCTTTCAACCAAATGATTTTTTACGGAAAAGAATCGGATCACAAAACGATCATCGATGCAGCTTCCCGATATCCAATGATGGCGCCAAGACAAGTGTTGATACTGAAAGAAGCACAAGAAATGAGAACCCTCAAAGAATTGCTGCCTTATGTAAAAACACCAGTTGCCACTACGTTGTTAGTAATTGTTTATAAACATAAAAAATTAGACAAAAGAACTTCATTCGGAAAAGGAATCACCAAACATGCAGAAGTATTTGAATCCAAAAAATTATATGATAACAAAGTAGCTGCATGGGTCAATAATTATGTGAAAGAACATAAAGCAACCATTGATCCGCAAGCTTCCCAATTGATTGCCGATTATTTAGGAACCAATTTATCCAAAGTTTCCAATGAGCTAGACAAATTATTATTGAATGTCGATAAATCAAAAACCATCACTTCTGCCGAAGTTGAAAAGTATATCGGAATCAGTAAAGACTACAATGTTTTTGAATTGCAAAAAGCATTAGGTGGTCGAGAAATTTTGAAAGCCAATCGGATTATCAACTACTTCATCGCCAATCCAAAGAAAAATCCATTGGTGGTTGTTATCAGTACCTTGTACAATTTTTACAGTAAAGTATATCAAGCCCATTTTCTCAAAGGTATTTCAGATGATGCATTAGCCTTGAATCTAAAGATAGGATCCGTCTATTTTGTGAAGGACTACAAACTAGCAGCTCGAAACTATCCATTACCTAAAACAGAAGAAATTTTACACCTATTAAGCGAATATGACCTCCGTTCCAAAGGTTTGAACAATAATTCTGTCGGTCCAGGCGAATTGCTGAAAGAACTGGTTTTCAAGATTTTACACTAAAATCGCTTTATTTACAACTGTTAAATGTTGAGGATAACTAATGTATAACTTCTCTTTTTTACGGATTACTAGTATTTTTATAGTCCATGAACAGTTTTTTCATATTTGCTATTAGCAAATTATAATCCCCAAGTGGCTTTCGTTAATTCGGAAGTCACTTTTTTTTGTGGGGTATTTCGATTTTGTTAATGGATTATGTTCTCGGGTGAATTTTGTTATATTGAGAGCTAATGAAAAGAAGAAATTGGACAAGAGAAGAATTAATACTTGCTCTTAATTTGTATTTAAAATTACCTTTTGGGAGAATGAATAAAAGTACCCCAGAAGTAATTCACTTAGCTAAAGTGATTGACAGGACTCCAAGTGCAATTGCTATGAGACTAGTAAACTTTGCAAGTGTCGATCCTTATCATAAGAATAGAGGAGTGGTTGGATTATCAGGTGGCAAAAAACAAGTGGAGCCAATATGGAATGAGTTTATTGAAAATAAAGAAGATCTCATTTTCGAAAGTGAAAAAATTCTTGCAGCAAAAGAAGCTACATCAATTGAAAATAAATTTACCGATATACTGTCTGGGACTGAAAATTTGGTTGGCGAATCACGTATTCGTGAAGTCAAAGTTAGAGTAAACCAAAATGTATTTAGACAAATTGTACTTTCAAACTATTCCAGTAAGTGCGCAATTTCAGGAATTGATATACCACAATTATTAGTCGCTAGCCATATAATACCTTGGTCAAAAAATAAAAAGGAAAGACTCAACCCGGCAAATGGAATTTGTTTTTCTTCTTTATATGATAAAGCGTTCGACAAAGGATTCATTGGATTAAGTTTTGATCATTTAGTTTTAGTGTCTTCCAAGTTAAAGAGAAATTCATCCAAACCCTACTTTGAACAATATTTTGGTCACTTAGAAAACAAAACAATAAATTTACCAGTCAAGTATATTCCTGAAAAAGAATTTCTTGAATATCATTTAGATACTGTTTTTTTAAGATAGGGCCGTAAATCAATCATACATCTACAAATTATAACGGGAATATAGGTAGAGAAAGAAACATGAAAAATTTGAGAACCGAAAAGGAAGGTATTCAAATTTTAAGAAAGCATATTCCTAACTTCCATTTGATAAATTATGAAGAATATCTTGCTTTAATTCAAACAAAAGAATTCAATATCAATTGAATTTTAAAAATTTTGATAATAAGGATTCGTAAACTGAATTGATAGAAGCACTGTAATTTTCCGATTTATAATCACAATAAATTTTCGTTAAAAGATGGTAAATTAGAGGACCAAACAAAACAAATAAATGAGCGCACCATCCTTAAATGAATGGAAAAGGAGTAATCCAGGAAAAGGAGTAAATGAGTATTATAAAGCATACCCCAATTCAAAAGCTGCAACTCCAATAGCAACAAATCACTTCCAGCCACCAATACTTACAAGTGCAGTAAAAGAAGAAATTAGTATTGGGAACATCATTTTCTCAGTGATGATTATTGTTGGTTTCATGCTTCCTTGGATTGACATTAAACCGTTTCGACTCATTCAACTTATAGAGTCCAATGGATATCATCTTCCAAGAATTATTGAAAAATTTACAACGGTTTCATCAAAGATGTTGCTCAATTCAATTTACCTCATTCCAGTAGGCGCATTAGTTTGCATCTTCGCTGAAACTACTAGAAATTTTACCTTAAAACTGTTTAGTCAAATCATTGTCGTTTTTGCATTAATTTATTGGGTGGTGTTATTATATCAATTGATTGCTTCCTTTGAAAATCAGTTTCATATTTCAATTGAATATGTGAAAATTCTTAGCTACGGTTTCTACTTGACTTGTTTTGCAACCTGCTACTACATTTATGATTTATTTTTTGGAGATAAATGATATATGTCATAAATGAAATTCAATTTTCTTAAATTCAACCTTTCAAATAATATACGCATAATACTATAAAAACTTACTAGCAGAAAACATCATAAATGAACCAACAAGAAATAAAGGACTTAGAAAAAGAATTGTGGGATGCAGCAGACGATCTCAGAGGGAATTCGAAACTAACAGCAGCAGAATATAAAGATCCATTGCTCGGATTAGTATTGTTACGATTTGCACAAAATCGATATGAAGATGCAAAAATTGAAGTAGAAAAAATCTATCGATCAATCCAAGAACCAAGAAAAAGCGAGCTGCTACCAAAGATGATTATACAGCAGCAGGTGCGATCAAACTCCCTGAAAAAGCAAAGTATGATTACTTGGCTAAACTGCCAGAAGATGAAAATATTGCAGAGGCAATCAATAATGCAATGAAATTGATCGAAAAAGAATATCCAGACCTCGCTGGAATCCTTCCAAAAAATTATCAGGAATTCGGAGAGAAATTATTAGGTGATCTAATCCGAGTTTTTAATTCCGATGCAGTACGCAAAGCGAAAGGAGATGTCTTTGGACGTATCTATGAATTCTTCTTAATGAAGTTTTCCATGCAAGGAGCGGGTGCACAAGAAGGAGGGGAGTTTTTTACGCCACCATCTTTGGTGAATTTAATTGTCCAATTCATACAACCCAACAAAGGTATTATCCATGATCCTGCATGTGGCTCAGGAGGTATGTTTGTACAAACCGCACATTTTATTGAAAGCCATATCCGCAAAGACGGAAAAAAACAAAGTGTAAACGAAGCAATCACGGTCTATGGAACGGAGCTAAAAAGTAATAATGCAAAGCTTGCTAAGATGAACCTTGCCATCCACGGCATCGAAGGAAAAATAATTGAGGACAATAGCTTCTACACCAACCCACACAAGCTAACAGGTAAGTGCGACTTTGTCATGGCCAATCCACCTTTTAACGTAGATAAAATAGACGCCAAAAATAAATTTCTAACAGAAGACGACCGACTTCCTTTTGGTCCACCACTGACAGGAAAAGGAACCGTAAGTAATGGAAACTATTTATGGATGCAATATTTCTATTCTTACCTAAATGAAAAAGGACGTGCAGGTTTTGTAATGGCGTCTTCTGCGACAGATGCAGGTAATGCAGAAAAACTGATCCGACAAAAACTCATCGAAACAGGAGCAGTAGAATGTATAGTTGCCATCAGTAACAATTTCTTTTACACCCGTAGCCTACCATGTCATGTTTGGTTTTTCAACAAAGGCAAGAAAAAGAAAAACAAAGATAAGATCTTGATGATCGATGCTCGTAATACTTTCCGTAAAGTAACAACAACCATCAGTGATTTTGATGAACATCAACTCGAAGGATTGACCGCTTTAATCACCGCTTTCAGAGGAGAGAAATTGAAAGTAAGTAAAGATAATACTTGGTTTAAAGAACACTTTCCAAATGGAAAATATGAAGACGTAGAAGGTTTGTGTAAAATTGCAGATATTGAAGAAGTGATTGAGCAAGATTATAGTTTGACACCAGGAAGATATGTGGGAGTGAAGATTGACATTGATATGGATTTTGATTACCAAGGGCGAATGAAAGAAATTCATTCTGAATTGACCAAGTTAAATGAAGATGCGAATATTTTAATGAATCAAATTCAAATTGTCGAAATATAATGAAGGAATGGAAAGAATTTATACTTGAAGACTTAGGGTTTGTAGGAAGAGGAAAATCAAGACATAGACCAAGAAATGCAGAATTTCTATTTGGTAATAAATATCCATTTGTTCAAACTGGTGATGTCAAGGCAGCTAACTACAGAATTCTTGAATATTCACAAATGTATTCTGAAGAAGGTCTGAAGCAAAGTAAGCTATGGCCAGTGAATACTCTCTGTGTAACCATTGCTGCTAACATTGCAGATGCGGCCTTATTAGGATTCGAAGCTTGCTTCCCCGATAGTGTCATTGGCTTTATTGCAAACGAGAACAAAGCGGATGTCCGTTTTGTAAAATATTTATTTGATTTATTACAAGCACGAATAAAAAAAATATCTCAAGGTGCTGCTCAAGATAATTTAAGTTTACAAAAACTAAGAACAATTAAGTTTTTGGTCCCACCACTTCCTACTCAACACAAAATAGCCACCATCCTCTCGGCCTATGACGATCTTATCGAAAACAACCTCAAGCGCATCAAGCTCTTGGAAGAAAAAGCACAACTGACTTATGAGGAGTGGTTTGTGCGGATGAAATTTCCTGGGCATGAGAAGGTTGGGATTGATGAGGAGACTGGGTTGCCGGAGGGATGGGGTAAAATTGACTTAAATAAATATATCTCAATAAAGCATGGGTATGCGTTCAAAGGAAAATTCTTCCAATCAGACAAGACTAATAAAATACTTTTAACTCCTGGAAATTTTAGAATTGGAGGTGGTATCAAATTAAAAAAGCTTAAATATTATAGTGAGAAAGGACCAATTAATAAAGACTATGTTTTAGAAAAGCATGATCTACTTATTACAATGACTGATCTTAGTAAACAAGGAGACACATTAGGATTTCCTCTTTTAGTTCCTAGTAGTAATAATAGAACATATCTTCTCAATCAACGATTAGGTAAAGTACTTCCAAAAAATAGTGATTGTTTTCCAAAATATTTTCTAAGAATGTATTTCCAGGACAAATTATATAGGTCTTTCGTTGTAGGTTCTGCTAACGGAGCAACAGTAAAGCACACTTCACCTACTAAGATTCTTTTTTTCAAACCTAAACTGCCATTGTTAGATAGTAAAATCATCAAAAAATTTGATGCTCTAATCAATCCCATTTTTGACATGATCGACAATTTGTTGTTAGAACAAGACCTTCTCAAAGAAGCCCGAGATATCATGCTACCTCGCTTAATGATGGGAATGATTGATGTAAATAAAATGAAAATAAAAGAGATAGATCATGCGCATATTTAAAATATCTCTTGGAACAGAATTTTTTGACGATTCAAAATATGCGGAGCTTCGTGCGGCTCGTTTGATAAGTTTGCATCCTGATACCAAATCAAAAGGACAGTCGAAACAATCTCAGGCTGATTTATTTTTGGAAGCTGAAAAAGGGGATCTTTTTTATTTGTGTCGTTCCAATCAGCGTGTTGAATTTATTGGAATGTTTACGGATAAACGACCTTTGTATTCTATTGTTGGAGGACACGAAGCTTGGGTTGACAAAAGTTATGAAATGCTTTTTGAAGCGAAAAATCCTGAGGCCTATGACAAAGAACTAAACAAATGGTGGAGTCCAAAAAATAACTCTACGTTTACAGAAGTTTTGGATAGTGACTACAAGCTTTTTGAAGAATCGATTTTGAAGCCAGTTTTTGATGTCTCAATTGGAATATTGGAAACAATTTATTTGAAAAAAAATGAAGCCAGTTTTAAATCCATGGCTGATTATTTTGAGCTTCAACGAAAATTTTCAGACTACAAAGAAGACAAGACGCTTTTATTGAATAGTGTAAATTCATTAGACAAAATGGAGTTACTAAAAATTCAGCACTCCTATTTACAACGTGGGGATTTTAGTCATCAGCCTGTTGTAAATCTTCGATACACCTTATTGAATAAATTAATAGAAGGTGTAAGATTAACTGAGGATATTATAGCTGAGGTGAAAGAAGAAATTTCTTCTGGTTTTGAAAAGAATGTATTTGTTTCATGGAAAGATCCGTTCAGAATATTGTACACTTTTTTATATGACAAAGATAAAGAGGAGTTGGTAAAATTCTTCAATGAATTTATTAACAAAATAAAAAGTGATTTAGATCTACATGATTATACTAAGAACAATTTGGTACATTTTGATGGTGCACAAAATCAAGGTTTCGATAAGGTTTGGTTTGCAATTTATAACAAAACTTATTCAACACAAAAGTCAGCAAAACAATTACTTTTTGGTATTCGTGATGGAGAATTTGAATATGGATTTTATGACGAAAAAACAAAAAATAGAGATAAGCTACTATACGAAAAACAATTTGATTACGAAAAAGTCATAAATACCTTTAAAAAATATACAGAAGAAATAATAAAAGACAATTCCATGGAAAAAGCGAATATTGGAGCTTTCATTGAGATCCTGGATCACAAAAAGCAAATCATTCTTCAAGGTCCTCCCGGAACGGGGAAAACGTTTACTGCAAAAAAGATTGCAGCTCAAATGGTAGGTAAGGAAGCTGAAGAGCAAATTAAAATAATACAATTTCATCCATCTTATTCTTATGAAGATTTTGTCCGTGGAATTTCTGCCAAAAGTGAAGGAGGAAATATTGTATATGAGACAGAGAATAAAATACTCGCTTCATTTGCAGAAAAAGCGATGAATAATCTGTTGGCTGCAAATAAGGATGTAGATGCATTGTCGAAAGAGCAGAAGGTTGAAGAGTTGTTGATGGAATATGCGGAACAAATACAAGATTCTATTGATGTCAATGAAAAACACCAATTAACGGAGGCTGTGGCAATAGAAATGGTGGAGGAGGATGCGTTTCGATACATAGGGAATTGGAAAACAAGTCAACGAATGAAATACAAAGACTTGATTGTTGCCCAATTAAATGGCGTAACCACCCGTCAAGGACTTAAAAAACGTAGAGATGTTTCTGGGTTGGCGCGTCAACATGCTTCTTACTTCATAAAAGTGTTAAATGATTTTCAAGAAAAATTTAAAACAGAACTTAATAAAACATCAACAGTAAAGATTGAAAAGCCGGAGTTGAAAAACTATGTCTTAATTATTGATGAAATTAATAGAGCAAATTTACCAGCTGTTTTAGGAGAGTTGATTTATGCTTTAGAATACAGAAATGAATCGGTAGAAAGTATGTATGCCTTGGATGGAGATACTTCAATTGTAATTCCAGAAAATCTATACATCATAGGCACCATGAATACTGCTGACCGAAGTGTCGGGCATATTGATTATGCGATTAAGCGCCGCTTTGCATTTGTAGATGTGTTGCCAAATGAAGCAGTCATTAATAATGACAAATCCAAAGCACTATTCAAAATGGTTGCGGAGCTTTTCGTTGTTGAAAAAGAAGGAAAGAAAACCACTTCTGATTATTTAGCTTCAGATTTTGATTATAAAGATGTCCAATTAGGTCATAGTTATTTCATTTTAAAAGAAGGTTCAGAAGCGGAGCAACAAGCGGAGTTGGCTATGAGATTGAAATATGAAATTGTTCCCATTTTAAATGAGTATATCAAAGATGGATTGTTGTTAGAATCTGCGAGGAAAAAAATAGAAATCATTTCGAATTTTGAGTGTTAATTTACTGACATATCGAGAGCATGATGATTTGCCAATACCTAACGAATCAATATCATTTGCACAAGATTTTTACGAAAAATCTTTTACCAAACATCACCGTGGAAGAGATGCGAGTTTGCCTTGTTTTACAGTCCAGAAAAATGCAGATGACGAAAGTAGTTACACTTTAAAAGCAAATTATTTTATTGGGGTTGACTGGATAGATCCTGGTGAAACGGCGTTGTACATTGCGCCAAAATTAAATAGTCAAAACCAAGAAGTTGATTATTTGAAAATGCTTTTTTCATCATTGAGACATCCTGATGTGGTCAATGAAATTGATGAATTGTTTGAAGTGAAATGGAATCAACCCGTCATTGAAATAGAGCAAAAGCAAGATTTATTGACGCCTTTTTTAGTAGTTGAATTTTTGAGTTTGCTTAAAAAAATTGTTAGAAAAGGATTGAAAAAGTCCTATTATAAAGTAACCCATAATTTACAAAGTAAGGTGAAAGGTAAAGTTCTTGTTGGAAAAACAATTAAACATAACCTGCTTCAAAACAAAAACCTGCATACTTATTGTTCATTTGATGAATTTGGTCTTAACAATAAAGAGAACAGATTATTAAAAAAAGCATTATCTTTCGTCAAGAGATATTTACCCAATTATGCTCAATTAACAAATGACATTGAACTTCAAAATACTTTTAACTATATCAATCCTGCATTTCATGAAGTTTCGGATAAAATTGAGTTAAACGAAATTAAACAATCAAAAACGAATTCATTTTACAAAGAATACAGACCAGCATTGCGATTGGCAAAATTGATACTAAAACGTTTTGGCTATAACATCTCTAATACGGTTCAAGATAAAATTCAAACGCCACCATTTTGGATTGACATGAGTAAGTTGTTTGAATTGTATGCATTGGGATTATTGAAAGATAGATTTCAAAATCAAGTCAGATTCCAGTACAAGTATTACGGAAATGAGTTAGATTATTTGCTTAAATCTGAAGCGTATAAAATGGTCATTGATGCAAAGTATAAATTGAAATATATCGCTGGTAGCCACAATGAGGATATTCGTCAGATCAGTGGATATGCTCGATTGAGAAAAGTTTATGAGGAATTGGAACTGGAGCAAGGTAGTATTATAGATTGTCTGGTCATTCACCCAGATCAGGACAATGGATTTGAAAATTTAGAAGGAATTGATTTAAAGGCAACAGAAATCACACGTTATTATGATGTGTATAAAGTAGGATTAAAATTACCCCATATAAATTAACATGAGCTACGAATATTCAGAAGACGTACTAGTTGAAAATACCACTCAAGAAGAATTGGAAAAGTTGGGATGGGAAGTTATAACCGTATGGAAAAAAGAAACATGGGGTGAGACTGGTTTGTTGGGTCGGGAGGACAAATCAGAAGTTATATTGACTCGATATTTGTTGCAAGCATTGAAAAAACTAAATCCCGACTTACCTCAAAATGCATACGACCAAGCAATTGAACAAATCAGTCAAAAATCTGTAGATAAATCTTTGGGACGAATCAACAAAGAGAAATATGATTTGCAAAAAAATGGGGTCCCTATTAGCTACACTAATGAAAAAGGAAAATTACTTAAAAAGAAATTAAAGGTTTTTGACTTTAATGATTATGAAGCCAATCATTTTTTAGCAGTTCGCCAGCTGGAAGTAGTCGGAGAACTCTACAATCGAAGACCTGATGTCATCTGTTTTGTAAATGGAATTCCTTTAATCTTTATCGAATTAAAAGCACCACATACTGAATTACGAAATGCATATAGTGAGAACTTAAAGGATTACAAAGATACTATCCCACATCTTTTTTCTAACAATGCATTTATCATTTTAAGTAATGGCGTCGAATCAAAGGTTGGTACCATCACAAGTCCATATAAGTTTTTTCTGGATTGGAAAAGAATTGAGGAAGGCGAAGCAGGTGTTGTGACTTTAGACACAATGCTCAAAGGTACGTGTGCAAAGCATCGCCTCATGGATATATTTGAAAATTTCTTGTTGTTTGATGACTCAGGTGGAGATGTGACAAAGCTTATGGCTAAAAACCATCAATATATAGGTGTCAACAAAGTGATTGAAAATGTAAATGACATCGAGGATCGTACCCTGAAAAAGAAGTCAAGCCTTTTCTAAGTGACTTCAAAGCCATTGAAGCCATTTACAATTTATTAAATCAAAATGTAAAATCTGCGGATGTATCTGAGATCATTTCCGATTTGCAACGGATCGTAAGTGATCATGTTGTTTTAAAAGAAGGAGAAGGAGTAGGGGAAGAAGAAGTTTATGTAGATCTTAGTAAACTTGATTTTGCAAAGTTGAAAGCTGCATTTGAAAAAACGCCGAGGAAAAATAAATTGACATATGATTTGCAAAAGGCAATTGATGCTAAACTTCAGCAAATGCTAAAAGAAAATCCACTTCGGTTAGATTTTTATGATCGTTACAAAGAAATCATTGCGAAGTATAATGCTGGAAAATCACTTGAAAATACGGTGAAGGCATTTGATGATTTGAGCAAATTTGTACAAGATTTATCTATTGAAGAAAAGCGGGTATATAAAGAAGAGTTGGGTGACCAAGAAACTTTGGCGATTTTTGATTTGTTAATTAAGGATAAAGAATTAGATTCAAAAGAAATTAAAAAAGTAAAAAAGGTTGCCAAAGAAACTCTTGAAAAATTAAAAGAAGAAAAATTGAAAATTGAGCGATGGAGAGAGAGTCGAGAAATCACTGCCCAAATTAGAATTATGATTCGTGATAATTTATATCATCTTCCTGAAGGCGTTTATTCTGAAGTTGATGTTGAATTAAAATCTATCAATGTCTATCAACATATTTATACGAATTATTTTGGTGGCGGGAAAAGTGTTTATCAGCAGAGTGCTTAATTTTTTGATGTTGAATTAAACAAACACCCATACAAAACCAATTTAAAAATCATTCAACAGTAGGCAACACACCTAAAACACACAGATGTGTAGTCTCCCCAATACAACTGAAATAATGTGGACCAAAATTGCCAGTACCATCTTCATAGCTGTATTGAATATGCGTATCTCCACTAAACTCCTTTTCTAACAACTCATTTTCATTGTACTCGAAAAAGTCAACATTTCCTTCACTTACAGGGAAAGTAAAGCCATTTTCATCCGTGAAAAATTCTTGTATAAATGCAGAAGTGATTAAATTGTTTTCGTACATCGGGGTGCTTTGTCTTACTAACTCATAGTCACCACCATTGCTGGAATTCAGGTTGCGGGTGATGGAAATTAAATCTCCTTCATATTCATAAAGGGTAGAGTCGATGTAATTTATTGAATTTGAAAAGGTATGCGTTACAATCGACTGAATTTGATCACCATCCCAATTGATTTGACCATCATTGGTTCTATCAAAAATACCATCGCCTTCAAAATCGATTTGATAGAGGTAGTCAGTTAATACGTTGTTGGAATAATCGAAAACTTGTGTTTGCGTCCAGATCGGTAGTGGAGTAGCATCAAAATTGGTGATGGCATTGCTGATCATTCGGCCAGCTTCATCAAATTGTATATTTATAATGCGCGTTGCAAGGTTATTGTTAGGATTGTAGAAGGTGCAAGTTGTTTGTGTCGAACTATTATAGACACAATGCATGGAGTCAATCACTTGATCGGCTTCTTTGGTCAACACATAATCAACTCGATTTTCATTATCATAATGTACGGTCGTTGTTTCCAATACTTCAGTATCCTCAATTGTTTGATAAGAAGTTACTCTGAATACATTTTCTGGAACTACTGGATCCGGTTCTACATCATCATCCGCACCACAGCCTGTGAGCAACATCACTGAGGACACTAACAAGAAAAAGAAAAGCACTTTGTTAAAACCAATTTGGTTAGACATACTTACGGGTTTAAGTTAAAATGTACTACCTAAAACATACCAGTTTATTTTTTATTGTGAATTTAAATCGTGAAATAGCTTGTTACTTTACATTATGATTCTATTTTTAACTTTTGATTTTCAATTTTAGCCAACCTAATATCCGCCAGCACAATCATCTCCGCGATTATCAGCAGCACCTTCCAAAGTCCCATCGGCATTCACCAAAATAGCATCGACCCGACCAATACTACCACGAGACTTAATAGTATGACCCATTTTTTCCAATTCTGACAATACACTTACATCAACACCTTCCTCATAAGAAATCTGATCGGGTAACCATTGATGATGTACCCGTTTTGCTTGCACCGCTTCTGACATCGTCATTCCAAATTCTGCGACATTTAAAAACACTTGATACACGGAAGTGATAATGGTAGAACCACCAGGTGTTCCAATCACCATTCGAAGTTGATCATTTTCGGTGACGATGGTAGGTGTCATAGAAGATAACATTCTTTTTCCGGGTTCGATAGCATTGGCTTCAGCACCGATGAGACCGTAAAAGTTGGGTGTACCTGGCTTGGCACTAAAATCATCCATTTCATTATTCAACAAAAATCCGGCTCCTGAAACAACTGTCTTGGAACCATAACCTGCATTGATTGTAGTAGTGACGGAAACCGCATTCCCTTCTTTGTCAACAATAGAGTAGTGGGTCGTCTCTTCACTTTCGGGATTGAAAACGCCACCTGCTATCTCTTTACTATCCCCAGCTGTTTCCATCTCAAAATTTTCCATTCTCATTTTTAAGTAATCAGGATCTAATAATTCAGCAGTAGGAACTGGATAAAAATCGCTGTCTCCAAGATGTTTGGATCGATCGGCATAAACCCGTCGTTCAATTTCAGCCATTAAGTGAATATGTTGTTTAGAATGAAAGGTCCAATCACTTACTGGATAATTTTCAGTAGTTCCTAGTAACTGCATCAACGCAATCCCACCACTAGAAGGAGGAGGCATGGAGATGATTTCATAATTTTTGTATTTTTCAGTTACAGGTTTTCGCCAAACGGAATTGTAATTTTTCAAATCTGCTAGTGTCATGATCCCACCACCAGCTTTCATTTCAGCGACAATCAGGTCCGCAGTCTTTCCTTCATAAAAACCAGCTCTTCCATGATCACTGATTCGTTGAAGTGTTGTTGCCAGATCTTTTTGTAATAAGAGGTCTCCTTTTTTCCACGGAACCTCTTTTACGAACACTGGCATGGTCGTATTTAATGCTCTAAAATCTGCTTGCTTCTCATTCAAGTTACCTGCTTGTTGATCTGTTATTGGAAATCCTTTTGCTGCTAATTTAATAGAAGGAGCTAACAGTTTTTTCATGTCCTTTAATTGACTGTATTTTCCAAAAGCCTCAAACATACCATCCACACTTGCAGGTACACCAGCAGCCAGATGACCACGGGTGCTTTTTCCTTTGATGACATTTTTATCCTCATCTAAATACATATCTCTAGTAGAAGCAGCTGGTGCCTTTTCCCTAAAATCTAGTGCCTCTTTGGTTCCATCTTTCATTCGAATGATCATAAAACCGCCGCCTCCAATATTACCTGCGACTGGATACACTACGGATAATGCATACTGAACCGCGATCGCCGCATCTACCGCATTCCCTCCTTTTTTGAGAATGTCTAAACCTATTTGGGTAGCTAATGGATGTGCCGTAACGACCATTGCATTTTTACCAATTGCTGTTTTTTCAAATTGATAACCAGCGAATTGTGTCGATTTACAACAAAAGCAAAGTAGAATGAAGGAAAAGTAAAGTAGGTTTTTCATATAGAAATTTTAGCGGTGTATTCGTAATAAAGGAATACTAAGTCACACATTAAAGATTTTTTGGTATAGAAATTGTTCTAATACATGTTAATAGTAATATGTTCCGAAAGCAATTTGATTTTGGTTCAAAATACTAAATGATTTGACGACATCCCAAAGAATCAAAATAACCTTAAAAGGAAAGAACATGGAAAACAACAAATTTAGTTTCAGATTTAGATGCCTACTTGGCGCCTTCATCCTTACTGTTTTTTGGGGAAATGCAATTGCCTCAGTTGTGTATGCAAAACACATGAAAGTGGAAGAGTTGGAAGTTGGAAACATGCTTTCATGGAGTACAGCAGAAGAAGTTGATAGTAAGTTTTTTGTAGTTCAGAAGTCAATGGAAGGAATGGATTTCGTAACAGTAGGTCAAGTAAAAGCTGCTGGAACAACGGAAGAAAATAACAATTACAGATACTTAGATTTATCAACCGGAGAAAATAAAATGTTTTACAGATTGATGCAAGTTGATACCGATGGCGGTTTCTCTTATTCTCAAACAGTTTTGATGACGAGAAATAATGAAAACAATTTCTTGATCACCGCAATGAGCAGTACGATCACTGATAGAATTTTTACTTTGACAATTCGCTCCTCTGTAAAAGATAAATTGGAATACAATTTTGTAGATGCAAAATCCAAAGTAGTAAAAGAAGGAAGTGCAGAGATTGTTGACGGAGCCAATATGTTAGCTTTCGATTTACTGAAAGTTGAAAATGGATTGCTAAAATTAGAATTGAAATTAAAGGACGAAGTGGAAGAAGTGTTCATCAGAAAAGATGAGAAGAGTGAAATGCCACATGTCAATTATGTCGTAAAAGAAAATTAAAGATAAAGTGTGTAGTACCATGAAAAATTCTTCGGAATTTTCATAAGCAACAAACATTTCACCTATTAAGATTTAGCCGAAAGGCAAAAGAGTGGTTATGTATTTTCATGGTTATGTTGTGTGCCATCCTGCTTAGGATGGCACTTTTTTTTATGGTGGGTTGAGCAGCTGCGTGAGGCAATTCTACGAAACAAGATCCTATGTGTTTCTATGTGATCTATGTGATCTATGTGATCTATGTGTTAAAACACGCCCTCCGCGACTTGTCGCCCGACTTATGTGTTCTTACCCCTTAACAAACTTAGCATTATAACGCACCTCCCCAATCCGTAAAGAAATAAAATACATTCCCTCAGACAGGTCTCCAATAAAAATCGAGTCATCATCCCATTCCTGAGATCGAATCAATTTCCCATCAACCGAATGAATTTCAAAATGATCGGGTGCTTCCTCAAATTCACCTAAATCAATGGTCAAATTTTCCAAAGCAGGATTTGGATAGACTTTAAAAGCATTACTTTGGATATCTTTGGTTCTAACGGATTCATCCATTTCTAACACAAAAAGCCCGTTGCTAGAATCAGAAGCAATAATTCTCCCAGAAGGTAAAAAAGGATAAACTCCCCAGCAGCCTTGTGTGGTATTGTATTCAGTATTGTCACCCCAAGTGTCGTAGTAAGCTACTTGTTGTGGCGCCATCGGATCACTAATGTCAAAAACCTGCACACCGTCTTCATAATGTGAGACGTAAACTAAGTCGCCGATAATAAATGGATTGTGCGCTACATTATTGGTATGCATTGGTGCTAGTAAAGGAAACTGAAAAGAGTTGATTAATTCAATATCTGAGTTCATAAAATTGGTGATATCAATGATACTCAAAGGCACGCCCAAAGTCTCTTCCGCCATCACCAAAGTATTCCCATCATCGCTCACCCAATTAGAATGGTTGTATCCATCAGAAGCAATCGAAGCGAGTTCGATAGGATTGGCAGGATCCGTTAAATCATAAATGTACATCCCATTATTGGCATGTCCACAATAAGCAATATTATCTCGGACAAATAAATCATGCACGTATCCTCCGGTCAAATTTGGATTACCTATTTCAACAGGGTTGTCTGGATCGGTCGCAATATCATAAACCAATAAATCTTTAAGTGAACTAGGTTGACCACAAACATATAATCGACCAGTCGCTTCCTCAATTTGAATATTATGTGCACGGTCAAAAAATTCATTGCTTTGATAAGTTACCGTTACATTGTTAGGTAAATCAGAAAGATCAAAAATAATCAGTCCTTCTGTCGATGCATCCGACACTGCATAGGCACGATTTCTATAAGTTTTGATATCTCTCCAATTGGTCACAGTGCCACCAGGAATTTTTGCAACCAATGCAAAATTGACCGGATCAGTAATATCAAAAAAGAAAATATCAGCAGCGCCACCTACAATTGCATATTCTCGATCATCGGCAGCATAGCCCCAACAATCATTAAAAGCCTTGTTATTTTGTGAAATCGGTAAGGTGTCATCGTCCCAACTGACCAGCAAATTCATATTTAAAGATTCTTGTGCATAGGTCAAAATTGTAAAACTACAATAGATAAGTAGTGTAAGTATTAGTCGCATAATGGAATTATTTAGTAAAGCTGTTGTATAACAATTATACATAATTTTAAGGTAAAAACCCTTGACAATCAAAAATTTGTATGATTATTGCAGATAAATTCTTTATATATGTCTAACTACTTTCTAATAAGATAAAATAGGACTACTTTTGTGGACCATTTACGTTTAACCAGACTTTTAAGAAATGAATAGAATTGTAACCCTTGATGAATTTATCATCCATCAACAAAAGGATTTTAAACAAGCAACCGGAGAATTAACGGGTTTACTTCGTGATATCGGTGTCGCTTCTAAGATCGTCAATCGAGAAGTAAATAAAGCCGGATTGGTCAACATTTTAGGTGTTGAAGGATCTGAAAATTCACACGGTGAGCAAGTTCAAAAATTGGACATGTACGCTCATGATAAATTGATCGAATGCTTGAAAAATAGTGGAGAAGTTTGCGGAGTAGCTTCGGAGGAAGAAGAAGGTTTTATCAAAATTAAATCTGTTGGAAAAAAGGAAGCGAAGTACGTCGTACTTTTTGATCCTTTAGATGGATCCTCAAATATTGATGTCAACGTTTCTGTTGGTACGATCTTTTCAATTTTCAGAAGAAAAAGTAACACTAAAAAAGCGGTCAATATAAAAGACTTTTTGCAAAAAGGAGTTGAACAAGTTGCTTCCGGTTATGTGGTCTATGGAACTTCGACCATCTTAGTTTATACAACAGGTCAAGGTGTCAACGGATTCACATTAGATCCTTCCATTGGAGAATTTTGTTTGTCTCACCGAGATATCAAAATTCCATCTAGAGGAAATTATTATTCTGTCAACCAAGGATATTATTTGAAATTTGATGTCGAAATGCGTCGTTACATCGATCATTGTTCTGACATGAATTTACGTCTCCGTTACATCGGTTCGATGGTGTCAGATATTCACCGTATTTTATTTCAAGGTGGCATTTTCTTGTATCCAAATACTCGTAAATTTCCAAAAGGAAAACTTCGATTGTTATATGAATGTAATCCACTTGCAATGATTGTCGAAGAAGCTGGAGGTAAAGCCATCAGCGCTCAATTGGAACGGATCCTTGAAATGGAACCTACAGAATTACACCAAAGATGTACCATCGTGATCGGCTCACCTGATATGGTTGATGAGTTGAAAGAGTTTATTGAAAGATATAAGCCGGTTTCTAATGGAGTGCATAAATAAAGTTTAAACTTTAAACTTTAAACTTTAAACGGTGAACGGGAAACGGTGAACGGTGAACGGGCACACGTGAGTACGCTAGCTCACGTGTGCCCGTTCACCGTTCACCGACTACCGTCAACCGCTAAATAAGGTAATATCTTTTCCACATCATTTTTAGTCAAAGCACGTACTTTCGCAATGTCCGATGCGCTTTCAAAAGCACCATGATTACTCCGATAATTGACAATCGCCTTTGCTTGACGGAAATTGAGATAAGGATGTTTTTTCAACCCATCTATTGTTACTTCATTGATATTTATTTTCAAATTTGATTCATCAATTATCAGGAAAGGTTTTATTTGTTGAAAAGTAGAGTCAGGTAAACCAAACGTTTCACTGACTTGATTGATCGTATAAAAACCACCTAACTTTTCACGATAGGCAACAATCATTTTGGACCGACCTGCGCCGATACCATTTAGCGTAGACCAATCTTCAATGGTGGCTTTATTGATATCGATTGGTTGTGTTTCTTTTTTCTTTTTGACAAATTTCGGTGCTGCGTTTGCAAATTCCTTTTTAGGCTTTTCCGGAATTGGAATGTTAATAAAGGATTCTAATTTGCTATAATCGGTTGCTTTTAAACCATAAATTCTAGACAAATCTTCTTTTTTTCGAAAAGTGCCGCCTTTGTTTCTGAATCTTTCGATAGTAGAAGCCACTTTATCTGATATTCCCATTTCAACCATTGCTGATTTAGAGATGGTGTTTGGATTGAATGGCTGAGGAGTCAGTTCCCTAGCTACTTCTTTCAGTTCAGGATACTTTTCAGGTTCCAATTTTTTGGTGGAAGAAATCGGTAGTTGAATGAATTGTTCAATTGTATTATAAATATCATCCGTTATTCCATACACCTTTTTAAAGTCCGTTTTCTTATAGAACTTGGCACCTTTATTCCTAAATTTTATCAAATTATCAATCGCATTTTTAGGAATTCCCATCACTAGTAAGTCTGCTTGAGAAATAGAATTCGGATTAAATGCAAATGGAGTGATGACTGCTTTTTCTTTCTTTCGGTTATATTTTTTTGGATAATCAGTATTTGAATAGGCGTTGTTAAATTTTTGGAAATTATTCCCTTCCTTTTCTTCTGCTTCATTAATAGTGATTTCTAACAAAGCAATTTCTTTTTTGAATTTTGAAAAATCAGTCTTTGTTTTATCAACCACAAAATGAGTATAAATTGGGTAGGAGAGCCATGTCAAAAGAGAAAGGAACAATAAGATAAAAATACCAATACGCTCGGAACGCGTAAACTGGAAATAGTTTTCGATATGTTTTCTCATTGTATTTTAAAAGTAATTAAAGATAGTTGGTTCGGTGTACTTTGGGATTGAATTTAACATTTTTTTATTCGGAATGGTGGACGGTAGATGGATAACGGTTGACGGTGAACGGGAGCTCGTGAAGCATACGCTGTGCACTCGCGAGCTCCCGTTCACCGTTCACCTTCTACCATCCACCGTTCATAATCCCTTCCTTCAAAAACAAAGCATCTACATTTGCATTCACCTGCTCATCCTGAATCAGTGGTGGTGCATGATGAGGCTTCACTCGTGCATCAATAATCAACGATCCATCACATCCCCAATGCTTATGTTTGGTCCAACTTTTAACACCATAAAGATCATGAGACGGATTGGCTCTTGTGAAGGTTGTCCAAACAAAGTTGTTCAGATTTTTGGCAGCAAATTCGGATTCATCTGTTAGAATAATCAATGGGATACCATCTAAGTTATATCGTTCCAAATGATTGGCAATCGTTGCAGCATCTTGTGCCGCGGTAGTTTCATTTTCAAACTTTGGAGCCGTGATTGCCAACACACCTTTCTGACAAAAATGAGGTTGTGAATACCCTGTTGGCAAATCAAAATTGTCAGGCAATGAGCCAGTCAAGTCTCTTATCTTATCTCCACAACAGGCCATGATTACTTTTGATCCTTCATTCCACCCAGAACCAGAGTAATCCAGCGTGTCAATCGTTGTTCTAGTATGAAAATGTAAATCTCTTCGCCAATCAATACGTTCTAAAACATGATTGAAAAAATGAGGAATATCATGACAACTAATTTCTCCATCACCAGTAGCAGCAATAATTAAAAATTTTGCTAATGAAGTTTGTCCACTTCCCAAAATTCGATTGGCCTGGGTCAATATTTCTTCTGGCTTTCGTTCCCTGAATGGCATGTAGCGTTCACTACCGACTGCTAGTAACAATGGGTGCACACCAGCTGCATCCACCGCATTTATTTCTTTGACACCAGGAAACTCTTGTGGAGCCAATAATTTTACTAGTTTAGAAATTAAATAACCAAAATTAGAATCTTCTTGTGGAGGTCTTCCGACAACTGTAAAATGCCACAACGGATCTTTTCGATGAAATACTTTTTCAACTTTCATAACGGGAAAGTCATGTTGCAAACTATAATATCCCAAATGATCTCCAAATGGACCTTCCGGCTTCTTCTTGTTTTTTTGGATCGTTCCTACAATGCAAAAATCAGCATCTGAAGAAATGAAGTGCTCATTCCATCTATTATATCTTACCCTTCTACCACCTAACATTCCAGCAAATGTCCATTCCGACAATCCTTCCGGCAAAGGCATAATTGCACAAAACGCATGCGATGGCGGTCCACCTACAAATACCGAACATCGAAAAGGCTCATCCGATTCATTATAAGCAGTATGGTGGACACCAATCCCTCGGTGCAATTGATAATGCAAACCAATTTCCTCATTTTGAATATATTCATTTCCTGACAACTGAATTCTGTACATCCCCATATTGGATTGCATCACATTTTTTTTCTTACCAGGAGGTAGAGTAAAAACTTGTGGCAATGTTACAAAAGCACCACCATCATCTTTCCATGATTTCACTTGCGGCAATTGATCGATGGTCGTTTCGTAGGTGCAAGCATTACCAAAACGACTTCGTTTTGGCAACGCATTCAATGCTGTAAAAGGAGCCGATAAATATCGTAATGGATTTTTGAAAAAATTGGCAGGATCAGCTTTTAGTTCAATTACTTTTTGAACATACGGGATTGTTTTTCGAAACAAAAATTCTGTTTGTTCTTTGGTTCCATATATATTTGAGACTGCTTGAAACGGACTTCCATTAACTTTTTCGAACAAAATGGCAGGACCTCCACTTTCATGAATACGTCGGTGTATTTCAGCCATTTCTAAATCTGGATCTACTTCTGATTTGATACGAAGTAAATACCCATTTTTTTCTAAATCATTAACACATGCACGAAGGCTGCGATAGGCCATATTTGTTTTCTTTAGTTAGTTTTTTTTACACAAAGTTTTAACAAATAAATAGATTTTTAGTTTTAAAAATCTAGATTCTAATTAACATTGGATTTTAAAATGTTAAAGTAATAATTTATTTTTTTTACTTATAACAAAGTCTTTTCTGAAAAATTAGTTGTTTGTATAGAAAGTGTTATATTTATTTTTTTTTGGAATCAAGCTTTAACAAGTATATTTATCTTTAAATAGTACGGTTCCAATCTAGTTTTGAAATAACCAATTTATTAAAAATTAAAACAAAAAATCTATGAAAAAGCTTTTATTGCTTTCATGTTTATGCATGTTCTTGACATCAGCTCAAGCACAAGTAGAATTAAAAATCAACCCACTAGGTATTTTATTTAGTAGCCCTGATTTGGCAGCTGAATATTTAGTAAATGACAATTTAGGTGTGGAACTTTCACTTGGTTTGGTATATGGAAATACATTAGGTAGTGGATTAATCGATGATTCTTTTAAGATTAAGAAATCAGGTTACAGAGTACGTCTTTCAGGTAAGTATTACTTCAGTCCAGAAGATGGATGTGATAAGTTTTACGCTGGAATGTATCTAGGTCCTAGATCAACTAAGTTTTCCGGTGATTCAACTGTTTGGGGATATGACCCTGGATACAAACTATCAGGATTCGCAATCGGTCTTTTAGTAGGATACAAATGGGTTGCGGATAGCGGTCTTGTATTTGAAATTGGTGCTGGTGGTGGCCGTGCATTGGGTGAGAAATTTACCTTTAATGATGGTAGTTTGGACGAGAGTGGATTTGATGGATTTGGAGTTGATTTTGTTGGGACACTAGCTGTTGGTTACCGTTTTGGTGACACAGGTGGAGGTTCTAAGAAGAAAAAACGACGACGAAGATAACACTTCATTATAAATGATAAAAAAGCCTGACCAATTTGAAATTGGTCAGGCTTTTTTGATTTAATTAATAGTATTAATAATTCAGATTTTAAGCAAATTCAAAAAGTAAAGTATCACTTTGAATAACTGGATGGAATGTATTAACAATCACTTTTTCTTCTTGAACCAACTCATTATTACTAGTAATCACAACTTTGACTTCAGGAATTACAATGTTATCTTCAGAGACAATCATTTTCACCTCTGGTGCAACAATTGGTTCCACGACAACTTCTTTTTCACTTTCAAAAGTGTTGACAATTTCTAAAGGAGCAGATACATCAAACAAGTCCAGCGGTTTAATCTTGTGCTTTTGATCTTTGATTTTTTCTAAAATAGAAACACAAGTTTCCAACATGTCTGGATCCAATTTATTTTCAAAATCAGCATTAATACGCACTTCTGTAGCTTTGTAAGTATGGCTCATGACGCTGACACCATAATTGGATAGAAATTCTCTGACCAATCGATCCATAAAACTGCTGCAGTCTACTCGATAATGGTGGTCCCATTCTGAAGTAAGCATATCCATGATTTCTTCCGCAAGATCATCAATCTTACTCCTAGGCGCAGCCTTTTTTTGTCGAGAATTTAGCTTTGAATCGGTCTTAGAAAGCAGTAGCGCTTTCTCTTCTGGGGTGAAGATGATAGGTTTTTTCATAGCGTGTTGTTTAGTATTAGCCTTATCAAGATAACTGACTTTGACGTATTATCAAAAATTTTAACGTCTTTTTATGGTTTTCCTGTGTGGTTAATGTGTTGATGATTAGTTGTTTAGAGGTTTTATGTGAAATTTTACTTTAGATGAACCTACTATCAATTAGCTAAAAAAGCAAAGAAATCACCATTCAAAATAACTTGTATCCAAATACTAACTCTAAAGTTCTGTAAGCAGACACCCAGTTTTTTGTCTTAGCAAATAAGTCTCTTCGAGAATGATAATTGACGGAAGCAGAGAATTTATCTGAATAAGTAGCCCCAATTCCAAACCGCCAATTACCACCTGGGGTCATCGCAGCATTCGAAAATGTAAATTTTTCAAACAAGATGTTTCCTTCATTTAATATATCAAAAGCAACTCTACTTGCGTCTACATGAAAACTCAAATTTTCACTACTAGAAAAGTAATATCTCAATCCAAATGTGAAATCTACAGATTTATAGGTCACAGTTAATGGATCGGTTTCAATGACACCTGCAGACTGCACATAGGATGCCTCATCGGACGCAGAAAATGTCTGAAGCACAGGCTCTGCAATGAAACACCATTTTGTTTTTGATATTTGTTTCCCTGAATTATTGTAACGCGGAAAAAATTCAAAGTCCAATCCAAAACGAAAACCAGGTTTATATCCAAAAAGGTAATTGTCAAAAGGGAAAGCTGAAGTTTCTGTGTTTAGATAAGATACTTTAAAACCAGGTTTGATCCACATGTTAAAAAGATCACTGTTTGATTTCTGTACTTTGATTTCTGCTTCACTTCGGTAAACATAATTTGGATCTTTGCATTCGTTGTAATTAATAAAGTAAGGTTTAAGCTCGGCCGCTATATATTTTATGCTTTTTAATTTCCGGCTAGAATTTTTGCTGCATGATAGCGTATTTATAAGTTGTTGGCGAAACTGACGATTTGTTTGGATGGTACTTTTACCTACGGCGCCAGCTTGTTGCCCCTCTGGTAGTCGATATTCTTTCCATACAAGTTGTTTTAGCGGCCCATCCTCAATACTATAAAAATAACGTTTTCTATTTTTGTCATTAAATTCATAAAGACTGGCAGTACCAGTTACAATTTCTTTTAAGAATAAATGTTCTTGGTTAAAGACTGGATTTCTTTCTGTACTTAACATACTGTAGTCATCTCTACTTTTGTCAATTTCAACAATTCGGCTAATGTATCTTTCAAATAATCCATCACCCAATCCGAATTCTTTTATCTCATTAACCATCAGTGTTTTGACCTCACCATCTGCGGTAGTTTTATAAGCAATTTTCTTTGGATGGATTCTCCAATTTCCAAGTTCAATTAAGCATTTTACTTTATTATTTTCATTGTCAATGAAATATCCGTCGTCAAAAAGCATTTGACCTTGACAGTTGATGAAATATAGTAATGTAAAAGCGATTGATAATAAAGACTTCATAGTTTTAGTTTGTTTTAGAGTGGAAAATAACAATATTTTTACAACTTTTTTTATAATTATAAAGTCAATACTAGAACCAAGAAATCCTTTGAATAATCAAAAAATATGGAGTAGTAATTATTTTAATTTTGGAAGACCTAATTCTTTATTATCTTTTTCTCAATTTTCAGTATCTTCATCCGCATGAAACAATACCTAGACCTTCTCCAACATATCCTTGACAACGGAACCCTTAAATCTGATAGAACCGGTACTGGTACCAAAAGTGTCTTCGGTTACCAAATGCGTTTTGATCTGTCAGAAGGCTTTCCGTTAATCACAACCAAAAAATGTCATCTCAAATCAATCATTCACGAATTGCTTTGGTTCTTAGATGGCGATACCAATGTCAAATACCTTCAAGAAAATGGAGTACGCATTTGGAATGAATGGGCAGATGAAAATGGGGAATTAGGTCCTGTTTATGGTAAACAATGGAGAAGTTGGGAAGGTGCCAATGGAGAAGTAATCGATCAAATTAGTAATGCAATCAATACTATTAAAACAAATCCAGATTCTCGACGCATCATTGTGAATGCATGGAATGTAGCAGATTTGCCCCACATGGCATTGAGTCCTTGTCATTGCTTATTTCAATTTTATGTGGCAGATGGGAAATTAAGTTGTCAATTATATCAAAGATCAGCTGATACTTTTTTAGGCGTACCTTTTAATATAGCGTCCTATGCTTTGTTGACTATGATGATGGCACAAGTATGCAATTTGGAACCTGGTGCATTTGTTCACACTTTTGGAGATGTACACTTATATATCAACCATTTAGAGCAAACCAAACTACAGTTGACTAGGTCGCCTAAACCACTGCCAAAGATGCAAATCAATCCTAAGGTAGATTCAATTTTTGACTTCAAAATTGATGACTTTAAATTGTTAAACTACGAACCATATCCACACATAAAAGCAACAGTATCTGTTTGATTTCGTAGGAGTTATGTATATTAGATTTTATTAATCCAATTAGCCATTAGAAATGTTCCATTCAACTCCTTATTTAGACGAAATCTAAATAAATATGAGTACCTATATTCTATTGGTTTAATTGGTACTGATTTGTACTTTTGCGCTGACAAAATCATGACACAACATAAGTGCCTGATTTTAGCGGAATTATACGATATACCAAAAAATTATCTGATGATATATAAATCATTGAAACTCTGTGTTTTATTTCTTTTCTTCTCTTTAATACAGATTTCTCCAATCTCTGCTGAAGCAGATCTTGCTGGTGGTAAAGCGCTATTTAAAGCAAAATGTGCAACTTGCCACAACAAGAATATGAAGGATGATTTGACAGGTCCTGCATTAGGTGGTGTTCAAGAACGCTGGGAAGGACGTGAAGAAACCTTAGCAGCATGGATTAGAAACTCTCAAGCAGTCATCGCTTCAGGTGATAAATATGCAAATGATCTTTATAATGAGTGGAAGCAAAGTTTAATGACACCGTTTCCAGAATTATCAGATCAGGATATTGAAAATCTTCTAGGTTATATTGACGGAAAATACAAAGGTACATATGATGCACCTAAATTGCCTGAAGGCCCAACTGGTGGAACAGATGCACCAAAGAAAAATAATTTGCCATTATATGGATTAGTTGCCTTCGTATTGGCAGCCTTAGCAGTTGTTTTAGCTAGAATTATTGCGAACCTGAATCATATGATTGCAGTCAAAGGCGGTGCGACTGATGCGGTTCGTCCAGGCTTACTAGAATCAATTGGTGGTAAGAGTTTTATCAGTTTTATACTATTTGGATTGGTGATTTGGGGTGGTTACACAACTGTCAATAATGCAATCGGTATCGGTCGTCAACAAGGATATACACCAGAACAACCGATTAAATTCTCACACGCTACACACGCAGGTGCACAAAAGATCGATTGCCAATATTGTCATGATGGAGCACGTCGTAGTAAGCACTCTGTTATCCCTGCCGCTAATACTTGTATGAATTGCCACAAAGCAGTCAAGAAAGGAAGCAAGTATGGAACAGGAGAAATATCTAAAATCTACGCTTCAGTAGGGTACGATCCAACAGAAGATGTGTATATCAAAAACTACGATCAATTAGAACGTGATTCCATAAAAGCAATCTATCAAAAGTGGTTCAAAGCTCAATATTTGAAAGAAGCAAATTTGGAGAAATTAGATAAAAGAGGAACCGACTTAGTGGAAGATCAATGGTCAGATATCGTCTCGTCATTGACAAGTCCAATGAAGAAAAAAATTGGTGGTCCAATCGAGTGGATTCGTATTCACAACTTACCTGATCACGTTTATTTCAATCACGCACAACACGTTACTGTCGGAGAGGTAGAATGCCAAACGTGTCACGGAAAAGTAGAAGAGATGGAGGTAGTCGGTCAATACTCACCACTATCAATGGGTTGGTGTGTAAACTGTCATAGAGAAACAGAAGTAAAATTTCAAGACAATGAATATTACGACTCCTATAAAGTATATCACGACGAAATCAAAAAAGGAGATCGTACAAAAGTAACTGTTGAAGAAATTGGTGGTTTGGAATGTCAAAAATGTCATTACTAGTAACGTCGTAGCAATGAAACGAAGCAACTAGTAAAAACCATTATTAAAAAGAAAAATTTTCATTCAAGAATATATATGAAAAACCAGAAAAACGAAGCTTGGGTAGGAATTAGTGATAAAATCAATGATCCAGATTTGTTAACTCAAATCGATAAAGAATTCATTGAACTACCTATCGTTGATACGCTATCTGACGAAGCTGTTGTCGAAACACCAGCCAACCGTAGAGACTTTTTGAAGTATCTAGGATTTGGATTAGGAGCAGCTACTTTGGCTGCCGGTTGTGATGCACCAATCAGAAGAGCGATTCCATACGTAACTAAACCAGATGCCATCGTACCAGGTGTCGCAAATTATTACGCATCTTCTTTTGTGAATGGTGGTGATTATTGTGCTGTATTAGTGAAAACGAGAGAAGGCCGTCCAATCAAAATCGAAGGAAATAGTTTATCTGGTGTCACCAAAGGTGGAACGAACACTCGTACGCAAGCTGCAGTGCTTTCATTATACGATACCAATCGTATCAAAGGCTGCTACAGCCAAGATGGTGAAACGATGACCGCAATGTCATGGTCAGAAGTTGATAAAGCAATGGGCACTAAATTAAATGCGGGAAGCCGTATTTTAATTATTACCAACACGATTTTAAGTCCAACTGCTAAAAAAGCTTTGGGTGAATTCACTGCTGCTTATCCAAACGCTAAAGTAGTTACTTACGATCCTGTTTCTTCTTCGGCAATCTTGGAAGCAAATCAGGAATGTTTTGGTGACCAAGTAATTCCTGCATACCATTTCGACAAAGCTAAAGTGATTGTCAGTGTTGGTGCAGACTTTTTAGGAACTTGGATTTCTCCAATCGAATACGCTGCCGATTATTCTAAAAACAGAAGAATTCCGAACCATAAAAAAGCAAAAATGTCTCGCCACATTCAAGTGGAAAGCATGATGTCTTTGACAGGTTCAAATGCGGATAACCGTATTTTAATTAAGCCTTCTGAGCAAGGATCTGCCATCGCAAATTTATATAATGAAGTAGCTGCCATCACCGGTGGTGCAAGTATTTCTGCTCCAGCTATCAACGCTGCTGCTAAGAAAGGTTTGAAAGCTGCTGCAAAAGATTTGACAAATGCTGGAAGTACGGGGTTAGTAGTTTCAGGTTCTAATAATGTCGGAGAACAAGTATTAGTAAATGCGATCAACAACATGATCGGTGCTTACGGAAATACCTTAAGTTTCTCCGGTGCTTCCCTACAACGTCAAGGATTAGATTCATCTATCCAAGGTGCGATCAGTGAAATGAAAGGAGGAAGTGTAGACACTGTTATTGTATGGGGTGCCAATCCTGCTTTCGATTTACCAAATGCCGGTGACTTCGCTGCTGCATTCGGAAAAGTAAAAAACAAAATCGCTTTGAGTTACAACATGGATGAAACGACTGCACTTTGCAATCATGTCATCGGTGTCCATCACTTCTTGGAATCATGGGGAGATGCAGAACCTAAGCGAGGATATTATAGTTTAATCCAGCCAACCATTTCTCCATTGTTTGAAACCAGACAAGCGGAAGAAATTTTATTGCGCTGGGCAAAATCTGGTAATTTAAATACCAATGCAGATCAGCCATATTACGAGTATGTAAAAAATAGCTGGAAAAGTTTAGCAGGTGGATTTGCTTCTTTCGGATCTTTCTGGGACAACACTTTGCATGATGGTATTTATGAAGCACCAAGAGGTTCTTCAGCAAGCGGTTTTTCTGGAAGCGTTTCAGGAGCTGCTGCAAAAATCAATAAACCAGTTAATAGTGATTTGGAAATCGAATTTTTCGAATCATTAAATATTGGTGCAGGTCAATACGCCAACAATCCTTGGTTACAAGAAGTACCAGATCCAGTGACTCGTTGTACTTGGGGAAATCAATTGACAGTTCCTACACACTGGAATGGTTCAGATGATTACGATACGTTCCGTGGAATTGGTAGCAAAAATGCAAAGAGCCATGGAGACTATGTCAACATGGGAATCAAAGGTCGTGAAGAGAAAGTTTCTGCAGTTCCACAATTTGGAATGATGAGAGGAACTTTAGGGATGGGAATAGGTTACGGACGTGAAGTTGTTGGAGAATGTGGTGCTGGAATCGGAACCAACGTGTACCCATGGTTGTCAATTGATAAAAACGGAAACACACAATATTATGCAACCAATGTTTCAGTATCTGAAATTGTTGGTCGTGAAAAAGAATTAGCGTGCGTACAATACCATCACACAATGGGATTGACGGGAACCAAAACTGGTTCTGATGAAGTGATCAATGTAGATGAAGAAATTTTAGCGTTCCAAGGTTCATTAGTCGATCGTTCTATCATTCGTACTTCTCATGTGGATGAATTGGCTGCCACTGTTCCTGCATTAGTAAAAGAAAGAAGCCATCACCAATACTTAAATGATCAAACATTATATCCTTTTGACGAATACTCAAGAGTGAATTACGGACAAGGTCATCACTGGGGAATGCACGTAGACTTGAATGCATGTACTGGTTGTGCTGCATGTACGGTTGCTTGTATGGCTGAAAATAATGTTCCTGTAGTTGGAAAAACGGAAGTTCACAGACACCACGAAATGTCTTGGTTGAGAATTGATCGTTACTTCTACGGGGATGCAGAAAATCCGAATGTGGTGTATCAACCAATGATGTGCCAACACTGTGATAACGCTCCATGTGAAAATGTTTGTCCCGTAGCAGCAACCAACCACAGTTCTGAAGGATTGAATCAAATGACTTATAACAGATGTATTGGTACAAGATATTGTGCAAATAACTGTCCTTATAAAGTACGTCGTTTTAACTGGTTGGATTACACAACAGCAGATTTATTTCCTGGTAACCAACCACACATCAACGATGAGAAAATTCCATTCGGTGCTGATAACTTAACTAGAATGGTATTGAATCCAGATGTAACAGTTCGTTCACGTGGTGTGATCGAAAAATGTAGTTTCTGTGTTCAAAGAATTCAAGAAGGTAAATTGACTGCCAAAGCAGAAGGAAGAGCATTAGCTGACAATGATGTAAGAACAGCTTGTCAAACAGCTTGTCCTACTCAAGCCATCATTTTCGGTGACTTGAATAATCCAAATGCTGAAGTAAACAAACGTATCGCATCTGATATGACTTACCAAGTGATTGAAGAAGTGAATATTCAACCGTCTGTAAATTACTCAATGAAAGTAAATAACAGAAACGAGCAGATAGACGTATAAAACCCCAACGAGGTTAAATCAGAAAATTGGGGCAACGCCCCAATGTACAAATAGTGGATGTAAAGCTCTTGAAGGAGCAAAATAAAATGACCACTTAACGAATTAAAATAATAATCAAGGAGTTCTGTTTTAAGCAGAATTCTAAAACCAAATAAGTTTATGAGCGCACCTATTTCCAACATAAGGGAACCGCTAATAACCGGAAGTAAAACCTACCATCAAATCACAGAAGATTTGATTGGACCTACTGAGAAGGTCCCGGGTTTCGCGTGGATAGCCGGCGTAATGACCTCACTTGCATTGTTAGCATTTGGAGGCGTTGCCATTTTTTGGACCATCTGGTATGGAATCGGTTCATGGGATTTGAATAGAACAATTGGATGGGGTTGGGATATTACCAACTTCGTTTGGTGGATCGGTATCGGTCACGCAGGAACGCTGATCTCAGCGATTCTACTTTTGTTCCGTCAAAAATGGAGAATGGGGGTAAACCGTTCTGCAGAAGCAATGACCATCTTCGCCGTAATGTGTGCAGCCCTATTTCCAGGGATTCACATGGGACGTATCTGGATGGCGATGTTCATTTTCCCTTATCCAAATACACGTGGACCTTTATGGGTAAACTTTAATTCTCCTTTGCTTTGGGATGTATTCGCAATCTCCACTTATTTCACAGTATCCCTTTTATTCTGGTATACAGGTTTGGTACCGGATTTTGCAACGGTAAGAGATAGAGCAAAAGGATTCCGTAAAAAAATATACAGCTTCTTGGCTTTTGGTTGGACTGGAAAAGCGAAGCACTGGCAACGTTGGGAATCTTTGTCATTAATCTTGGCAGGTATCGCAACACCTTTGGTACTTTCTGTACACACTATTGTATCTTTTGATTTCGCCACTTCTGTAATTCCAGGATGGCACACGACAATTTTCCCACCATACTTCGTTGCAGGAGCAATCTTCTCAGGATTTGCAATGGTATTGACGTTGATGTTGATTGTTAGAAAAGTATTGAAAATTGAAGATTATATTACAATAGGACATATTGAGTCTATGAATAAAGTAATCCTTTGTACCGGTTCCATTGTTGGAGTTGCGTACTTAACGGAGCTTTTCATCGCTTGGTATTCTGGATATGTATATGAGCAATTCGCATTTTATAACAGAGCTTTAGGACCTTACTGGTGGTCATACTTTGGTATGATGTCTTGTAACGTAATTACACCTCAATTTTTCTGGATCAAGAAAATCAGAAGAAGCGTTGCTTGGACTTTTGTATTATCGATTGTTGTAAATATCGGTATGTGGTTTGAGCGTTTCGTAATTATTGCAACAACACTAGCACGTGACTATTTGCCATCATCATGGAGTTACTATGTACCTACATGGGTTGAGGTAGGTATTTATGTTGGAACTTTTGGGTTGTTCTTCACTTTGTTCTTATTGTTCTTGAGAGTTGCACCAGTGGTAGCAGCCGCGGAGATCAAGTCTATCTTGAAAACTGCAGGTGACCAATACACTGGACCTAATGCAAAACATCATGCACATCATGATGATCATGGACATGACCATGAAAAAACACATGAATTAACTTCAGACTCAAATTCATTTTTGGATAGTAGTGCCAATGTTGCAACTGCGCCAGAAGTTGATACGGTTAGAAAAACAGATATTCAAAAGGAAACAACTTCTTATCAAAAAATTGAAGACGATCCTAAAACATCTATAACTAAAGATGTGGATACTAATTTAGATCCAGATGATCCTAATTTCAAAAGTTCATTTGTTGCAGGAGCAGCAGGTGTTGGAGCAGGAGCTGGTTTAACTTCATTAGGAACACATGAAGATGATTTGAAAAAAGTCGAAGGAATTGGCCCAGCTGTAGAAAAAGTATTGAAAGAAGGTGGAGTGAAAAACTGGAAAACATTAGCTGCTGCTAATCCAGAACAACTAAAAGAATTGTTGGTAGGAGCAGGAGGTACTTTCAAAACAATGGACCCAACAACATGGCCAGTTCAAGCACAAATGGCTGATGAAGGTAGATGGACAGAGTTGGAAAAATGGCAAGATGAGTTAGATGGTGGTAAAATTTCGTAAAACGAATAATCACCTCATTTAGGATACAAGATTATATTTATCGAATTCGATATTAATTAAGTACTTAATTAAGCAATTTTATTAAGACAATGGTAAATAAAAATAAAACAGTTTTATTCGGTCTTTATGACGATGAAACAGATTTGATCAGAGCAATAAGAAAAGCAAAAGCTGCTCACATTGAAATAGATGAAGTCTATACTCCCTTTCCAGTTCACGGACTCGATCCAGAATTAGACTTGGAAGAATCTAGATTGCACATTGCAGGATTTATCTATGGATCAATGGGTACACTAACTGCTTTCTTATTTATGTCATGGGTATTTACACGTGATTGGCCAATCATTTTTGGTGGTAAGCCTTACTGGTCTGTACCTGCATTTATTCCAATTACATTTGAGTTGACAGTATTGTTTGCTGCAATTGGAATGGTGGTAACTTTTTATACCATTTGTGGAATGGGACCTGGTGCTGATAATCCAATTTTACACGATCGTATTACAGATGATAAATTCTGTATTGCTTTTGATGTAGAAGGTGGAAGTCAGGATCATCATGGACCAGATCATCACCCGGTTGATATTGATAAACTTAAAGATTTTTTCAAAACGACTGGTGCGACAGAAGTCCAAACCAAGGTAATTTAAATCACGAGAATTAACTTTTAGAATGAAAAATATTCAATTCATATTAATCGCAATTTGTGGCCTTGTTGTTTTTGGTTGCTCACCTTCTGGAGGAGAATTCCCAGGAAATGAATACATGCCAGATATGGGACACTCTGTTGCGTATGAAGCCAACTATTACGATTACTACCGATACAATCGTTGGGGTGGAGAAGCAGAATACTACGAAATGGCACAGCCACGTAAACCTGTCCAAGGAACCATCCCTCGTGGATATGCAGGAGCAGGTGCTTCAACATCTAAATATGCTATGTTGAGAGGAATGAATTCACTCACAGCAATTGCTACAACTCCTAATGGATCAGTGCCATACTATTATAATGATACAGAGGAAGAAAGAACACGTGCAATGAATGAAATCATTGAAAACCCTTTTCCTATTACAACTGCTGGATTGGCGGAAGGAAAAAATTTGTATGATATCTTTTGTGGAATTTGTCATGGAAAAAAAGGAGATGGGAATGGATACTTAGTAGCAGACGAAAATCCAAATGCTAACTATGGTGCACAACCTGCCAATCTTATTGATGCTGCATTTATTTCTGCAACCAATGGTCGTTACTACCATGCAATTATGCACGGAAAAAATGTGATGGGCGGTTATGCAGATAAATTATCTTATGAAGAAAGATGGCAAGTGATTCACTACATCCGTGCCCTACAAGCAAAATCTAACTCAACAGAATATAGTCAAACTGCCAATACTTTAGGTGGTGGTGGAAGACCTGCTGGTGAAAATTATTCAAGAAGAGTTTCTATGGATAGCAATCCAGATTTTAATATGAGTCCAAGTGGCGGACATTCTTCTGGAAGCCATGGTGGAAATATACTTGGTACAAATAATCATAGTGGAACACACGGAACACATGGAGGCATGCAAAGTATTCAACATGGAACCATGCAAAGTGGGGTGCAGTCAACAACAACTCAAACACAAGGTAGCATTGCAGTTCCTGGAACCACAACTGTTGGAGAAAAAGGTAAGAAGAAAAAATTCCTTAAGAAAGTAGGAGAGAAGATTAAAGAAGGTGGTGGTAAATTAAAAGATGGAAGCAAGAAAGTTGGTGGAAAGATAAAAGATGCACTTAAGAAGAAAGACACTGGAAACGGTGGTGAGTAAAAACTAAAATGAAAATTTCCCGAAAGGGTAAAAAATAAATAACAATGTCAGCAACATCACATAACGATCCGTATAGACGTCATTATGAAAATGAAGAGTTCAAATTTGAAGGGTACCAACGTACGGTTCTAATTGGATTCATGATTTTGGGTGCAGTTTGTTTAGGAATGACCTATTTTATGGATTCGACTCCATTGCATGCTAGGTTTTGGAGTAATCTTTTGCACAATACTGTTTATTTTACTGGATTTGGTTTCATTGCCATTTTTTGTATGTGCGCATTTATTACAGCCTATGCAGGTTGGTATGCAGTCATTAAAAGAATTTGGGAAGCTTACTCCATGTTCCTAGTTTTCGGACTTGGATTATTGATGATTATTGGTGCTGGAATTTGGATGGGATGGCACCATTTGTATCACTGGGCGGATCCGACATTGATAGAACCTGGTCATGCTAATTATGACAAGATAATGGTTGGTAAAGCACCATTCTTAAATAAATCTTGGTGGACATTCGGAACGTTAGTTATTGTTGGAATGTGGTATGCATTTTCTAGGAGATTGAGAAGCTTGTCTTTAAGTGAAGATAGAAATGGAGATGATGATGCGAATAACAATTTTACCCATCACCGTAAAATGCGTTTGGTTGCAGGTATCTTTTTGCCACTAGCAGCTTTTTCAAGTGCAGCCATGATTTGGCAATGGGTGATGTCGATTGATTCACACTGGTACTCAACGATGTTTGCTTGGTATGCAACGGCTAGTTGGTTTGTTGGAGCAATGTCATTGACGATATTGATTGTTTTATATTTGAAATCATTGGGTTACTATAAAAGTGTAACACCTGAACATATTCATGATTTAGGAAAATTCATTTTCGCATTCAGTATTTTCTGGGCGTATTTATGGTTCTCTCAATTCATGTTGATTTGGTATGCAAACGTTGGTGAAGAAACCATTTACTTCAGACACAGATTGGACAATTACCCATTCTTATTTTGGGCAAATTTGGCCATGAATTTTGCACTCCCATTTTTTATCTTAATGCGTAATTCAACGAAAAGAAAATTTGGTACAGTTGGTTTTGCAGCAGCATTGTTGTTGTTTTCTCACTGGTTCGATTTCTTCTTAATGATTAAGCCAGGTGTTTTACATACAACACATGAAATGAGTCATGGCGATCACGGTCATGATGGACACAGTGATACTTACAACGGATTGATTGAAAATAACAAGGAAGCAAAAGCTGTTTTTACTTCTTTGGATACAGATCAAAACCCTTTGAAAAAAGCCGCTGATAAAGCTGCTGAAAAAGCAGAAAATGCAGCCAACCAAGTTGGAGATGCCGCAAAAAATGCTGCCAATCAAGTTGGAGATGCAGCAAAGCAAGCAGGTAGCAAAATGGAAGAGGTAGCTCATAAAGCTGGTGATCATGTTGAAAATGCTGCACACAAAGCAGGTGCACATTTAGAAAATGCAGGTCAGAAAGCAAAACATGCACTTGAGCATGGAACTTCTTCACATGCTGCACACGGTTCACAAGAACACGGAGCGAATCATGACGCTCATGGACATGACGATCACAAAGCTGGTCACGATGGACATGGCGCAGAACATAAAGGACATGATGACCACAAAGCACATACATCTGCTGCTGGTGGACATGATGCGCATGGCGGACATGATGACCATGCTGCACATGGACATGACGATCATGGACATGAAAGTCACGCCGTACCTTTTACACCAGGATTTACAGTTCCTGGATTGTTAGAACTTGGAACCTTTTTAGGATTTTTGGCAATGTTTTTATTTGTCGTATTTAGCTCATTATCAAGTGCTAAGCTAGAACCTAAAAATGATCCTTATTTAGAAGAAAGTTATCACCACCATTCATAAACCATGTAGGTCGAATTGGTGTTAATAAATTAGAAGATACTTCAAAAGAAAAATATATAATGACAACTTTAATCATCATTTTATGTCTGATCTTAATCGGAATCGTAGTCGTCCAGTTAGGTCGTGTCAATGAATTGGCGGGAAAAATCAGAGGAGAAGAAGCTGCTGAAAATAGTGCGAATAACTTCCACGGAATTCTATGCGTTGTTTTCGTTATTGGCTTTATGATCATGGCTGTTTGGACAACTGCTTATTATAAAAACTGGTGTTTAGGGTATGGACCGCATACTTCCGCTTCAGAGCACGGTGAATTATTGGATAGTGTATTTAATGTTACCGTATTCTTTACAGCAATTGTATTTGTAGCCACTCAAATTGCTTTGTTTTGGTTTAGTTACCAATACCGTTATAAAAAAGGACGTAAGACTTTGTGGATTCCTCATGATAATAGATTGGAAATTATTTGGACCGCCATTCCTGCATTTGTTATGACCATTTTGGTTGTTGGTGGATTGGATGCTTGGAATACCGTAATGGCAGATGTTGGTCCGGATGAAGAATATATGGAGATTGAAGCCACTGGTTCTCAATTTGCTTGGTTCCTTCGATATCCTGGAGCTGATGGAAAATTAGGAACTAGAGATTACAAAAAAATTACAGGAATTAATCCATTAGGTCAAGATTTCACCGATGCTAAAAACTGGGATGATTTTCAACCAGCAGATATTGTACTTCCTGTTGGTAAAAAAGTTAGAGTTCGTATCACAGCACGTGATGTATTACACAACTTTGATTTACCACATTTCCGTGTAAAAATGGATGCGATTCCTGGACTACCAACTTACTTCGTTTTTAAACCTACTTTGACAACAGAACAATATCGTCAAAACTTAAAAGAGTATCCTGAATATCAAGCACTATCTGATCCTGATGATCCAGAAAGTCCAATGTTATGGGAAGCATTTGAATATGAATTGGCTTGTGCAGAATTGTGTGGTAAAGGTCATTTCTCAATGAGAAAGTTGGTGAGAATTGTAACTCAAGAAGAATACGATGCTTGGGTAGCAACACAAAGTTCTTTCTACAAAACTCAGATTAGAAATGGAGATGAAGATCCTTTTAAAGGACAAGTAATAGATTTTGAAATTCGTGACAGAAGAGCAACTTTCAACAACGCAGTTGAAAAAGCAAGAGCTTCTGAAACAGATAAAGTAATCCGTTTAGATTACGTTAAATTCCAAACCGGTTCTGCTAATTTAACAGAAGACTCCCGTTACGAGTTGGACAACTTAATTGGTGCCTTAAATAAATATCCAGAAATGGTGATTGAAGTAATGGGTCATACAGATAATGTAGGAAATCCAACAAGCAATCAAACATTGTCAAATTCAAGAGCTGCATCCGTTGTCAACTATTTGTTGAATAAAGGGGTGACTAGTTCAAGAATGACATCAAGAGGATATGGAGATACCGTACCAACAGATGATAATGCAACGGCTGAAGGTCGTGCAAAGAATAGAAGAACAGAGTTTAGAATTATTTCTCAATAAGATAAGCACATTCCTATTTTGGAATGAAAACATAAATAAGCATTATGTCAGTAGTAAATTACGACGAAGATGTTCTGATTAAAGAACAAGGATTTGATGACCATTTTCATGATCACCATCATGGAGATAAATATCAATCAGGTTTTATTACAAAATACATTTTTAGTCAAGATCACAAGATGATTGCGAAACAGTTCCTAATTACAGGAATGATGTGGGCAATTATCGGTGCAGGAATGTCAATCATCTTTAGATTGCAATTAGGCTTTCCAGAAGATAGTTTAGCTTGGTTAAAACCATTGTTAGGAAAATGGATTACTGTAAATGATGCCGGTATCGGTACATTGGCACCAGAATTCTATTACGCACTGGTCACCATGCACGGAACCATATTGGTCTTCTTTGTTTTGACAGCCGGACTGTCCGGTACCTTCAGTAACCTACTGATACCACTGCAAGTAGGAGCCCGAGATATGGCCTCACCATTATTGAATATGCTTTCATATTGGTTCTTTTTTACGGCTGGTATCATTATGTTCTGCTCATTGTTCTTAAGTACTGGTCCTTTTGCCGGTGGATGGACTGCTTATCCTCCACTTAGTGCACTGCCTCAGGCCTCCGATGGATCAGGTGCAGGGATGACGATGTGGGTAGCAAGTTTGGTATTATTTGTTGTTTCCGTTTTGCTTGGTGGAATCAACTATATCACAACGGTATTGAATTTAAGAACTAAAGGGATGACGATGTGGAGAATGCCATTAACAATTTGGGCATTTTTGATTACGGCAATTTTGGGATTATTATCATTCCCTGTACTAGTCTCTGCTTTATTCTTAGTCATGTTTGATAGAGGATTGGGAACTAGTTTCTTTTTAAGTGAAATTTTCATCGGTGGTGAAGCATTGAATCACGTAGGTGGTAGTCCGGTTTTATACCAGCACCTTTTCTGGTTCTTAGGTCACCCTGAGGTATATATTATTATTCTTCCAGCAATGGGATTGACATCGGAAGTACTTTCGGTACATGCACGTAAACCAATTTTCGGTTACAAAGCCATGGTCTTTTCTATCTTGGCGATTGCATTCTTATCATTTATTGTATGGGCACACCATATGTTTATGTCTGGAGTAAATCCATTTATCTCTAACTTCTTCGTCATCTTTACACTGATTATTGCGGTACCATCTGCGGTGAAAGTGTTTAACTGGATTGCGACCTTGTATGGAGGTAATATTCGATTTGTAAGTGCCATGTTATTTGCGATTGGATTCGTATCATTATTCATCTCTGGTGGATTGACTGGTATCTTCCTTGGTAACGCTGCAATTGATATTCAAATGCACGATACTTACTTCGTAGTAGCTCACTTCCATATTGTAATGGGTATTGCTGCATTCTTTGGAATGTTTGCTGGAATCTATCACTGGTTCCCAAAAATGTATGGACGTTTCATGAACGAAACACTTGGAAGAATTCACTTCTGGGGTACGATGATTGGAGCATATGCGATTTTCTGGCCAATGCACTATTTAGGTATGGCTGGTGTACCTCGTAGATACTACCGTTTCGACAATTTCGATACCTTCTCTCACTTCGGTCAAATGAATCAATTCATTACGATTGCAGCAATCATTGTTTTCTTCTTACAGATTTTATTCGTAGTCAACTTCTTTGTAAGTATCTGGAAAGGAAAACGTGTTGCTACAAAAAATCCTTGGGGTGCAACAACTTTAGAGTGGACGACACCAATTGATGGTATTCACGGAAACTGGCCTGGAAACATTCCTGCGGTACACCGTTGGGCTTATGATTATGGAAAAGATGGAGTAGAATTTATTCCTCAAATTGTTCCATTGACAGAAAAGGAAAAAGAAAACGCGGAAGATCTTCATTAAACCTTGAAAGGGCTTTGAGATCTTTATTGTGCAGTAAACGTACAAATTGAAAGCTGATAATTTAATAAAATAGGGTAGCCCTTTCAAGGCTATCTATGAAATAAAAAATTGAAAACGACAAAAGCAATATCATCCAAAGTTGAGAAAAGAAACCGCTCTAGTTTCCTTGGTCAAAAGATCAACGACTATAAGATGTTGGTTAAATTCAAATTGAATTTGCTTGTGGTCTTTTCTGCAATTATGGGTTTTTTAATTGCTTCAAATGGAGTTATCAATTGGATGGCATTGGCCATATTAGCACTAGGTGGATTTTTAGTAACAGGTGCAGCCAATACTTTGAATCAAGTACTTGAAAGAGAATTTGACCAAAAAATGAAACGTACTGCGGATCGTCCTTTGGCAGCAGGTAGAATGCAAATTTCTGAAGCAGTGATGCTAGCAGGTTTTATGAGCATGGCAGGAATTATATTGTTGGCATTGTTCAATCCTTTGACTGCTTTATTAGGAATGTTGTCATTGATATGTTATTCGTTTATTTATACACCTTTGAAAAGGGTAGGGCCGATTGCAGTTTTTGTAGGAGCGATACCTGGTGCTTTACCAGCGATGATTGGAGTCGTTGCATTGCAAGGTGGATTGACACCATTGGCATTGGCATTATTCGGAATTCAGTTTATGTGGCAATTTCCACACTTCTGGGCGATTGCTTGGGTAGGACATGAAGATTATACCAACGCTGGATTCAGATTGCTGCCTTCCAAAGATGGAGAGAAAGATGCTTCGGCTGGATTTCAAAGCATGATTTATGCGTTATTGATTTTACCATGTATTTGGACGCCATATTATTTAGGAATAACAGGAATTATATCCGCATCCTTATTAACAGTATGTACGCTGATTTATGCTTTTTTAGGATTCGAATTATATAAGAAATGTACAAGAGAAGCTGCATTGAAATTGATGTTTAGTTCATTCATTTATTTGCCGCTTGCTTTTATTGTTTTGTATTTAGATAAAATTAATTAATGGACTTGTCAGTCAAAAAAGAAAGACGTTATCACAGTAAAATTCATCCGCATAAATTTGCGTTATGGGCTGGTTGTGCAAGTATCGTTATGTTGTTCGCAGCATTGACAAGTGCATATATTGTAAGAAAAGCTGCTGGAAATTGGTTAGAGTTTAAATTGCCAGTACAATTTTTTTACAACACGATAGTGATCATCGGTAGTAGTATTACGTTACAAGCATCATATTACTTTTTCAAAAAAGGGAATGCACAATTGTATCGTAGCTTATTAGTGGTATCATTTATCTTGGGAATGGTATTCTTAGGAATGCAGTATTCAGGATGGTTGGCGATGGAATCGATAGGAGTGGAGTTGGCAGGAAATCCATCTGGATCTTTTGTTTATGTAATTTCAGGTTTGCACGCTGCTCACTTGTTGGGTGGTATCGCGGCAATGATTGTCGCATTGGTGCACGCTTTTGTTTTAAAATATAAAGTAACGAATCAAAGAAAACTCCGTTTTGAAATGACCTTAACTTATTGGCACTTCATGGGAATTCTTTGGATTTATCTTTTACTATTTTTTGTACTACAGTAATAACTAATTAATCAGAATGGCTCACGATACAGCACATACAGATGTGATTCCTGAGGAAGGACATCTACACCACACAGATTACATGGATTCACATGACGGTGAAGCTTGGGGAGGAGGAAAACGTCCTTTCAAAGCTAGCTACGGAAAGTTGATGATGTGGTATTTTCTATTGTCGGATGCTTTCACATTCGCAGGTTTCTTGATCGCATATGGAGCAATTCGTTTTAGTATGCCTTCATGGCCAGTTCCGGATCATGTATTCTCTGCATTTCCTGGTGGAAAAACAGGATGGCCACTCATCTTTGTGACAGTAATGACTTTTGTATTGATCTTAAGTTCCGTGACAATGGTAAGAGCCGTACAAGAAGGTCATCGTAGGAATAAACGAGGTGTTATTTTTTGGATGCTGCTGACTGTAATTGGTGGTGCTGCTTTTCTAGGTTGTCAAGCTTGGGAATGGAACACGATGATTAACGTGGAAGGAGTAACCGTTACAAAAAATCCTTTCTCTTCTCATTTAGATTCTGGTACTTATTTGACTGGAGCAGAAATTGAAGGTGCAGGTTATGATAAAGTAACAAAGGACGCACATGGTGTAACTGCTACCTATTACATAAAACCTGGAGTTGAGGACATAGAAGAAAATCGATTGTTTGTCAAACAAGATCACCATGGCCATGTCATGTCAGGTGAATCTTTTAGCCCAAAAGATCCATACTTAATTACTTATAATCATAGCACCCATTTATACGAACCATCTGCTTTCAAAACACCAGACGGTTCTATCAAAACGGAAGCATTTGGTCCGATTGCATTTGGATCACTATTCTTCTTTATCACTGGATTTCACGGTTTTCACGTATTCTCTGGTGTATTATTCTTGTTGATTATTTTAATAAATGTTGCTAGTGGACTTTATCACAATCGAACTAACAACTACGAGATGGTTGAAAAGATCGGGTTGTACTGGCACTTTGTCGATTTGGTATGGGTATTTGTATTCTTGGTTTTCTATTTGCTATAAAGAACTTAGGCGTCACCCATATTAACGTTATTTAAAATTTAATAAAAATTAATTCTTCTATAAAATGAGCGATTTAAGTTACGAAGAGTCAAAAAAAGTAGTATACAAAGGAATGATTGTTTTAGCAGTGATTACACTGTTAGAAGTGGCTGTTGCCTTAGTTGGAAAAGGATACGTTATTGAAGGACTTCATTTGCCAGTTTGGTTGATGTATGTCTTGATGATAGGATTAAGTCTATTCAAAGCCTACTACATCGTATATGAATTCATGCACATGAAATATGAGGTAAAAGGTTTAGCAATGAGTGTCATTTTACCAATGGGACTTTTAGTATGGGCAGTCGTTGCATTCTTCAGCGAAGGAAATTCCTGGAATCAAAGACGAACTTTAATTGAAAAGAAAAACGCTGAAACAATAGATGACAGGCCAAAAAAATCCGGCAGCATCATAGATCTAAAAGATGTAAAAAATTTGAACTAGAAAAAAATATTGAAAAGCGTCCTTATGAGAATTTGGACGCTTTTTTTATTTCAAGATTCCTATGAAATTATAAAACATCAATTATCTATCTTTGTTAAACAGTAAGCATAACCAACCATAGCAACAAATGCCACAACCAGAAAAAAGAAATTCCAACAAACTAATAATGGGATTAGGACTCCTTTTATTCCTTGTTATCTTACCTGGAGGGTCATGGTATTATCTTCAAAAAGGATTGGACTACCAAAAAGAATTACGTTCTGAATTGACAACCTATCAAGAATTACCAGCATTTCAATTAACAGATGCGGATGGAAAGTTGAAAGACAGTTCGATCTTTAGTGGCAAAATTGCAGTGTTGACATTTGTGACACCCGATGTAATTGACCAGCCAAAACAAATGGAAGTGTTATCAAAATTGTATGATCAATTTGACAAAAAAGATGAATCTAGAATTGCTGTTTTTGCATTAAATTGGCCAACAGAAAAAAGGAGTGTTTTTAAATCATTGGCTGATAAATATAACATGAATAATCCCAATAAATGTTTTTTCTTAACAGGAGAAAATGAAGTGGTTCAACAACTATTAAACCAAGGATTTAAATGGCCAGCAGAAAATAAAGAAGCAGAAGGAAAACGATTTACGCTTTCATCAACACCTCAAAATCCGAACACCTATCCATACTTCATATTAGTTGACAAAGATAGAAAGATCATTAATTATTATGACTTTAAAGATGAAGCACGGGTCAAAACAATGGTTGAACATATTGCCATTTCTATCCCATTAGAAAAACGTCCAAAACCTAGATTACAAAGAGAACAAGAGAAATAGTATGCAACCGAATTTAGTTTTAGCAAAAAAGATGAACATTGCTGCTGTCATTATATCTGTAATAGTATTGGCATTAGTAGCAGGATTACGACCTGACAACAAACCAGATTTTGGAGTGGATTTTAGTTTCCTTCCACCAGTTTATTCTACGATCAATGCAATAGTCGCTTGCTGTCTATTGCTGGCATTGGTTCAAATTAAGAAAAAGAATATAGTAGCACACCAACGATACATTTATGTTTCGATGGCATTGTCTGCGCTGTTTTTAATATTATATGTGATCTATCATTTTACAACTCCTGAAACTAAATATTGTGGAGAAGGAATGATACGACCGATTTACTTTTTTATTTTAATTACACACATTATTTTGGCTGCATTGACATTGCCTTTTATTTTGTTTACGTTCATACGTGCTTATACAGGACAGTATGAAGCACATCGTAAGATGGCGAAAATAGTTTGGCCGTTTTGGTTTTATGTGGCGGTTACTGGGCCTATTATTTATTTGATGTTGCGACCTTGTTATGGATAGGGATCTTGTTACGTGGGATCCATCCCTGTACCTTCGGACGTCCCTTACCTTTTTAAAAAAGGAAGGGGAGCGCGCAGGCGAACTCGTGAGCTCACGTGAGACTGTGCGAAAACGAAATTGAACCGCAAAATATCGAACAAGGAACCGCAGAATGTAGAAGTTGAGCACGCGAGTATACACGTGTATTAACGAATTTCATCCTTAATTGGACACGTACTCTACTTCGACATTCGATATTTTGCGGTTGGATATTCTGCGGTTCAGTTTCCGAAAGCATATTCGCACAGTCTGACGTACTCACGTCGCATCCTTTCCTTGCTTGCAGGGAAGGGACGTCCAGCTCCGCTGGTACAGGGATGGGTAAAAACGTACGCACGTCAAAACACCAAAGGTCATTTCGAAAAATTTAAATTACCATGAAAAAACAAATCATAAACTTCCTCACCATCACCTTGTTAGCAATGACCTTTTCATTCCTACCAACAACAGAAGTAGCCGCACAATGTCCAATGTGTAAAATGTCGGCAGAACAAAATCTGAAAGATGGTGGTACTGCTGGTAAAGGATTGAATCAAGGAATTCTCTACATGTTTGTTATGCCATATTTGCTAGTCGGTTGTATCGGATATGTTTGGTATCGCAATCGATTGACTGATGATAATGGGCGAGGGATTGCACATGATGCTAACTAATAATGGTATGGAGAAGTTACTTCAGTAGCTGAAAATGAAATTGTTGATCATAAGATATTTTCTAATCCTGTCTTAAATCAATTAATCATTCAATCAGATTGGATTAATTATTCAATTAAGATGTATGATAACTTCGGAAATATATTGTTGATAAAAAACGACGGTTCAACTAATGAAGCATTAAATATCGAACATCTTCCTGCTGGAATGTATATTATAGAAATTTCAAATGAGCGGCAAATTATTTCGAAAAAGATAATTAAACAATAGTTACTTAATAAGTTGATTGTTATAATAAAATAGGAACTATGAAAAACCTACTTCCGTTTCTACTACTCGTCTTCAGCCTTTCGTTTTTACATGCACAAACCCCAAACGAAATCCTAGCGACAGAATTGGATACCTACATTCAAGATGAAATGTCCACTCAAAATATCCCTGGACTTAGTGCATGTATCGTCAAAGGTGATCAAGTAATTTGGAAAGCTGCTTATGGAATGGCGAATATTGAGTTGATGATTCCTGTGACTTTAGAAACTAAATTTACATTAGCATCCATTTCGAAATTATTTGTTGCCACAGCTTGTGCGCAATTGTGGGAAAATGGGATGTTGGACATAGATACAGATATCAATGATTATTTGCCTATTGACGTAATCAATCCTAATTTTCCTAACACACCAATGACGGTTCGCCAATTGTTGACGCATAAATCTAGTTTAAAAGATTTTGAATCGGATTTGCAAATCTGGGAACAAATTGGAGATCCTTCTATTTCGTTGACTGAATTTTGTGAGAACTATTTTGTAGTTGGTGGCGATTATTATGTGGCTTCAAATTATGCTTCCACAGCTCCAGGACAATCCAATTATTGGTATTCCAATGCAGGATTTACATTGTTGGGTTACATTGTTCAGGAAGTAAGTGAGATGCCATTTGATACGTACTGCAAAATGAATATTCAAGATCCATTAGGAATGAATACAGCAGCATGGTTTTATAGCAATGTGGAAGCGAATAGTGTAGCTATGCCATATAATAACAATCTACAGCCTCAAGGATATTATAGTGTTCCAGAATATCCAGCGGCTATGTTGAAATCTAATATAAATGAATTAGCAAATTTTTTGATCGCCTATACACAGGGTGGAAATTTTCAAGGATTTGAATTATTACAACCAACTACTTTTGCAACGGTTGTTCCAGAAGATATGATGAATGGATTTGGTTGGTGGGGAAAAGATACTTGGTATGGTGACACCAGTGGTACTTTTTGGAGTCATGGAGGTTTTATGGATGGTGTTAGAACACAATTAAATTACTATCCAAGTGATGAATCAGGATTAATCATTTTGACAAATGGAGAGGGAAGTTATGGACCCATTCAAAATAAAATAGAAAGTTACATTCCTTTGTTTGATGAAAATGAAGTGAGTATTCAAGATGAAATAAATCAATCCATTTCGATTTTTCCAAATCCTGTTCTTGAAAATGGTAAACTTACAATTAATTTAAATGGAGTAGGAGTGAATAATGTTGAATGCTACATCTATAATACAATAGGATCTGAAGTTCTTAAATTTGAATTGAATCAATCTCAGACGACATTGGATTTGTCCGATTTATCTGAAGGGATTTATTTTGGAAAAATAATGGAGAATGAAAACACCTTGAAGGAATTTAAATGTATTAAGAATTAAAATAATTGTCTCCTCTCTTAAAGTCGAATCGAATGTAAAATATGATCTCATTCGTGAGCACGTCAGACTGTACGAAAATACTCGTTCGAGATGAGAGGTTAGAAACCTTCATCTCGTAACACATACGTTATTCGAGCAAAAGGTTTTTAACCTTTTTGCTTTGGGAATTTTCGCACAGTCTGACGTATACACGCGTACCTAAATCAAATTTTACATTTTCAATTTTACATTCTCCTTACTCAACTCTCCTTTCCAAAAAAGTCTTAGCAGCCACATTAAAAAATCCAACAGCTTGATCCGCACGCTCATCAGAATTTGTAGTTATAATGTTGGTACTTACGTTAGCAGGTGGCTCAGCGAAAAGGGTAGCATCCCCCAATGTCATTTGAGTTCTAATTTCATCAAGGTAGAAAAAAGCATCTAGATTGATAGAGTGCAATTCAACACGTATCGAATCACCTTCAACATATGGAGGCAATTCAAAATCATCAACCGCATCTGCTCCTGTATCCGGAAAGCGATTGATATTTCCTCGAATAGGCGCAATAAAGGCAGTACCATCAACCCCATTTCCAGCAGTAAAGGAAGCATCAAAAGCGACATTCATCTCACTAGGTTTATTTAAGAACTGTCCATTCTTAAAAGTTTTGATCCAGTAAGCATCTCCCGGACCTTCAAAATCTACCGCAAAGAATTCTCCATAAAATCCTTCAGGAGTACCAAGTGATTCTTCTTCAAAAGTCATAACAATAGAGTCAACAACAGGTACCCGATTCATTTGTGAGAAAGCTTGATAGGTGACACCTCTTGCTTCAATATCTAATTGGTATACATTTCCAACAATTCCAAGATTCTGGAAATTCTCAGGTGTCCAAGTATAATTTCCTGTGTTGTTGTCATCTAGGAAATTGAATACAATTCCAGATTGATTCGTTACAGTAACAGTAGCACCTGTAATCGCAGGTGAGGCTGAAGCTTCAAAATACGGACTGGTTTCTCTTAACTTAATAGTTTGAGGAGCAATTTCATTGGTCAGCCAAGCATCTACAACCACTTGTCTAACTCCTTCCTCTAAGTCCACCTCAACAACATCTTGACATGCAACTGCATTCAATACGATATAAGCAAGTAAAGCTATTTTAGTTATTTTTAAAAAATTCATGATCTATATTTTTATGTAATTGGGATGTTATTTAAAAGTGAAATTATATGCAACAGCAGGAATAAAACTACCGATAACTGAAAACTTAACCGCTTCTGTTTTGATTGGATCTCCATTGATCGGACGGATCGTATTTTGTCTAAAGAAGATAGAAAATGGATTTCTTCGATTATAGACATTGTAAATAGAGAATACCCAATCGCCATTCCATCGTTTGCCTTCTTTTTCTTTTCCATTCAAAGTAGCAGAAAGATCTAAACGATGATAAGCAGGAATTCGTACATTATTTCTTGAACCGTTGGTATTGTGCGGAACTACATAATCTTGTATTTCAATTCTATCGGTTGGAAAGGTAGTCGGTGTTCCAGTATTGAAAACGAAATTTGCAGATAAGTCCCAACGTTTATTTAATTTGTAAAATGCCGTTGTACTAAAATTATGTGTTTGATCAAATCTAGATGGAAACCATTCATTATTGTTGATTCCATCTACTTGTCTCTCCGTACGAGCTAATGTATAACTGATCCATCCTGTAAATTTTCCTTTCTTTTTTTCTATCTGTAACTCTAACCCATACGCTCTACCTTTTCCTTCGTTCAATTCTGCTTCCAACAATGGGTTTACAAATAAATCAGCACCGTCTACATAGTCTACCAATGACTTGAAATCTTTATAATATAACTCCATAGAGGTTACATATTGATTGTCTTTGAAGTTTTTGAAAGCACCTAAAGCAATTTGATCAGCCACCATTGGTTTTAAATTATTGGTACTCGGTGACCAAACATCCAATGGAGTTGCTGCTACAGAATTTGAAATCAAATGAATATACTGAGCCATTCGGTTGTAACTCAATTTCATAGACATGGATTTGTCCAATTGATATTTTACCGAAAATCTAGGTTCTATATTGGCATAAGTTTTTATACTTTCCCATTTGTCAAAATTTTGTGATACACCAGTCCATTGTTTTCTTTTACCTGGTTCCGTTTCTTCAAATTCATAAGCGGTTCCTTTACCCATATAGTTGAAATGAGAAAAACGGAGTCCATAATGAAGTGATAATTTAGAATTAACCGTCTGTTCATTTTCAACAAATAAACTTGATTCTAAAGCATTTTTAGGATCTAAACTGAAGTCATTGGTAACACCTTCTGTAACACTCATTGCACGACCAGGATCAAATTCATACAATATTCCTTGTCCACCAAATGTGATTAAATTTTTAGGATTCAAGAAATAAGACATGTCTACTTTGAAACTATAATTTTCAATATCAGCGGACCAATCAAATGTATTGGTTGCTTCATCTCCAAAAGCAATTTGATAATCATAGATGCTATAATAAGCCGTAAAATTTGAAAATAATCGATCACTGAAAAGGTGATTCCATCTCAATGTTGCTGTTTTATTTCCCCAATCAAATCCTGCTCCAGGACCAAATGCAAAATTGTCTCTTCCTAAATATCCTGACAAAAAGATTCGATCCTTATCACTGATTCTATAATTTGTCTTCAAAGTAAGATCATAAAAATTTAATTTAGTCCCGTCTAGATCATTTGCTTTCAAAAATGGTTGCGCCAAAATATCAATATAAGAACGACGGCCAGCTACAATAAATGATGCTTTATCTCCAATCGGTCCTTCAATTGCCAATCGACTAAAAATAGTTCCAATTCCACCAGTCAGCGCCAAGTCTTTACTATTTCCTTCTTTCATTCTCACATCGAGAATAGAAGATAATCTTCCACCATATCGCGCAGGAATTCCTCCTTTGTATAATTTTACATCTTTGACAGCATCTGGATTGAACACAGAAAAGAATCCAAATAAGTGAGATGAATTGTAAACCGGCGCTTCATCTAACAATACTAAGTTTTGGTCAACACCACCTCCACGTACATTGAATCCGGTTGCACCTTCACCCACAGTAGTAACTCCTGGCAACAACTGGATACTTCTGATAACATCCACTTCACCCAACAAGGCAGGTAATTTATTGATGGTTTTCATCGCCAGTTTGTTGACACTCATTTCAGTATTCGTCACGTTTTTATCTTCCGCTTCAGAAGTGACTACAACAATATCTAATTCGATTCCTTCTTCTCCGAATTCAATGGTCAAAGTTTGATTTTCAGTTAGATTGATTTCTTTTTTTTGAGTCTCAAATCCGAGATAAGAAAATTCAATGGTATAAGTTCCTGGGTCTAGTGAGATAGAATAAAATCCGTACTCATTAGAAGTAGTACCAATACCAAGTTCAGGTACAAAGGCGGAGGCACCAATTAAGGTTTCACCAGTTTCTCCATCCATCAAATATCCACTTACGGTTACTTTTTCTGTTTGGGCTTGGAGTAATAATGGAAGACCTAACAATATAAGTAGGCATCCAATTTTTGATAGTATTTTCATTGTCATAATTTTCAGAATTAAATGTGCTTCAAATAGTGTTGCAAATATAGAATCATTGCTGCAAACCATGTGAATTGAACAATAAAATATAGACGAGTGTTGCCAATATATCTATGAAATTTGTAATAAATATATTTACAAAAAAAGGTTCGCAACAAACGTTGCAAACCTTTATAATTATAAGCCGAAAACTAAAACAAATTATTCTCTTTAACTATGTTTAAGCGCGTATTTTCTTTTTGGTCAAAGGCATCATATACCCAATATTAATTCCCATTCCAGTATTTTTCATTTTCAAATCTGCGAATGAAAAATTGTCTACTTGAGTAAATCCATGATTGTACCTAGCATCGATGAAAAGTTGTCCAGGTCCCGTAGTGAAAGATACGCCCGCTCCGACAATACCACCAATATCCATACGCTGAACATTGTCCCCACTGAAGTTGATATCTTGAGACCAAACTGGAATGTCAATTAACACGGTCGCAAATGTTTTGACTTCTCCTTTCATGGCATATCTAAAGTTTGGACCTGCGGAAATGTAACCCTTAACTGGACCAGAACCAATTTTGTATTTGGCTAAGATTGGCATCGTTAAATAATCAACTTTTACCTTCGCTTTTAATCCAATTGGAACGGGTACATTAAAAATATCAATGTCCAATCCTTCATTGATTTGGAAACCACTTTTTTCATAATTCAATTCGGGCTGAATACCGAAATTGTTTCCTAACATAATTTCTGAGATGACCCCTCCGGAAAAATCGGTAAGGCCTTTCGTATTTGGGAGTAGATTGTTATCAATTCCGTCGATGGCTACATTTGAATGATAGATGCCAGCTTTTGCACCAATTGATACTTGTCCGAATAAGGAAGCAGTGATTGCTACGAGCAATAATGTCATTCCATTTTTGATGGTCGTTTTCATATTTTTCAATTTTGGTTAAAATATATTATAAAAACCTTGGTGTATGAATATATATACTCCTAAAACGAAGACCTGAAGTTAAGGTCGGTTAAGCAACTGTTAGCGAAATATTAAAAAGGAATGCAATATTTAATTTGACATTAAATACTGTTAAAAGTTGATGAAGATGGAGCAGGGATCGTCTAATGTGATTCAGTATTTCGCAAATGAATTGTTGTAAATCAAAAACAGGAATGAAGGAGAATTCTATTTGAAAACGCTTAAAAGGCGCTCAGAATTGACCAAATAAGGAAAAGGATAAGCGCCAAAATGCCTGTAAGTGCGCCCAAGAGTGCATTTGTTCGTCTCTTGCCATGGAAGGCAATTAGAATAAAGATGAGACCGAAAATATTAAAGATGAAACCCAAAACGAATCCCAATAGAAAACCACCTTTGGTTAGGGGTTCTTTGTATTCAGATTTGACTAGCTTTTCAGCTCTTAAAACGAAAAATTCTCCATTTGCAAATTTTACAGCTGAAACTTCCTTGGCCTCAAATTGATCGGTAGCTTCTCCAGAATCATCCTTACAATCGCGATACAAGACGGCATCTTCCGTAATATCTATTACTTTAACATCGAATTGATCACCATTATTTAGTACCACAATATCACACCTTTGGGATTCGTATTTTTTTAGAAATTTTTCAACTTTTTTTGAAAGGATGCTATGTTGTAATTTTTTAAAAAACCCTTGCTTTTTTTGTGGTGTATTTTGATTAGAGATGATACTCGATGAGGAAGTAGCGGGATGGCTACCCACAGCATTGCATTGCGAATGAATAAAAGTAAGCAATAAGATCGAAAATAGAAATCTTAACAACATGCAGGTAAATTTTTTTTCTCGTTCTATGAAATTAACGAATTAATTGGAGAAATGGTTTGGTCTTAAAAAATTTTAGGATTCAATGGTGTTTACTAAAGATGGTAAATAGCACCATATTTCTCATTTACATAGTCCATAAAATACTTAAAATTTAATTTTTCGCCCGTTACTTTTTCACACAAATCATTAGCATCATAGATACGACCGTGCTGATGGATTTTATCTCTTAGCCATTGAAGCAATTGTAGGTTATCTCCTTTTTCAATCTGTTCAATCAATCCAGGAATTTCCTTTTTAGCTTGTGCAAAAAATTGAGCAGCATAAAAACTTCCCAATGAATAGGTTGGAAAATAACCAATACTTCCATGTGACCAGTGAATATCTTGTAAAACCCCTTTTTTGTCATTTGGAACTTCCACGCCTAAATATTCCTTGTATTTCGCATTCCAAACTTCAGGAAGATCAGTAACTTTAATCGTTTTTTCTATTAATCCTTTTTCAATTTCATACCGAATCAAAACATGAAAATGATAATGCAATTCATCTGCTTCAGTTCGAATTAAATTCGGCGCAATTTTATTAATTCCTTTATAAAAGCTATCTAATGAAATATTCGATAAATTCTCGGGAAACTCTTTTTGCAACTTCGGATAATGTGCTTTCCAAAAAGATAATGATCTTCCAACATTGTTTTCCCATAATCTGGATTGAGATTCATGGATTCCTAATGAGACATATTTTCCTGTTGGCAATCCATAATCTGCATTTGGGAGTCCTTGCTCATATAAAGCATGACCACCTTCATGGATACAACTCCAAGTCATATTCCCAAAGTCATTTTCATCAATACGTGTTGTTACACGAACATCTGTAGCTGAGAAATTAGTGGTAAACGGATGCGTAGAAATATCCTGACGACCTGCTTCAAAATCATATCCGATATTTTTTAATAAATGAATTCCGAATTCCCATTGTTTATCTTTAGGATAATTTTTTCTCAAAAAAGAATTGTCAACTTCATTTTTACTTCGAATTTTAGCTGCAAATTCAACCAACTGATTCCGTACATCCTTAAATAGTATATCCAATTCTGCAACGGTTGCGCCAGGTTCAAATTCTTCCATCAATGCATTGTAAGGATGATCTTTGTAACCAACAATTTCCGCCTCTTCGATTTTGAGATCTACCAAATCCGCCAATGGTTTTTCATAAATTGAAAAGTCATTGGTTTCACACGCTTTCAACCAAGCATGAAACGCCGTTGAAATTAAATTGGAACGTCGCATTACAAAAGCAGTATCGAATTTATTGATTCGATTAAAATCCTTTTGAGTTAATTGGATATTTCTCTTTTGACGATCATTTAAATCATTGCCATTATTTGACAAGCTTTGTAGTGTCTCTCCAAACTTTTTGTCTGTAAAAATTTCGTGCGCAATACCAGATAAAGTTGCTACTTGACGAGAACGTGCTGCCGCTCCTTTGGAAGGTAAGTTGACTTCTTTGTCCCATGATAAAACTGCTATAGAATATTCTACATCAGCAAGTTTCTGCATGTTTTCAAGATAGGATTGGTAATTGGATGATGACATTTTTTTGTGTTGATTTAGAATATAAAAGTAAGTAAACAAAAAGGGAATGTCGAATTTAAAAGATAGAATTTAGAAACTGTGGAGATGTAAAATTTAGAAACCGTAGAACCGTAAAAGTTGGGTAGGTGTGCTTGTGTGTTAGCAACCGCAGAACCGCAAAATGTCCAACTGCAGAACCGCAGAAGTTGAGCACGTGTGCTTACGCGATAGAAACCATAGAACCGCAAAATGCTCAACTGTAGATCCGAATAAGTTGACTATGTGATTTTTTGCGATAGGAAACAGTAAAACTAAAAAAGTTGAGTATCTACGCTTCCGCAAGGAACGTGTTAATAGAGTAATCTATACAAAATCATTTTATGTCTTCAATTTATTTTTAGCAGTTGAAATACTTTTTGAAAAAATGGCAATTAGTTGAATATTTTCTCCAACAATAGATTCACTAATACTACTAGAAATGTATTCTTTTCTAGAGATTATTTTCAAACATACTTTGGTTTCTCTCAATTCCTTCAATGCTATTTTCATTTTGTGAACAAAATCAGCTCTCGATTCAGCAGCTTGTGCTTCACCATACAGCAATGCAGGTGCAGTACCTGATCTTGTGATTTGATTTGATAAATGTTTCGCTCCATAGGTACTTGGAAGTTTTTCAGTCATATTTAATATCATAACAGCGAAATCAACTAGTCGATCTTCAAGGTCAAATTTAGGGGTAGTTTTCATGTATATATTTTGTTGTAAATGATAAAAAAATAAAAGTGAAAAATAATAAAACCGCAAAACCGCAAAACAGAAGAACCGCAAAACCGCAAAAGTTGAGAACGTACTCCATTTCTGCGGTTCTGCGGTTGGATATTCTACGGTTTTGCGGTTTAAAAATTTCTCATTTTCCTATTAAAAAAAATTGCCGTATTTCAGTTTCTAAAATCAACAATAGATTGAGATTAATTCAAGTCAGTTTTAAACCCACCAACTATCATCATCACCCAACCAACAATAAAAAATACACCACCAATAGGAGTAATCGGCCCCAGCCATTTATAATTCGTCAATCCAATCAAATCTCGAATATTCAACAAATAAATAGAGCCAGAAAAACAAATAATTCCAACAATAAATAACCAACCTGCGATATTGAATTGTTTAATTTTAAATTGCGCCGCAAATAAACAACACAACAGTGCAGCTCCGATATGATAGAACTGATAGCTGATTCCAGTATTGTAACTGACCAATTGTGCAGCAGTCAATTTTTCCTTCAAAAGATGTGCGCCAAAAGCACCTAATATGACCGTCATGGCGCCAAGTATACAAGCTGTTATAAAAAGATTTTTACTCATTAAATATGTCCTTGTTTAAAAAATCAAACGATCTGCCAATCAATCTCCGTCTTTCCTTGCTGCTTCAACAACTCATTCGTCTTAGAAAAATGATGATTACCAAAAAAAGCACCACCTGCTAACGGAGAAGGGTGAGCAGAATCCAAAACATAATGCTTCATTTCATCAATCAATTCTCTTTTTCCTTTTGCAAAATTTCCCCACAACAAAAACACGACACCTTCTTTCTCATCTGATATTTTCTTAATGACTGCATTTGTGAATTCTTGCCAGCCTATTTTTTTATGCGAACCAGCTTTTTTGTGTTCGACCGTCAACATTGCATTCAATAAGAGTACACCTTGTTTGGTCCAGTTTGTTAAATCTCCATGATCAGGAATAGTAGTCCCAACATCTTGATTCAATTCTTTGTAAATATTTTTTAAAGAAGGAGGTGTCCGCACACCTTGAGGTACTGAAAAAGAAAGGCCCATCGCTTGACCAGGATTGTGATACGGATCTTGTCCAAGGACCACAACATTCACTTCATCAAATGGAGTTGAATTAAAAGCATTGAAAATAAGACTACCAGGCGGGTAAATAGCTTTCCCAGCTTTTTTTTCAGTTACTAGGAATTCTTTAATACTTTTGAAATACGGTTTTTCAAATTCATCTTTTAAAACAGCACTCCAAGAATCATGTATGTTGACACTCATAGTTGTTAGTATTTGACACAATATTAAGGATAATTATTGGTAGATCACGATGTCAGTATGCACAAAATTTATCCGTGGCACGCCTATATTTTACCAATTGTAAAAAAATAATTCTACTGTTTACAAATTGTATCAACTTCGTCTTTTCCTGTGGTATAATTTTACCAGAAGTTTTATTTGTAAATTCAATAAATAAAATAAGTATGAGAATATTATTTTTTATCGTGTCCTTAATTTTACTAGGTAATCATTCGTCGCTAGCTCAATTGACTCAAACCGTCCGTGGAACCATCATCGAATTGGAATCTCAGTTTCCATTAATTGGCGTCAACGCATCGGTCGTATTGCAAGATGGAACTACGATTGGAACCTCTTCAGATATGGATGGAACTTACCGAATTGAAAACGTGCCTATCGGACGACAGACGATCAATTTTTCATATTTGGGATACAAAGATGTGATGCTTTCTGATATTATTGTGGGATCTGGTAAAGAGGTTATTTTAAATATTGAAATGGAAGAATCCGTTTTGGAATTGGAAGAACTAGTGGTTGTTGCAAGAAGAGCTGGTGAACTTAACAATGAAATGGCAACAGTCAGTGCAAGACAATTTTCTGTACAAGAAACAGATCGATATGCAGGGAGTAGGGGAGATCCAGGTAGAATGGCTTCTAATTTTGCAGGCGTACAAGGTGCAGATGATTCTCGTAATGATATTGTTATAAGAGGTAATTCCCCACAAGGTGTTTTATGGAAATTTGAAGGACTCAACATCCCCAATCCAAATCATTTTTCTATCCCTGGAACAGGTGGAGGATCCGTAACCATCTTAAATAATAAATATCTGGCTAACTCCGATTTTTTTACCGGTGCTTTTCCAGCTGAATTTGGAAACGGAGTAGCCGGTGCATTTGATTTGAAAATGAGAAATGGAAATAATGAAAAACAAGAGTTTAGTGGTCAATTAGGATTTTTGGGAACAGAATTGATGGCGGAAGGTCCCCTGTCCAAAAATGGGAAGTCATCTTACTTAGTGTCGTACCGATATTCGACTTTGCAACTTTTTAACTTTATAGGAATCAATGTAGGAACAGATGCAATTCCAAAATATCAAGATGCTGCTTTTAGATTAAATTTTCCTGCAAAAAATGGAAGCAACTTTGCCATTTTTGGAATAGGTGGAGACAGTTCTATAGACATCAAAATCAGTGATGAAGAAGCGCCGATTGAAGGTACTTTGATCTATGGTTCCAATGATCGAGACCAATTGTTTGCGACCCGTATGGGTACTGTTGGAATGAGTTACACTTATCCAGTCAATCCATCTACATTCGTAAAAGCAGCGATTGGGGTTTCACATTCTCGTGTTGATTCTGATCACAATTATATCTATCGTCAAGTCGTGAATGATGCTTACGTGGTAGACTCACTGCCTGCCTTGCTAGATTATCGTTTTCAAGAAAATAAATATTCCCTCAATTTAAACTTGAATAAAAAATTTGGAAAACGAGGAAGTTTGAAAGCGGGTATCAATGTAGATGTGTTGGATGTTGTCTTTCGAGATAGTGCACGTGCGCCTATTGTCAATGAAGTTGGAGGTGTTATGCTTGGACCTTGGCGAACGCGTTGGGATGCAGCCGATCAAATACCACTAGTACAACCTTTTGTGCAATACAAACACAAATTCACAGATCAACTAAAATTAACAGCTGGGATTACCAGTTTGTATTTTGGAATCAATAAAAATAGTTTTTCACCCATTGAACCTCGCCTTGGTTTAAGTTATCAAATTGATGATAAGTCTTCTATCAATTTTGGAACAGGATTGCATTCTCAAATTCAACCAACCTATCTATATTACTATGGAGAAGAAACCATTGATGGTGATCCAGTAGAACAAAATTTAGATGAAATTGGATTGTTAAAAAGTATCCATTTTGTCACTGGATATGACCGACGATTAGGTGATAATTTGAAACTAAAATTAGAAACTTATTATCAACATTTATACGACTTACCGATTTCTGCAGCAACCAATTCCTTTTCATTAATCAATTCAGGATCGGGATTCAGTAGATTATTTCCTGGAAAATTAGCGACTGGTGGTGCTGGGCAGAACTATGGTTTGGAAATGACTTTGGAAAAATATTTCAGTAAAGGATATTATTATCTTTTCACTGGTTCCATTTTTAATTCAAAATATAAAGGTAGTGACGATATCTGGAGAAATACTTCTTTCAATGGTCGATTCGCCGTCAATGCATTGTTTGCAAAAGAATGGACCATCAAAGAAAACCAAACCATCAACCTAGGCGGAAAAGTAACTTACAATGGTGGGCGCTGGTACGGAGAAGTCGATGTGGTAAGATCGGATCAAGAGTTAGAAGTGATTTACCAACAAGAAACAGCCAATACTTTGCAATTCCGTCCTTACTTCCGCGCCGATGCGAAAATCAATTACCGAATCAACACCAAAAAACTAACACACGAAATCGCGATTGATCTAGTGAATGTATTCAATATTCAAAATATTCTGACATTGACTTATGCACCTGATCATCCTGATGGACCTGTGGTGGAGGAGTATCAGCTGGGATTTTTGCCTTTGTTTTATTATAAGGTGGAATTTTAGAAGTATTTCGCTCGGCTAAGCGCAAGACAATATTCTAAACATATCTCGTTTTGTGTAGAATGAAATTAAGGAAAAGGGTTCGAAACTATATTGTTAATTTCAACTGATACAATTTTATTTAAATTCACATCGAATTAAGTGTAATATAAAATCAGCTTCAAAATTGGCGCTTTAAAGGAGTTGTGGTATCTTTCAATTATCATTTTGCCAAATGACAAACTTTAATATTGCCCAACAATGCATCAACTGTTTTTTCTTATCATTTTTATTTTATTATCTAGTCCATTTCATGCACTGAGTCAGGAGATTCTTTTTCAAGAACCAAAAGCTGGGATTTCTCAAAACACGGTTACTTCATTTTGTGAAGATCATTTGGGGTTTCTTTGGATTGGAACACAATATGGATTGAATAGGTATGATGGAAGTCGGTATCGTTCTTTCGTGCATCGTGCAAATGATGCTAGCAATAAAAATCAAATATCAAGTAGTAATATTGAGTGTTTGTTAATTGACAATGAGCACAATCTATGGGTTGGTACCAAGGATAAAGGTATCAATATTATGGATGTGGAAACATTGCAATTTAAAAATGAAGGAAAGTATGCACCATTGATTTCTGCCTTGAAAGATCAAATAATCACGGTAATTTATCAAGATTCCGATGATAATTTTTGGATTGGTACGGACAGAATTGGCTTACTTTTTTGGGATCCCAATTCTGAGGAATCAACTATTGAAAATATATCAGTGCATCATCCTGTTGTACAAGTATTTGAAGATGAGCAAGAAAAGATTTGGTTTGTAAATATAGTGGGTGATGTCTGTAAAATAAATAAAGACAGAAAACCAGTGTGTGAAAAATTTAGCGAAGCTAGTAACGTAAGAGATGCTATTTATTTGCAAAATGGAAAATTATTGTTAGGTGGAGATCAAGGATTGTATACGATAAATATTACGGATTCGCATAAGGTAGCTTTAAATCAATCACAAACTAATCAGTCTGAATTATTCGACCAACTTTTAAATTCAACATCAATAATATCACTTTTAAAAGATAGCCAATCTCGGGTATGGATAGGTACAGAAAACCAGGGATTGTTTTTATATGATATTCCAACAAATGAAATACAATTGTTTCTTTCAAATGAGGATGATATGCTCAGTATCAACAGTAATTCAATTTGGTCGCTTTATGAAGATAGTCGAAAAAATATCTGGATAGGAACTTTCAAAAAAGGTTTTAACCAAATTAATCCAAACGAAAAGATTTTTAAACATAATTTAGATTATGCACATCTTAATTTTAAGGGGCTGGTTACGGATTTTGAAGAATGTCATAATAGTTTTTGGGTCAGTACGGATCAAGATGGCCTTTATAAAATAGATTCGAAAAACGTAAAAAAACAACGGGCACATCAACTCGATTCATCTGAATTAGATAGTAAGGTAATTACGTGTTTGCTAAAAGATCAATCTGACAACCTTTGGGTAGGGACCTGGGATAAAGGACTATTTATTAAAAGATCAGGTAGCCAATCTTTCGAAGCAATTCCTATGGGTCAAAACGGGGTTTCCAGTAAAAGTATTAAAGCAATTTTTGAAGATAGTAAGGGGATTATTTGGATATCCTCTTTTCAAAAAGGAATAGATCGATTTGATCCAAAGCGCAACACTTTCAAAAATTATCAGCCGAGTCCGATTGGTCCCTCCATTTTAAGTGTGATTATCCTGACGATAGCGGAGGATGGTGATGGCAATATTTGGCTAGGAAGTGGCGGGCACGGGTTAAATAGAATTCGGGTTAATTCCGAAGGTATCATTGAAGAATCAATTAGTTATTTCTCAAGTTCAGATGACCCGAACAGTATTAGTAACAACCTCATCAACCATCTTTTTGTAGACTCTAAAAAGAGAATATGGATTGGAACTCGTGGAAATGGACTTGATCGTTATGTTCCTGAAACGGATAGTTTCGAAAATTTCAACACAAATCATGGTCTGCCAAGTGATGTCATCTTTAGTATTTTGGAAGATGACCATAAGCAATTATGGATCAGTACCAATCAAGGTTTGGGGACTTTTAACTTTGAAGACAATAAAATCAATGTAAAAAGTTTTGATCTATCTTACGGATTACAATCCAATGAATTTAATAAGTCCGCTTGTTATAAAGCGAATGATGGGCAATTGTATTTTGGTGGAATCAATGGTTTTAACTTTTTTGATCCTAGCAAATTTTCTGAAAAAGTTATTGACCCAGCGTTGTATATTAATTATGTAGAGGTTCTAGACGGTGATGAGGCAGCCAACAACAGCTTTGAATTACCTAAGGATAAAATTAATCTGTCAGCCAGTCAAGATGATATTAACATTGATTTCGGTACATTGAATTTTAATCATACTTCTAAAAACGAGTACGCTTATCTGTTAGAAAACCATGATTCTGATTGGCGATACACTACAAATAACAATATAGCAACGTATTCGAATCTCCGCCATGGTGATTATATCTTCAAAGTAAAATCAAAAAAAAGCAATGGGGACTGGAGTGATAAAATTACTCAACTTGAAATAATAATTGCTCCATATTGGTATCAGACAACAATCGCTTTTTTGGTTTATGCCTTTTTAATTTTCGCTTTTTTATACTTTATATTTTCTACATTAATACATCGACAGAAACTAACATCAAAATTACAAATTGAAAAAATCAAAAAAAATAAAGAACAAGAAATAAATAATTTGCGTTCTCAATTTTTCGCCAACATTTCTCACGAACTAAAAACGCCATTAACTTTAATCATCGGCCCATTAAAAGCAGTAGAAAATGAAAACTTCAAAATAGATAAAAGACAAAGTAAATCCATGCTAAATAATGCAGAAAGATTGAATCGCTTGATTGATCAAATTCTGGACTTATCAAAATTGGAATCAGGAATGACTAAACTTCTTGTAACAAAGTCGGATATTGTCGAAACCACTAAAAATATTTGTAATAATTTTAAAGCATTGTCGCAATATCGTTCATTTGAATTTGAAATAAATGTGCCAAATAAACCAATCCATCTTTTTTATGAGAAAGAAAAAATGGAACAAGTCATCATTAATTTATTGTCAAATGCTTTTAAATTTACTGATGAAGGTGGAACTGTTAGGGTCGAAATAAAAGAGCTAAAGGACAGTGTACAATTGATTGTTACAGACAATGGGATTGGTATTCCGAAAGAAGAAATGGATCTGATTTTTGACCGATATTATCGAGGAAATACAATGACTACCAATGGTGCTGGACTTGGATTGTCAATCACCAAACAACTTATTGAAATGCATCAAGGAGCTATAAAAGTTTATAGTGAACCTTTGAAAGGCACCTCATTTGAAGTGAATTTATTAAAAGGGAAAAATCATTTTGAAAAATCTCAAATACAAGCGCACATTGGTGCTGGAAAGTTATCCGAAAATTCAAAAGATTTATTAAATGAGTTGCAAATTTTTCCAGCACAAAAAGAAACAGTCGATTCAAATAACAATGATCTTCCATTATTGTTGATTGCAGAAGATAATGAAGAGATCAGAGGTTTTATTAAAAACTATCTAAAAACTAATTTTAGAATTCTTGAAGCAAAAGATGGAGTAGAAGCATTGGAATTGGCAAAAATGCACATTCCGGATATGATCATTACAGACTTGATGATGCCAAGAATGGATGGTTTTACACTTTGTGAAAATTTAAGAGCAGATGAAAAGACTTGTCATATTTTTATTGGTATGCTCACCGTAAAAACATCAGAAGAAAATCAAACAAAAGGATTTGAAAAGGGCGTTGATTTTTATTTGACCAAACCATTCAATCCCAAATTATTAGCACTAAGAATAATCAATATTCTCCAAACAAGACAACAATTCAAAGCGCAATTATTAGATGATATTAAATTTGATATCAAACCTTCGGAAAGAAAAGTATCTCCCAAAGATCAAATTTTCTTGAATGACTTGACAGCAGTAGTGGAGCAAAATATTGACAATACTAATTTCAATGTGGAGGACCTAAGCAAAGCCATGGCTTTTAGTAAAAGTCAGCTGTACAGAAAGATGAAAGGACTGTTGGGATACTCTGCTAATGAATTTATCAGAATGATTCGACTGAAACATGCAAAACAACTGTTGGAAGATGGTCAATTGAATATCACTGAAATTGCTTACAAAGTAGGATTTAGTGACCTAAAATATTTTAGAAGTTGCTTTAAAAAAGAATTCGGTATGACACCAAGTCAATATAAAAAGCAATTTGCAAATTGAGTATTAAAAAGTAGAGGGATTCTCCGCACTATTCTGCAAGGACATCTTATTTAAGTTAAACTCTAAAACCCTTATTCTGTAAAATCATAATAATTTGATTTTTTCAAAATATATAAAATGTGTTTTTTGGGGTTATACTTTTCAACTATTCGCTCAGATTACTAAACATATCTATTATCTAGAAAAATGAACTTGATATTCTTAAAAGTGAATTATAAAAAAATTGGAGAACCCCTCTTTTGTTGTTTTTCTTTCGCTCAAATGCGATACCAAAGTTATTTTTAATTAAGTATTTAAATGGGGCAAAATAGGTCAGAAACAAGGGTGAAATCGGTCAAATGGGAGCTTTTTGTCTGTGAAGTGATGAATTTTACAAAATTCGAAAACAAGAAATACTGTTAAATAAGAATGATTAAGTGTGGTTCCAAAGTGGAATAAAAAAAGCTTTCCACGATGTGAAAAGCTTTTAAATTGAGGGATTCCCTTAGATTTAACTTTTTCAAATGAATGTAAGGGAAGGCAGTTTTTTAGCCAATATCTTTGTTAATTTTTCATGTTTAATAATCATTCTCCAGTAGGGCTATTCAGAAGTATGTTAATTGACTGATTATAAATTTGTTGTCAATGAAAAATAAGGTAATAATGACACCAATTTATACTTATTTGATCGAAAAACGGGGTAGTCAATTTTTTAACTATTAAAATACGGGCTATCCAGATGTTGATAAATAGTAGCTGGTTAGAATTTCAGGATTGGCATTATACAGTTTAGTGGAAAAAGTTTTAAAATCCGTTAAGAAATGAAAACTGTTAGAGCAAAACGAATATCACACTTGAATCTCGCCTTTACACATAGCAAAGCGATTAAATCTGAAAAAGAAATGTTAGGTGAGTTTTTTCATTTTAGGATTTTAAAACTTTTGGAGCGTTAAAAACTGTATAAAGCCAGGATTTTTTGAATACTTTTTCATCGGGAAAAAGTATTGCCAGTCCGGCGAGGACAAAGTAAAATTAATGAAATATGACTAAGCACATTCCACGAAATTTAATAAATTCTTATTACTTCTGAATACTCCTACGAAACAAGGTCCACAAATACTCGTCAATATTTTACATTATACATTCAAATCGACTTTAGGAAATGAGACAATTATTTTAAATTCTCCCTATCCTTCCCTCCTCAAAACTTCAAGCGGCGGCCGACTCAAAACCCCACGACTCCCAAACATCCCAATCAAAACTGTCATCAAAGTAATAGAAATAAAAATAATAAAAGGCGGTAACAGACTCGGTACAAAATCAATCTTGAAAACGAATTTTGCCAACAAATAACTTCCGGCAAACGATAAGATAATACCAGTCAATGAAGCCAATGTGCCTAAGATGAAATATTCAATCGCATTGATGTTGATGATCTGTTTCTTTTGAGCACCTAAAGTTCGCAACAAAATACTTTCCTTAATTCTCTGAAATTTATTCAACAAAACGGAACTGATCAAAACAAAAATTCCTGTCAGAATACTAAATAAAGACATGAACTGAATGACAAAAGATACTTTGCTCAAAATGTCATCTACAGATTTGAGTATTTGTCCAAGATCAACTGCAGATACATTTGGAAACTTACTGACTAAGGCTCGTTGAAATCCCGCAGATTCTTGTGGAGTCTCGGTACGAGAAACAACAACATGGAATTGTGGTGCTTCTTCTAACACTCCTTTTGGGAAGACTACAAAGAAGTTAGTTTGGACTCTACTGAAATCGACATCACGAATACTACTCACTATCGTCTCTACAATGGTACCTTGTACATTAAAATTTATTTTGGTACCCACTTTCGCTTTCATCGCATCTTGAACTCTCGTAGATATGGAAATGTTGACAAGACCATCTTCATTGTATGTTTGGTTGCCAAACCATTCTCCATCAATTATTTTTTCAGTTTCGATTAAAGTGTCACGGTAGGTAGATCGGTATTCTCGATTGTAAACCCAACGTCTCACATTAGAAGTAGTGTCAGCCATCCGCTCCATTCTGGTGATGCCATCTATTTCGTCGACTCTCATCGTGACGACAGGTACTTGTTGAATAATTGGCAAATTGTGTTCACGAGTTAAAGCTGCAACGCCATCTTTTTGACTGGTCTGAATATCAAACATAATTAGATTGGGTTGACTACCACTTCCCGACATTTCCACTTGTGAAAGCAACATATCTTTGGTCAAAAATAAAGTGGAAATTAAGGCAGTCCCTAGTCCAATAGTTACGATTAAAATCAACGTTTGATTATTAGGACGATATAGATTAGCAATACTTTGTCTGGCTGTAAAACTCCAATTGGTCGGAAAGAATTTTTTTACTAAATACATCACTAACAATGCAAAGCCGGATAAAATCAGAAATGCAACTCCAACGGCTCCAATAAAAATAGCAGCGTTTAACCAATCTCCCGTTTGAGCATAAGTGAATAGGAAAATGAAAAATGCAATCAATGCATACACCAACCAACGAATAGGATCTCTTTCTTGGGCACCGTCATCAAAACCTGCTCTTAGAGTTCTCAGTGGAGAAATATTACGAATCGCTAATAATGGCAACAATGCAAACAATACGGCAATACTGATTCCAGTCAAAATTCCTTTGGTCACTGCCGACCAGGAGATATCATTACTCACATTTTGAATCGGTAAAAAGTCTTGTAAAACCAATGGTAAAAATACTTGCAACAAACTACCCAATATTGCACCGATTACAGAACCAATAATACCCATCACAAAAATCTGAATTAAGAAAATAATGAAAGCATGGCTTCCTTTACTTCCTAATGTTCTTAAAATAGCAACGGATGGAATTTTGTCTTTTACATAAATACTGATCGCACTTGCGACGCCAACACATCCCAACAATAAAGCTACGAAGCCTACAAGATTTAGAAAATCTGCAACGCTTCCAAAAGCTCTTCCTAAATTTCGTTTACGTGAAGCAACCGTTTCTGCTCTTATATTGTCCGCTTCCAAAGTGGCTTCCATTGTTTTTATCGTTGCCTCAATATCTGCGGTTTCTTTTGTTTTGAAAAAATAGAAATGTTCTACACGACTTCCGGTTTGTAATAATCCTGTGCCTTGTAAGTATTGTGCTGGAACAAAAATTGTTGGTGCTATAGAAGAAGTCAATCCAACACTTCCAGGCGCACTTATCAAATTTCCTTCTATCGAAAAAGTAGTGTTTCCAATTTTGATGGAGTCACCTGGTTGCATGCCATAACCGATCATTAAAGTTTTGTCAACAACAACCGATTTTTTATTTCTAAAATCGGTAGCTGCAGCAATTGGGTCTGTCAACATGGTTCCATAAAAAGGATATTCACCTTCCAAGCCTTTGATATACGCCATTTTGGTATCACCTGTTCTCGGAAATTGAATCATAGAAACAAACTCGGTTGTTTTTGCCATTGCCGTACTCAACGTATCAAATGCTTCAATGATATTGTCTTTCGCTGGCGCCGTTCCTTCAATTCTCAAATCGGCACCTAACAAAGATTTCGATTCAGTGTTGATATCTTTTTGCAAATTTTCACTAAAAGAATTAATCGCAACCAAAGATGCAATTCCCAAAATAATAGAGGAGATGAATAGAAATAATCGACTTCTATTGCGTCGACTATCTCGCCACGCCATCTTTAACAACCAACTTGTATTTAAATCGCTCAATTGACTAATTTTCTTTTTCTTTGTTCAGGCAACTCAAGTCACCAATACTTTTAATAACAACAAAAGCCTCACAAAGTTATGAATCGTTCTCTAATACTTTTGTTTACACTACTTTTTTTTCAACTCAATTCATTTGCTCAAAATAGTTTTGAAAATGCATTGAATAATTTGAGAGATGATCCAGCAATGAAACATGCGGGATTGACTGTGACCGTGATGGATGTTGCTTCGAATTCTGTCTTAAAAAGTCATAATGCAGATTTAGTTTTAACACCAGCTTCTTCTTTAAAAGTCGTAACTACTGCTTGTGCGTTACAAGTATTAGGTCCAGAATATAAATTCAAAACGGAGTTGCAATATGATGGTCAAATTGATGCCAATGGAGTCTTGAATGGAAATTTGTACATCAAAGGATATGGGGATCCAACATTGGGTTCGCCTAATTTTGAAAATGTGAAAAATTTGGAAACGGTGATGACCGAATTTGTCAATGCAATCAAACGAGAAGGTATCAAAAAAGTGAATGGTAAAATTGTTGGTGATGCTTCCTATTTTGGTAGTGCGGTCAACGGTCGTAGTTGGTTATGGGAAGATTTAGGAAACTATTATGCTGCTGGTGCATGGGGTCTGAATATACATGAGAATTTGCACTATTTAGAATTGTCTCAAGTGGGTAAACTGGGAAGTAAACCAAAATTCAACAAAATATACCCGAGTATTCCAAATTTACTATTCGTCAATGAATTGGAGTCGGCGGAAAAGGGAAGTGGTGATCAAGCTTACATTTATGGTTCCCCATTTTCTTATACTCGTTTTATACGAGGAACGATTCCAATTGGAGCTGGCCCATTCACCATCAAAGGTAGTATTCCGGACCCACCATTTTTTGCTGCTTATACCTTGATGAATTATTTGGAGCAAAATGGAATTGAAACTTCAAAAGAAGCGACTACATTGTTAGAAATGAATCGTGTCAATCAATCATTTGCAAAAGGAAAGGTCCATCAGACTTTTTATACTTTTACTTCACCACCTTTATCTGCAATTGTAAAAGAGACCAATGAGAAAAGTGTGAATTTATATTGTGAAGTTATGTTGAGAACCATGGGTATGCAAGTCAAAAAGAAAGGAACAGCAGCAGCAGGTCTTGAAGTGATCAATGATTTTCTTTCAAAAAATGGAATTGATCATACCGCTTTTTTTATGGTAGATGCATCTGGATTGTCTATGCGAAATGCAGTTTCTTCAAAACAGATGGCTGCATTTATGGCCGCAATCGCCAAAGACAAAAACATCAACGTCATTTTTGAATCCTCTTTGCCAAAAGCAGGGGAAACTGGAACGCTTAAAAGGATGTTTAAAAATACAATTGCTGTTGGAAAATTGAAAGCTAAAAGTGGTGGTATGACTCGGGTTAGAAGTTATACTGGTTACGCAACAACAAAGTCTGGTAAGCAAGTTTCTTTTTCGATGATTGCTAATAATTTTACTGGGAAGAGTAGTGCGATTCGAGGTAAGATGGAGGCTTTGATGGTGGCGATCTGTGGGTTGTAGCTTAGGCTTATGAACGCTCTGAGAGCTTACTACTTTTTTATGAAAAAATTGAATTGAAATTCACACTTCATCTTTTGATTCAACCGCTGAAGCCCTCGGAGAGTTTTATAGTTTACAGGTTGTCTGTATTTCTTTTGAACAATCTTTTTATCTTTATGCAAACACCAATTAAATTAAATGTATTTGACAAACAAAATTTGTGTAGTTCTAGTTTTTATTTCGTTGTTGATGTCTTGTGAAAGTGAGTATGGACAAGGCACCAAAATACCGGTAGGCCATACGCATCAATACGAGCATACACATACGCATGAGGATGGCACAACGCATACTCACGGGGAGCCTACAAAAGCCGATAGCCCAATTGATAATGTTGTCAATACGATTGATGAAGAGAGAGTTCTCTGGCAAAAACCAAAAGAGATCATTCAAAGATTGGGTGATTTGGATAATAAAGTGATTGCGGACATCGGTGCAGGTAGTGGATACTTTTCTTTTCGATTATTACCGCAAGCTAAAAAAGTAATTGCCATCGATATCGATCCGCAAGCTATTTCATTTATGGATAGTGTAAAACAATTTTTACCAGTAGAATTTCAGTCAAAATTTGAAACAAGAAAAGTGGGACCGAATAGCCCAGAACTGAAAGATGGGGAAGCAGATGTGGTGATCATTGTAAATACTATTGCCTACATCGAAAATAAAATCAACTATTTAAAGGTGCTCAAAAAAGGAATTAGTAAAAATGGAAAACTCCTAATTATTGATTTCAAAAAGAGAAACATTCCAATCGGTCCACCTGCAGATAATAAAATTGCATTAAGTAAACTGGAACAACAATTAATTCAAGCTGGATATAAACGAGTGATTGCAGATGATCAGAGTTTGGATTACCAGTATATTGTTATGGCTAGTGTGGAGGAGTAGAAGTTGAACCGCAGAATATTGAATATCGAACCGCAGAATTTCGAAGTTGAGGACGTATACTCACGGCGTGTTCTCGCGTCAGGCTGTGCGAAAATCCCCCAAAGCAAAGAGGTTAGAAACCTTTTGCTCGAATACCGTGTGTGTTACGAGATGAAGGTTTCTAACCTCTCATCTCGAACGAGTATTTTCGCACAGCCTGACGTACTCAACTTCGACATTCGGTATTCCTTGTTCGATATTCGATATTCTCTTTGGAAAGGCTAATTCCTAAACAACTTCCCGTAAAACCAACTTCTCTCGTTCAGGTCCAGTAGAGATCATCGTAATAGAGACGCCAAGCGCTGTTTCCATTTCAGCAATATAATCTTTTACCGCTTTTGGAAATTCATCGAAATTTTTCACATCATCCAAAGAGTGATTCCAACCTGGATAAGATTTATAGGTAGGAGTAACTTCAATTTCATTCATATCATATGGTAGCTCGGTATGCGACCCGCCATTGTATTGATAATGAGTAGCTGCTTTTATCTCAGAAAATATATTGAGAATATCAATTTTAGTCATGACCAATTGAGTCACACCATTCAACATAATCGTATATTTCAATTGTGGCAAATCAATCCAACCACATCGGCGTGGTCTACCAGTTGTCGCTCCAAACTCTTGCCCTTCTTTTCTCAACTTCTCTCCAGTCTCATCAAATAATTCTGTTGGGAATGGGCCACCACCAACACGTGTACAGTATGCTTTAGTAATGCCAATGACCTCGCCAATTTTGTGAGGAGAAACACCTAGACCATTACAAACACCAGAAGTAATCGTATTAGAGGAAGTAACAAAAGGATAGGTTCCAAAATCAATATCCAACATACTTCCTTGTGCTCCTTCTGCCAATACTTTTTTTCCTGCATTTAATGCGGCATTGATATAATACTCACCATCTACATGTTTCAACGTCTTTAATTTTTCAATACTTGCAAACCACAACTGTTCTTCTTTTTCCAAATCAAGGGCATCATTTGCTGGATACAATTTCAATAATCCAAGATGCTTATTTTTTAAAGCTTCATATTTTTCTTTAAAATTCGGCAAACTAATATCACCTACTCGTAAACCATTACGACCAGTTTTGTCCATGTAAGTGGGACCAATACCTTTTAGAGTAGAACCAATTTTTTCTTTGCCTTTTGCTTTTTCCGCAGCAGCATCTAAAAATCGGTGTGTTGGTAAGATCAAGTGCGCTTTGTTGGCAACCAGTAAAGTTTCGGAATAGTCGACTTCAGCTGCTTCCAATCCTATCAATTCTTTTTCAAATGAAACTGGATCGATGACTACACCATTCCCAATCAGATTGATAATTCCTTTTCTGAAAATTCCAGAAGGAACAATGTGAAGTACGAATTTTTTGCCGTCAAATTTTAAGGTATGTCCAGCATTGGGGCCACCTTGAAAACGAGCGACAATGTCATATTTACCAGCTAGATAATCTACAATTTTTCCTTTGCCTTCATCGCCCCACTGGAGGCCTAAAAGTACATCAATTGCCATAACGAAGTTTTATTTTTGGATAAAGACAAATGTAACGAATACTTTAAAATATCTTTCGGTAACCGATATATTTATTTGGTCAATGTAGGTACCTTATTTAATTGAAGTATATTAATTCGTAGCATCTTGAATGGAAGGACTGATATGGATGATGGAAGACAACTTAGTAATCTCCAATAGTCTCAATACTTGTTTAGAAGGATTCACAACGGTCATATCACCACCAAAAGCTTTGGCATTTCTCAAAACAGCAATTAGAAAATTGAGACCAATACTATTCATGATATCTATTTTGGAAATATCTACAATGCATTTGTTGATTCCTTTTTCCATTTGAATGAGGACGTCAGCGAGAATTCGCTTATTGTCGATTTCGTTGAATAGATTTTGTACTTCTAAAATTAGGTGCGAAGAATTGGAGGTGATAGAGTAGTTCATGGGTTTTGTTTTCTGGATTGAAGGAGGTGTGTTGCTTGAAGCGTCTCGCTTCAGAAGCTGGAACGCTTACGCCTTAGCCGTCTTCTCACAAGCACCATCACACTTTCCATACAAATTGAGCGAATGATGTGTCACTTTAAAATGAAGTAAGTCACCCATCATATTTTTTATCTGCTGAATTCTTGGATCACAAAATTCTAACACTTTTCCACAGTCCACACAGATTAAGTGATCATGTTGTTTGAAACCGTATGATTTTTCGTATTGGGCTAAGTTTTTCCCAAACTGATGTTTCTTTACCAAATCACATGTGACCAACAATTCCAGCGTATTATAAACAGTCGCTCGACTGACTCGATAGTTTTTATTTTTCATATGGATGTACAATGCCTCCGCATCAAAGTGATCACTTCTCTTATATATCTCTTCCAAGATGGCAAACCGTTCCGGTGTTTTTCTTAAACTATTTTTTTCTAGATGAGCAGAAAAGATATTGATTACCTCTTTTATAGTCTCATCTTCTTTTCTGTTGGTGGTCATGTAGTGCTAATTTGTTTTAAAGATAAGCAATCTGAAAGGAATATCGAATATCGAACAGGGAATATTGAATTTCGAAGTGGAGCTCGTGATATTAATACGTATTCCTCCCGTGTACTCCACTTCGAACTTCAATTCTTCTAACTCCCTTCAATCCTCGTAACCGAACTAATATTATCCTGAGCCTGCAATTCCCGAATCGCCTTTTCCAACTGATTCTTACCACTCACCACAATTTTAATCCGACCTTCAAAATATCCATCATCTTTTCCATCGATATAAAAGGAACGAATATTTAATCCTAATGCAGTAGATATCTTGTTAGATAATTTCTCAATAACACCTGGGCCATCATCGACACCTTTGATCAGTAGTTCGACAGTGTACGTACTGTTGATACTGGTGCCCCATTCTGCTGGTAAAACACGATACCCGTAGTTGGCCATCATGTCTGTTGCATTTGGACAGGTATTGCGATGTATCCGCATACCGGAAGAGCTAGAAGTAAATGCGAAAATATTATCTCCTTGTAATGGTTTACAACATTGCGCTAATTCATATTGATAGTTATCTGCAGGTTCGCCATTGATTAAAATTTTTGGCGTTTCATTGGATGTTTTCTTTTTCGATTTAGGAGCAACAGTGTCTTCTTTAACTGCTTTTGGTACGACCAATTTGCGCCCTTCTATTTCAAAAGTTTTGAGATCGTGTAATGAAAATTTTTCAATAGAAATTGCAAAAAATAATTCTATATGCGAGCGAAACCCGAAATAATTGACAATCGTATCAATATTGGTATCACTCCAATCGACTTTTAGTTTTTTGAATTTTCGCATCAAAGACTCCATCCCAAATTCTCCTTCTTTCCGCATCTCTTCCTTGACAGCATCTCTAATCTTCGAACGTGCTTTTCCAGTAATCACCATCTTCAACCAATCCTCGGTAGGTTTCTGATTCCGCTTAGTGATGACACTGACCTGATCACCGTTTTGAAGTTTGTAACTCAACGGTTGTACTTTTCCATTTACTTGTACATTGGCACAATGATATCCTACTTTGGAATGAATGTGAAAAGCAAAATCTAAAGCCGTCGCACCCAATGGCAAAACTTTCATTTCTCCTTTTGGGGTAAAGACAAAAACTTCTTCACTGAATAAATTGGTTTTGAAATCCTGTACAAACTCAATAGCATTATTATCTGTAGTGTCTAGCATTTCTCTAACACTATCTAGCCACAAATTGTAAACATCTGGTGAGTCCTTTACTTTTTTGTATTTCCAATGTGCTGCAAATCCACGTTCCGCTACATCATCCATTATTTCAGAACGAACTTGCACTTCCACATACCGACCTTCCGGACCAATCACTGTAAAGTGTAATGACTCATATCCATTTGACTTCGGACTACTGATCCAATCTTTTAGTCTTTCAGGAATCGGTTGATACCATTCGGTGATATTGGCATAAACTTGCCAACATAGTGTTTTTTCAACAACTTTAATTCTAGGTAAATCCAAAATAATCCGAATCGCAAAGAGATCATACAATTTTTCATGGATGTTCTCTTTCTCCAAATCTACATTTTTTGCTTTTACTTTTTGGAGAATGGAATAGATAGATTTTGGCCGACTCGTAATCCGATATGGGTAGTCTAGTGTTGGAAGAAAATCTTTAATCGGTTTGAGAAACGCTTCAATATATTCACTACGCTCTTTCTTTGTTTGTTGAAGTTTATTGGCGATTAATTTATATAGCTTAGGTTCACGAACCTTCAAAATCAAATCCTGAAATTCAGATTTAATTTTATACAATCCCAATCGATGTGCCAACGGTGCATAAATAAAATCCGTCTCGGATGCAATCTTCAACTGCTTACTAGGTTTCATAGAACCAATGGTCCGCATATTATGCAATCGGTCTGCCATTTTTATCAACACCACTCGCACGTCCATCGTTAATGTCTGCAAAACCTTTTTGAAATTTTCTGCTTGCGGACTTTCAGAATTGTAAGTTTTATCCAACTTGGTTAAACCATCAACGATCTCAGCAACTTTTTTTCCAAATTTTTCAGTAATATCTTCAAGCGTAACGGGCGTATCTTCTACGACATCATGGAGCAAAGCCGCAATCACTGCCGTTGGTCCCAATCCAATTTCTTCTGTACAAATTCTAGAAACGGCAATAGGGTGAGTGATATATGGTTCTCCTGATTTTCTTTTTTGAGCAGAATGAGCATCTTTTCCCAATGCATAAGCAGCCAAAATATCTTCCCGATCCTTATCAGAAACCGGAGATTTCATGGTCGCCATCATATCCTCCACTTGTTGAAGAATGACCTCGTCTGTGTATATTATTTGTTGTTCCACCACTTTGCCTTGCATTGTATTTCTGTTTGGCTAATTTAATTTACCAACTTTATGGGAAAATTTGTAAGAAAAAGGGAGCTTCCGTATTTTTTAATAATAGAGAAAGCTTTCAGAGTGCTTCCCCTAATTTTAATTTAGAAACGAGAATCAATTAATCTACTCTAATTTATCAGAAATAAGGTTAGCTCTCTGAAAGCTAGTGTAAAAAGTTCGTGTTTACTTATGAATACTTCGAAATTTGACCCTTCACTTCTATACTATTTTTAAAAGAATACTATCTTTGCACAGCTTTTTCAATATTGAACTAATAATCAGTTCTAATTGTTAAAACTCCATATAAAAGCGAAGTTCTTTACAGAAAGAAAATATTTAGGCGGGTGTGGCGAAATTGGTAGACGTGCTAGACTTAGGATCTAGTGCCGCAAGGCGTGGGGGTTCGAGTCCCTTCACCCGCACTATTTTCTTTTTAAAGATTCTTTCTCATTTCAAGGTTTCAAGTAATTAATACTTAAGCCTTTTTCATTTTCAAAATTTACTGCAGATGTCCAATGTTGTTAGGGAAGATATTGACTCATTAAATGCTAAACTTACAGTCACTGTAAAGAAAGAAGCATACGAACCGAAGCTCAACGATGAGTTGAAAAAACTTAAAGGTAAAGCCTCGTTGAAAGGATTCCGTAAAGGAAAAACGCCGATTGGATTTATCAAAAAAATGTACGGGAAGCCGACTTTGGCTGAAGTAGTCAACAAAGAATTGCAAGATGCACTTTTTGGTTACATCGATACAGAGAAAATGGAAATCCTCGGTCAACCAATCGCAACAGAAGATCAAGAATTGTTAGATTTTGATGTCAATAATTTAACAGACTACACTTTTAAATTTGATGTTGGACTCGTTCCTCAATTCGAAGTGAACGGTGTTTCTAAAGAAACGGTGTTGGAAAAATTTGCAGTAGAAGTAGACAAAGAAACCATTGACAAAGAAATGGAAAGTGGTTTGAAACGTGCCGGTCAATTGGCAACAGTTGAAGAACCAGTTGTAGAAGGAGATTCTGTAACTTTCAATGCAGAAGAATTGGACGGTGATAAGCTAAAAGATAAAGGTTGGGCAACTACATTCACGATTTTGGCGGACCGTATTCAAGATGAAGAAGTAAAAAAAGATTTAATCGGTAAAAAGAAAGGAGATAAAATCCGTTTCAATATTTACAACTTGGAAAATCAGGGTGACATGAATTACACCCGTAAGTATTTACTAAATATTCCTGAAGGCGAAGATCAAATCGTTGGTCAAATGTTCGAAGGAGAAATCACGGATGTAAAGCGCATGAAAGATGCGGAAATGGGTCAAGACTTTTTCGATCGTTATTTTGGACCAGGTGAAGTGAGTAGTGAAAAAGAAGCTCGTGATAAGATTGAAGACGGTATTAAAAAATATCATGACTCTCAAGCAGATGCATTGTTATATAGAGACTTGCAAGATTTATTATTAGAAAAAAATGATGTTCAATTGCCGGAAGCATTTTTGAAAAGATGGTTGCAAATTTCAAACGATAAATTATCTGCTGAACAAATTGAAAATGAATTTGAAGGATTCGCTACCAACTTAAAGCGTTCTTTAGTTCAAGGAAAATTGGTTAAACGTTTTGATGTTAAAGTAAGTGAAGAAGAATTAGTAGATACTTTCAAAGATAAAGTGCGTGGTTATTTTGGTGGTCAAGCCGACGAGCACATGGTCTTAAACATGGCTAGTAGATTGATGGAAGATCGCAAACAGGTAGAGCAAGCACATCAAGAAAAAGTGTCTGAAAAATTATTCGGTTTGATGAAAGAAGAAATTTCTATCAAACCTAAAAGTGCCACACTAAAAGAATTTGAAGAAGCAGTGAAAGCAGCACAAGCCGCGAGCCAGCCACCAGCGCCAGTCGAAACGGAGGAAACTGCCGAAGTTGCTGAAAATGTAGAGGAAGCTTAAGCGTTTGTAGGTAAAATAGTTACGCTAATTCTATTATGTAGCCCGAAAAAGGGGTAAAAGTCAAACCCTTTTACCCCTTTTTTCGTTTAAAAGAATGTGTAAAATAATTGCGAATGGCGTCAGCAGTTCGCATATTTGCTTATAAAAAAAAATTATAATATGTTCAAAAAAGATGAATTCAAGAAGTACGCTACTAAACATCTGAATATGAGTAGTATGCACCTTGATAAATACATGGGCACTACGGTTCCAAATATTCAAGGTTTTACGCCTCAAGTTATCGAAGAGCGTCAAATGAATGTGGTTGGAATGGATGTGTTCTCAAGACTGATGATGGACAGAATTATTTTCATGGGCGTACCAGTTAATGATTATGTTGCGAATGTAATTCAAGCTCAATTATTATTTTTAGAGTCAACTGACCCAAAACGTGATATCCAAATGTTTATTAACAGCCCAGGTGGTTCTGTAATCGCCGGTTTAGGGATTTACGATACGATGCAATATGTATCTCCTGATGTAGGTACCATTTGTACAGGAATGGCTGCTTCAATGGGAGCTGTATTGTTAGCAGCAGGTGCTGCTGGAAAACGTACTTGTCTTCACCACAGTAGAGTAATGATTCACCAGCCAATGGGTGGTATGCAAGGTCAAGTTTCTGATATGGAAATTTCTTACAAATTGATCAAGCAGATGCAAAAAGAATTGTATGATATCCTTGCTAGTCATACTGGCCAAAAATATGAAACAATCGAAAAAGACAGTGATCGTGACAATTGGATGAGAGCTGCGGAAGCTAAAAAATATGGTTTAGTGGATGAAGTACTCGACAGAAAAGGAAACTCTGGTAAAGAGTCGTAATTCTGACCAAGTTAAAAGTTATAAATTGGAGCACAATTCTTATCTTTGGAATTGTGCTCTTTTTTTATCTGTTGCTTGGGGCGTTTCGCCTCAGATGCAGTTACTACAAAAAGCATAATTAATTTTTGAGAAAAAAGTTCTGAGGCGGGGACGCCCAACCAACAATATAGTATATGAAAAGAAGTAAAAATAGCTACCGGTGTTCTTTCTGCGGAAGAGACAAATCAGAAGCCTTAATCCTCATCGCAGGAATCGAAGGTCATATCTGTGAAGTGTGTGTTGAACAAGCAGAAGAAATTATACGTGAAGAATTATACTCAGGAAAAAAAGGTGAAGCGAAAGATAAGTTTGTTATTCCTGAAAAAGTAACTCCAAAGGAAATCAAAACGCACTTAGATCAATATGTCATCGGTCAAGATGAAGCGAAGAAGTTTTTATCTGTTGCAGTTTACAATCACTACAAAAGATTAAAACAAGATGCTTTCGATAACGTAGAAATCGAAAAATCAAATATCCTTTTTGTTGGTAAAACAGGAACCGGAAAAACATTGTTGGCAAAAACAATTGCTAAGTTCCTAAATGTTCCTTTTTCTATCGTAGATGCAACCGTGTTTACCGAAGCAGGATATGTTGGTGAAGATGTAGAAAGTATCTTAAGTCGATTGCTACAAGTTTGTGATTACGATGTTGATGCAGCTCAAAAAGGAATCGTGTATATTGATGAGATCGATAAAATCGCACGTAAAATGGACAACCCGTCTATTACTCGTGATGTTTCTGGTGAAGGTGTACAACAAGCATTATTGAAAATGCTAGAAGGTACCGATGTCAATGTGCCACCACAAGGAGGTAGAAAACATCCGGAGCAAAAAATGGTAAAAGTCAATTCAAGAGATATTCTTTTTATCTGCGGTGGTGCTTTCGATGGTGTTGAAAAAATTATCTCTCGTCGTATGAATACACAAGTGATCGGTTTCAACAACGAGGAAAAAGAGAAAGTAGATAAAGACAATATGTTGCAATATGTGAATCACCAAGACTTAAAAAGCTTTGGTTTGATTCCTGAGCTAATTGGTCGTTTACCAGTTTTGACTTACCTAGAACCACTAGATGTCGAAGCACTTAAACGAATCATGACGGAACCACGAAATTCTATCATGAAACAATATGCTAAGTTATTTGAGCTTGAAGGAGTGAAATTGACTTTCACAACGGAAGCAGTTGAATTAATTGCCAATAAAGCAATGGAGTATAAGTTAGGTGCAAGAGGTTTGCGTTCTATCTGCGAAGCTATCATGACCGACGCCATGTTCGAAATCCCATCAAAAAAGTCAATCAAGAAATTTGAAGTGACTGAAGCATATGCGAAGGAGAAATTGGAAGGTAGCAAGATTAGTAAAAAATTGAAAGTAGCTTAGAGTGGAGCTCGATTTATGATTTATGATAATTTTCTCGTCGCTTTACAGCGAATCGAATGTATGATAGGATCAAAGCGACACGAGTCAACGTGAATTAAGCTATTCAAAAATATAAAACCAGTATTGAGCAATCAACGCTGGTTTTTTTTTAATACAGCTTCCGAAAAATCCAAACGTGACGCATAAACCCCAGTCAATAAGCGTATCCCTTTGACAAATACAACAACAAAGATCTAATTTCCCAATAAATAATTATTTCCTACCTTGCCAATCTTTACAATAAAACAACAAAAAAGATGGATGCGAAAACAAAAAATATTGTTGCTTGGATAGTTACCGCAATGATGGCATTTATGATTATCAAAGCAGGTGTTGTGAAATTGATGGACAATCCAATGCAAGTTGCAAATTTCGTGAAATGGGGATATCCGGATTGGTTCATGTATCTTATTGGTGGACTAGAAGTATTGGGTGGAATTGGTTTGTTCATCCCAAAAACTCGGACACTTGCGATTTATGGAATTATTGGAATTATGTTGGGCGCAATTTATACTCATATAATTGTGGATGGCCATCCTACTCATATTGGAGGCGCTGTTGCGGTTTCTGTTTTGGGAATTGTAATATTAATGTTAAGAAGAACGGTTAACGGTTAACGGTAGACGGTTGACGGGGATGACGCGAGGAGTACGTTTGGGTGCGTACTTCTCGCGTACTCCCCGTCAACCGTTCCCCGTCAACCGTCAATCGTTTTAAAAATCTTAAAATGGATAATAAATCCAATAATACAATCTTCTGGATCGCTACCATTCTAATGGCACTTCTATTTTTAGGTTCTGGTGGATACAAACTTTCAGGCGGAGCGGATATCACAAAACAATTTGCAGCTTGGGGATATCCAAATTGGTTTCGAACGGTTATAGGTGGATTGGAAGTGGCAGGTGCAATTGGATTGTTTATTCCGAAAATAAGATCCTTGGCAATTTATGGATTGATTGGTTTGATGGTCGGGGCGATTTATACCCATGTGGTGAAGGAAGGACAACCTGCTGATAGTATTAGTGCGATTGTAGCTATATTGTTGGGTTTGTTAATTCTGCATATAGAAACAGAGCACACTAAATGAAAAGCATAGTCGAAAAGGCACACTTATCAATTTACTACATATATATGTGGTTTTTAGTGTTATCCGATCATGCCTTACTTTGACTTCTAGTAAAATTCTTACATTTACTTTATGAGATACTTCGGTGAAATCGCATATCTAGGCACAAATTTCCACGGCTGGCAAAAACAAAAAGAAGGGTCAACTGTTCAATTAGCTATAGAAGAATGTTTATCCACAGTTTATCAACAAAATGTTGAAGTAATGGGTTGTGGGCGAACAGATGCAGGAGTTCATGCCAGTCAATTTTATTTTCATTTTGATATAGATTTGGACAAAGAGGAAGAAGAAAAATATATCCTCAAACGTATGAATAAAGTGGTTGGACCAGATGTTTTTATCAAGAGAATTTTCAAAGTGAAAGATGACATGCATGCCCGTTTTGATGCTAAAAAGCGGAGCTATGAATATCACTTAATTCAACAAAAAAATCCATTTCGAAAAAATATCGCTTATACCTTTCCATTTTACCATCAATTAGATTTTAACAAAATGCAGGAAACAGCTGAATTGTTAAAAAACTACAAAGCCTTTTTTCCCTTCTGCAAATCCAATTCTGACGTAAAAACGATGAATTGCGACATTTTAAGGGCTGAATGGGTAAAAACAGATAACTCAAATCTGGTATTTCACATTTCGGCAGACCGATTTTTAAGGGGAATGGTGCGATTGATTGTCGGTTCTTGTATAAATGTCGGGTTGAAAAAAGTATCTTTGGCAGCTATAAAAGAGGCTTTGGAAAATCAAACCCGATTGGACAAAAGTTTAAGTGTACCACCAGATGGATTATTTTTGACAGCGGTGGTATATGAGTTTTAAAAAACCAAATTAACAAAGAGAGATGGACTCGTTAAAAGAATCTGGACAAATGCTCGTTTATCAATTAATCAATCCTTTGATTTCATTGTTGATAAAGTTGAGAGTTACTCCTAACATGGTAACTGCATTTGGTTTAGGAATTAATATTTTCGCCACTGTTATATTTATTTATGGAGCAGAATTTAGTTCCAGAAGTGACCATACTTATGTCGGTTGGGCAGGTGCAACTATTTTGATAGCTGGACTATTTGACATGATTGATGGACGACTTGCAAGAATGAGTAATCAAGCCAATCCTTATGGTGCATTATTCGATTCTGTAATCGATCGATACAGTGAAATGATTATGTTTTTAGGTATCTGCTACTACTTCGTTTCTCAAGATTATTTTCTAAGTTCCATTTTTGCTTTTATTGCGATGATTGGTTCTTTGATGGTAAGTTACACGAGAGCAAGAGCAGAAGGATTGGGTGTTGAATGTAGTGTCGGATTGATGCAACGTCCAGAACGAATTTTGATTATCGGTGTATCCGCTATGTTGTGTGGTATTTTCTCGAGCTGGACAGGTGGGAATTATGAAGTGAATGTAAGCTGGTTACCAGTCCCAATATTTGAAACGATATTTATTTTTTCATTCCCAATTACATTGTTAGCAATATTTGCTAACGTGACTGCAATTAGAAGATTACTGTACAGCAAGAAGGAATTGGCTGCTAAATCTTCTTAAGATCCCAATTTATTTTTTGTATTATCCATTCCTTTTTTTGAATGGACCCCTTATTTAATGAAAAAACTAAACTATGAGTAAACTGAAACCCCATAAAGGGAAACTAGGAATATTGACACCAGGAATGGGCGCTGTCGCCACTACTTTTATCGCTGGTGTAATTGCTGTTAGAAAAGGATTGGGACAACCAATCGGTTCATTGACTCAAATGGACAGAATCCGTCTCGGTAAAAGAACGGACAACAGAAATCCAAAAGTAAAAAACTTCGTACCACTAGCACCGCTTAAAGATATTGTCTTTGGTGGGTGGGATATTTTTCCAGAAAATGTTTATGAAGCAGCAATTCATGCCAATGTGTTAGACAAGACATTGTTGAATGAAATGAAAAAAGAGCTTAAAAAAATTAAGCCAATGAAAGCTGTTTTTGATAGAAAGTATGTCAAAAAATTAGACGGAAAATATATCAAAAAAGGAAAGACCAAAATGGAGTTGGCGGAGAAGCTGATGAAAGACATGAAGGATTTTAAAAAATCCAACAAATGTGATCGATTAGTGGTTGTCTGGTGTGGTTCTACCGAAGTGTATATTAAAGATTCTGACGTACATTCTTCTCTTAAGAAATTTGAAAAAGGACTCCGTAACAATAGTAAGTTGATTGCACCTAGTATGATATATGCGTATGCTGCTTTGAAAATGGGCGTTCCATTTGCAAACGGTGCACCTAACTTATCTTGTGATATTCCAGCATTACTAGAATTGGCGAAAAAGACTCAAACACCAATTTGTGGAAAGGATTTTAAAACAGGTCAGACTTTAATGAAAACAATTTTAGCTCCTGGTTTGAAAGCTCGTTCTATCGGTATCAGTGGATGGTTCTCAACCAACATTCTCGGAAATAGAGATGGTGAAGTATTAGATGATCCAGATAGTTTTAAAACAAAAGAGGTTTCTAAGTTAAGTGTTTTAGACCAAATTTTAAAACCTAAAGAAAATCCAGAACTCTATAAAGATCTATATCACAAAGTCCGTATCAACTATTACCCACCTCACGGTGATAACAAAGAAGGTTGGGACAATATCGATATTCGTGGTTGGTTGGATTACCCAATGCAAATCAAAATCGATTTCTTATGTAGAGATTCCATCTTAGCTGCACCTATCGTGTTAGATTTAGCACTGTTTATGGATTTGGCAAAGCGTGCCAACATGAGCGGAATTCAAGAATGGTTGTCTTTCTATTTCAAATCTCCTCAAACAAAAAAAGGTTTGGATCCAATGCACGATATTTTCAAGCAAAAGATTAAGTTGCAAAATACTTTGCGTCATATGAAAGGGGAGAGTTTGATTACGCATCTTGGTTTGGATTATTATGATGAGAAGAAATAGAGAATTTTTGTTTCACGCAGATTTCACAGATGAACACAGATAGTGAACGTGAATACGTTTTAAATCTACGTTGATCTGCGATATCTGTGTGAAATAATTCTTCATTCTATATTATGAAAAATATAAGTCCAGAATTCCTAACCATCGGACACTGCTGTCTAGATAAAAAAGAAAAAGGTTGGGTGCCAGGCGGAGCGACTACTTACGGGCTCAATCTGGCAAATCAACTTAACATACCTTCTACATTATTAACCAGTACTTCGACGGATTTTGATCACAGCATTTTTGGTAAGGTAGATATTATAAATATTGCGACGGATCAAACTACAAAATTTCACAATCAGGAAACAGTCACTGGTCGAAAACAAATCATCGAATCAGTCGCCACTACTTTACTTCCTTTAGCTCTTAAAGGAAAATATCAAGACATCAAAATGGCGCATCTGTGTCCCATCGCGCAAGAAGTAGATATCTCATTTCTAGATTATTTTTCGACAGACACGATAATTTGTTTGAGTCCACAAGGTTGGTTGCGGAAATGGGATGATAATGGGCGGGTCTCTCACATTGAATTCAAAGACTTTTATTTATGGAAACGGGCAAATATTGTTGTGTTAAGTCAAGAAGAAATTGGAGATAATAATCCGAATTCGATAGCAGAAAATTTTGACTACTTCATTTTGACCAAGGGTGGGGAAGGAGCTGTTTTGTTTCATGACAGAAAAACTTATGAGTTTCCTGTTTATCCCGTTGAAAAAGTGGTAGATACAACAGGTGCAGGTGATGTTTTTGCAGCTGCTTTTTTGTTTAAATTGGTGGAGACGAATGATGCCATCTTGGCAATGCGATTTGCGAGTTGGTGTGCGGCTTGTTGTGTGGAGGCGGAGGGAGTGGAGTTTTCTTGTAGAATGTATGATTTATGATGATTTTCTCAGATTCGCGATGCGAAAATTCGAATGTATGATATGATCTAGTTTCGTATGCACACGTGAGCACACGTCAGACTGTGCGAAAACAAAATTGAACCGCAAAATATCGAACAAGGAACCGCAGAATGTAGAAGGTTGAGCACGCGAGTATAAACGTATATTAACGAATTTCATGCTTAATTGGACACGTACTCTACTTCGACATTCGATATTTTGCGGTTGGATATTCTGCGGTTCAGTTTCCGAAAGCATATTTGCACAGCCTGACGTAACAACGATCCTATCATACATCATACATTCGATTCGACTTTAGTCGACGAGAAAATTATCATAAATCTAATACGTGAGCACACGCCGCAACGGTCATATCATACATCATACATTCGAATCGACTTTAGGAGATAAGAAAACCATCATAAATCCGAGTAAGCTTCAGCGCACGAGATCAACTAAAACCGATACCCCAATTTAATCCCACCATACCAATTAGTAGGCATCCCAGGATAATAATAACGAGGAGCATTCCCGCCAAAACTACCAGCATTAATCAAAACCATCGCAGCATATTTCTCATTGAAGAGATTGTTGATACCTCCGTGTATGTCGAAAATAAATCTTCCGAATTCCTTTTTGTAACCTACTTTTGCATTCACTACATTAAAAGCTTCGGAGTAAATCGAATTGTCATCCCGCATTGGCATCTTGTCTACAAAACGATAATTTAGATTGGCGTAAAGACTTCTTTTGAAAAGATAACGAAGTGCAAAATTCAAAGTATGAGCAGGTGTGCCTGTTAATTTATTGCCAGAATAATCATTGTCATCATCAATGTATTCATCAAACTTGAAATCAGAAAAAGTGTAAGTTAGCTCTGCTGAAAAATGTTGATAAGAAGGAAGATCCCATTTTTTATTTAAGAAAACTTCAACTCCATTGTGGATGGTTTTTCCTGCATTGACACCGACATATTGATCTTCTGCAATTCGTTCTGCTACCAACAAGTCATTGATCTGCATAGAGAATAAAGCGATATCAAAATTAATTCCTTTATACCCATTATATCTGGTTCCAATTTCAAAATTCCAACCTTGTTCTGGATTGATATCAGGATTGATTTGTCCATCTGGTGTCAATGTTTCTTCCAAAGTAGGTGGAGAAAATCCATGACTCGCCGTAGCATAAACCATGTATTTTCTTTTGATTTTATATGAAATCCCCATTTGCGGCGACAAAATACTTGCAAAGGAATAATCTCCAGAAACACTCGTAGAATCAGGATTGAATAAGTCCGTTAAGTTGTACTTGGTATTGTTCAAATTGATTCCTGCATGAAGATTGAATTCTTTAAAATGTCTCAATTCGTATTTGGCAAAAGCATTGTAATAATTTCTTTTTTCTTGATTGTCAGAAAGTAAATCGCCAAGTACACCATTATTCGTTACACTAGTTGTCCAATCATAATTGTCTTGAAACAATTCTAATCCAACAATAAACTTTTGGTAACCAAAATCACCTTGGTCGTGTAATTCAAATTTCGTTCTACCTCCAAATGCAATCGTATTTTCTTGCAAAATATTGAATGGGCGTGATTCATAAGAATCAAAATTGGAACTAAAAATGCTGGTTATATTATTGAGGTTCAAATTCTTTTCTGAATTGTAAAACAATAAATGGGAATGAGAAATCCCCACCATAAATTTATCATAATCTTCAAATCCCTTGACTTTATTCCAAGTAAAGGCAGCCGATTCCGGTTCATTTTCATAATCCTCCCGATTTAGTGAACTTGGAATAAATGCTTTTAATGAAGTGAAATTTCCAAATAAAGTGGTTTTGTTTTCAATGTTATTTCCGTATCGAGCAAGAAGAGAATACGACTTTCGATCGTACTCATTATTTTCTCTGTAACCATCACTATTTGTAAAAGAAGCATTGGCTGCGATAAAGAACTTGTCTTTTGAATAAGCAATTTGATTTACATTTCGTAACAATCCATAAGATCCAATTTGCAATGAAGAAGTGATTCCATTTATAATGTTAGAATTTCTGTAAGAATTGCTGTTGATGGTTTGCAATTCAATCAATCCTCCTAGTCCAACACCATTCGTTACCGCAGCAGGACCTTTCCATATTCGCATCGACTGAAACAAGCTCATGTCCAAATCTTCAATGGTCGTTTCACCAACTCCTGTAGTCAATGGTATATCATCCAGATAAGCACGGATTTTTGAAGTACTAAATTGAGATCGGTTTCCGATTCCTCTTAAGGTAATTCGATTAGTATTCAGCGCACCTGAATGCATCAATACACCTGGCGTAAGATTCAATATTGGTTCTGGACTGACACCACTATTGGATTGAATCATCGCTAGTGTTGTTTTGAAAATGGGGGCGGGAATACTTTGTTCAATCGGAGTTGCATGAATAGCCACAGGTGGCAACGAATAGAGGAGATCAGGAAGTGAAGGAACTTTTTCTTTTAAAGTAATACTAAGTTTTGCAAGCTCATTCGCTTCAATGGTTTGCGATTCGTACCCTACATAGGAGAATTGCAGGGTTACCGATTCTTTTTCATAATCTAAAGTAAATGCACCATATACATCCGATGTAGTTCCGTATTCCAAATCACTTTCATCTATTACCAAAATAGTTGCTCCAATTAAAGGTTCACCCGTATCCTTATCCACAACTTCCCCTTGGAAAGTATATTGCCCAAATGAAGGAACCAAAAAATAAATCAAAAATGAAATTATAAATACAACTCTGCTAATCATTAAGCCATCTCATTTTCATACAGCGGAAAACGTTGCATGTAATTATGAATTTCTTTTTTAGTATCTGCAATCAAGGTTTCGTTAGCTGTATTTTTGATAATCGCATCCATCCATTCAACTGTTTTCAAACAATCTGCTTCCACAAAACCTCTCGTCGTAATTGCAGCGGTTCCAACTCGAATTCCAGAAGTTACAAACGGAGATTGTGTGTCAAATGGCACCATGTTTTTATTGACCGTAATTTCAGCTCTTACCAATGCATTTTCCGCTTCTTTACCAGTGACTCCTTTGGAACGAAGATCAATCAACATTAAGTGATTATCGGTACCTCCCGAAATAACTTTGTATCCCAAATTTACAAAAGCATCACACATCGCTTGTGCATTTTTGATGACTTGCTCACCATAGGTTTTGAAAGAAGGTAACAATGCTTCTCCGAATGCCACTGCTTTGGCAGCAATCACATGTTCCAATGGTCCACCTTGCATTCCTGGAAAAACACCACTATTCAAAATGGCGGACATCTTTATTGGATTCCCTTTTTTAGTTTTTCTTCCCCATGGATTGTCAAAATTATTCCCCATCATAATGATACCACCACGAGGGCCACGTAAAGTTTTATGAGTTGTCGAAGAAACGATATCGCAATGTTGCAAAGGGTTTTTCAACAAACCAGCAGCAATCAATCCAGCTGGATGTGCAATATCTGCTAACAATAAAGCTCCGACTTCATCTGCAATTTTTCTAAACCTTGCATAATCCCATTCTCTAGAATATGCGGAGGCACCACATACAATTAATTTAGGTTGTTCTTTTTTTGCAATTGATTCTACCTTGTCCATATCGATTAATCCTGTATCTTCTTCGACACCATAAAAAGATGCATCATAATGTTTACCAGAAAAATTGACAGGAGAACCATGAGATAAATGTCCACCATGAGATAAGTTGAAACCAAGCACTTTGTCACCAGGTTTTAAACAAGCTAAGAAAATTGCAGCATTGGCTTGTGCACCAGAATGTGGTTGAACATTACAATATGCTGCACCAAATAACTCCTTCAAACGATCGATCGCCAACTGCTCAACTTGATCCACAATTTCACAACCGCCATAGTACCTTTTACCAGGATATCCTTCCGCATATTTGTTGGTCAAACAACTACCCATTGCTTCAATTACTTGCGCACTTGTAAAATTCTCAGAAGCAATCAGTTCTATTCCGTGTCTTTGTCTATCCAGCTCATTATTAATGAGTTGAAAAACTATATTATCTTTGGACATATAAGTTCTTTTAGTGATATTTAAAGCTGAATAACAGCTCGTTATAATAAATTGAAATGAGCTTAAAATTACAATAAATCCTTCAAGTTTTAGTTTTGCAACTAAATAGCCTCAGTTAAAATATATCAAATTTTAGAATCAATTGAAAATCATTGATTTAACAGGATTTTCCTTTTTTCGATACCAAGCAAGATACACAATGACAAGTAAGCTTTTCTTTATTTTATTGACATTTCTAATCACTTCTGATGCGTTTGCGACAGTTGATCGATTTAGGGCGATGTGGAGAGATGATCCAGCTACAACGATGGTAATTGGATTTGATTTAATTTCTGGTACCAATCCAGTTATCTATTATGATACACAAGATAATGGTAGAGATTATGATCAGTACCGATATTTACAAGAAGTAGATCATGTAGTTAGTGCAAAAGGTATGAATAATCAATTCATCCGTTTACGTGGATTGATGCCGAATACTATTTATTATTTCGTCATTAAGGATTCTGAAAATGTAAGTAGAAAAATGTCTTTCAGAACGATGCCTGATAATCCTTACGAACGATTGTCTATCATTGCTGGTGGGGATTCTAGAAATCATAGAGCTGCTAGAAGAAATGCAAATTCAATGGTAGCAAAATTAAGACCACATCTTGTTATGTTCGGTGGAGATATGACTGGCGGGGATAACTCGGATCAATGGAAAAAATGGTTTGATGATTGGCAAGAAACAATAGGAAAGGATGGAAGAATAATCCCTATCATTGTCACAAGAGGAAATCATGAGTCTTCAAATGTAAGTCTTAGAGAATTATTTGACGTTGCTGCTGAGAAATTATATTACGGGATGACTATCGGTGGAGATCTACTTAGAGTCTATACCTTGAATACTTTAATTTCTAGTGGTGGTGATCAAATGGCTTGGCTAAATCATGATTTAAAAACAATAGGTACTCGTTGTCGTTGGAAGATGGCTCAGTATCATTATGCGATACGACCACATACAACCAGTAAGACAGAAAGAAATGATCAGTTGAAAAATTGGGCAACTTTATTTCATAAATATAAAGTGAACTTAGTAGTTGAATCTGACATTCATGTCGTGAAATCTACTTGGCCTATCCGACCTTCAAGAGAGCCTGGAAGTGAACATGGATTTATTCGTGATGATGTCAACGGAACCGTATATGTAGGTGAAGGCTGTTGGGGCGCTCCTTTGAGAAGAGCAAATGATAGAAAAAGTTGGACAAGAGATACCGATAGTTTCAATCAGTTCAAATGGATTGTGGTTGATTATGATGGTATTGAAGTGAGAACCATTAAAACTGATAATGCAAATGAGGTAGGTTACTGTACTGAAGATACTCGTTTTTCTGCTCCTAATGGAATAGAAATTTGGCACCCTGCAAATGGTCCCGTAATCTATATTAATCATCCAGGAGCAACTGATATTGCGAGTATGGACGAACCAATTGCAGAACCAGTACCAGTCCGTACACCTGTCTCTGAAAAAAAACCAACACCTAAGACTGAAAAGCCTAAATATGTAGAAAAACCAGTTGCCGAGAAACCTAAGAAATCAGCTCCTGTGCCCGTGGTAAAGCCGATAAAAAAAGTTGAAAAAGAAGTAGTTGTTTCAAATTTTAATGCAACGGTTTATGATGAAGAAGTAACTGTTCAATGGACTTCTATTGATGAACCACAAAACGTTGTATATGATGTATTGAGATCAGAAGATGGAAAGGCTTATATTTCGATTTCTCAAGTAAGTGGTACGCAATTGAAAGGAGAAAATCGTTATAAAATTGTAGATAATATCAGCAAGATAACGAATAGAAAACAACTCTCTTACAGATTGGGTCACAACAAAAAAAGTGGAGAATATCTTACTGCAAAAAAATCCACAACTGAAAGATGGAAAAGTTTTAAAAAGGTAAAAGCGGATCCAAGAACTGGATTGTGCAAAGTAAAATATACACTTGAAAGCTTTGGAGATATTACAATCAGTATGATTGATGTGAACGACACCGAAATTCTCTCGAATAAATATGAAAATAAAAAACCTGGCGTTTATCTTCAAACAATAGATATGCGGACACTCCAAGTTGGATCTTATTTAGTGGTCATCAAAGCCGGTCAAGTAATTTTAAATCAATATCGAGTAGACAAACGTTAAAAGGGTTTATATAATATTCTTGTTTTTTTAAATGGCAAAGATGAGTTCGTATATCAAACGATTCATCTTTGCCATTTTTTTTGAAACTAAAGTCGGTTGGATGATGTCACTCCTTCCACGTTATATAGTTTCGTGCGTGTTGAAAACTCGAAGAGGTGATATTATTCTAATAGCATAATATAGTAGATGGAGGCGAAATTCTGAAAGAGTGGTATTATAAAAAAGAATAAACGATAAGTAAATTCAAAAGATGAATCCACTCAAAATTACTTTGTATTAAAAATTAATTATCTTACCAAAGCACACAACTTAATTTTAGACTAATAAAAAATAACTTACTATGGAAAAGAAAATACCACAAAAAGCTCCGTATGTTTTAGAAATGGAACCAGGTACTTATGCTTGGTGCTCCTGCGGTGCTTCTGCAAAACAACCTTTCTGTGATGGCTCTCACAAAGGTTCTGAATTTACACCAACGATGGAAACTATTGAAGAGAAGACTACGAAGGCTTGGTGTGGTTGTAAGAGTTCAAAGACAGGTTCTTTTTGTGATGGATCGCATAAGGGGTTGCAATAGATTTATATTAATTCTAACAAGGAAAGCGCATCAAGGATACATTTTGATGCGCTTTCTTTATTAGAAAATTTTCTTCTAGTTTAATTAGACTAATTTGTTATATGAAATTCCAACGATTCAATTTATTGTTACTATTAATTCCCTTGGCATTTGCCTGCAATAGAAATGAAGATTCTTTGTGCAATCTAGAAAGTGATTTCAAAATACTTGATTATGCGGGGTTTGAATGTTATACCAATATTGCGGATGCGAAAGATTGTGCTCGTATTCAAAACAAACCAATCTTTCTTTTATTTACAGGATATGCTTGTGTAGGGGATACTCACTATGAGGAAGTGTTGTTTCTCGAAAAAGAATGCAGAAGATTATTATCCGAAAATTTTATCCCAGTAGTTTTGCATGTTGATGATAAAATAACTTTGCCGAAAAAATATAAAAAAGAAGTAGAGTGGTATGATGGCAGCAGAAGATATTTAAAAACAACAGGCATGTTCAATCAGTATTATCAATTTTCAAAGTTTCAATCTAATACTCAACCTTTTATGGTTGTATTAGATGCCGATGAAAATATATTGTTGGATCCAATTGGTTATCAAAGCCTTCATGAGGACTACTATTTATATCTTTTGAAAGGTGTTGATACTTTTAAGAAATAAGGGTTTGATTTTTAACGCAATATTATGTTGCTTTTGCCGTCTCGCCAAAGAAGCCATCGTAATTTCAATTATATGCCAACAAACATCTGAGTATTATTAGCATAAATTTTCTCTTGGTTAATTTCTTCAAGTTCAAATGATGCTACATGTTTGAATCTCGAGCAGGAACTAAGAAAGAATTTTATAACTTAAATTTTCAATTAATAATTTGTGATTCTACTGTAATTATTCAATGTCGCCAAAAGCAACCAACATTAGAAATAAAAATTAATTACCAAGCTAATTCAATGCCTATCTAATTAATCCCAACGGGATGATATATCCCCAAAGAATGGTGCTTACCGTTCGCCAACAAAAAAAACCCTGATGACTTTCGCCATCAGAGTTTTTTATATCTATTCTTCAGTTGTTACACCAAAGTATAAGTCTTAGTTATTTACTAAAGTAAAAACCCTAGTAGTTTACACCAAGTGCTTTCAAAGTTTGGAAATCTAACTGACCTACAGGTAGGTTGTTATCTCTCTGGAACTTAGTTAAAGCAGCTTTCGTACGAGTTCCTAAAACATTATCAGATACACCTGGATCATATCCACGAGTTCTTAATGCTTCTTGAATCTGACGGATAGTATAACCAGATACTTTGTCTCCACAAAGAACTTCTTTCCATTCAGTCATTCCACCTTTTCTTACCAATCTTCTCTTAGAAACAGTTTGATATTCAGCAGGAACATCAACTGTACGAGTAGTAGCAGGTGCTTTAGTTACAGTTCTTGAAACTGTAGAGTACTGAGCAGGAATTTCTTCAGAACGAGAAGTAGCAGGAGTTTTAACAATACGCTTAGTTATTGTTGAGTATTCTGCAGGAATTATTTCCTCACGAGTAGTAGCAGGAGTCTTAACAACTCTTCTTGATACTGTTTGGTATTCAGCAGGAATAGAAACTTGCTCAGATCCAGCAGGATTCTTGATTACTCTCTTGCTTACAGTTGAATATTGTGCAGGTGATACTTCTTCACGAGTTCCAGCAGGAGTCTTTACAACTCTCTTAGTGTAAGAACTGTACTGAGCAGGAACTGGCTGAGAAGTTGTACCAGCAGGAGTTTTTAATACTCTCTTTGTGATAGTAGAATATTCAGCAGGAATCACGTTCTCACGAGTAGAAGCAGGATTCTTGATTACTCTCTTAGAAATAGTCTGGTATTCAGCAGGAATCACGTTCTCACGAGTAGAAGCAGGATTCTTGATTACCTTCTTAGTGATAGTAGAGTACTGTGCAGGAACTACTCTTTCTTGAGTAGTAGCAGGCGTTTTTACAACTCTCTTAGTAACTGTTTGGTACTGTGCAGGAACTAATTGTTCTTGAGTAGTAGCAGGAGTTTTTACAACTCTCTTAGTAACTGTCTGGTACTGTGCAGGAATTACTTCCTCACGAGTAGTAGCAGGAGTTTTGATAACTCTCTTAGTTACTGTCTTGTATTGTGCAGGAATTGCGTTTTCACGAGTTCCAGCAGGATTCTTAACAATTTTCTTAGAGATTGTCTGGTACTGTGCAGGAATTACTTCCTCACGAGTAGTAGCAGGAGTTTTGATAACTCTCTTAGTTACTGTCTGGTATTGTGCAGGAATTACTTCCTCACGAGTAGTAGCAGGAGTCTTAACAATACGCTTAGTTACTGTTGAGTACTCAGCAGGAATTGCTTCCTCACGAGTAGTAGCAGGAGTTTTGATAACTCTCTTTGTAATTGTTGAATACTCAGCAGGAATTACTTCCTCACGAGTAGTAGCAGGAGTGTTTACAATCTTAGTTGTACGAGTAGCATACTCAGCAGGTACTTCAATTGTTTTGATACAATCATCACCACTTGCAGTATAACCATCAGCACATCCAGCTCTTACCTGACGTGTTACTGTTTGGTACTGTGCAGGTTCTTCAACCAAACACCATACTAAACAATCGTTAGGGTCAGCAGATAAACAGTTACGATCCGCTCTTTTCTTAACCCACTTAGTAGAAGCAGGCTTGATTTCGATACGTTCTGTATTTGTTTCATAACGAGCAGGAATACGCTCGATACGAGTAGAAGCTTCTCTTACTGTGTACTGCTCAGTAGTAGTACCATATTCAGCAGGAACCGCAATCAAACGACGCGTTTCTGGCTTAACCATTACTTGCTCAGTTACTGTTTCGTACTCAGCAGGCATAGTGATCAATCTTGAAGATTCAGCTTTAGCCAAAACTTGCTCAGTTACTGTTTCATATTCAGCAGGAACCGCAATCAAACGACGAGATTCTGGCTGAGTCATGATTTGCTCAGTTACTGTTTCGTATTCAGCAGGAACAACAATCAAACGACGTGTTTCAGCTTTTGACATTACTTGTTCAGTAACCGTTTCAAATTCAGCCGGAGTAGTAGTTACTGATGAAGATTCAGGTTGAATCATTACTTGTTCAGTTACTGTTTCGTATTCAGCAGGAACAACAACCAAACGACGAGATTCTGGAGTAGTCATTACTTGCTCAGTAATTGTTTCCCATGTAGCAGGAACAACAATCAATTCTCTTGATTCAGCTTTTGTCATGATTTGTTCTGTAACCGTTTCGAATTCTGCAGGTACTACAGACAACGTACGAGTTTCAGCCTTTGACATTACTTGCTCAGTTACTGTTTCGAATTCTGCAGGTACTGCAGTCAACGTACGAGTTTCTGGCTTAGTCATGATTTGCTCAGTAACTGTTTCCCACTCAGCAGGAGTCGCCATCAAACGATTTGACTCAGCTTGTGACATGTACTGCTCAGTTACAGTTTCTAACTCTTCTGCAGTCGCAACTAAACGACGTGTTTCAGGAGTAGTCATGATTTGTTCCGTAACCGTTTCAAATTCAGCTGGAGTAGTTCTGATAGAACTTGACTCAGCTTTAGCTAAAACTTGCTCAGTTACTGTTTCGTATTCAGCAGGAACCGCAATCAAACGACGCGTTTCTGGCTTCACCATTACTTGTTCAGTAACAGTTTCATACTCTGCAGGAACTGTAATCAAACGAGATGAAGCAGCAGCAGACATCACTTGATCAGTGACGGTCTCATATTCAGCAGGAACAACTTCTGTTCTTGTTGAAGCTCCTCTTGTCTCGATTTGCTCAGTTACCGTTTCATACTCATCAGCAATAAGGCATTTTGCATAACATTTTCCTGGCTCCCTGTTTAAAGGCATATCATCGCCAGGCTGTGCAACAGCCATAAAACCGCAAAGTAGGAAAGCAGCGACCAAAATTAATTTGAATCTTTCCATAATAGATAAAATTGGTTTTGATTAATAAAATTTATATAAGGTTATTAAGTACAATCTTGTACTTAGATTTAATGCGTCTCAAGCATATTTGAAATCGACCGCAAATTTAACGTAAAATCTTCGGATAACACAGATAATACTTAGTTATGATTTGCGAATTTATACCAAGTTCTGAAATCTCTGACATTGGTAGTATTTTGCCATTTTTAAAGAGGATTTTGATCTCTTTTGCCTCTGTATTGTAGGCATTGTTGGATTCTGTTCCCCTTAAAATCAAATATTCTTTGTCATTGTTTGGTACGTCAAAAGAAGAAAGGACCTTTTTTGTTTTATTCTCTACATATTCCTTAGTAAATGGGGTTCCTTTTAATTCTACTCTAAACAAACGTCTATCTAACAAGGATTTAGACTGAAAAGATAACAAAAAGTCATCATTTGTAGTAAAAATCTTTAATGCTGACAATACGTCTACGTCATCTAGCTTCGAATATTTGGTCATTTCTTTCTCCGGATTCGCTTCAAATGCCGCTCCTGTGTTAGAATGAGCTAAAAAATAACCCAATTCATTTTCCAACTTCAAATCAACACCATTTTGAGCTAAAAATTTCGCCCTTTTTATGGTACTTATCAGCATTTGTTCCGCTCCCAAGACTGTTTTGTGCAAATAAACTTGCCAATACATGATTCTACGTGCTAGTAAGAATTTTTCAATAGAATAAATTCCTTTTTCTTCTACAACTAACTCATCATTGACCACATTGAGCATTTTGATAATTCGATCATACCCAATTACTCCTTCTGAAACACCTGAAAAGAAACTATCTCTATTTAGATAATCCATTCGATCCATGTCCAATTGTCCAGAAATTAGTTGAAACAAGAATTTCTTTGAATAGGCATTTTTAAAAATCTCTATGGCTAATGTCAATTTTCCATCAAATTGTTTATTCAATAATTCCATAAATAGAACTGAAATATCTTCATGGTGAATATCAACAATGATGTGTTCCAGCGCATGTGAAAAAGGGCAATGACCAATATCATGCAATAAAATTGCAATGCAAGCTGCCTCTGCTTCTGCGTCCGTAATTTCAATATTTTTTGAACGGAGTACTTCAATCGCTTGTCCCATCAAATGCATCGCTCCAATCGCATGATGGAATCTTGTGTGCAAAGCACCTGGATACACATAATGCGTTAAACCGAGTTGTTTGATTCGACGAAGTCTTTGAAAATAAGGATGCTCAATTAAATCGAAGATGATCTCATAAGGAATGGTTACAAAACCATATACCGGATCGTTAAAGATTTTTTTCTTATTCATTTTTCTCTGATAGAATATCGAGCCCTTCGAAATCGTTTATGTACTCACAGTCAAAATTTTCCGCTAAATAGAACTTTTTCCATAGCATCGCGTCACTAATAAGACAAGACAGATGCTTAAATGGTTGCTCGATTCACCTAAAGGGCGCTATTTTTTGTGATATTTACGCTAATTAAGGCTGAAACAAGTTAATTCTAACATAAATACCATTTAAATAATATGAAATTCTCATAAAATTGGATAATCAATTCGGACTACTTCGTTAGAAATACGCAACATAAACATAACTATGTCTGTGTTTCTGCCTCCTATTCCAAACCGATTCCCTCAATTTTAATGGAACATCTTAATATTAATTGGTATAAAATCCAATAAAAATTACATGGAAAAAATCAAGATTCTTTGGGCAGACGATGAAATAGACCTTCTAAAGCCGCAATTATTGTTCTTAAAACAGAAGGGATATGATGTGATTACTGTTACAAATGGACATGATGCCATTGACGAACTTGAAACTGCGGATGATATAGATGTGGTTTTTTTGGATGAATCAATGCCTGGCCTAACAGGACTTGAAACGCTAGAGAAGCTCAAAGTAACCCATCCAAATATTCCTGTCGTAATGATCACAAAGAATGAAGCAGAAAATGTGATGGAAGAAGCAATCGGTTCTCAAATTGCTGATTATTTAATCAAGCCGGTCAATCCAAACCAAATTTTGTTGACCCTCAAAAAGATCATTGATAAGAAAGAATTGGTCAGTCAAAAAACATCAACTGGTTATCAACAAGATTTTAGAATGTTGTCGATGCAGATGAATAGTGCGAATGACTATCGCGAGTGGGTGGATATTTATAAAAAAATTATCAATTGGGAATTGCGTTTGGATGAATCAAATACAGAAGATCTTTCTGAAATTTTGACCATCCAAAAGAGAGAAGCTAACAAAGAGTTTTCAAAATTCGTTGTGAAGAATTATGAAAATTGGGTGGATGATAGAGACAGAGATAACGATACACCTATTCTTTCTTCAGATTTAATGCGTAAGAAAATTTTGCCAGAAATGAAGCAAGATGTTCCAACCATAATGTTGTTGATGGATAACTTGCGTTGGGACCAATGGAAAATTATCGAACCCATTATTTCAGATCTTTTTAGAGTGGAAGAAGAAGATTTTTTCTTCAGTATTTTACCGACTAGTACGCAATACTCTCGTAACGCAATCTTTTCTGGAATGATGCCAAAGGATATGGCTAAACGTTTTCCAGAGTGGTGGAAAAATGATATCGATGAGGGAGGAAAGAATAATCATGAACAAGATTTCTTAGGCGAACAATTGAAAAAAACAGTTCATAGAGAAATTAAATTTGATTATCTGAAAGTAACCAATGTTGCAAAAGGAAAAGTGTTGTTAGATAACATTCTAAATTATGCTCAAAATGACTTAACAGTGATTGTATATAATTTCATCGACATGCTTTCTCATGCCCGTACAGAGATGGAAGTATTGAAAGAACTAGCAGGAGATGAAAGAGCTTATCGTTCATTGACAAAATCATGGTTTGAAAACTCCATGTTATGGCAAGCGCTTCAAAAAATTGCAGATAAGAAAATTCAATTGTTTATCACAACAGATCATGGTACGATTCGTGTAAATACACCTTCTAAGGTAATTGGAGATAGAGATACAACAACTAATTTACGTTACAAGGTTGGAAAGAATTTGCAATACGATAAGAAAGATGTTTTGGAAATTAGAAATCCTGAAGCAACAGGGTTGCCAAGACCCAATGTTAGTTCCACTTTCATTTTTGCTAAGGAAGATATCTTCTTTTTATATCCTAATCGCTACAATCATTTTTACAATTATTATAAGAATACTTTTCAGCATGGTGGGATTTCACTGGAGGAGATTATTTGTCCTATCGTGAAACTTCGATCGAAAGCTTAGAAGAATGTAAAAGAAGAATGTAAAAGAAAAAATGTAAAATTAAAAATAGACGCCCTCGCGTATGCATACGTGAGGGCGTCTATTTTTAATTTTTAATTTTACATTTTACATTTGCCTTAAACATTTTACATTTGCCTTAAAAAAGATATCCAACATTAAAAGCAGCACGACTAAAACGCCATTCATTCACATTGCCATTCCAAGCACTTTCCTCTGTTGCCCATTGAAATTTTTGACCCAATTCTAAGAAGATACCACCTCCTGATCTATTTGAAAATTGAAGACCAATTGCAGATTGTAACATTAGTCCTCCGGAGTATTCGTTCCAAGAAGAAGATGAATTCAATGCGACACCATATCCAGCATCAATTGATAGATAGGGTCTGACTCTTTTGTCAAATGGTTCATAACGAAGGTGCGCGAAAATAGGTAGAACTTTAAATCGGTCAAAACCTTCCATACCAACTCCGATTCCAGCCGATAATTTTTTGTTGAAACGATAGCCATGGACAGTTTGCACGCCAGGACTTGTTACAATGTCAAAATAGTCTGATGCATAGCGTCTAAATAGGAGACCTGTTTTCACAAAGCCAAAATAACCTTTGTTTTTTCGAGATTTCCCATTACTGAAATAGGTGTGATTATCTTTTCCTGCTTTTATATTTTTGATAGAATTTGCTGGAATTGAAATTTGAGCACCACTGGTTAATCTGATTTCGGCATTTGCCGAATTTTCATTTAACAACACTCCATTAAGGATACTACCATCTGTAAGGGTAATGATGTCAAATTTTTCAACAGTTTGTGCACTTATTTTTAGGGAAAAACAGCAAATAACACAAATTGATAAAATATATCGTAAGTTCATTTTTATAATTTTAATTTTCTGCCAAAATACTACTGATCAATCGAGGTGCACTTAAATCGGCAACATTGAACTGGAAGAAGCCACGTTTTCCAATTATCATGATTATATCTGATTGGCCTGGAATGGAAATAACATCATAAGAAGCAATGGATTTAACATGACTTTTCATTTTATTATCTAAGTCTAATGGATTTGAAATATCAAATGTTTTAAATCCAAAATCTCCTTCACAAACATATAAGTCATTTTCTCTGATAGAAAGCCCATGCGGATTTTCCATTTGCACCGTATTCGCTAATACGGGATTTTCTATATTCGAAATATCTATTACATCCAATTGGTTATCAAAATTTTGGCAAATCGTACCACCACGTAATGTTACATAAGCATAGTTATCTTTTACATAAACCGGATCACATGCTTGTGCATGAGAAAAATCTGATACATAACTTGGAACTGCAGGATTAGTGTTATCATAAATCAGCATACCTGTATTTGATCCAATGAATAAGTAGTCACCATAAGGGAAAATAGTTTCAATGCCCCATCCCAAATTTACAACAGCTGTATTTTGAAGATCAGTGGAAGTAGAAACATCATAAACATGCATGTCTTGATCATCCACAATATAAAGGTGTTCCCCTATCACTGAGAATCGAGCCATCGAACCTGCAATGCCAGGATTTGCTTGGGAATTGCCATTATTTTGTTCAGAAAAAGCACCATCTAACAAAATAAAATCATCTCCATCTCTTTGGTTGCTAAATCCTGAATTGCAATCAAAAGTTTCTGTCACTTCTTCCTCATTATAATAAACTAGGAAGTTTGATTGCGCATCAATACCGAAATGTGGAAACACATCTTCCGCTCTATCTAATACTTGTGGATTGGTCATATCAGAAATGTCTATGCTTAACAAATCAATATAGTTATCTGCAAAAAGCACATTGTTTTTAATAGCCATATCTACATTTCCAGGAATTGAAAGGAAACCGATATTTACAGGATTTGCAGGATCATTGTTATCAATGATATGAATTCCTTCCCTGATTTCATTGATAAAAATATGATTGTTGTAATAGTAAATTTTTCCAGGTTTATTAAGTGCCTTTGAGTTTTCAAAACCAATATCAACTCTGATTTGATCAGCTGATAAATGGACTGGCGTATATTTGATATAAGTAACTTCTCTTTCACATTTGTCTTTGAAACAACTTTGGAAGCTAGTGGCCATAAAGCAAATTGCTAATAGTTTTAATAATACATTTTTCATACTTGCTGTATTTTAAAGTGGGTTATTAATAAAGTAAAACGCGACAGAATAGGAGTGCGTTCTTGCTTGGAAACGAGTTTGTCCTGTTTAAAGGTTGGGTAGTAAAGACAAAAAAAGGGATTGAGTACCTATTATATGTACTCAATCCCGCTTTGCAATCAAAGATTTTGGTTTATTTTACTTCAAAACCATCTTCAACTGCGAAAATTTATAAGCTGCTTCCAACATCTCAACCATATTTGGCCATTCACTTTTAGACATATCCTGCTTCTTATAAGTCTTGGTAGTTTTTACTTTTAGAATATTACCATCTTGGGTTGCCGTACTGACAAAAGCGCCACTTTTGTTGTCAATATTCATGTTGAAAGCATCGATTCCTTGCGCTTTTACACCATCCGGAAGTGTGATGTTGAAATTGTTGACAATGGTTTTAGCGTAATTTAAGTTAATGTCAGTTTTACGATTATTTATTTCTTCTTCTTCCAGTTGGACTTGCGAACCGATTAACCTTCCGAGTTCAAAAATTAAGTTGGGACCCGCTTTTTTGATATATTTCTCTGAACTGAAATTTGCATTAATTTTGATTGTTGGTTTTTTGCTAGTAGTGCCAAGCGAAGTGATTTTATAAGAATCAAATTCATCAATATCAAAATCACTTTTGAACCAATTTTCAATTTTTTCATCCTTTGCTTTTGCTACTTCTCCTTTGGTCTTTTTTCGCTCTTCTAATAATTCACGTTCTTTGATCGTTTTTTTCTTTTTCTTATTTCGCTCAATTTCTTTTTCTGTTCTGAACGTGTCGCATTCTTTTTCTAGATGATAAGTATTTGAAACGATAAGTGGATGATAGTTACTTTTGAACGCTCCCGTGAATTCATATTCGCAAGCCATATCCAATTTATTGTTGGTGACTTTCATATCAATATTTGTGATAGATTGATTGTTGGTTGCTTTGGAAGGTGGGATAGAAACCTCTTCAAATTGAGCTTTCCCTCTTTTGAATTTTTTAGGATCAGCAACAACCGCTTTTGTTCCGGTAACACTTTGATTGGGCTCACCTGCAACACTGTAATTGTCCATTGGCCAATAATATTTTTTGATGCTAGGAACATAAACACCGACTAACATTTCTTGTGGTGTCAAGATATCATCTTTGTGTCCAATGTACCGTGGACATCCGACTACATATTGTGCAGGAATGTCATACAACTTTAAAAAGTACAGAAAAAGGTGGGTAAAATATTCTTCACGCATCGAATAATATTGATCCTTTTTTCTATCGGTAGCTGCTTCAAAGAAACCAGCTTTTATTCCGCTATAAATTTCTGCAACTCTTTTCTTCTCACTTGAGATTCCTTCTATATCAATGGTTCTAAAATATTTTTTTACGATCGCATTTATCTCTGAGGTATTTAATACTGGCAACATAAAACGAGCAAATAATCCATCTAGACTCACGTCATTTTGAATAGTTGAATTGTTGATTGCGACATAACGACCACTAGTAGCTGCGTTGAGTATCATTATTTTAAAACCAGGCTCATTTAGATTTGAATATGACCATCTTTCATCTTTTTGAGCAGGAAGATTGGTGCTACTAAGCACTAAACGTTTAATAGATTTTTTTACTTTTCCTCTTTTGTTCAAACCACCTTCTTTATCTTCCACAAATGGAGGTGCATTGTTGTAAGTATCGACATAAACAGTCCAAGCTTTATCGACTTCAAAAATGATATCTTGTTTAACGATCGGATAAGAAGCCGTAATTGGCGAGATTAATTGCTGAATTCCACTAAAATTTTCAGATATAACTTCATAATAATCCAAGATATCACCTACCTCAAGATTTGGAATCGTCGTCTTATAATAACTGGAGCGATTATATGAGCTCCTATAATATTTAGGAACTTGGGTTTTGACTTCTATTCCTTCATCTAATGGGATTTTGTTGATAGTACCATCTGGTTTCACATGCTTGAGTCCCAATGCACTAGAATTTTGATAATAATATTCTGAAAAGTCAGATAAAACAGACTTGTCTTGAATTTTTATTCTCTTTCTAATGACTCCTTTAGACATGTGTCCTGAGTTAGCTGCCAAAAATGAAAAGTGTAATTTTTGACACAAAGAAACGACGGGTTCGTCCGCAAATTCTGCAGGTACTTTAGTTACTTCAAAATCTTCATCGTCTTCTCCAAGTACTTGATTGAAGTATTTAAGATCTTGTAGACTGAATGAATTTTGAGCCAACAATGAGACTGGTAAACATAAAAGTAAGAATAGTGTTAAATTTTTCATCAGATTAATTTTTTTCTAAGATAATTTGATCTGCATAAAAAGCATTTAATTTCTCAATTAAACTATTCCATGCTTCAAAGTCATTGACTGCCAAAATAGAATGCTTTATCTCAATATTTTTGGTGTAAGTAATTTGATTGTTATTTTTTGAAAATGACAATTGGAATGAGTATTTGTCATTTTCAGCAGCTATTTTTTCTGGGAAATATTGAACCTTGTATCCTGTAGGAATATCAAAATTAGTTTGTTCACTAATCAAAAAGGTTTCGCTAAAATCATAAGGTACTTTTCGATCTTCTTTTATCGTGAAATTCTTAAAAGGATATTCTAATTCAGGACTAATGTAAAGTTCATTCTCAAGATCAATAATGTGGTTGTTGACATCAAATTGGTAATTAAATAAGAGGTCATTATCTCGATTTTCTAAACTTACTTCAGCGTCCAATTTCAAACTAACATTCTTGTCATAGTTGGAAAGATAACTAGTTAATTCATCCGAACGTTTGGATGCAGTTGAAGCTGCTAATTTATTCAACATCCATGTTTTGCGATTACCGGTATAGGTGACAACTCCTGTTCCTATTAATTTATCACCTTCGATTTTCATCTTATTAATAACAACTTGTTTACTTTCTTCTGGTTTTTGCATCGGTACTTCCTCAATAATAAAAGCATCCTTGTCTTCAATCAATACTTGTTTCCCTTGAATCCGATACGCATAATTATATAAATCAACATACTTTTCGGTTGCATCTAGGAAAACTCTTTTTCCATTCAACATAATGCTGCAAATCATATGATTGTCCACTACCAAACTAGGGATGTCATAAGTGTAAGGTAAATCCCTCGTTCCAATCCACGTAAGTCTTGCATCATAACCAGCAATGTTGAGCATTTCCTTTGTCAAGTTGGCCATTCCTTTACAGTCTCCATATTTATTGTTATAAACGGTCTGACAACTTTCAGGACGGAATCCCATTATCCCTTCTTCAAAAGCAATGTACTTGATGTTGTCTTGTACCCAATAAAAAATACTTTTGATTTTCTCTTCATCACTATTTTTACCCGCAATAATCTTGGTGACTGTTTTTTTCAAATCAGCATTATCATTGCCTATTTCCTTGACTAATGAACGATACCAACCATAAAGATCACTAATGTCTTCCATCAATCGGACACTTTTTCCACCAACCTTTATTGATTTTGAAATCAGGATAAGGTGCGCATTAAAATTGCTTCTTCTGGGTGATGACTTTTCTCTAAATGCAGAATTGAGGTCTTTTAAGTTATAAGAATAAATTTTATGGCCATCTGCATTTTTATTCGATACAGCAGGTTTCTCTTTATCAAAATTCAATTCTCTAATATCTAAATCTAACCAAGACGGGACTTCAATTTCTATCGTACTATTTTCAACTTCATAATAATCGTTGAAATACAATGGATCAAGAAACTTATAATCCGTATACGTTTTCTGATATTTGATTAATATTTCTTCTCCTTTCTCAAATAATTTAACATCAAAATTACAAACCTTTAAATCAGAATGAAAAATTCCATCTGATTGATAATCGAAAACAGTGTTTTCAATATTATGCGACTTTTTGCTGGTCGGAGAATCTTTATAAAGTATATAATCAATCTCCGAATTATCATCTATGAAAATAGACTTGTTGAAAGGAATCGTTGCATTGGTGTTTGACTTTACAACAATGCTAACGGTCAATTTGGAAATTAACTCGTTTTTTTTCGTCAATTCAAAACTTACTTTTTGCTTTAAATCAGTAATTGATAATTTATCTTCTGCACATTCGCCATCTATAAAGCTAGTTGTCGATGTCTTTTTGTCGAGTTCTAAGAAAGGATTGGCAACGAGCGACTGGGTTCCTAAAATAAGGAGTACTAATAAAACATGGTATTTGCAATTTGTGTTCATGCGCTATTTTTATGAAAGTTGGATGAAAAACAATGGAACGCTAAATTCTTAACGATTCTAATTGAATCCTATTTTGGCCTCTTCATCATTTTTTTTAGCAGCTATAATTAAATCTTTAAACAAAGATTCAACAAGATCAATACGGGTTTGAATTGTAATTGTTGATAGGAAGTATGAACTGTGATATGTTAGACCAATTTGAATGAGTTATAACATTCAATAAACATACCTAATTTAATTCATTTTTAAGAGAAAACCGACAAAAATTGATATGGTAAATATGGAAATGTGTAAAGGTTTAACTTTAGTGTGTTTCTGAGTGAACTTATTGTTCTGAAATAATGAAATTTGGAGCTAAAAATTTATGATGCGCTATTTAAACTCAAACAATTCTTTAAACTCCGGATATTCTTCAGCATATTTTTTAAAACCTTTTCTACCAGCTATGAAGGTAATTTTATCGCCAAACGCACCACCTTTTTTAAGAAAGACGGTATAAGAATTGAAAATTAAAAAATTATTTCGCTCAATTTTCTCTACGTTGTGAAAAGGGTATCTAAATGCTTTCCTATAATTGGTGATATATAAATAACGATCGTCTGCTTCCACTCTTTTTAATCGGATAAATGCCCAATAAAAAAACAACATTCCGGAAACTAAAAACATTATAAATGCAATCCTGAATTGAGTTGCAGGATATCCAAATATCCATTCTTCATCAATTTTGAAAAAGCCTAATGCTAAAGCTCCAAAAAAGGAAGTCCATAAAGTGGGTAAAAAGTACTTTACGATTACCGTCCATCGAGAAGATACGTTGACGACTTTTTTATTACTCATCGTCGGAATTTTTGTGTCTATCATTGACTCTTTTTGAAATTAGAATGCTTGCTTCATATAAAAAATATAATGGAACGCTTATCAACAATTGGGTCATCACATCAGGTGGCGTAATGATCGCTGCACCTACCAATATCATCACAAATGCATGTTTGCGATATTGACGCATAAACGCTGGTGTCACCAATCCTACTTTGGATAAAAAGTAAACGATAATCGGCAATTCGAAAACCAACCCTGTTGGTATCGTAAACATGGTCATATAGTTGACATAGGAAGTAAGGGTAGGAGCAAGTGCTATATTGGCCAAGTCGTAATTACCAAAAAAGTTAACCGCAAATGGTGCAATAACAAAATAACCGAACAATACACCTGAGAAAAATAACAATGAACACACCCAAACGATTCCTCTTGCTGCTTTCGCCTCTTTTTCATAAAGACCAGGTTTTACAAATTTCCAGATTTCCCAAAAGATGTAAGGAAAAGCAATCACAAAACCCATCAACAATGAAACTTTTAAATGGGTCAGAAAAAGCTCACCGAGTTCTCGTGCTAATAATTCAATTTTGGGTGGTTGAACCACAAAGTTTTCAAAACCTAAAAGAGCCGCAAATTTAGTAAGCGCAGTATAGGTTGGAAAGTCAGCACGCATCGGACCCATTATGACATACGTGAAAAAGAAATCTTTCATCACAAAAACAATAATCCCAAAAATTAAAATAGATGAGACCGCTCGGATTAGGTTCCAGCGCAACTCTTCCAAATGATCCAGAAATGACATTTCCTTTTCAGTTTTCATAAGTTCTTTGTCCACATCAATTTGATCTAAAGGCATTTAAAATTTCTTTGTCTACAAATTTAGAAATTTAACTTGGTTAATCTCCTAAACTAATTACAAGTTGTGAAGCAATTAGTTCAAAAAAGAGCTCGACTTCGTATATAAAATAATGTACATTTGCACCCGCCTTACAGATTGTATTCTAAAATGGCGGTTATTATCTGAAAGAAAAATTTATTGAGATCAAGGCGGAAAACGTAGACATAGCCTTTGTTATAACGAGGCTTTCCAACGCTGATATCGATAAATTTTTGTCATAGAATATCGCCATTTTTGAGTTCAATCTGTATTAGATACTTTTCAGAATATTTGTTATGTCAGTAGATTTATTACAATACCTCGGTTTATTCATTGTCAGCTTAGCAGTCTTGTTGAAAGCTTCTGACTGGTTTATCAATTCTGCTGAATCGATTGGGCTTTCTTTTGGAATTTCTCCTTTTATTATTGGTGTGACAATTATCGCTTTTGGAACTTCATTGCCAGAATTAGCAACATCAGTAGCATCTGTATTGGCAGGGAAATCAGAAATTGTTATCGCCAATGTCGTCGGTTCCAATTTGACGAACATTGCTTTGGTGTTGGGTATCGTCGCAATCATGGCCAAACAAATTGAGATGGAATACAATATTTGGCATATTGATATGCCTTATTTGTGGGGTTCCGCATTTTTATTGTGGTTTACAGTTGTGGATTTGCACTTTTCAATGTTTGAGGCTGTATTGTTTTTATGTGGAATCATCATTTTCTTATCCTACTCATTTGGAAGTGATCAAGGAGATGAAGATGACGAGGAAAAGGAAGAAGTCAATTGGAAAACTTATCTCCTTTTAGTGGTAGGTGGAATACTAGTGTGGTTGGGAGCAGTTTATACGATTGAGTCCATTACACAACTTTCAACTATGGCTGGAATTAGCCCAGACATAATTGCGATTACTGCTGTTGCTTTAGGAACTTCACTTCCAGAAGTTATCGTAAGTGTAAAATGCGCATTAGCAGGAAAAACTTCCATTGCAGTCGGAAACGTTTTGGGATCTAATATCTTCAACACCTATGTTGTAATGGGAGTTGCCAGATTATTTGGTGAATTGACGATCCCAGAAACAATCGTTTCGCTACAAATGCCAATCATGATTGTAATGACGATTTTGTTTGGTATCATGTCCAACAATAAAAAAATTACAAAGTGGGAAGGAATGGTACTCATCATGTTTTATGCTTTCTTCATTGCTGAGAATTTGAAAAATATTTGATACACTTTTCTTCTGTCGATTCTCATTTTCCAAAAAGACATTGTAACCTTATACAATACCCTAGTTTATTGAAAAAGCTCCTGTGATATTTGTTCCATGGGCTTTTTAGCTGTTTTGGGGTATATCTTTATAGGCTAATCTAGCTTAGATTGTACTTGTATTGAGGGCGACGTTGCTCGATTTACAACTAAAAACAAAGACTATATTAATAGGGTTGATTTATCTAAAATCAGCTCTATTTTTTTGCGCATATCTGATACAATTTTCGTTATAAAGAGAAAATACCCAATTTTCACATTATCATTATTTATATATTTGCACCCTTGAAATAGCAATTAAATTAAAAACTATGATTTTTAGAACACTCTTTATAACCCTACTTTGTTTACCTCTTATTGGAAATGCACAATCCTTTGAATTTGGAGTCCTTGGTGGCTTTTCAAATTATCAAGGCGATTTGGTTGAAAGTTATTTAGAATTTGAAGAAACCAATCTAGCTTGGGGCTTATTTGTGAGATATAATTTTAATGAAAAATTTTCTGCAAGAATAAATTACAACAATGGTCAAATCAGTGGTGATGACCAGAATGGAACTGAAGAATGGAGAAAAGAGCGAAATTTTAGCTTCCGTTCAAGTATTAATGAGTTCTCTTTAATTGGTGAATGGGATATATTCGGTCAACAATCCTACACCACTTCAGGTATGTTTGAAAGTTCATTAACCCCTTATTTGTTATTTGGGGTCGGATTAGTAAAATTTGATGTAGCAGCTGAAGGTGATGGTTTATCTGTCGAAGAAGAATATCCAAGTGTTTTCTTTTCTGTTCCAATCGGTGGAGGACTTAAATATCATTTTCAAGAGCGAGTAACCTTAGGAGCAGAATTGGCTTTTAGACCTGCATTTGGAGATTATTTAGATGGTGTCAGTTTAACTGGAAATCCAGATAAAAATGACTGGTATCTTTTTGGTGGGTTGACAATCTCTATTAGTTTCGGAGATGGTAGTACCTTTTAAAAATTCTAGTTCTTTCGTATATTAGTAGTATCATCCTAGAAATCTTTTGTTTTATATAATCTGTAATCCGAAGACCGGAGTGTGAATCACGTAACCGCCATTTTTAAATGGTGTAACTGCAATCGGCCATTTGAAAACAGATTAAAAAGTTTGACTTCGTTGGTTTTGGCGTCTCGCCAAAGAACCTTCATATTCAACCAAACAATAAATAAAATTCGATGATTCTAACAAAGCATTTGCTACTCACATTATCCATAATTATTCTAGGTACTTTCAATAATCCGACGGAAGTTGCTGGACCTAGCAAAGGTCTTGTTGCCTACTACTCTTTCAATAATTGTGATGCAAAAGATGATTCTGGAAATGGTTCTGACGGTGAATTGTTTGGAGGCGTTGGATGTTGGTGTGGAATTGATGATGATGGTTTGCAATTCGATGGAGTAGATGACTTCGTAAGATTCACGGGTAGTGTCAATCGATATTTCAATACCAGTGACTTTACGATTAGTTTTTATTTCAAACAAAGTGGATACGCAGTCTTCAAACAAACAATGTTGGCGAAAAGAGACTCTTGTGGAGATTTCAATATGTTTGAAATTCAGATGAATAAACATAAAAATGAAGTAGACGTCGATGTTCATGAAACCCCTAAAAGAGATTATCCAGATATTTCTCCAGAAGTTAAAACCGTCGGATGGCATCATTTTGCACTGGTCAGAAAAGGAACGCATGCTTTCACCTACATCGATGGCGAATTGCGTAGAACTGGTATCCGCTGCTCAGGTATCGATATTGCAAATGAAGCACCTCTAGCTTTTGCAGATAGCCCATGTATTCAAACCAACGAATCTAAGCGATTTAAAGGAATTTTGGACGAACTACGAGTATTCGACACTGCATTGACCCATGAAGAGATCATGCAACTTTACAGCATATATCTAATAGAAAACGCTCTTGCAGATTGTTATTCCTAATTCTGCTAAAAAAATGCACATCTAAACATCATTATCCAACCTAAAGCACTTACTTTTGTAGGCTAATATCAAATATTTATATTTCATCATATATCTATAAAATTATGTTTGGAGACCTACTTGGAAATTTAGAAGAAAAGCAAAAAGAAATGAAAGCCAAATTGGCTCAAATTTTTGTTAACGCAGAAGCTGGCGATGGTGCTATCAAAGTAACTGCTAATGCCAATCGTGAAATCACCAATATCGCCATTGATACTCAAAAAATGGATCTAACCGATTCTGAAGCGTTGGAGGATTTAATTTTAGTTGCAACAAATAGAGCATTGGAAATGGCTGCAGAAAAAGAAGCTACTGAATCTCAAAGTCTTATGAAAGATATGTTGCCTCCAGGTATGGGGAATTTACCTAATATGTTTGGATAAAATATTCATTACACTTAAACGTTTATACATAAGTACGTTGAATTCATCAACGTTGATTGATTCCCGTAATAAATTTTAAACATGAAGTATTTCATCTCATCTATCTACTGCTTTTTATTTTTCTTTTCGATGTCTTTTGCTCAAGAAAACAATGGCTTAGAATTACATTATACTTTTGAAAATCCCCAAATGATCGATGTAACCGTACAGATCTTGTTGGATGACAATCCTGAACAAACAACTTGGACTTTGCTGGATGCTGGAAACGCAGTTTTATTTACAGGTGGTCCTTACAATGCTGCGGATGCCAATCAATCCATCATTGAAACGGTTTCGGTTCCATATGCAATTACAACGTTTATCATAAATGATTCTGGCGGTGATGGAATATGCTGTGGTGATGGTGCTGGAAATTATCAAGTATCAGATGCAGCCAACAATATACACGCAGCAGGCGGTTCTTTTGCAGCAACAGAAAGTACAACTTTCGAATTTAGCAGTTGTCAACCTATTGATATCAGTGGTAATTCTTCTAATGGGTTTTTAATTGGAGATGCACAATGTGGTTGTGGCGTTTTTGATCAAGCGATTAAATTAGATGGAAGTGATGATAGAATTTTTTTAATAGGAGGTGTGTCTAGTAATTTTAATACAGAAGATTTTTCTGTTAGTTTCTATTTTAAAACAACAAGTGCTTTTGGTACGCAGGATATTATTTCCAAAAGATTTGATTGTGATGATAACAATGCATTTGCAATAAAATACACGGCCGCATCTGGAAAGGTAGATGTGATTATGAGAGAAAATTCTAGTAAAATAGCAGATGTAAGTGGTAGTATCGATTATGGAAATTGTTGGCAACATGTTGTATTCGTAAGACGTGGTCCTAGATCATTGTTATATATCAACGGTGTTTTGAAAGATGAAGCAGCAGCCATTTCAAGAATTGATTTAACAAATTCTGCCGAACTAAAAATAGCAGATGGACCTTGTGTAGGTACCACTGATTTGCGATATGCTGGATACTTAGACGAAATTCGAATCTATGATAGAGCTGTGACAGAAGAGGTGATCGAAATACTTAGTTATTATCCTGATAATATAGGCAATCAAGATACTTTAATATTTCTTGGAAACTCTGTAGATGTATTCCTAACTGGAACTTGTGCAGATAATTTTCTTTGGGATCCAGTAGACAATATTTCCGATCCAACTAATCCAACTCCAACCATCACGCCAACAGAATCGACTGTTTATACGTTAAGTTTTATAGATGATGAATGTATCGGGTTTGATACGCTAAAAATAACGGTAATTGACCCTTTGGATTTAGATTGTACCAATGTGTATATGCCTAATGCTTTCACCCCTAATGAAGATGGCAAAAATGACGCATATGGTGTAAGTAATCCTTATGCAATAGAAAAATTGACGTCTTTAGAGATATTTGATCGTTGGGGAAGTAAGGTTTTTGAGACCGATCAAGTATTTGAAAAATGGGATGGTAATTTTAAATCTAAAAAAGTGAATCCTGGTGTTTACCTTTATAGAGTCGTTTATGAGTGTAAGGGAGATGAGTTAATTGATGTCGGTAGTTTGACCATTATAAGATAACATCTGATTAACAATAGTTAAATCCTTTGTATCAGACCTAATTTATCTGACCAATTAGCGTACCTTTTTTTAAAATAGAACGTCTAAAATTAAACGTATTGAACATCCAAAAACAGCTCAAATTTATAATGATGAACTTATCCTTGTCCAAATTTTCTTTCGTATTAATTGCGTTTGCATTGTCATTTGTTGCATGCAAGTCGGATTCAACAGCTGATGCTGGTAATATATCTTTAGGTACAGCACAAAAAACTTCCAATCCAATCGCAGATGCCTCTGAAGCAATTTCTGAAAAAATGGAAGACCTAACTAAAAAATCTGATGAATTACTTGAAATATATGTAAGTCCTGAAGAAAAAGAAGCGTCAGATAAAGAAGCAGCACTTGAGTCAATTGAGCGAAAAAAAGAAAAAGTCAGAAATGCTGATGCTGTTAGAGAAGCCGCTCCTGAACCTATAAAGACCACGAAAACTCCTACAAAAAAAGTAGCTGTTAAAAAGAAACCGGTTCAAACTCCTAAGGCAGTGGAAACTTCAATCGATGAGGAACCACCACTAAAGCCAACAAAAATTACTTTTGATAACAAAGTACATGAGTACGGCATGATCATGCAAGGAGATAAGGTAAATCATAAATTTACTTTTACAAACACAGGTAGTGAAGACCTTGTTATTTCTGATGTGTCCGCAAGTTGTGGTTGTACAAAACCAAGTTACCCATTTATTCCAATCGCACCTGGTGAGAAAGGATATATTGGTGTAAATTTCGATAGCAAAGGAAAGTTAGGAAGACAAAAACCTAGTGTTACTGTTGTCTCAAATGCCGGAACAAGTAAATTACGCTTAGAGGGTTTTGTGGATGCAGAACGCGCAAAGCAACCTGAAGCAAACGCTCCTAAAGTAGAAATCATTGATGATGAAGAATTGGAAAAATTAAAAGAAGAAGCTTTAAAATCTGCACCAAAAGTAGAAGAAGGCGGTAGATAATTTAAACTGCTAGATAAAAATATAAAAGAGACCATCTCCCATCGAGATGGTCTCTTTTTTTGGTGTAGGTCTATATTGTTTTGAGTATGTATAAGACTCCAACGGAGTCAAACCTATAGCATTGGGGGCATCGCGCAATGCTAAGTTAAGCGCTACGGAGCTCTAAAGGAGCGAAATAAAAGTAAATTGTTACGTTCCCATTATGGATGGTTTTGCCCTTTTTTGGATTAGTTCAAGTTTCAACGATTCTGAATTAAAAACCACTTCAACTTTCCCGAATAAAAGATATCTTTGCGATAACAAGATCCCTATCATGCAAGACTTGCAAATTCTTCTGGACAGATCGTCCAAGCTTTATAAAAATAGAAAATTGGAAAGTGCCTCTTTACTTGCCAAAAGGGTCAATGAATTGGCATCTATTAATAAAGATGTGCATGCGATCATTCATTCTAATTTGTTATTGGGTGAAATCCATTCTACCATAGGTACTTTTTTGGGAGATCAAAAAAAGCAAACAGAAGCACTCAATTATTTAAATGTTGCCACTTCTTACAAAAGCGAAATTTTAAAAAATGGAGTTGGAACCTTCTTAGATATCGCCTTTGGAAAAATTTATCAGAAATTAGGGGAAGTTGAAAAATCAAAAAAATATTTTGAAAAAGCGGTAGCACATGCAACTAATAACCAAGATCTGGAAGGAACTGTAAAAGCAAATTGTGCATTAGCAGCGTATTATATCCAACAAGTTAATTACGAAAAAGCAATTAAAGCTATTGAAGCAGCAGGATTGTTGTTGACAGACTACAAAGAAGAGGAAAAACCATTGCTCTACATGGAAGTCTATCACTTGTTGACAAAGGTCTATTTTAAAAAACAACAATATCCTAAGATACCGGAATTAAGTAAAAAGGTATTGAAGTGGAGCCAAGCTGCAGGTGATGTAACAAAAGAATTAACAGCGCTCAATAATATTGCAATTTATAATGCAGATCGATCTGATTACAAATCTGCCATGGAATATTTATTGACCGCTTTGGATAAATCTGAAGAAATAGGATTTCGTCAAAATATCGCACAAAGTCATATCAATATTGGAACCATTTATGCGCAACTGTATAATTACAACGACGCATTACAACGGTATGTAAAAGTGATTGATGAATTTGAAGATGTATTGAAATTGAGTGATCAATTTGCCCTCAACAACAATATTGGTAACATCAATTACACGATTGAGAAATATGATGAAGCCAATCAGTATTTTAATAGTGCGTTAGAAGTTGCAAAAAAAACCAACCGAGATTCTATGCTTGCGTTGGCTTTGACACAATTAAGTAGAGTGAAAACTGCGGAAAAGAAATACAGTTCTGCACTGCAATTGGCCAATGAAGCAAAAGTGTTGTTGGACCAATTAGGAAATGTGAATGGCAAGCAATTAAATTTAATCAATCTGGCTAATATTCATTTTCATCTCAACGAATATACCGAAGCTTTGAAATTGGTGGATGAAGGAATCAAAATTTCAAAAAAACAAAAAGATGAAACGAGTGAAATTGATGGCTACGAATTGACAGCAAGAATTTATAAGGAGTTAGAGGATTTTGAAAAGGCTTTTGCTTTCCAGAAAATTTTCACAGAAGCAAAACAAAAATTCACCATCATCCAAAGAAATCGACAAGTACTGGATTTGGATATCAAATATGCAATGCGTGAAAAGCAAAAAGAAATTGCGCAATTGATGAAGGAGAATGAATATCAAGCTTTGTTGTTGGAAAAACAAGACCAAATTCAAAAGCAAAATGATGAACTCAAACAATTTGCTTACGTAGTGTCACATGATTTGAAAGAACCACTTAGAATGATTGGTAGTTTTTCTCAATTGATACAACGTCAGTATGAAGGAAAGAAAACGGAGAAAACAGATCAATATTTCGGTTACGTACAAGACGGTGTGCATCGAATGAATCATTTGTTGGATGCATTACTTCGTTATTCAACAATTGGCGGTTATACTTTGAAGTTGGATGAGGTGGATTTAAATGAGACCATGAAGATTGTAGAGTCAAGTTTGAAATTATTAATCCAAGATACTGCTACTAAATTGATAGTTGAGAAATTACCAACCGTCACTGGTTCCTCCACATTGCTAACCCAGCTTTTCCAAAACCTCATCAGCAATGCTATCAAATTTAGAAACCCTGATACAACTCCCGTTATTAAAATAAGTGCGATTCCAAACGAAGATAAAATGGAAATCATCGTTGCCGATAATGGAATCGGTATCGCTCAACAACATCTTGAACAAATCTTTGTAATCTTCTCAAGGTTACATTCTCGCGAAGCTTACGAAGGCACCGGTGTCGGTCTCGCTATCTGCCAAAAAATCGTCCAGAAAATGGGTGGTCATATTTGGGTGGAATCTGAAGTTGGGGTAGGGACGGAGTTTCATTTTACTTTGCCGGTGGGGTAGTGACTTATTGAGGAGCGCATTTTTTATTCCTAATTTTATGGTAACAAAATCTATAGCTTGAAGATTTAATAATATAGATTGGCTTTTAGATTATTATTGATTTTTCTTTTCTTTAAACTACTCTATTTTTTACACAGATTTGGTGTGAGGTTTAATTAATTGTAAAAATCAACATGAATAAGCCAATTAAACTTTCGAAAATTCCATGGGTTAGTGTCTTGAAAGGATTGATATGTTCTTCCTTGAATCTTGTAATTTTTGCACTAATTGCAATTTTTATTGTTGGATTATCTCAAGGGTTTGTGATTCCTATAGATATATACACTGATACCAATCCATTAAATTTGGTCATCAATATTGCTCTATTTCATTTTCTAATTTATTTTTTAGGTTTGATCATGTCGTTGTATCCAACCTACATCTATGCTTTTCTTTTTGAGCGTAAAAACAAGGAAACGTATTATACTTCCCGCAAATGGGGATTGATTTATTATACAGACGGTAAGGATCAGTGTCAAAAAGAAGATAGTTACGATCCATATGCGGAAGAAAAAGATGAGGTTAGTAAAACAGAAAAGTATTTTGAAGGTGTGGTGAGAAAATTTTTAGGCGCAGCAATATATATAGTTTGGTCATGGCTGTTGGTTTACGTTTACTACATTCATCAGATTGAAGATTTAAGATACATTGCAATTGGCACTAATGCTTTTTTTACAATAGTGGTATTAATTTTTTGGTGGCGAATCACATTTATACTTACTGACGATCAACTTGATGATTACTTAGAGAAGGTAAAAGCTTATCACAGCATATATGGTTGGATATTTTTGTTGGCGCTTGGGCTTTTTTGTTTAGTCGTTTGCAAATTTGAGTGGCATATTATAACAGTAATTTTACAAGCATTCATTTGCATGTTTTTAGCTATTCATCTGTTGGTTTATAGAAATTATAGGAAGGACATTAAGCACATTTGCGATATTAGAAATTATTTGTGTCTTCACCGTAAAATGGGAGTAGTTGTTTTGGGATTTCTTGTAGCTGCCAATATTAGTATAAGTCTTTCGGAATTTGTAAATCCAATAAATTTTGTGCTAGCAGGATTGATTGCTTTTTACACAGTTATCACAATAATCTTCAAAATTTATCTTTTTTTAAAGTACCCTAAAAAAGAAAGCGAACCAAATGTGATTCCTCTTTTTTTTGCCAAATTAAATCTGAAGGGCTATGTAATCGGGGCCATATTTTCGTTTATTCTTTTTATCGTTTTTACTTATCAAGACGATAAATTACATCAATTGGAATTTGTCGATCGAAAAAATGACAAGATAACGCTCAGTGACTTTTATCTCAAATACAGAAATAAACAAGGCGATAAAATAAAAGCTCCAATTCTATATGCAGCTTACGGAGGTGGTTTGAAAGCACATTACTGGAATTTAATGATTCTAGATAAACTAGATAAGGAAGGTGAATTCAATAACATACTTGCAATGAGCGGAGTTTCTGGAGGTTCGATGGGGATCGGAAATTTTGCTGCCATGAAGTACCTTGAACTTGATACAACTGCAAGGAAAACAATTATTAGTGAAGTAAGTAGTTCAAATATCTTGAGTATACAATTGCCCTGGTTTTTTGGATATGATTTTATAAGAAAGACGCTTCCTAATTGTCTTATTTTTGGAAAAGATCGTGCTCACCGATCGCTCACCTATTATGCTGATATTTTAAATGCACCAAAACTAGTAGACTCTACTTCTTTTTATGATGTTTATTCGGACCTGCATAAAAAGTATGATTATTTTCCAAACATCATTATCAACAGCACTTCTATAACTGATAAGTATGGTGTTGTGAGTGGAGTCATGAATGATAGCTTGTTTCCAGGTTCATCCAACCTTTTAGATATCCATCACAACGGCAAATCGAAAACATTGACTTTTTTCGAAGCATTATCTACTAGTAACCGTTTTCCAGTCATCAGTCCTGCTGCAAGTATTCCAACAAAAGGTCAATTTGTCGATGGTGGCTATTTTGAGAATTCTGGTATCATGAGTTTGATTTCATTTAAAAAGGCGTTAGGTAAGCTTGATACAGTAAAAAATGATTGTTTATTTGATAATCAAAAGATAAAATTGCTTTCTATAAGGAATGGAAAACGTGACTATTTGCAAAGTTTGCTTAAAAAGAATGGGAAGAATTTCCATAGTATCCAAGATTCCAAACTTATTTCTAACAAAGAATTAACGGAACTCAAGGCTATCATTGGAGGTATTGTAGATTTAGATCGAATGCCCAATTACATTAAATCAATGCTTACAGAATACGAAAACGAGCAGTATGAATTTATTGATATTGATTTGCCTTACTATATTCGTAAATGTGAAATTGAGGAGTTATTTGGTGGAAAAATTAATACCACAATATTTAACAAAATCGAAGAAACCATTTCCAAAAGCAACAAAGAAATAGTGCGAATCCTAAAAAAGGAAAAATGGAAGGAATATAAAGTTGAAGATTGGGGAGTAGTCAATCCTCCTACCGCTCGAATCCTCAGTCGACCCGTAGAGATTTATATGGAAGCTATGATGGAACATAGTAGTGTTGTGGATCAATTAGAAAAGCTGAAATAAAATTAATTTTGATTTATTTTATTTTTAGTTGTTTTTGATTTTCAAAAACAAATCTAAGCGACAATCTGTAGCTATTAGTAAAGCAAAAAAGTAAGCGTGAACAATTCTTGAATTGTTCACGCTTACTTTAGATATATGAGACCTATTCACTTAAATCATTACCGAATAATAGTAATATCCCCACGATACAACAAAGTAATCCCATCCGCAAAATCAACTTCAATGATATAAACATAAACACCAGTCGGAGCTTCTTTGCCTTTGAAAGTACCATCCCATCCACCTGAAATATCATCAGCAGGAACGAAATTATTTCTTTCAAACAATTGCTCTCCCCAACGGTCAAAAATGTACATGAAATTGACATCAACAACACCTGGTCCAGATTCAACTTTGAAGATATCATTGAAACCATCTCCATTTGGACTGAAGATATTTGGGATATAAATATTTCTGTTCTTATCGACATCTACAATGATATCGTCACTACCCATACATCCATTGATGTCAATAATCGTGAACGTATATTCTTGGGTCGATAAAGGTGCACTCCAAGGTTCGAAACAATCGGTACACGATAAGAAATCTGCTGGCGTCCAAAATATAGAATCAATCGCTAATGCTGAAACTGGTAACGGCTCCAATTGAATACTATCACCTAATTGAATTTCAACATCCGGTCCTAAATTCACAATCACTTCATCAGGCTGGTTGATAAACAACATCGTATCTAATCGGCAACCTTCACTATCGAAAATTGAAATGGTATGTGTCAAATCTGCAAAAACAGGAATGGCTGCATTTACTAATTGTTGAGGTCCATTGTCAACAGAATAGGTATATAAACCAGGATTTCCTCCAAAAACAGTATCCAAAGTAATGAACGTTTGGAATCCAAAACATTCTGGTTCCATAGGAGTAGGAATCACAGCCATAATCGGAGGAGGTTGATTGATGACATGTTCTGTCGTATCACTACATCCGTTTATATCTGTAACTGTAATGTTGTAAGTTCCAACTGGTAAACCTGATGCGGTCGATGTATTGGAAACATTATTAGTCCACTCATACATTGCTGGACCTGAATTTCCTCCACTCCATACAACAGAAATATCACCATCATCTTCTCCAAAACAAAGTGCATCACTGGTACCAAATAAATCAATCGTTGCAATCAATGAATCCGGTTCTGCAATCGGAACCACGAATTGGAAAATACATCCGTTGGTATCCGTAATAGTAACATTGTAAGATCCCGCAGGTACATCAAAAATGGAATTGGTGACTGAACCAGTACTCCAAACATAGTCATATTGTGGAGTTCCACCATCTCCCATCAACGAAGCACCACCATCAGTTGCACCAAAACAAGTTGGCTCATCTATCACAATGGAAGCCACATCAACACTCAATGGGTCTGGTGCATCAATGAATACAGAATCTCGAATTCCACAAACACCATCTGTAATCGAAACGGTATTCCATCCTGCACACAATGCATTCGCAATACTATCTACTTCATTTGATGCCCATGTAAAATCATAATCATTTCCACCAGTACCACCCGAAACCAATGCGATAGCTGTTGCATCACAAGTATTTCCGTCGTTGCAACTAACCAAAGTTTGACCAGTAAAAGTAGCTTGAATTGGTGGTGGTATTGGAAGATAAACACAAACTTCAAGTGCCTCACATTGATTTGAATCAGTGATGGTTGCACAATAAGTTGAGTCACCCATCAATCCTGGTAACAAAGTATTTGATCCAATAAATCCAGTAGACCAGTTATAAACATATGGAGCGGTTCCGCCTTCTACGATTATATTGACAGCACCATTATTATCCTCAGGGCAAGTAGGAATAACAACTAAACTATCTAACAATGTAATTGGATTTGGCGAGGCGATAACTGAAGTATCGATTGCCGTACATCCATCAGCAGTTGTTACCGTTACGAAGTAAGTTCCAATTCCTAAGTTATTTACAATTGCGGTGTTATCAGTTGTGTTCGGTGACCAAGCATACGTTGTTACCGGCGAAGTCGTAGAAACAACAATGACTTCTAGTGATCCATCAACACTATTACTACATGCTAACAGTGAAGTATCAGGAAGCGAAATGATTGGCGGATCCGGTGGCAAAATTGTAACCATTAAAGAGTCCAAACAACCATTCATATCTGAAACAGTAACTGTATAATCGCCGCCAACTAAGTTTGTTGCCATCGGTGTTGTTTGATTAGGAGTCGTACCCCAATCGTAGTTCAAAGTACCGACACCACCAGTTACACTTATGGTCGCACTACCATCCATTCCAACTACACAAGTTTCATTCATCGAGACATCTAGTGTGATGAGGATTTGATCAGGTTCAACCACATCATAGGATTCTACTAATTCACATCCAGCAGCATCCGTGATCGTCACTTCATACGCCGTACCCATATTTCCATCAAGCATCATTCTATCTTCAGGATTCATGACACCTGGTAAATCATTCCAATCAAAAGAATAACCACCATTGTTAACTCCAATAGCAGATGGTGTTAAATTAATTGAACCATTATCCGCTCCAAAACAAGATACATCCGTTACAACTGCATTGGATTCAATAATCGTAGTTGCTCCGACATCAATAGAATCGATATGTACACATCCACTTCCACTGCTATCAGTTATGGTTAGATAATATCTACCTGGATCCAACCCATTTACAGTTGCATTGGTAGAAGGTAAATTCATGTTTGGTAATGGGGAATCCCAATTATACATGTAAGGAGCCATTCCACCACTAGGATTAGCGCTCATACTTCCATCCAAAAATCCAGCACAAGTTGCAATCTGAGATGTAAATCCAGGATCAATAGGAGCAGGATTTGCTAAAGTCGTACTTGCCATTCCTGTACATCCAGTTGGAATGTGTGTAACAGTTACCTCATAAAAAGCAGCGGGTAAGTTTGAAATATTAGCAGTCGTTTCCATATTGTTCCATAATATAGAAAAATCAGGACTAGGTAAAGCAACTGCAAATCCGTCATAAAAAACCGTCAACGAAATATTTCCATTATTGTCTCCTGCACAAGTTGGATTTAAAACTTGCAATTGTGATCCAACTTCTGATGGTTCCGGAATCATAATCGTTTGGTTCAATGTTTCAGGATTTGGGTTAGATGCATCCATCACTGTAATCTGATAAGATGCACCTCCATCTAAACCTGAAAGATTATCCATGCCGCCATCAGCAGCAATATTTCCACTTCCCATATCGGTAGCATCTGCTAAGTTGACATAGGTATAAGTATATGGAGCATTTCCTCCACTTATTGTAAAATCAATTTCTCCATCTGTATCTCCAAAACAAGTCGCACCCGTAACAGTTGGTGTTAATGTCAAATTTCCGATTTCAATAATTGCAGGTGTTTCACAAACCGAAAGGATCATCCCAGCTGTATTTGCTGCTTCAATAGATGGGTTTGGTAACATCGCATTTTGATCTAAATTGACAGATGAAAAATCACCAGCTGATCCAACTGCATCAAAACAAAGGTCAAATATATTTTCTCCATCAGGTAATGTTGTCCCTCCTAGCATAAACCATGAAAATGTAATAATACCTTCTGGCAGCGTTGGAGGTGTTCCAATATTGCTTTGGTCAAGTGAAGTACCAAAGAGAGGATTCAAATTAATTGCTGAGTTGAAATTGATGACTGCAGGGTCATAGTTTATCGTAAATTGTAAACTAAGCATTTGGTCAAAATTGTTGGTGATCAAAGAAATACAACCTAAACCATTTGGTGCAATTGTACTTTGTTCAAAAATCAATTCTAATCCGCTACAAGGGACACCCACAACTTGGGTAGTTGCTGAGCAACCTTTGTCATCTGTGACTGTAATGTTGTAAGTTCCTTCCTGCGGTACAGTGAAACTAACGACATCGTTGTGACTAGCATTTGGATTTGGCAAGGAACCCATCATTCCAGGAATTGCCGCATTTTCTATAACAATACTATTGTAATTTAATCCATCAAATTCTGATAATCCACCTTGAGGTGTAAATGAACCAGTCGTTCCATTTAAAGTTGCACCGTTTATGGTTATTTCATTTAAGTAGACAACAGAAAAAGCTTGGTCAATACTTACACGAGTACAAGGGCCAGCTGGGCTTCCATTATCTTGTTCAAAAATCCCATTTTGAAAATCATCAACGGTTATAGGTGCAAAGAATACTTCAATTGGTGCACCACCATTGAAAAAAGTTTGAATTCCTCCATCATTGTTGAAAGTTGCATTTCCACCAATATCACCAAATGTCATCCAAATAGGTTCCGCTGGAGGAGGAGGTAATGGAGTCAGAATGTTAGGATCTAATAATATTGCATCAAGATCCGGACCGCCTATTGTAGGCATAGCGCTATAAAGTGCATACCCTAATCCTGCGGTAGTTGCTAAAATTGGATCTCCTGTCAAATCAGCTGTTCCAGCAATATGATCAATATTCATTTCATCACCGAAACAAAAATATACTTGAGGAAAATCAGTATCATTACTAGCACCCGTAAAGGTTCCTTCTTGTACATCACCTGCATCTTGGTCAGCACATGCACTGGAAGAAAAATTGGTTGACCCAACATCCACCTTTTTTCGGAAGACCTTTTGAGGACTTTGTCCCATCATCAAAAATGCAGAAAATAGAAAAGCTAGAAAAGGGATTAATCTTTTAGTCATTACATTAAATTTGTTAACTCGAGAATACGCTCGAAAAAATCTCGGCAAAAATAGCTATAAGAAGGCGAAAAATAGGTTCACAAACCTTAATTCTTTACAATTAAATTATAACGCACATAACGTTGTGTTATTGCTTGGTTAGTAACCCCAGAAAGTGTTGTAAGCTTGCGTGAATATACATAGAATTTTTCTCAATATAGAGAAGAAACCCATCGATGTAATCACTTGTCAAAAACTTCGCCTTTTAGAACAATTGTCTCAATATGATCACTTCCAAATGCATATGGAATATATGCAACAGAAGGAATGTTTTTAGTAATGAAAAAGCTTGCCATTTTCCCTCGTTCAATGCTCCCAAAATCAGCATTCATTTCCATGGCATAAGCACCATTAATCGTTGCCGCATTGATCGCTTCTTGTGGCGTCATTTTCATTTTGATACAAGCCAATGATAAAACAAAAGGCATTCGACCAGACGGTGTCGTACCTGGATTGTAATCAGAAGCTAGTGCAACTGGCAATCCTTTGTCTATCATTTTTCTAGCAGGAGGGTAGTGGTCGTTCAGAAAAAATGGGGCAGATGGCAACAATGTTGGCATCGTATCAGAATGAAGTAAGCACTCCATTTCTGCATCATTCAAAACTTCTAAATGATCTACAGAAACGGCATCATTGGCAACACTCATTTGAATTCCACCCATGCAATTAAACTGGTTGGTATGTATCTTTGCTTTTAATCCGTATTTTTTTCCAGCTTGAATAATCTCTTCTGTATCTGCTGGTGAGAAGAATCCTTTCTCACAAAATGCATCGATGTAATCTGCTAATTTTTCCTCAGCAACTCGTGGCAACATTTCATTGATAACTAAATCGATGTAACCTCTTTTATTTTCTCGATATTCCATTGGATAAGAATGCGCTCCTAAAAAAGTTGCTTTGATTCCTAATCTCGATTCTGCTTTCAAGCGCTTGATTACTCGCAATATTTTCAATTCACTTTCAACCGTTAGGCCATACCCACTTTTTATTTCAACACAACCTGTTCCGTATTTTGCAATCTCTTCTAACCTTGCTCTTGCGTGTATAAGTAGCTCATCTTCAGACATTTCACCCAGTTTTTTAGCTGAGTTTAAAATACCTCCACCTTTGGCCGAAATTTCTGCATAAGTCAATCCATTAATGCGATCTTCAAATTCACTTTCACGACTTTTTGCAAAAACTAGATGCGTATGTGAATCACACCAAGATGGGAAAACGAATTTTCCAGTGGCATCAATTACGATGAACTTATCACTGTCAGTAGCTTTTGGAGCATCTTCCATTTTTCCAAAATCAAGAATTCTTTCACCTTCAGTTACTAAAAATGCGTTTTTAATAACAGGTAAAACACGCATCGCCTCACCCCGACTAACAGGGAGAGGCGATGTGCTTGCTTGGAAAAGAGAATCAATGTTTTTTATGAGCAATTTTTTCATGCTCGAAATTACTGCATTAATCTCAAATCTTTTATAATTCCGTCAATTTGAATTCCTTTTAAATAATTGCTGAAGTCAATTGCATCTTGTCTATTCATAAATTCTCCAATCAATACTTTGTAAACCGTCTTTCCACGTAAGGTTCCGATATTCACAAGTATAGGAGCATCTACTTTTGATTGTAATTTTTCAACTTCGGTCAACACATTTCCATAATGTCCAAAAGCCCCAATCTGTACACTATATCCAGCAGATGGCTGACGGGATACAGAAAATCTAAATAATCCTTGACCTGCAGGCATCACTTCTGGTGCGGCATTTGGTACTGGTTCTCTTTCGATTGGTGTTGTTTCTACATATACTGGAGCAGGTGCTTCGACTACAGGTGCTGGATAAGTTGGAACCGGCGCAGGCACTGGATGATTTGGAACCGGTGCAGGTGCAGGACTAGGCGTATAAGGCGCTGGTGCTGTCGTACCTAACGGTGGTCTATAACTCGTCTCTGGTTGTGTAGTTGGAACCGTAGTAATATCAGAAGTTGGTCTTGTACGAACTTCTTCTACAATTGAAATAATTCTTCTATTATCGGGATGATCGTATCTGTTCAATACTTCACGCATTTTTGTTGCGCCCATTGCTTCTTGATGACGATCTAATAATTGACCTGCCGAATTGAATATTAAAATGCTCGGTAACGCTTGAATTTCATATTTTTCTTTCAACGCAAAACCGTCAAAGTCATCAATATCAACTTTTACAGGAATAAAACTTCCAGCAATATAATCGGCTAATAAATCATCGTTAAAAGTGGTTTGATCCATCATTTGACATGGCAAACACCAACGAGCAGTGAAGTCAACAAATATTAATTTGCCTTCAGTTGCAGCTTTTTCTTTAGCAGAAACGAAACTGCCATTAAAGAATTTTACTTTGGTTGCATAAGCTGAGCTACCAAATAGAAAAGGAGTGATCAATAGGATCAATAATAAACGTTTCATAGCGAGAGGCTTAGAGGGTTTAACAAATCGGGTCCGGTGAATTTTACTGGAAGGTGATTATTTATTTGGATAATCGCTTCCTCATAGCTGTATAGGTCATCATATGCAAAGTTTGTACCAATTGAGGATTATTTTAATATAAAACTATTTTGATAGATTATTATTTTCTTTAATATGATAATCTTGAAAATTGTTTTTTTGAATGATATCAGATATGTGATTTATGATTGGATTATTGGTCTGTATTCAGGTATTTACTAATAACTATCTTATCATAAATCATACGGTATAAATTACACATCTCCCACATTTTTTTTACCTTGCAAGACTTCAAAACAGCTTGAATAAACTAAACACTGTATGTCAAAACTAAAAGCTGCCATTACGGGAGTTGGAGGATATGTTCCCGATTTTGTGCTTACCAACAAACTACTCGAATCCATGGTGGAAACCACCGACGAATGGATTTTTACGAGAACAGGAATTAAGGAACGTAGAATTCTGAAAGGCGAGAATATGGGGACTTCCGTTCTTGCTGCCAATGCTATTCAAAATTTACTGGACAAAACCAATACGGATCCTGACTCTATCGAATTAGTCATTTGTGCAACAGTGACGGCTGACAGAGCATTTCCTGATACGGCAAACATTGCTTGCACGAAAATTGGACTAAAAAATGCCTATGGCTTTGACTTAAGTGCAGCTTGCTCAGGTTTCCTTTATGCATTGAATACAGGAGCAAGTTTTATTCAGTCAGGGATGTATAAAAAGGTGATTGTCGTTGGGGCAGATAAAATGTCTTCCATCATAGATTATACGGATAGAACAACGTGTGTAATTTTTGGTGATGGCGCAGGAGCAGTGTTATTAGAACCAGCTAAGGATGATGATGGATATCATGATGCAGTCCTCAAAGCAGATGGTTCAGGCGAAAAATATTTGCACATGCCTTCTGGTGGTTCTAGAAAACCACCTTCATTGCAAACCGTAAAAAATAAAGAACATTTTATATACCAAGATGGCCGACCTGTTTTCAAAGCAGCAGTTACTGGGATGTCTACTGCAGTCAAGGAAGTCATGTCGCGGAACCAATTGTCAAAAGATGATGTTTCGTGGGTAGTACCACATCAAGCCAATTTAAGGATCATTAATACTGTTGCAAGCATGATGGATTTTCCAATGGAAAAGGTGATGTTAACCATCCAAAAGTATGGAAATACAACCGCTGCAACGATTCCTTTATGCTTAAATGAATACGAAAGTCAACTAAATAAAGGCGATAAGCTCATTTTAACTGCTTTCGGTGGTGGTTTTACTTGGGGAGCTTCTTATTTGACATGGGCTTATTAAGCTTATTTAAGCCTTGGAAACTGTATTTTTCCTATCTTTGCACTCTTAAAAATTATTAAATACTAAAATGGCAAATACTTCAGAAATTAGAAATGGCCTATGCCTCAATTTCAATAACGATGTTTATAAGGTTATTGAATTCTTACACGTAAAACCTGGTAAAGGTCCAGCTTTCGTTCGTTGTAAATTGAAAAGTTTGACAAACGGGAAAGTAGTTGATAACACTTGGCCATCTTCTCACAAAATTGATGTGGTAAGAGTTGAAAGAAGAAAATTTCAATTCCTTTATGGAGATGATGAAGGATTCAATTTTATGGACAACGAAACTTTTGATCAAACCATGTTGGATCCTAAGTTGTTGGATAGTCCCAAATTGATGAAAGAAGGAATGAACGTAGATGTATTGTTTGATTCTGAAAAAAACCTTCCATTGACAGTCGAAATGCCTCAATATATCATTCTTGAAGTTACTTACACAGAACCAGGAGTGAAAGGTGATACTGCAACCAATGCAACGAAACCTGCTACCGTAGAAACAGGTGCAGAAATCCGTGTTCCACTTTTTATCAATACAGGTGATAAGGTGAAAATTGACACTAGTAACGGTAGTTACCATGAAAGAGTGAAGAATAAATAAGCTTCCATTTCAAGACTGAGAATAGTAAATGAAAACAATGAGCGAAAGCTCTCAACTTAAACTCTATAGTTATGACTTTTAAGGAAATAACAGAAATAATAAAACTCGTTAATAAATCTAACTTGACCGAATTCAAAGTTAAAAACGGGGATTTTTCTTTAAACATTCGTACCAAGAAATATGGTAAAATGATTGCCAATCAACAGCAACAACAAATGCCACAGCAGCAGTTGATTCCAATTGCCAACCCAATGACTACAGCTGTCCAGCAACCTGTAATCGCACCAACTCCTGCTCCTGAAAAAGGATCGAACGGAAGCAGTGATTCTAAAGATAGTAAAGAAGGCAAAGAAGCGAAAGCTGATTTATTGGAAATCAAATCTCCAATGGTCGGTACTTTTTATAGAGCTCCTGAACCAGGAAAACCTTCTTATGTCAACGTCGGAGATTATGTAGAAAAAGGTACAGTGGTTGCGATTGTTGAAGCAATGAAACTATTCAACGAAATAGAATCAGAAGTAAGTGGACGTATTGTTGATGTTCTTGCAGAAGATGCATCTCCAGTAGAATATGACCAAGTGATGTATCTAGTTGATCCCAAAGGATAATCGGGTATCCTCCCAACATCTTTAATTGAAAACAAATGTTTGAAAAAATACTGATAGCGAATCGTGGTGAAATTGCACTGCGTATTATCAGAACTTGTAAAGAAATGGGTATCCGTACCGTTGCGGTTTACTCAACTGCCGATGAAGAAAGTCTCCACGTTCGTTTCGCTGATGAAGCGGTGAGAATCGGTCCTCCAAGTTCAGCAGAATCTTATCTTAGTATTCCTAAAATAATGGCAGCTGTTGAAATCACCAACGCAGATGCAATACATCCTGGTTATGGTTTTCTAGCTGAAAATGCAGACTTCGCTGAAGTTTGTGCTGAATATGGCATTAAATTTATCGGCCCAACGCCAGAGCAAATGCGGAAAATGGGAGATAAAATTACCGCTAAAGACACGATGAAGAAAGCAAATGTGCCTGTGATTCCTGGCTCTGATGGTTTGATAAAAGACATCAAAGAAGGTATTAGTATTGCTGGTGAAATCGGTTACCCGGTCATCCTAAAAGCAACTGCCGGTGGTGGTGGAAAAGGAATGAGAGAAGTGTGGGCAGAAGAAGAATTTGAAAAAGCATGGAACACTGCTCGTCAAGAAGCCGCCGCCTCTTTTGGTAATGATGGTATCTATATCGAAAAATTAATTGAAGAACCACGCCATATTGAATTCCAAATTGTAGGAGATCAGCATGGAGAAGTTTGTCATTTATCCGAACGTGATTGTTCTATCCAAAGACGTCATCAAAAGTTGGTGGAAGAAACACCTTCTCCATTTTTAACAAAAGCATTACGTAAACGCATGGGTGAAGCTGCAATCGCTGCAGGAAAAGCCATCAATTACGAAGGAGTCGGAACCGTTGAATTTCTGGTTGACAAACACAAGGAATTCTACTTCATGGAAATGAATACACGTATCCAAGTGGAACATACCATCACAGAAGAAGTGATCGATCATGACTTGATCAAAGAACAAATAAAAGTAGCTTGGGGAATTCCTATATCTGGGAAAAATTACATTCCTAATATGCATGCAATTGAATGCAGAATCAACGCAGAAGATATTTATAACAATTTCCGCCCGAGCCCAGGTGTTATTACTTCATTCCATAGTGCAAAAGGACATGGGGTACGAGTTGACACGCATGCTTACTCTGGTTATACCATTACACCTTATTATGATTCAATGATTGCCAAGTTGATCTGTCGTGCGCAAACACGTGAAGAGTGTATCAAAAAAATGTCAAGAGCTTTAGATGAATTTATTATTGAAGGGATACACACTACCATTCCATTCCACAAGAAGTTAATGAAAGATGAAAATTTCTTAAGTGGCAATTTCAATACTGGATTCTTGAATGATTTTGATTTGGGAGAGGATCCTAAGAAGTAATGTTTAGGAACCGCAGAATATCGAACCGCAGAATATTGAATGTCGAAATGGAGCTCGTAGACAACCATTTATGAATTTGTTTTCTAAAATCTCAAATTCGACATTCGAAATTCCTTCCTCGTTCGTTTTCGATATGCTGTTACGGGGTTATGAATTTTAGTAGAATCTAACATCATAACGATCATATCATACATCATACATTCAAGTGAGTGTCAGCGATCGAGCACCTTATCATACATCAACAAAATGCAAAGCTTATTTCGCCTATTAAGTTATGTGTCCAATTATAAGAGCAATGTTATCCTCAACATTATCTGTAATATTCTAATGGCTGTTTTTACCGTTGTCAGTATTCCATTACTAATTCCTTTTTTACAAATTATTTTTGATGAGTCTCCTCGAATCACCAACAAACCAGTGGTGGATAGTTTAGGATCATTGGTGGAGTATCTTAAATATCAAGTAAGTAATTCGATTGCAACTGAAGGGAAAGAAACTACGATCCTTTACATTTGCGGAATTATCGTGTTAATGTTTTTCTTCAAAAATTTATTCCGATATCTTTCTTTGTATTTCATGACACCTGTTCGAACTGGTGTAATCTACGATTTGCGAAAACAGTTATTTGACAAATTATTACTTCTTCCTTTATCCTATTTTTCTGAAGAACGAAAAGGAGACTTGATGTCAAGACTGACGGGAGATGTTCAAGAAATTGAATGGAGTATTTTGAATGTTATGGAGACGTTGTTTAGAGAGCCGATTATTATTTTTGGGTGTTTGTTTTACATGCTCTATATTAGTCCATCATTGACGTTGTTTGTTTTTGTGTTACTCATTTTTACTGGTTTGATTATTGGAGGAATTGCCAGTCAACTGAAAAAGAACTCTAGTTTGGCACAAGGCAAATTGGGAAGTCTATTAACAGTAGTAGAAGAAGCTTTAGGCGGACTGAGAATTATCAAAGGATTCAATGCAGAACATTATCAAGACACAAAATTTGACCAAGAAAATAAGGACTATCGAAATATCGTAACTCGTATTTTAAGACGAAGAGATTTGTCTTCTCCATTATCTGAATTTTTGGGAATTGCAGTGGTAGCTGTATTGTTGTACTATGGTTCTAACAAAGTATTTTCAAATGAGATGGATGCAGCTACTTTCTTTTCATTCTTATTTGCATTCTTTAATGTCATCAATCCTGCCAAAGCATTTTCAAACGCGTATTACAATGTACAAAAGGGAATTGCTGCTACCGACCGAGTCAATATGGTTTTGGATGCTGCAGTTACTATTAACGAATCTCCTAACGCCAAAAGTATTACTTCATTCAACAAAGAGATTGGCTACAAAAATGTAAACTTCCAATATCAATCTGGTGAGGTCTCTGTTTTGAAAAATATAAATCTTACAGTCAAAAAAGGAAAAGTCATTGCATTGGTAGGTGCTTCAGGTGCGGGTAAATCGACGATTGCGGATTTGCTCCCTCGCTTCTATGATGTAACTAATGGAAGCATCGAAATCGACGGTATTGATATCAAAAATTATAAGCTAAAAGATCTCCGAAACTTAATGGGTATTGTTTCCCAAGAAGCTATTTTATTTAATGATACAATTTATAATAACATTGTGTTTGGATTAGAAAATGTAACACGTGATCAAGTTGAAGAAGCTGCTCGTATCGCATATGCACATGACTTCATTATGGAAGCGGAAAATGGATACGATACTATTATAGGTGATCGTGGTGCGAAACTAAGTGGTGGTCAACGACAAAGAATAACCATCGCAAGAGCCGTGTTAAAAAATCCAGCAATCCTAATTTTAGATGAAGCCACTTCGGCACTAGATTCAGAATCAGAAAAGTATTTACAAAAAGCATTAAACGAATTAATGCAAAATAGAACGGCAATTGTAATCGCGCACAGACTCTCAACTATCCAACATGCAGATGAAATTATCGTCCTAGATCAAGGCGAAATCGTAGAGCGCGGTACGCACCAATCACTAATTGACCTTAATGGACCTTATGGTAAATTGGTCAAAATGCAGGCTTTTTAGTAGAAAGATTTCCCATAAAATTGTTTATCTTCCTGTATGTATCAAGCTGCAAATTTTACTATACGTCACCACGACATGCAACTTAATAGCTACAATGAGATTAGTCCAACAACAATTATTGGAGGAGGTGATGTACTGAATATTGAAATTAATACCTCAAGCTGGTCTATTGGCACTCATCATCTCCAAATCGTTTCGGAGGATTTAGTTATTAATAGGACTATTACTAAATTGAACTAAATGAAACGGATAATAAAATATCTCCGATTCTTCATTTTTGTCTCCATAAGTTTATGGTCAGAAATTTCTTTCTGCCAACACGATTCTTACGTCAATTATTTTGAAGCGGGGCAAGGAGAAAGCAATTTTGTAACAGACGTCTTAAATTTAAATGAAGATTCTTCCTTGGTAATTGGGGTAGGAGATATTCTTGGCTTACCCATTTGTCAATCAAAAATCAAATACATTACTAGTTTAACTGGAGAGATTCAAGATGAATTTTATTTTAATATAAATTTAAATACTAGTGCTTATTTGTACAAATCACGTATATGTGATAATTATTTATATTCTGTTGGATTTTCTGATCCACAAGGACAATTTAATTTAATAAACTCTTTGGTTTCCAAGGTTAACCTCAATGGTTCAATTGAATGGATTCAAGAATCTGGTGTTGCGAATGTTTGGGATCGAGCTGAGGATTTTATTTTCGGTCCTTTGGGAAACATTTATCTAACTGGTTTTGTAGAAGATTCAATTGGGATCAAAAAGCAAATGTTGATAGCAAAGCACACGATTGATGGGGAGCTTATCTGGCAGCAAAAAGTAGAAGCTCAATCTGGTTCGTTGTATGGCCGATCAATTGTGGTTGGTGTGGATGGATATTTATACATTATAGGCCAAAGTGGTAGCAGCAATAATAAGCAAGCATGTTTAGTAAAAATGTCAACGGATGGCGAAATAATATGGACTAAGTATGAAGCTTTGTCAGGTTATAATAATCCATCTTATATGGTAGAAGGGGAGAATAATAATTTAATTGTAAGCGCTAGTGTTTCCTATGACAGTATTGAGGGGGGTACTGTTCCGTCATTTATGGAGTTCAATCTTAATGGGGAAGTGCAATGGGTACGTCACTATTACAATGAACTTGGTCAGAATAATGGATCAAGTGAAAGATTTATCAAAACAAAAACTGGTGGCTATGCAACTGCTCTTAACTTGACAATCGACAATGATTATGTTCCGACCTTACTTGTTGTGGATGCAGCTGGGGAGCCATTACTCGTAAAACATTTTGAAGGACTAGGAATCCATACGCCTGTTGGTATCGACCAATTCGAAGATGGTTCTTTTTTGATTGCTGGAAATCTATACGCAGGTATTGCAGGCATTGATGGTTTTTGGATACTCAAAACAGATGCGGAAGGAAATATTACTTCTGTCGATATTGAATCTACAGAAATCGTTGATTGGCAAGTTTATCCCAATCCGGTTGTGGATCATATTGTCTTACAAGTATCGGACGAATTAGCATCAAAAAATATTCAGATGAATGTAATGTCGGTATCTGGAAGTATATTGTTTAATAAGCAACTGACTAGCTCCAATGAGCTTGTTGATTTATCGAAGTATCCTGCAGGTAATTATTTTGTCAACTTGTTGCAAGATGGACAACTCATTGGAAGTAAGCAGATCGTTAAAGTGAAATAGGATTCAATCGAGCTCATTTCAATTGAAAATTGCCTAAAAACCATTATTTTTTAGTTAAAAATCACTTAAACGTACTTAAGGTTACCGTTATTTAATTGTAAGCTCCGCAAATAAGGTTTATATTTATAGTTAAAGCAATACTATAAGCCCGAGACCCAACTAAAGATATCTTTATATGAAACGAATTATACTTTTTATAATATCTATATTTTCTTTTTCAAGCATTTTCGCGCAAATCACTTTGACGGATTCTTATTTTCCGGCAGCAGGCGATACGTTATTTTCTTTCAATGATGTGGTGCCTTCTATTGATGTACCAACTTCTGGTGCGGATCAAGTTTGGGATTTTACCAGCTTAAGTGGTCCAGTTGTTTTGCAGACAGTTTTGAAAGCAGCATCTGAAGGAGTAAATAATGCACAGTTTCCTGGCGCAAGTATCTTAGCGGATTTTCAAGGAGGAGAAGGGTATTATGCTGTTGATAATAACAACTATAGATTCCAAGGATATGTGGGGCCTGATCCAGGTGGTTTGGGAATTGATATTGTCGCTTTGTTTTCTCCAAATGTAATTGAACGTAGAGCGAATTTGGAATATTTAGATGTAAATTCTGGTGAATCTAACATGTTGTTTGCATTTGCATGGGACGATGTGCCGAGTGCTGTTAGTGATTCTTTAAATTTGCCGATTACACCTGACTCTGTTAGAATCAGAGTCAATATCGATCGATTGGAAATAATAGATGGTTGGGGTACCGTCGACATCCCAGGTGGTACTTATGAAGTATTGAAAGAAAATAGAAGAGAAATTACCGATACAAGAATAGAAGCAAAAATCAGTATTTTGCCATGGCAAGATTTGACCGATTTGGTACCACCAGAAATTGGCTTTTTTGGAATGGATACATCTAGAACCTATAATTTTTATGCTAACAATGTAATTGAGCCAATCGCATCAGTTACTTTGAATGATGAAGAAACAGAAGTACGTCGCGTTTCTTTTAAAGCCAATGATTTTACCATTCCCGTAAAAGATATTTCGACACTTTCAGCAGACGTGATTGCCTATCCAAATCCTGCAATTGAAGAAGTAAAATTTGAATTATCTAGTCTTCCAACTGGAGATTATAAACTTCAAATTTTTAATATTCTAGGAGTACCCGTTTGGTCTAGGGATTTCTCAACAGGAGGAACCAAAACAATGAAGGCAGATCTTTCTGAACTTAGAAAAGGAACTTATTTATATAGCCTTATAGATGGAAAAGGAAAGACTTTAACTACTAAAAGGTTGATGATTATTAGGCCGTAATTTTTACAGCATGGTTAAGCATATGTAATGTTATAATTGTCAATAAACGAATAGCTGAAATGTGGTAGCTCCATATTTCAGCTATTCTCTTTTTAGGAGGACTTTTTTAAAATATCCAGTGACAACCATTCTGCTATTAAAAATCGGCTGAGTAAAGTAATCAACTCAAAAAAGAGTGTCGCTTTTCTACTAATCAACGTTCTAATTCTATCAGAATTAGTGACGATTCATATGAATCAATTATCTTAGCGATTAGATAATAATTTACAAAACTCAATTTCAACATAAAAAATGAATACCATGAAAAAGAACCAACTGTTGTTTTTCCTCTCCTTATGTCTTTTAGTTTTTTCAACTCAATCTTGTAATCAAAAAATTGGAGATGCTACTACAACTTCAACAGACCTTGTTGGTGTCGGCAAAAGTGAAATGAATAAATACAAATATGAAACGGTGCCTGGTGACCCTATGGGAGTGAAAATTTATACCATGAAAAATGGAATGAAAGTTTACATGAGTGTGAATAAGGATGAACCAAGAATTCAAACGAATATTGCAGTGCGTGCAGGATCAAAACATGACCCATCAGATGCAACTGGATTGGCGCATTACTTAGAGCATATGTTGTTCAAAGGAAATTCTAAAATCGCCTCTCTCGATTGGGAAAAAGAAAAAGTATTGTTACAACAAATATCTGACCTTTATGAAAAGCGAAGAAGGACCGTGAATGAAAAAGCCCGTAAAGCGATCTATACACAAATTGATAGTCTCTCTGGAGTCGCTGCTACCTATGTTGCTGCTAATGAATATGATAAATTAATCGGTTCTTTAGGAGCAAAAGGAACCAATGCTTATACATGGATCGAACAAACTGTTTACGTAAATGATATTCCATCAAACGAAGTAGATAAATGGATGAAGTTGGAATCAGAACGTTTCAAGGAGTTAGCACTGCGGTTATTTCATACAGAATTAGAGGCGGTATATGAAGAATTTAATATCGGTCAAGATAGTGATTTTAGAAAAGTGATGGCAGCGAAATTAGCTGGTTTATTTCCAAATCATCCTTATGGTCAATGGTCAACAATTGGTACAGGACCACACTTGAAAAATCCTTCTCACGAAAAGATTCACGAGTATTTTAAGAAAAATTATGTTCCAAATAATATGGCGATTGTAGTTTCAGGTGATTTTGAACCTGATGAAATGGCGGCAACCGCTGAGAAATATTTTGGTGCTTACGAAAGACAAGCAGTACCTAAATTTACTTTTGACGAACAACCAGCCATCACAGCACCGATTCACAAAGATGTATATGGTCAAGAATCTGAAAAGGTAGACATCTCATGGAGAGCTGGTGGAATTCATAGTGGTGATCAAATCAAATTGATGATGTTGGAAGGATTGTTGGCAAATGGGCAAGCAGGATTAATAGATATTAATATCAATCAAAAACAGAAATTACTTTCAGCGAATGCTTTTTACTATGGGTTTGAAGATTACTCTTTATTCTCTGTAACTGGCGAACCACGGGATGGACAAACCATGAAGGATGTTGCAAGAATATTGTTGGAAGAAGTTGAAAAAGTGAAGAAAGGTGAATTTGATGATTATTTAATGGATGCAGTTATTAAAGATTATAAACTGTCTGAAATTCAAGCGAACGAGTCAAATCGCTCAAGAGCAGGTGCCATGACCAATGCTTTTATCAAAGGATTGGATTGGGGTACTTACAACAATCGTTTTGAGGCAATGGCAGCTATTACAAAGGAAGAGATTATGGCATTTGCTGCTGAAGTTTTAGGAACTACTAATTATGTAGAAACCTTCAAACATTCTGGTGAGGACAAGAATAAATACAAGGTTGAAAAGCCAGCGATCACTCCTGTTTCTTTAAACAGAAAAGATGAATCAGCATTTGCCACTGCTTTTATGAAAGAAGAATCTCCAAGATTGAGTCCAGCATTTATTGATTATGAAAAAGAAATTACGAAAGATAAATTAGGAAATGGAGTAGAGCTAAATTATATCAAAAACAAAAGCAACGAGTTATTTACGATGCACTACATCGTTGAGATGGGTTCTAAGAGTGATAAGATTTTACCATTAGCTGTCAACTATTTGCAGTATTTAGGAACGGAAAAATATTCAGCAGAAGAATTGCAAAAAGAATTTTTCAAGCTAGGATTGCGCTTCGATGTTTTTAGTGGAGCAGATAAAGTTTATGTAACCCTTCAAGGTTTGGAAGAATCTTTTGAGAAAGGAGTAGAGTTGTTTGAACATGTTTTGGCCAATGTAAAAGCAAACGAAGATGCGCTGAAAAATACCATCGGTGATATATTAACTGAAAGAGAAAATTCTAAAAAAGATAAAAGAACTATTCTTAGAAATGGGATTGTAAGTTATGTCCGTTATGGAGCTGACAATCCATTCACAGATAAGTTATCGAAAACAGAATTGGAAGCATTACCATCTTCAAAATTGATTGCAACTATCAAACGTCTTTGTGAATTTGAACACAATATTTTATACTACGGCCGTCAAGATATTGGAGATGTAAAAACAGTGTTGGATAAATATCATAAAGTTATTCCTGAGTTAAAACCAGTAAAGGAACCAAAGAAATATCCTGAATTGGATACCAAAAAGAAGGTTTACTTTGTAGATTTTCCGATGGTTCAAGCAGAGATTATGATGATTTCTAAAGGAACTCCAAATTTCAATATGGATGAATATGTGATGAGTCAATTATATAACACTTATTTTGGATTTGGTTTGTCGTCAATCGTATTTCAAGAAATTAGAGAATCAAAAGCATTGGCTTATTCCGCTTATTCTTATTATGCTTCTCCTTCCAAAAAAGAAAATGCTCATATCTTACAGGCTTATGTTGGAACACAAGTTGATAAATTGCCAGAAGCAGTTCCTGCAATGCGTGCGATTATTGAAGACATGCCCGTTTCTGAATCTCAAATTGAAAACGCAAGGGAATCGATTCTCAAGAAAATTGAATCAGAACGAATCACTAAAATGAGTATGTACTGGGATTATTTAAACAATAAACGTCGTGGTATCGAGTATGATATCAGAAAAGATGTTTATAATAAAATGAAAACGGTAACCGTAGATGAATTGTTGAATTTCCAGAAAGAAAATGTGAAAGGAAGAGATTTTAGCATCTGTGTTTTAGGAAGTAAGGAAAGTGTTGACATGGATTTTTTGAAAACTTTGGGAGAAGTGGAGGAGTTGACTTTGGAACAAGTCTTTGGATATTAGGATTTAAAATCTAGCGTGCATCAACTACAATCAAATATAGGTCAGTACATTTTGTGCTGACCTTTTTTGACTTAATTCTTAACATTGTTTTTGTAATTTTATTAGTAGAATTCTCAGAGGACTATTTATTCTTGATTTTTAGGATTTCATTTCATAAATCCTTTTCTCATTTGAAACTTAAAAGCCCTTAGGAAGTGTGAAAACAAAAAATAAAAAGGACTTATTCAATTAAGAATAAGTCCTCATCGGTTTGAAATAGATTTTTGGAACTATGCTAGCCCACCCAAGTATATCCACCATTGTCCGCGCCGGACAGTGAACGAGTGTCTAGAATATTTTCGGTTGTTGTTAATAAATTTAATTTCAGCATGGGAATTTGTGTTTCAAGTATTTTAGCAATAGTGTTTCCAACTCAATCATTATTAAGTTGTTAAAATCGGTTACTTTTTCATGCTGCTTTTGGATGTAGAAAGAACAAGTATTAGTTTACATATTCATTCTTATTTCTATATAAACAAGTTTAATGCCAAAAATATTTAATATGTATAAACTTGAAAACTACTTGAAAGAACATAGGATTAATTTTAATCTGCCAAGTCCAATTCAAAAAATTGAAGACGAGCAACTTGATAATCAGGCGGTTACTTTATACGTTAAGCGAGAAGATTTGATTGGCGAAAATTTGACAGGAAACAAGTACCGAAAACTAATTTTTAACATTCAATTCTTAAAAGAAAATAGTTATGATTCAGTCGTTACTTATGGTGGTGCATTTTCAAATCACATCCATGCAGTTGCGGCCGCAGGAAAATTATTAAACTTCAATACCATTGGAATCATAAGGGGAGAGGAACCCAAAAAATGGAGCCCAACTTTACAATTTGCAAAAGCGAGTGGGATGCAATTGCATTTCGTTGATCGTCAATCTTATACCGCAAAAAATGTTCATTTGGAATTTAATGCTTCAGAAAAAAATTATTTGATACCAGAAGGTGGAACCAATGGATTAGCCATTAAAGGGTGTCAAGATATTGTTAATGAGACCTTGCAGCAAATCAAAGAACCGATTGATCATTGGATGGTTTGTTGTGGAACTGGTGGGACTGCTGCAGGAATGATCAGTGCCATGTTGGAGGAGGATGCTCATTTGACTGCATTTCAGATCCTAAAAGGGAAGGGGATGATGGAACATATCAATCAGCTATTGAAAGAAAATAATTATAAGCATTTTGGTAACTGGAACGTCAATGATACCTATCATTTCGGCGGCTATGCAAAGTGGAACAACGACCTTATTACTTTTATGAATGATTTCAAACAACAACATGATATTGCATTGGATCCGATTTATACTGGAAAAATGATGTATGGAATTTTCGATATGATTGAAAAAGGTGCATTTCAAAAAGGCTCAACGATTGTCGCGATTCATACCGGTGGGTTGCAAGGTGTGGAAGGATTTAATATGCGTTTTGGAAAAATAATAAATGATGATTAGCGCAATCGCTAAAGCTCATTTGAATGTATGAAAAATGATTGATGATTATTTTCTCAATCGCTAAAGCTCATTTGAATGTATGATGTATGATATGACGTTGATACGTATGCACACGCACTCACGAATTTTCGTCATATCATACATCATACATCATACATCATACATCATACATCATACATCATACATCATACATCAAAATATCATACATCAGCCACGCCTAGCGCAAAGCCTCCATTATCAAAATATTACTCTTTTATAACACCCATCCTACGTCCATTCTTATACCGAACAATATAAGCATCCGTAAAATCAGTCATCATCCGAATAGAGGATAATTTCCGTTTTGCAATCGCCAATGAGAAAAAATCACCCATCATAATTCTTTCCAAATCTCTAACAGGAATATATTCACTTTCTAGTCGAGCCATCTCTTTTACATCTTCATATCTTTTGTGATTCGGATTGTATTTTTTGACGGCAATCAATTGGATTTTGTAAAATTCTCCCTTTGGCATTCTTGCTTTTTTCGTTCGACGTTCATATGCGTTTGCAGTCCGACTACTATCAGAAAAAGAAGAAATGGAAGTAATTTTATTGTTAGCAGGAGGATAAATATCTCGAGCAGTTGTTGTTGGTTTTGATGGTCGGACAACAGTAGTTGTAGGTCTAGTAGGAGTAGGAACTGGCGTTGAAACTACTTTTGGAGTTGTCTTTGGAAGTGTCACTTTTGGTTTTGGCTGGGTAATCATGGCTTTAGCATAAATCGGTTTTTGTACAGATCTTTGAACCCCATGTTTATCAATAAAAATATCCTTTTTGATTGGATCATTTGATTTCAAATTAATCGTATTAAATGCTTGAGATGCAGTCGGGTAACCTTCCTTATCGGATTCAACTACGAATTTTTTATTCGGTAAGAGTTTAAATTTATAGTTGCCATTTTTAGCATCAATCTTTGAAAGCAATCTCTTTTTTCCTGATTTTGAAATTTCATATAAGGCTACTTTCGACGCTTCGATTGGTGTCTCAGTTGCTTTTTCAAAAATAGTACCTTGCACCATTAGTTTTTTCTCTGGCAAATTATAAGCGAAAATATCAAGATCTTTTGTATGGATTCTTTCGTTGCCAAACATCCTGTTAGAAATAAAAAGACCGTTGCCTTCTGAAACTGGTGAAGTGATATAAAAAATATCATCCGCAGCTGAATTGATTGGTAAACCCAAATGAATTGGATAATCCCATCTTTTCAAATCTCCCGTAGATGCATAAATGTCATAACCTCCGATTGAAGGATATCCTTTGCTACTGAAATATAAAGTCTGTGTAGGTACATCGTAAAATGGTGTCACTTCATCATGAACGGTGTTGACCATACTTCCTAAATTGTTAGGCGAAGTAAAAACGGGTGCGATGCTGTCTGTGTTAATTTGCGTAGTCGTATACCAAATATCCAATTCGCCTTTTCCTCCTTTTCGATCTGAAGAAAAGAAAATGACTTCTTTTTCCATCATATGTACAACCGTCGGATGTGTGGAAGTCGCATTAGAAACATTTACTTTATCAGGAAGTGGAGTAGGAGCGGACCATCCGTTGCTAGTTTGTTGGATAAAATTGAGTTGACAAATATTTTTGATATTACCTTTTTCAATTTCGACATCTTTACAAGTCGTGAAGTAGAAACGTTCTTTTGTTGGTGAGAACGCACCGTTTCCAAAATCACCTTCAATTTCTGGAAGTCCTTGTGCTTCTTGACCCATTTGCCAATCTCCGTTCAGTTTTTGGGTTCTATAAATCCCTTGTGTATTTCCGATTGTGGAAGTATAATATAACAAATCATCTCCGAATAGTAAAGGAGCTGTTTCCATTTCGATGGTATTCACATTTCCATTTAACCAGGAAATTACCACTTCAGCACTTTCGTTTTCAGCTAATAATTCTTGGCCTAATTCACAACCTGCGATTTCATTGGCAACCAATTTTCTCCACATTGCTTTTTTAGTTCCGGTGTATTCATCAATATAAAATGTAAAAGCTTCAATAGCAGCTTCATATTGCCCGTCTTGTTTTAAAGCATAAGCATATCGCAAATCTGATTTTGGAAACTTTTTAAAATCAGGTTTCAATTGTGCATATGCATCCACTGCATTAACATAATCATTGACTTTAAAATAGTTATTGGCTGCGCTGAAAAGCAATTCTTTTTTAGTAGAATTCTGTTTGTACGCTCTGAGAAAGTGATCGGCCGCATCATCGTATTTCTTTTGACTGGCAAATTTGGTTGCTAATTTCTTAAGCTTGCGCCAGCTTAAATCTTGCGAAAAGGCAGATTGGGAAATACCAATTACTAGTAAAATGATCAAAAAACGACTCATAGGATTCGGATTAAGAGACTGAAATTCAGCTGATTCTACTGATTAATTTTCGATCTGTTTAGTCAACTCAAAATTTACACTTCGATTTGACAAACTTCTGTAAATCAGCATTTAATACTACACATTATTCTGTTACGTATTTCCAGTCAAAAGTTTGCTTATCACACGAGGAAAATATTGATGCTCTAATTTTAAAACCTTGGCAGCGATGTCTTTAGGACGATCGGAAGGGGAGATTGCACAAGTTTCTTGGAATATAACGGCGCCTTTGTCATACTCATTGTTAACGAAATGAATGGTTATACCGCTTTCTTTTTCTTTTGCTGCATGTACTGCTTGATGAACATTCATGCCGTACATGCCTTTGCCACCATATTTTGGAAGTAGTGCAGGATGTATATTTATTATTTTTCTTCTAAAATTTCTGACTAAATATGCTGGGACCAACCACAAAAAACCAGCAAGTACGATCAAATCAATTTCATAAGTTTTCAAATCTTGTACTAAGTTTTCGGAATCGTAAAATTCTTTTCTGTTCAGAATTTTAGTCGGAATAACAAATTCTGGCCCCATCTCTAAAACACCTGCATCTTTCTTGTTAGAAATAATGAGGCGAACATCTACCTGCTCATTATCTTCAAAGTGTTCGATTATTTTTCGAGCATTCGATCCTTTTCCGGAAGCGAAGATGGCTATCTTTTTCATAATGAATTCAAGATACAATACTATTGTGGAACAAACTTTAATTTACCAAATTTAAATTTTCCTCGTCGTTCTCCATAAACGACCATTTCATAAAGACCTGTTTGTTCGCACACTTTGGGTCTAGTCAGTATTTTTTCTTCTCGATTACTTCCAAGTGCATATTTTATTACGTCACCCGATTGAGTAATCTCTGATAAGGTGATGATACTGTTATTACCATTGAATTGATATGGGAATCTTCTGTTCTTTTTACGTTCTTCAAAATTCCGACTATTGTCATTGTAAACAAAGTACATACGGTCTCTTACAACTGCCATGGTGTAAGATGAGAAGTAACCATTGTCATCTCTAGTTTCTTGTCTTTTTGGAATTCTGGAAGTCCACTCAATGGTTCCATCTGGATTGATGTTGACCACGATAATATCATTGTAATTGTATTCGTAGGAAACGCGATTGTCGAACTGATTATAATAATCGTTCATTCTAATTTCCTGAATAAAAAATTGCTCAGCTACCAAAACAGCTCCACCATCACTTCTTAAAATCAATTCATCAAGCGAAAATCTAAATAATTCTGCTTGTCGATTGGTTCTTCCTTTTTCTTCTGCTCTTTCAGCTCTTGATTTTTCATATTCTGTATAATACTCAGTAAGAAAATCAAAATCGAATTCTTTGACACTTGAGGTTATTACATCTTCTGTTTCCGAATCAATCTTTATAAAACAAGTTCCCTTTAAATTATTCGCATTTTGTTCTGAGAAAAATCCAGCACAAATCAAATCGCTATCATCATTTACTTTCATTGTTAAATCGGTAATAAATTTATCTTTCAAATCGACTTGATATTCTTTGAAGGTCGCACCATCATTTTTATAGGATAAAATGGAGTACTTATAATACGGTCTACTTCTTCCACCAATTAATGGTCGATCTTCAAAAATTTGACCAAGTAGATAACAATTTCCATCATTGTCCACCGTATAACTTTTCACATCAAATCGATCATCATTATAAGGTAACGTGACTTCTTTTTTCCAGAGTTCCTGGAAATCATTATCATAAACAATGAATTCGAATTTTTCTTCTTGGTTTCGCTTATAAGGCAAACTGTGATAAACCATTATTTTGGAACTATCTTCTGAAACTACAAAATCAAAAATCCCACGCTTTTGGTTGCGGTCTTCAATTTCTCCAATCATTTGAAGATTATTCTTTTGTTTTAAAGAAACCGTACTAATAGTTTCTGCAAACAAATATTTCGTTTTTTTTGCTGCATTATAAAATGATGTGAAGAGAAAAAGATTGTCATTCAATAACATGATGTTTTCAAAATCTCTTCGCTTCTTTTTGTATTTCATTTCCAACTCTTTCGACTTGATTACTTTGTTCTTTTTGTTGAACTGTTCAATCAAATAAGAAGGATATCCTGATATTAATGAAGGAGTAGAAATTCTCAATGAAAAGAAACCTCGTTCATTTGTCCCAATTATCTTAGCCATTCGAGTGTTGTTTGGAGACTTGTGTTCTTCTCCCCAACTAATTTTTCCAGGTGCGTAATCTTTTTGTGCAAACAAATTTTGTGTCAATATGAAGCCACAGAAAATTAGTAGTAGAAATTTATATTTTTTCATGCCGATAATGGATTATTTAATTTAAAACGCTTTTGAGATTCAAACAATTTCTGATAGTCTATTAAGAATTTGTTAAATAGAATCAAAGAGAATGCTTATGACGAAAATAATAAAAATTGTGGTGTTGTAAGTGTCTTCGTATCTTATTCTAAATGGAACTCCAAGTGTTTGCTCCAGAGCGCTCTCCTCAATGTCCTTCATCTCTCAATGCCTTTAATGTTAAAGAATATAAATGAAAACAAAAAAAGCAACCCTGATGTTCAGGATTGCTTTTTCATAAAAAATAATCAACGAAAACTTATCTACCAATACTTCTATACGCGGAAGCATTTGCAGCATCTATCTTCGTCATGATTTTTTGAATATTGGATTTCTGACTGCTATTTCCTTTTTTGAAAATTTCTATAATTTCAGCAGATTTCGCATTGGCAAACATTTGCAAACACATTGCTTGCGGATAATTTTTTTGCACACCACTTATCAACTCCATGGCACCCATCACACCTTCTTTTGCAACTTCCGTATCAGTAATCATAACATCTAATCCAGATCTATGGTAATCATATAATGCTTGACGGAAATTACGTGCTCTTGGTGACATCACACTTTCCAACATCCAGTATCTGTTTCTATTACTTTCAAGCGATTGCCATCCTCTTACACTACTGGCAACTCCAGGTGGAATAGTCGTCATTACATTTTGTGCTTCTTGATAATATTCTTCTCCACCAAAAGGAGCAAAAGTATCATAGTCCATTGCCAAAATCATGTAAACATAAAAAGCCATGATTGAAGTCAAATTCTGATCATAAGCATTCTTAGTGTATTGTAATGGTTGAAATTGTTCATATTCAATCAAGACATCTTTATCTACATGAGAAATAATTGGTGTCTCATCACTACTTCCATAAATTGGGCGTACTGCCTGAATCTGAAGATCCGCACTAAATGTTGTTGGTGATAATTCTTCAGAGATCGTTAACTGTATGTTACATTTGATTCTTTCTTCTTGTGAAAAAACATCGCTGGTCCAAACGGTGTTGTTGAGGAATTCTCTTAAGTCATTTTCCAAATTGTCAAACAACTTCGGATCTGCAGTCTGCAATTTAGGTGTGTTGACAGAGACGGTAAAATTCATTTCCTGAGCAACGACAAATAGTGCATTGAAGACAAACAAACAAAGTAGAAATAGATGTTTCATATTATTTTTTAGATTTCTTTTTTCTGGAATTTTTCTTTACGAGTATCGAAATTTCGTCTACAATATCTTCTGCCACAGCTACCTTAGTTTTTAACTCAAAATTTTTGATCTTATTGTTCTTGTGAATGATCGAAACTTTATTTGTGTCTACATTAAACCCAGCTCCTTTGTCATTTAAGGAATTGAGCACAATAAAATCAAAATTCTTTCTTTTTATTTTACCTTTTGCATTGGCCACTTCATTATTGGTTTCCAAAGCAAAGCCGATTAATAATTGGTTCGCTTTCTTTTTTGCGCCCAATGTAGCTGCAATATCAATCGTTTTTTCTAAGTCTAAATTAAGACTTTTTTCTTTCTTTTTGATTTTGGATTTGGCCATCGTAATCGGACGATAATCTGCGACTGCTGCTGCTAAAACAGAGACGTCTGTATACCTAAAACGTTTGTTGCAAGCTTTGTACATATCGTCAGCAGACACGACCCGTATCACTTCAACACCGTCATGCTCAACTTGTAATTTAGAAGGACCTAAAATCAGCTTTACATCTGCTCCTCTATTTGCCAATGCTTTTGCAATTGCAACACCCATTTTTCCAGAGGAATGATTTCCTATAAATCTAACTGGATCCAGATGTTCGTAAGTAGGACCTGCAGTAACCAATGCTTTTATATTTTCCAGATCATTTTTCTGTCCAAAAAACTTTTCGAGATGTATCACAATATCTTCTGGTTCCGCCATTCTACCTTCACCAACTAATCCACTTGCCAATTCACCCACACCAACCGGAATGAGGTGGTTACCCCATTTTTTAAGTTTGTCAATGTTTTGTTGTGTGGCTCCATGTTTCCACATATCCAAATCCATAGCTGGTGCAAAAAAGACTGGGCACTTCGCTGATAAATAAGATGCAACGATAATGTTGTCACAAAGACCATTTGCCATCTTAGATAGCGTAGTCGCGGTTGCTGGAGCTACGATCATAGCATCTGCCCACAATCCCATCTCCACATGATTGTTCCAACTCTCACCAGAGTGAACATCAGAATATACATTTTTTTTAGAAAGGGTAGATAGTGTTAGAGGTGTGATAAAATCAGTAGCAGCTTTGGTCATCAAAATTTGAACTTCACAACCTGCTTTGATAAGCAATCGGGTTAATGGCGCTGCTTTGTAAGCTGCAATACTACCAGTAATACCTAGAAGAATTTTCTTGCCTTTGAGATGAGACATTTTTTTTAATTAAAAATGTAAAATGTAAAATTAAAAATAGGACCGTTGATACGTGTGCTTACGTTTCAACGATCCTATTTTATAATTAGAATATTTAATTAGTATTTATCTTTTCTTTTGATCCTTAGACTCATTGTAACGATAGTAAATTTCATCGTTCAAGAATTCTTCTGTTGCGATCAAAACAGGATTTGGAAGTCTTTCATAAAACTTAGAGATTTCGATCTGCTCTTTGTTTTCATGAACTTCTTCGATACTGTCTGAAGTGACAGCAAATTCTTCCAATTTTTTTGTCAACTCACTTTTAAGATCAACAGCAATCTGATTCGCTCTTTTAGAAATGATTACTAGACCTTCGTAGATACTACCAGTCTTGTTAACCAATTCCTTTATGTTACGAGCATCACAGTTAGCTTCTAAACCTTGTACTTTTGTTTTTATATCTGTCATTACCTAAGTCTTTAAGTTTTTTAGTAGAATCTTTATAAATATTTTCGACTTCCTTGTTAAAAGAACTGGAAGCAAATTTTGCTTTAAATGTGTTGTAATGATCGATCGTACTTCTGAATCGATCTTCTTGTTTGTCGAGAAAACTATTGTCAGCAAACAAGTAAGAAGTCTTCAACATTAAGTATCTAATGCGCTCCTCATTTTTTGTGTCTGGATATTCTTTTAATAAGTTTTCAAAACTTCTCATCGCAGATTGATACTGCTTTAAATCATAATAAAGTTCTGCTTCAGCAAACGCCTTTTGCTCTAACTTAATTCTGATTTCATCCATGATACGGTTGCATTCTGAGACACGTTCGCTACTTGGATAAGTATTTACAAATAATTGAAATCCTTCTATGGCCTTTGCTGTATAAGTTTGATCCAATCGATATGTTGGAGACAACTTATAATTGGAATAAGCCGCCATGAAATCTGCTTCTTCTCTATATTGACTTGTCGCAAACGTGTTCGCAAAGTTTTTGAAATAGTAAGCACCCAAAATGTACTTCTTCAAATGATAATGCGTGTAAGCATACTTGAAGTAAATTTGTTCCGCTTCTTTTTTTCCACGATAACTTCCAATAATCAATTCATAAAGCGACTGTGCTTTTAAGTAATCACCGGCTTCGTAATACTCCTCGGCTCTACTAAATAATAGCTTCGTATCACCACTCGCACGAATGGTTTCAAACTCTGTTTTACACGAAGTCAAACACACTAAACTCAAAAGAAATATAAAGGGCAAAAAGCTGATTTTCATAAGGTTGCAAAATTACATTTATTTAACATGAGACACAAGATTTTTTTCAGTTCAAATCCACCATTATAAAACATCGTTTTTTGAGTTTTATTGGTTGAATTTTGAATAAAAAAAGCAACACGAATCAACGTGTTGCTTTTTATAATCAACTAATAATCAGTAGTTTACCGATTATTCTATTGAACGATGAGTTTTTTAGTTACCGACTCACCTTGTTGATTGCTTAACGTTATTACATAAAAACCTGGAAGTAACTGGCCACGATCCAATTCGATATTACTCTCTTTTGTAGTAATTATGGACCCAACCGTCTTTCCTGAAAAGCTCGTAATCGTCAGGTTGTGTTCTTCCCGATTCGGGTTGTTAATGGTAATAACGGTACTGGTTTTAAATGGGTTGGGCGCAATGGATACGGATCTTAGCGTTGAATTGATATTTTCTACATTGGTAGTAGAGGCATTGCAAGTATTATATAAATAAACAGGTGCATTGGCAGTTGACACGCCCATTGGAACCATAAATTCACGATTGTGTCCATTGAAACCATCAGATACTGCACATCCTCCGCAACCACTGGTACCGTCTCCACACTCGTTTTGTCCCCAATCATCTCCATTGACAAATTTATATTGAATCACTTGACCTTCCAAAGCGGATATCATAACTCCATAAATTCCATTGCCCATATCCACACAATCAGTGGAATTTGGTGACCAACCTTGGAATGAGCCGGCTGCATGAACACCACTTGAACTAATCGTTTCATTACTCAAATCTGTCTGTAACCATACGTCTACAAATTGGGCTTGAGCAAAATTAAACGCACTCATAAATAAAAATAGCATGTAGATTTTTTTCATAATTATAATTTTAAGTTTTCGAAATAATTGTATTAACCAAAGTTAGTAAACCAGCCGATAAAAATTCTGAATATTTATGCTTAATTTAGGGGATTATGGGCGATATACCTATTCCATTAATCTTTAATATTAAATTTTAACAAAAATGATTTTGAAATCCACTTTTAGCCTCATTGTTTGTTTGTTAATGAGTTCGTTTTTAACAGCTCAATCTACTTCTATGGAAGTGTATAATATTTTTCAAGCCAAATGCGCGAGTTGTCACAGTAATGCTAATCCCCAATCTCAATTGGATTTGGAAGGGAGTGGTGCTACTGTTGAATTAAGAGCATTGGATGTTTATAACAACATATTTAATAAAACACCTAACAACGCACACGCAATCGCAAAGGGATATAAATTTATTTATCCTGGTCGCTCAGATAAAAGTTTTTTGTTTAGAAAAATTGCACCTGATTTTGATGAATCGGTAAACGTTCATTTGCTAGAAGATGGAGTGATGCCTCCATATGGTTCTGATGAATTGACTGAGATAGAAAAAGAAATGATCCGCCAATGGATTTTGTTTGGAGCTCCTTCAACTGGCCAAGTTGTCAACCCTACGATTATTGAAAATTATTATAATGGTGCGGTACAAGAAGAAAGTTTTCCTGACGGTCCACCACCTGCACCAGATGCTTCGGAAGGATTTCAAATCAAAATGGGTCCTTTCTTTTTAAATCCTGCTGGACAAGCTTTTGATGAGGCAGAATATTTTACAAAGTATGCTTTGGAATTACCTGAAGATGTAGAAGTGGCAAGATTAGATATTAAGATGTCTCCATTTTCTCATCACTTCATTATTTATAATTTTGGTGGACAAGCTAACAATATACCTGCTGGTTTGAGAACCAATGCAAATCACAGCGATATTAGTTTTAGTGCAGTCGTGACAGAGCCAACTGATTTGAACCTGCCTGCAGGTACCGCCTTTAAATGGAATGATGACTTGGTATTAGATTTGAATTCTCATTATATCAATTATTCTCCATCAAATATCTTTAAAGCAGAAGCTTATGTGAATGTATACACCCAAGATTTAGGAACTGCAGCGCAAGAGATGAAAACGGAGTTGTATGTTAATTTTAATATTCCAATTCCTAACAATGGAAATCCGATTACCCATGATCAAGCAGTTGCTTTTCCAAATTTAGGAGATGTTTACGTTTGGGGAATTATGGGACATACGCACAAGTACGGAAGAGGATATAAAATTTATGAACGTGAAGGACTTAACGTCGGTGATATCATTTATGATGGTGCATGTCCACAAGGTGTACCTAATTGTGTGAGTCCAAATTTCGATTATCAACACATTCCTATGCGTTATTTTGAACCGCTCAGACCGACAACCATTTCTCCTGCAATTGGATTGCACCATGAAGCAACTTGGATTAATGATGGTCCTTCATCAGTAAATTTTGGATCCACTTCTGATGATGAAATGCAAGTAATGATATTGATGTATACTGAAGATATTGATGGAGTCGGAGTAGGTAGTGAAGATATTGAAGTGGATGAAAATTATGTCATTTATCCAAATCCTTCCAATGGTACCACTTCATTTTACAATAAGTCGATGAATTCTTCTTTCGACGTCGAATTATTTGATATGACTGGAAAACAAATCCGATCTTATCAAAATATTTCTGTCAATCAATTTAATATGGAAAGAGGAGACTTGAAAAATGGAATGTACATGTACACCATTCGAAATGAAAATGGTCAAACACAGACTGGTAAATTGATTTTTCAATAAAACAAATTTAATTTTAAAACACACATTTATATAAATTAAAATGAACACACGCTTACTTATTATTGTAGCTATGCTATTTGCTACCAGTGGATTGTTCGCCCAATCTACGAATATTGAAGTCTATAACATCATGCAGACAAAATGTGCAGGCTGTCATAGTAATTCGAATCCTGAAGCAGGACTAGATCTTGAAGGAGTTGGAGCAACTGTTGCTGAAAGAGCAATGGATGTTTACAATAAAATAGCTAACATTACTCCTTCAAATGCGCATGCTGCAAGTAAAGGGTACAAACAAATTTACAAAGGAAGACCTGATAGAAGTTTTTTGTTTAGAAAAATTTCTAATGGTTTTGAGAATATGATTGCTGCTCATACGGATGAAGAAGCAACGATGCCTCCATCTAATCAACCACAATTGACGGATTATGAAAAGGAAGTTTTTCGCCAATGGATTCTTTATGGAGCACCTTCTTCAGGTAATGTAGTTGACCTTGCTTTGATTGAAGATTACTATACTAATGGAGGTGAAGCAGCATTTGAAACACCGCCAGCAGCGCCAGATCCTTCTGAAGGATTTCAAGTGAAAATGGGACCTTTCTTTATCCCACCTGCGTCCGAAAATGAATTTTATTTGAAGTATGAAGTTGATATGGGAATCGCAAAAGAAGTGCATAGAGTTCACACAATTATCTCTCCGTATTCTCACCATTTTATTACCTATAAATTTTCAGATCCATCCGATGCAGCTAATGTAAATGAAGGATTCAGATCTTTTAATGGATTTGCTCAAAACCCAATTGTTACCAGTGTTGCGGAAACTTCTGACATTAAACTTCCAAGTAAGACTGCTTTTTCTTGGGATGCTCAAGAAGTACTTGATTTAAATAGTCATTACATAAATTATTCTCCTGATAAAGTTTTCAAAGCGGAAGGATATTTGAATATCTATACACAAGATGATGGAACTGCTTTAAAAGAAATGTATACAGTCTTGGTTCCTAACTTAAATATTTATATTCCTAACAATGGAAATGTAGATACCGAAGTTGCTTCAGTCAGTGCGTTTGGCAATCCTTTTGTTTGGCAGATTGGAGGGCACACACATCAATTAGGAACAGGTTACAAGATTTGGAAACAAACTCCTACGGGTGATTATGGAGAATTATTTTATGATGCATCTTGTCCAGGTGGAATTCCTGGATGTGTGTCTCCATATTATGATTATGCTCATATTCCTAACAGAGTGTGGCCTGAATTTTTTGGAATCAATTTAAGTCATGGTGTTATCCACGAAGCGACTTACGTCAATGATACCGATAGTCCTGTAGCATGGGGCCCTTTGTCGACAGATGAAATGATGCTTTTTGCGATGATGTATGTAAATGATACAACTGGTTTGAATGTCAATACTATGGTTGACACAGATGATTTGACATTAAAAACAGACATGAGTGACATTATTGTTTATCCAAATCCAGTTCAAGATAATTTGCAAATCGTTTTACCAACAACTTCGGAAAATATCAATTTCAAATTATACGATTTACTTGGAAGGGAAGTGAAAGCCATTAATGCGATTTCTAAAGTTGAAACCTCAATTGATTTAAGTGAACTGAAAAATGGAATGTACTTATATGAATTTACAAATGAAAGTGGAGAGCGAAAATCTGGTAAGTTGTACAAAGAATAAATGTTGTAAATGTCAACTTTTTGTTGGCGATAAGCTATAAAAGTAGTGAAGAATGTGTTATTCCAAAATGGGGTGGACACATTTTTTTTGATTAGGTGCTGAATACAGTGGGACCTTTTTCGAAAGGTATAAATTTTTCCAATAAGGAATAAAAGAAGGTTAACCTCCCCAAACTTGCATACCAAAGGTATGCAAGTTTTAAGGTCAGTTGTTTTAGTAAGCTTTTGTTTTTTAGGGGATAAAAATAAGAGAAGCCGACCATCTTCTTGGTCGGCTTTCTTTTTGGTCAATATGCCGGTTTTTGGGAAGCAATATTGACCGCTGCTCTTTAGTGATAACCTCCGAATTGAATGTGTAGTTTTCAGAGCAGAAAAAAAAATTTTTGCAATTCAAACAATCATCTTACCACGGATAATTGTCTAATTAAAACAAAGTGTAGTTTTGATATAAACTTAAAACGAAAAAACTATTTCTCTCTAATTAAGTGCACAGTGTAAATGCACTGGAATAATAAAAAATCGGTTTTCGGGGAAAAATAACCATAAAAAAAGAATACAAAATTTATCTTTTCTCCGAACTGTTAATGCTAATGTAAGGCAAGGGGGTCCGGTGGCATTACCTGTTTTGCCAAAATTGTGACCGATTAAATGAAAGGAATGTTAGATGTGAAATTGCTTAATTACTAGATGTTTATGTAAAACGATAGAGATTAGAGGTAGATTAAGCTAATTTTTGCATTACACTTTTCTTTAATGTGACATAAACCTGCTTGGATGCTGGTGTGTAACTTTTGTCAGCAAATAAATCTACAGGAACCAAAACATTGGCTTCTGGAAAGTAGGTTGCAACGCAGTTTTCTGGTATATCGTAACTAACTATTTTAAAATGAGGTGCTTGTCTAATGACGTCATTATAATTGCTTTGCAGGTCGATGTATGCTCCATTTTTGTAGCCTGCTTTTTTGATATCATTTTTATTCATTAAAATAACTCGGCGACCATTTAAAATTCCTCGATAGCGATCGTCCAAACCATAAATTGTGGTATTAAATTGGTCATGACTACGTATTGTCATCATGATATATTCATCGTCCTTTAAGTCGTGAGTAGGTAATGGATTGACTGAAAAATTAGCTTTCCCAGTACTAGTTTTGAAATCACCATCTCTAGCACCATTTGGTAAATAAAATCCTCCTGGTTCACGTACTCTTTTATTGTAATTATCAAAACCTGGAATAACAGCTTCTATCAAAGATCTAATTTTGTCATAATCAGCAGCCAATGCTTCCCAATCTGTTGTTGAATTTTTTAAGGTAGCCATTGCAAGTTTAGCAACAATTGCTGGTTCACTTAACAAATGCTCAGAAGCTGGTGGTAAACTCCCTCGTGATGAGTGTACGATGCCCATAGAATTTTCTACGGAAACGAATTGTTCTCCACTTGATTGATTGTCCTTTTCTGTTCTACCAAGACAAGGCAAAATTATGGCTGTCTTACCGGTAATCAAATGACTTCGATTGAGTTTAGTTGAAACTTGAACAGTCAAATTACATTTTTGCAGCGCGGCAGCTGTATAATCTGTATCAGGTGTTGCAGATAAAAAATTGCCACCCATTGCAAAGAAAACTTTCACTTTGCAATCATGCATTGCGTTGATTGCTTCTACCGTATTATATCCATGTTCACGTGGTGGATTAAATTTACAAACTGATTCTAGTTTATCTAAGAATGGCTTTTTAGGTCGGTCATAAATGCCCATTGTCCGATCTCCTTGTACATTGCTATGTCCGCGTACAGGACACGTGCCAGCACCAGGAATCCCAATACTTCCTTTTAATAACAATAAGTTGACAACTTCTTTTATGTTTTGAACTCCGTTCTTATGTTGTGTTAGACCCATTGCCCAGCAAGTAATTATTTTTTTTGAATCAGCAATCATTTCGGCTGCTTCATGAATTTTGGAGAGTGGTACACCGCAATTTTCTGATAATTCGTTTAAGTCATAATTGGCAAGTGAATTAATAAATTCCTCATATCCTTTTGTGCTTTTTTTGATGAAATCATGATCAAAAATATTACCATTGGCTTGTTCTTTATCCCATAGAATTTTCAAAATGGCTTTGATAAGAGCGACATCTCCATTGATTTTGACTTGTAGAAATAAATCTGTCAATGCAGTTCCAGCGCCAGCCATATCCGCAATACTTTGCGGATGCTTAAACCGTATCAGTCCTGTCTCCGGAAGCGGATTGATGGTAATAATTTTTGCACCAGCTTTTTTTGCTTTTTGCAATGCAGACAACATCCTTGGGTGATTGGTTCCTGGATTTTGACCTATTACGATTATTAAATCCGTGATATAAAAGTCTTCTAATTTTACAGATCCTTTTCCTATACCTACTGTTTCTGACAAAGCTACGCCACTTGATTCATGACACATATTGGAGCAGTCTGGCATATTGTTGGTGCCATATTCTCTAACAAATAATTGATAGAGAAAAGCTGCTTCATTACTGGTTCTTCCTGAGGTATAAAAAACGGATTCGTTTGGAGAATTACAGTTATTTAATTCCGTAGCGATGGTATTAAATGCATCTTCCCAAGAAATGGGTTCATAATGTTGAGAACCTGCTTTCAAAATCATTGGTTCTGTCAATCGACCACTTTTTCCTATTTTATAATCTGACCAATTGGAGAGGGTAGTGATATCATATTTTTCGAAAAATGCGCTGGTGACTCTTTTAGTGGTTGCTTCTTCTGCAATTGCTTTGGCACCATTCTCACAATACTCTCCCAAGCTAGATCGGTGATCATCGGGATCAGGCCAAGCACAACCTGGACAATCAAAACCAGACATTTGATTGACACTAAACAAAGTGGACTTACAACTGCTTAAGTTCATTTCCTTTCGTACATGACTCAATGAAGAAATAACAGCGGGCATTCCTGCAGCTACTTTTTTTGGAGCAACTATTTTGATATCCTCTTTTTCAATTGGAGGCGTAGCGCATAATTTTTGATTCTTCATTTTAGCAAGTTAAGTTTGGATTTGGGTAGGCATCAGATTCATCTTCTCCTGTTCGTTCTGTCAAGCAAGCGAAATCTTTTTCAATTAATATCTGCAGATCTGGAGCGTCAAATAATTCCTTTAGATACTTTATTGAAACCAAGTCTGTATTTACCCAATTGTCCATTTTATTTTTTGGTACCTGGACTTCAATTCTATTAGGTTCATATTTGACATCAATGAAATCGGTTGAAGTTTCGATAATCGCATAAGTCATTTTTCCATCTGGGCCAAAGTTAATTTGACTTTCAAAACTACCTTTGTCCGCTAATTCTGCAACTTCACTTTTCGTTAGCCTCAATCTTATTGAATTGTCTTTAATTCGTAGTTTCATTATTCAAATTTTGTTTTATGTAATTTATACAAATTTTATAAAATTGACAGGGTTATAAATTGAATTGTCCGATAATGTTTATTTTATGGTTGCGCTAAAGTAAAAAATATGAATCTACAATTAATGGAATGGAAATCTGAAGGGGAATTCATCTCTTTCGGAACTCGACAATATCAACTGTTTGTCAAACAAATGGGTACAACCAAAGCGACTGCTGATAAAACTTTGTTGTTATTGCATGGATTCCCAGAATCATCTTTTTCCTATCATAAAATTGTGGAAGGAATGCTGAAAATATTTGATCGAATTATTATGTTTGATATGATTGGATATGGCTTTAGTGATAAACCTAGTGATGATTATTCGTACTCTTTATTGGAACAAGCAGATTCAGTATTAGAAGTTTGGAAATATTTTGGGATCAAAGGCGGACACTTGTTAGCACATGATATGGGAAATAGTGTAGCTACTGAAATCATTGCTAGACATAACGAAAACGCACTGCCTCAATGGTTTTCTGAAGGATTGAAAAGTTTGACATTGACGAACGGGAGTGTTGTGTTAAAATTAGCCAGTTTAAGATTTATGCAAAAAATGTTGTTGACTAGATTAGGGTTTCTATTTGGGAAATTTGTCAATTATCCAGTATTCAGACAGCAAGTATTAAGCGCTCATGGAAATGGAACCTTATCCGAGGAAGCCATCCTAACATTGTGGGAAGGAAATAAATTAAAGAATGGACATAAGCAATCTCATCTAACTATTAAATATTATCACGATCGAAAACGGTATGAAACAATTCGATGGCTTCCGGCAATTGCAGATGCAGATTTACCAATTCATATTTGTTGGGGAAATGATGATCAAGTTGCGAGAGTCGAAATGGCATATTATCTGAAAGAACACGTTTGTAAAAATGCAGTTCTAACAATCATGGATCGGGTCGGACACTTTGGTCAGTTGGGAGAACCTGAAAGATGGATTGATGCGGTAGGGACGTTTTATAAAAATGTCCCTAATGCATGATTAATCAATTCTATTGGGGTGACAGTAAATATTAAACCCATTTGATTTTGCAAATCCAATCAAGGTCATATTTGATTCTTCTGCCAACTCAATTGCTAAACTGGAAGGAGCGCCAACGGCTACTAAAATCGGAACTCCTGACATTGCGGCTTTTTGTATTAGTTCAAAACTTGCTCGACCGCTAACTAACATAATGTGGTCAGACAATGGCAATTGGTTATTCATCATTACATTCCCAATTAATTTGTCCATTGCATTATGTCTGCCGACATCTTCTTGGGCATCTACGAAATTTCCTTTTAGATCAAACAATGCAGTTGCGTGAATGCCGCCAGTAGAAGCAAACAATTTTTGATTTTGATTTAGTAATTCGGGAAGCTTATATATTATTTCTTTTTTAATGATGGGAGATTGAGAATTGATTTTAAATGAGCTCGTAGTTTTTACGGCTTCAATGGAAGTTTTTCCACAAACACCACAGCTTGAAGTAGTATAGAAATTTCGTTCTAGTTTCTTTAAATCGACTGTTGCACTTTCATTTAGTTGGACCATTATTCGATTTGAATCAGGATTTCCTAGTACATTTTTTTTAAAGTCTATCTCTTGAATCGCTGATGGATGTTTTATGATTCCTTCTGTAAATAGAAAACCAGCTGCTAACAATGGATCTGCTCCTGGAGTTCTCATTGTTATTGAAATTACTTTTTCAATAATAAGCTCGTTTTCTAAATATTGTATAATAATTTCCAAAGGATCTTCAATGGCAGATGAATCTTCAACAATTGTTCGTTGTTCTGCTTGGATTTTTGTGATACTTATTTTCTTGCTGCCTTTCATGGATTTTTGTCACGCTGATGAGTCGATAAAATAAGCTTTTTGAGATAGATAAAATAATGTTCTTTTTTTTAACATCTTTTAGAAGCTACTATATATTGATTGTATTATCGATGTTTGAGATATTGCCAATTTTCTTCGTAATATTTTGTGTCACTTTTCTATTTGAATTGAATCGTTTTAGAAACAGGTTCATTGCATATTGATACTATCAAAAGGAACGTAAACCTTTCTATTTTTTTTGATAATATCATTAACTAACTTAATTAAAATTAGGACTTCATGAAAATGGAGTCCTTTTTTAAGTTTTAGGATTATGAAATTGAGTTGCTTTTGTTCTTGCCAAATTACTGCCAAAGGTTTATGATTGGTAAACTATCCCATTTCATGTTTACAAAAATGATAATAATTGCTCTATCATGTTGCATTTATCGAATTTCGTAAAAAGAAAATCTTGGTGTTTACTTATTGTTTTGAATCCAGCCTTGATGTTGGTGTAATTTTTAATTACCAAATACGGATCATTAAAACCGTTATTTTTTAATCAAAACAATTTTTTAACTATGAAAAAGTCGATGAAGTTATTTTGCGTTATTGTATTGTTTTTTATTGGTTTGACGAATGGACAAGCACAAGATGTTATTACTTTGAAAGATGGTGAAATAATAGAAACGAAAATTACCGAAATAAAAACCTATCAGTTTACTAAGGACAGACCTTATGCATTGAAATTGAATATTACAGGAACTGCAACTGGTATAGCAGTAGCAAGTGGCATTGCGATTTTAACGTTTGAGAAATCCATAAAACCTGCGTATTCGATCGAGGCTAGCATGAAGTTTATTGGATTAGGTGGAAGTAATAGTTGGGTTGATGGAGGATATGCATTTGACATGGGACCGAAATTTAAAATATTATCAATACTGAAAAAATCATATCGTCCAAAACATTTGTTACATGGTGGTTATTTAAAACCGACTGTAGGATTGAATTTTGTGAATGTATATAATGATGATTCCAACAATTTAAATACGATTGCAAATTTTGGAATGAACTTAGGAAGCCAAATGATTTTAGGCAACAGAATTTCAGTGGATACTTTTATTGGGGCCCATTACATAACAAAAAGAGGTAGTAACCTGTTTACTGGAGATTTAGTCGGTGCGTATAACTTTGGATTTTCATACGGATTAAATGTGGGTTATTTGTTTAATCTTAATAAGAAATAAATTTAGTTATCTTTTGATTTAGAGGTTGTCATGAAAATGGCAACCTCTTTTTAATTAGTTTAATTTAAACGATTCTAACACTTCTGCAATCTTCCGATCATTAGACAAACGAGGTACTTTATTTTGTCCACCTAATTTGCCGATAGTCTTCATGTATTCTCTAAAAGCATTTTTTTGAAGTGGTGTTATTTTTAATGGTTGCAAGATTTTTCCAACAATCAGATCCTCGTAGTAAATATTTTGTTTGATCATTAAGTCATCTACTTTTTGCGAGAATGCTTTTAGGTTATCAGGTATTTGGTCAAATTCTACGAACCATTCATGATAGGGTAGGGAACTATCACTTGGATTAATTTGCGGAGCAACTGTAAATTCTACAACCGATATATTTTCTTCATTTGCGACTGTGATTAAAGCATTTTCTACTTCTTTAGCAATGACATGTTCACCAAATGCGGAAATGAAATGTTTGATACGACCAGTAACAATGAGTCTGTGTGGAGTTGTAGAAACAAATTCTACAGTATCTCCAATATTATATCCCCAAAGTCCAGCGTTGGAATTAATGATGATAACATAGTTGACACCGATTTCTACATCAGCTAAATTGATGCGTGTCGGATTGTCGTTATAGAATTCTGACGCTGGGATAAATTCAAAGAAGATTCCTGATTTTGAATTCAATAGTAGGCCTGGTTCCGTTTGTGAATCTTGAAATGCGATGAAGCCTTCTGAGGCGGGGTAGGTTTCTACACTGTCTATTTTCTTTCCAACTAAGGCTTCTAATTTTTGTCGATATGGCTCGAAGTTGACACCACCATAAACGAAGATTGAAAAATTTGGAAACACATCTTTGATATATTGCTTTCCTGTTTTCTCCAATAATTTTTCATAATACATTTGTACCCACGGAGGAATTCCGCTGATGAGTCGTAAGTCTTTGTTATAAGTTTCTTCAACGATCTTACCGACTTTCGTTTCCCAATCATCAATTTTATTAGTTGCTACTGAAGGCAATTGGTTTTTGCGAAGCCATGATGGAACTCGATGATTGACGATACCTGATAATCTACCAGTATGAATATTGCCTGTTTTTGTTAATTCAGGACTTCCGCTAAGAAAAATCATTTTACCATCAAAGTAATAATGATTACCTGTTTCATTACCATAATTGAATAAAGCATCTCTTGCAGTTCCAAAATGATTGGGCATGCTTTCTCGGGTCAATGGAATGTATTTGACACCAGAAGTAGTTCCAGAAGTTTTTGCAAAATAAATCGGACGTCCTTTCCATAAAACGTGTGATTCTCCTTCAATTATTCTTTGAATGTAAGGACGTAATTTTTCGTAACCTCGTATTGGTACTGCTTGTTTAAAATCCTGATAAGTTTTTATTTTGTCGAAATGGTGATCCTTTCCAAAGGCCGTGGTTGCTCCAACTTTAACTAATTTTTTAAAGATTTTTTCTTGATGAATTACTGCATTGGCTGACCATTTACGAATGCTCGAAGCGGTGTTTTTTGCAATGGGTTTGATGATGGTGGATTTGATTCGCACGTTTTCGGACTTTGTAATTTGAATGGGAAAATACGAAATATTTTTGTGTTTTGGGGCTGCGTACGTGGACGCCCTAGACGTGAATACACAAAAAAAAGAAGCTGCCTTTGGCAGCTTCAAATATAATCGGTATGGAATGTAATCTGTTAAAGGGAAAAATAAATCGGAATTTGGCAAATCTGTTTAGGGATGTTAATCGGAATTTGACAAACCCAGTTGGAATAATTTAATCGGTATTAGGACTAATCGTCATCGTCGTCAAATTCTTAAATCTTCGAAATTGACGTTGGGATATTTACTTTTATCAAGGGCGAAGATGGTTTCATCGATTGGTTTATTATCCAATTGCTTATTTACATTTAAAGTAAATCGAGAACCGTCTTTACCAAAACTTTTTAATCTAACAATGTTTTTACTTTTCTTTTCGACTGTTAAACGGAGTTTTGAATATTCAGCATCTGGGTCCATTGGTTTGAACTCAATTTGTTGAATCATTTTTCCGTTTTCTTCAATCTCGTTTGTCAAAATAAAAACATGATCATCTTTCTCATACATACGTAGCATATCTTTTGGTGAAAGGACACCTTCGTCCTCATCAGATGTTGCATTCGTAATTTGAATCTCCTCATTGCTTTTTAAATGCACCCAAACAGTTTTACCGTCTGAGATTACCGCTTGCTCATCCATATCAACATGATACTTGTTTCCTTGCTGCCACATTTTTCCTTTTTGAACAATTTTATCCTCTTCTGGATATTCGATGTCTAAAGAAAAATCTGCTTGCATGGTTTCAAGTGACTCATAGTTCGTCCGAATGGTTTCTAAGATGGCCTTAGCTCTTGGGTCTGAGTCTTCGGAATTGGTGTACTCGCTTTGAGCCAACAAAAATGAGCTTGAAAAAAGCGTAAGAAATATAAATAATGACCTATACATAATTTAAGTTGTCAGATTTGATATTAAAACGTTTAATTAGATAGTTTAAACCTTAATAGATAGTTAAATTATTAGAAAATAATCATAATCAATTGATTATCAGTGAGATATTAGTTCAAAAATTGACAAAAAAAATCCCGATAGACTAGATCTATCGGGTTGCTCCTTGAGACTAACTCAAGGTTGCCTCCTATTTCCTGTTCCTTAAATCTTCCAATAACCGTTCCAATTCAACTTCATCGAAGACGAGTACTTCTCTTGCTTTCGAGCCGGAACTTGGACCTACAAAACCGAATGCTTCCATTTGATCCATGATACGACCTGCACGATTGTATCCCAATCGCAATCGTCTTTGAATCATAGAAGTGGATCCATGTTGATTTTGTACAACCAATCTAGCTGCATCTTCAAACATTTCATCTACATCTTTGAAAGTAACTTGACCGAGTCCGCCTGCAGAATCATCATCAGAATGAAATTCTGGGAGTAGATACGGACCTGCGTAACCACGTTGTTCAGAAATGAAATCAATTGCTCTTTCTAACTCAGGTGTGTCGATAAAAGCACATTGTAAGCGAATCAAATCGCTACCAAAAGATAATAGCATATCTCCACGTCCAATCAATCGATCAGCCCCACCTGTGTCAATGATAGTTCGTGAATCTACTTTGGAGGTAACCCTGTAGGCTAGTCTTGCTGGGAAGTTAGCTTTGATAACTCCCGTAATAATATTTACAGATGGTCTTTGTGTTGCAATAATCAAGTGGATACCTACCGCACGAGATAATTGTGCCAATCGACCAATTGGTAATTCAATTTCTTTACCTGCCGTCATAATCAGATCGGCAAACTCATCAATTACTAAAATCAAGAAAGGCATGAAGCGGTGACCTTTCAGTGGATTTAATTTTCTAGCAACAAATTTCTCATTGTATTCTCTAATGTTTCTTGCATGAGCTTGTTTCATCAAATCATATCGCTGATCCATTTCGATACTTAAAGAATGAAGGGTAGTAACCACTTTTTTAGTATCTGTTACAATTGGTTCCTCAATACCAGGAATGGTTGCTAAGAAGTGTTTCGCTAATTTGGAATATGGAAACAATTCCACTTTTTTAGGATCAATAAGAATCAACTTAATTTGTGATGGGTGTTTTTTGTAAAGCAGTGACATCAAAACACAGTTGATACCTACGGACTTACCTTGACCAGTTGCACCTGCAATCAGCAAGTGAGGCATTTTGGCTAAATCTGCAACAAAAACTTCATTAGAAATTGTTTTCCCTAAACCAATAGGCAAGTCCATTTTTGCTTTTGCAAATTTATCAGAATGTAACACTTCTTTTAGTGATACAATTTGCTTGTTTTTGTTTGGAACCTCAATACCGATTGTTCCTTTACCTGGAATTGGGGCAATGATACGAATTCCTAATGCAGACAAACTCAGAGCGATATCGTCTTCCAAGTTTTTAATCTTAGAAATACGTACACCTGGTGCTGGAACAATTTCATATAAAGTTACAGTTGGTCCGATCGTCGCTTTAATTTTAATAATCTCAATTTTGTAATTGAGTAGGGTAGCGATAATTTGATCTTTATTCTGTTCAAGTTCTGTTCTGTCAATTTCAAACTTTGCTTCTGAGTAATCCAACAATAATTCAAGTGGTGGATGTTCATAAGTAGATAAGTCTTGAGTTGGATCATAAGGTTCTGAATGCCCTAGTGTTTCACTTTGAATTGCGAGACCTGGTTTTGTTCCAGGATCACTTGGTGCAGCAATTTCTAATTCTGCTTCACCTACTTTGATTGGTTTGGGTTGAGCTTTCTTTATTTTTTCTAGTTCAAATTCTAATTGACCATCTTCTTCAGGAATGAAGTTAATTCCTGGTTCTAATGTCTTTGGTTGAGAAGTTCCTTGTTGACCTTTTTCTTCAAAACCAGAAGCAGCAGTTGGTCTAAGTGTTTCTAAAGGAGAGTTTGCTGGAATGCTAGTTTCCGTATTAGCAATTGCTGGTTTTTTAACAGTTCTTGTAGGGACTTTGTTACGAATTTTTTTGAAGCTGAATAAATTGCTAAAATAATTATTCAAATCATACTTAAAGGAGTCGTAAGTCATTTCATTGAAGTTAGGATCAATAGACCAAACGATGTAACCTACAGCCATAAAGAAGAATAGCATGATCACACCAAAAGTTCCAACAAAACTTCTTAGCCATCCAACAACACTGTTACCAACAGCCCCTCCGATTGGAAATTCTGTATCTCGAAATATAAATGCTAATAGAATAGCGAAAAATAGTGTTGCAAAAGCAATTTTTCCGAAAGTCCTGAAATAAGTCTTTATCGGTTTTCTTTTGATAAGTGCATTGCCTGTGTACAAGAGAGTAGGGATGGTTAAAAATGAAGCAGCTCCGAAAAGCCAGTAGAAAAAAGTATGGGAAACTAGGGCTCCTAATCTACCTAACCAGTTATCTACTTGGATTTCGCTGCTCATGATGTAAGAGAAGGAATTTCCAAGTACTTCGTTCTGATCGGTTTTCCACGTTGTTAAGTAGGATACGAAGGCTATTGTTAAATAGAATGCAAAGAAGAAGCATAAAATACCTAGAATCTTGTATACTCTATCATCCAAAGTACCCCAAGATATTTTGAGTTGTTTTTTGCTAGCCTTTTTTTTCCCTTTTTTATTTACCGCCATTGTGATGAGGGATTAATTTTCATAGTGATTTTAGTGTAGCATAAAATTAATTATTTCGCGTGTACTTATATTATATTCTTTAATAAGATTTGTTTGTTTCGTATAAAAAAACCTTACTGCTGGAACAGTAAGGTTTTTTTTATTTAAATGGGATAATAATTACTTTCTACCACCATCCATTTCATCTTGCCATTTCTGCAACTTAGCCCAATCTCCTTTTGCTGCCATACCTGCTTGTTTAGACCAAGTACTAGGGTCATGCATTTGGAATCTTGAACCACCTTTGTCTAAGACTCCGTTAAGCCACTTCTTATCTTTCTTAGATAACGCTTTGAAAGTAAAAACACCTTCAGCATTAATCAATTTTTGAATAGCTGGTCCGATACCTTCAATTTTAGTTAAATCATCTTTTTTTCCACTTTTTTTCTTGCTACCCACTTTTTTTGACTTAGATTTTTTCGAGGAAGAAACTGCTTTTCTGGAAACGATTTTTGCCGTACCAACTTTTCCCCTCCTTTCACCAACAACTTTTTTCGAAACTTCTACAGTTTTCATTCCTGACATCATTTTCTGCAATTGTGCAAAATCGATTTGTTTTGTTACTTCTACTTCCTTGATGACTTCAACAGGCACTTCTTTAACAATCGTTTTTGTGATTGTTTTTGGTTTCGCTTTTAGTTTCTTATTTGCAGCTGACAACTGTTTAGATAGTACTTCATATTTCTTTTTCCAAGCTATCATGCCTTTCTTATCTACTACTTTCTTCTCAACAGTTTTAGTGATTACTTTTGGCTTTGCTTTGGCTTCTTTGGCAAGAGATGCACACTTTTTGTCAAGTTCGGCACATTTCTTTTTCCATGAAGCTCCATCTTTCATTGCTCCATTTGCTTTTTTCATTGCGGCAGAACAAGCTTTTTCAGCTGCAGCGCATTTCTTTTTCCAAGCATTAATTGCTTTTAGGTCTTTAACGAATACTTTTTTCTCAACTGTTTTTACAACCGGAACTTTTTTCTCAACAACCTTAGTAACGATTTTCTCAACAGGTACTTCTACTTCTCTAATAAAAGTTTCTTCTTTAATCACTTCTACTGGAACTTCTCTTACTACTTCAACTTTCTTTACCACTGTTTTTACGACAGGTACTGGCACTTCTTTAATTACCTGAACAGTTTTTATTTTTTCTACTACTTTTATAACTTCAACAGGTACTTTTTTGATTACTTCTACTACTTTAATTTTTTCTTGAGTAGCTGTTGTTTTTACAGCTTTTTCCCTTGTTAATTCTACCTTTTGAATTTTAGAATCTCCAGGTACTTTTACTGGAACTTCGGAAACAACTTCCACTTTTACGAGCCCTTCTTTTCTCCATCCTTTTCCTTCTTTGAAAATTGTTTCGTAAGCGATTGTTGCTTTTGCATCGGAAATCTTTGCCTTCTTAGCAACCTGTTTGATTAATTTCTTTTTTTCCATAATTTGAAATGATAAAATGTATGTTTAGATAATAATTATTAAATAAAATAATGTTTCCAAAAAGTGATAGGGTTACTTATGGCACAAAAATAACGGTTAACTTTCAGAAAAGTTAACCGTTACGTAATTAATTTGCTATGGTGATTTTATTATTTTCTTCCACCATCCAATTTGTCTTGTAATTTCTTCAATTTAGTCCAATCTCCTTTTGCTGCAATCCCTGCTTGCTGTGCCCAAGTTGCTGGGTTATGCATCTGGTATCTTGGTCCTGCTTTATCTAAGATTGCCTTTACTACTGAAGCTTTTGTTTTTGAAAGCTTATCAAAAGTATGAATGCCTGCTTTGTTTAGAAGTCCAGCAATCTTCGGTCCGATACCTTCGATTTTTTTCAAATCATCTTTCTTTGCTTTACCTTTGACAACTTTTTTAGCGACAACTTTTTTAGGAGTTGCTTTTTTTGCAGTAGACTTTGCCTTACCTGAAGACTTTGCCTTAGCAGTTGATTTGACTTTAGAAGTAGACTTAGCTTTTGCCTTCACTTTACTCGCTGCTTTTTTAGTTACAACTTTTCCTGTCTTTCTTTTAGTTGTTTTTACTTTTCCGACAACTTTCCCTGTCTTAACACCTTTTGATTCCTTTCTTGAAATTTCAACAGTGTTCATCCCAGCCATCATTTTCTGAAGTTGTGCAAAATCAATTTGCTTTGTTACTTCAACTTCTCTTATGACCTCAACTGGTACTTCCTTGATGACTTCAATTTCAACTTCCTTGATGACCTCAACTGGTACTTTTACTTCCTTAATCTTAGTAACGATTTTTTCAACAGGTACTTTTACTTTTACTTCCTTAATCTTAGTAACAATTTTTTCAACCGGTACTTTTACTTCTTTGATTACTTCCTTAATCACTTCAATTTCCTTGACAATTTCTACCGGTACTTCTACTCTCTTGATAACCTCAACAGGTACTTCTTTAGTCACTTCTTTAATGACTTCAACTTCCTTAATTACCTCAACTGGCACTTCTTTAGTAACAATTTTCTCAACTTCCTTAATCACCTCAACTGGCACTTCTTTAGTAACAATTTTCTCAACTTCCTTAATCACTTCAACCGGTACTTCTTTAGTAACGATTTTCTCAACTTCCTTAATCACCTCAACCGGTACTTCTTTAGTAACTTCTTTAATCACTTCAACTTCCTTAATGACTTCAACAGGAACTTCTACTCTTTTTTCAACAATTTTTTCAACTTCCTTAATGACTTCAACAGGAACTTCTACTCTTTTTTCAACAATCTTCTCAACTTCCTTAAT
>CALDGQ010000017.1 GCA_937941765.1 uncultured Saprospiraceae bacterium
ATCTGGATAGCCCGTATTTTAACTGTTGTAATAATTGATTACCTCGTTTTTCGATCAAATAAGGCTAAACTGGTATCATTATTACCTTATTTTTCATTGCCAACAAATTGATAATCAGTCAATTAACTTACTTCTGAATATCCATACTTTTTGCGTCTTGCCGAAGCAGTTTTTACCTAATCAATCCACCAACTATTTTTTGCTATCAAACACAACGTCTAGCAAATCTCTATTCTTTCAAATCGTATTTTATCCATTTTGAAATTTATCTGAATACACCTTATTTCTAGTTTTAATTCAAACTTTATACTCCACTCATAATACTTATTTGCCCCAACCATCAATATCATTTCCTCGTTTCGTAATTAAATTCTAATTATGAAATACAATCTTATTTTACTTTTTTGCATCACACTGTGGTTCGGTTCATGCAGGAAGGAAACTCCGACTACAACACCTCCTGCTTTAAATTGTGGATCTATTACTTCCTCTTTGATAGGGCTTGATACGGAAAGTTTAAAATTAAATCTTAATCCAGCATTAGCGAACTTTACTATGATGGATCTTGACAATAATGCATGCGTACATGAACTCAAATTTCAAGCTTTCGAAGATTTGATTAATGAGAATTGCCCTGACTTGACAACTGAAGTTCTTTGTTGTGGATGTATTTTTACCTCTCCACCACAATCACATTTCTCAATAAGTTTTGAGTCCAATGATACAACAGTTGTAAGAATATTAGATATTTCTACACCAGAGGAAGGACCGTTGTCGATTGTAGGAGTTCATGAGTAGAGGAAAACCGTTTACTTCAAAAACGCTCCTTCAATTGCAACTTCATTTACGTCACTACCTGTTGTCTTTTGTTTGCTCAAAATGGAGTAACGAATATCAGGTTCATAGATCAAGTGTTTTTCTACATTTGTAACAATAGAAGATGCTTGAGTTTTTATCTCAACTTTGGCAACTTTGCTGTTAATCAAATTTATTTTAAGAGAGCGGGTAGTTAATTTATCATCAATCGCTTGATAGGATATAGAAGAAATTTGATTTCCTACAAAAACTGAATCAGCAGTATATTTATCTATCCAAGCCAATTTATTGATATCTGCTTCTTGAAATATTTTCAACTCACTTTGAAAATCTTCCAAATTTAATGTTTTGGTTTCGGTATTATCGTTAACTCGAGTGGTCTTCTCAACTTGAGGATTTAATTTGTTTAACCGAAGGACTTCCTCGGCAATGAATTTTTTCAAATCAAAAAATACGACATCATTCGGCATCGTTTGATTCGCCAATTCTTCACAACTTGTAAAGCTTATCAATACAACAGAAAGTAGAACTAGACAATAATTTCTCATACGGATTTTAATATTAAACTTTCTCCAGTCATGGCTTTAGGTTGGTCAATACCCATCAATTCTAACAACGTAGGAGCAACATCGGCTAGTTTTCCTTTTGCCAATTGGATATCGCCAACCTCATTTTTTAATAAGATACATGGAACTGGATTTGTGGTATGAGCAGTGTGTGGGGAACCATCTGGATTGATTAAGTAATCTGAATTACCATGATCCGCTATGATTAAAATGGAATATTTTTTTTCAAGTGCAAGCTTTGTTATTTTTTCAACGCAACTATCAACTACTTCAGCTGCTTGCTTTGCGGCTTCGAAAACACCTGTATGTCCAACCATATCTGTGTTCGCAAAATTGAGGCAAACAAAATCTGGTTCATTTGCTTTTATTTCTTCTAAAATTGAATTAGTTACTTGATGCGCACTCATCTCTGGTTGCAAATCGTAGGTTGCTACTTTGGGCGAGGCCACAATCAATCGTTTTTCATTCTTAAAAGCTTCTTCTCTTCCTCCATTAAAAAAGAAAGTAACATGCGGATATTTTTCGGTCTCTGCCAATCGGACTTGCGTACGTCCTGCTTTTGCAACCATCTCTCCCATCGTTTCCGAAATATCATCTTTATTGAACATCACATTTATCCCTTGATAACTTTCGTCATAACGAGTCATGGTCACGAAATGCAACGGAAGTGTTTTCATTTCAAACTCAGGCATATCTTGTTGCGTCAACACGGTCGTTAATTCACGAGGCCGATCCGTTCTGAAATTGTAAAATAAAACGACATCTCCTGCTGCAATTTTTCCGACTGGATTCCCACTATCATCTACCCAAACTACCGGTTTGAAAAACTCATCTGTTATATCATTTGTATAAGAATCTTCGAATGCTTTTAAAATATCCGTTGTTTGTTCCCCTACTCCATTCACCAAAAGATCATATGCTAATTTCACACGCTCCCACCGTTTGTCTCTATCCATTGCATAATAACGGCCAATAATTGAAGCAACTTTTGCATTTTTATTTTTGATATGATTTAAAACAGTTGCCATATATGTGCCACCTCCTTTGGGCGATGTATCACGGCCATCCATGAAAGCATGAATAAAAACTTGTTCTATTTTATGCTCCTCCAAAATATCGCATAAAGCTAACAAATGATTGACATGTGAATGAACACCTCCATCTGAAACCAATCCTAACAAATGAATCGCTTTATTATTTTTCTTAGCATAAGCTATCGCATCTAATAACACGACATTTTCATCAATCGTTTTTTCCTTAATCGCTTTATTAATTCTTGCCAATTCTTGATAGACGATTCGGCCAGCTCCAATATTCAAATGTCCTACTTCTGAATTACCCATTTGACCTTCTGGCAAGCCAACTTGTTCCCCATAAGTCACCAATTCAGAATTTGGATACTTTTCATATAATGAATCAATAAAAGGTGTATTGGCTTGTGCCAATGCACTCACTTTCGGATCAGGTCCATGTCCCCATCCATCTAGTATTAACAGCATTGCTTTTTGATCTTCCATATGGTGGCAAAAATACTAATTTAAATAGGTGAATTCAGTCTTCTAGTTTCTATTGAAAAAGTGTTATTTTTTGGTAGAATTGGCAATTTAACGACTTCTTAACCGTTATTTATTTAATATTTAACAAGCTATAATTTACATTATATCTATATTTAAGTATCTCAAAATCAGATTATTATGTTAACCCCAGATAATGTTAATCCTTTAAAAAAAGGAAATTCCTTTAAATTTTGGACTCTTTTCGAACGAATCTACGTTATATAAAGTAGATTTATAATCGTATGCATTTGGCATAAAGTTAGACGCATTATCAACTGAAATTAAATCCGCATGAAAAATTTAATGATTTTATTTTTAATCGTTCCTGCATTCGCTTTTACTCCAATTGAGGAAGATATCACCTCAATTACAAAAGCTTTGAATTCAGGAGACGCTACTACCTTATCAAAATATTTTGATTCGGACGTAGAATTATCCATCCTCGACAATGAGGATATTTACAGTAAAGCTGAGGCTTCAAAGATTATCTCTACTTTCTTTGCAGACAACATCACTAAGTCTTTTGCAAAAGCACATAGTGGTCAGTCTAAAGGAAGTGATTCACAATATGTGATCGGTAATTTATCTACTTCTGTAGGTGCCTACAGAGTTTACATTTACATGAAAGTATCTGGTAAAAACTACTTGATACAAGAATTGAGAATTGATAAGAAATAGCAGTTTAAAAACTGTTCTATTTTACTTGAATGAATATTGGGTGATCTATTGTTAGGTCACCCTTTTTTTTAAACACATAATTCACATAGAAACATAGAACACATAGGTATGACGTGAAATTTCCTCACGCAGAAGTCGCAGAAAAACGCAAAAGGTGAAACATATTATTTCTGCGAAATTCTGCGGTTTCTGCGTGAGGCTATCGTACTCACGTTTGGTTCCCGCGTACTCAACTTCGAAATTCAACATTCCGTGTTCGATATTCAATATTCATCTCACTTCAACCCTTCCTTCTTTTCCAACACTCCAATTCCGAACAAAGCAAAATCATACTTCACTGGATCTTTAGGGTCATACGCTTTCAAATTTGATGTTAGTTCAACCACAGTCCGCCAATCTGTTTGTTTTCTGGTTATTAAATTGAGTCGGCGAGCTACTCGATCAACATGCACATCTAATGGCATCAAAAGCTGGTGAGGTTTGATGTCTTTCCAAATTCCAAAATCAACTCCTTTTTTATCTTGTCGAACCATCCATCTCAGAAACATATTTAATCGTTTGCAAGTAGATTTCCTTTCAGGTGTAGCAATATGCTTACGGGTACGGTGTGGTGCATCTGGTAATGAAAAGAACAAATTGTGAAACCCTATCAACCCGTTTTCAATCGTCTCATCTTTTGGCGTGATGAATTGTGAAAAAGCCGTTTCTAACGATTCATTTTCTTGATAATATTTTTTAAGAAATTCTAAGAAATATATCGTGTCCGTTGCTTGGAATGTACGGTGTTTAAAGTCAAGGAAAGGTTTGCGATCTTTAGGCTCATGATTCTTTATAAAATCATGTGGCGCACTATCCATCAATTGCACCAACTCATTGGCTTTGTTGATAATCGTTTTGCGTTGTCCCCAAGCTAGCACTGCTGTCCAAAAACCCATTATCTCAACATCCTGTAATTTCGTGAATTGATGTGGTATTCTAATTGGATCTGTCTCTAAAAACCCAACCCGGTTGTATTTGTCAACGTATTCCTCTAGAAAGGCCTTAAATTTTGGTTGATGTTTCTCAGTATGGCGCAAGATGATTATTCATTTGGAAGGTAAAGCAGCTATAATCTGCTATATCTCGTTTGTAAAATATTCGAAATGTTAAAAATTTTAAGAAATAAGACTATATTTGCTACCACGGATATGACAGCAACTCTAACCTACACCCTCGTTTTAGCAGCGATTTATATTGGTCGCAAAGCAATTGATGTAATTGAACACAATCAGTTCTTATAGCTGGACTCCTAGCCGAACTTTGGTCGAACGGTTGTCACTATTCTTTAAAAATTATCTCGTACCGTTGCAACTCAATAGCATCTTCAAAATTAAGCTTGTGGTTTTTTGTAAAGGTTAAATTTACCTAGACCTATTCTTTGCAAAAAGTGTTTGAAAGAAACCCATAATACACCTAGTCCATACTGTGCACTTCTTTTAAAATTAATGGACGAAGCTTCTTCAAAATATTTAGTCGGACAGGTTACTTCTCCGATATGAAAACCATGATAAATTATTTGTGACAACATCTGGTTATCAAATACAAAGTCATCACTATTTTCATTGTAATTAATTCCTAACAATACTTCTTTGCTGAATGCACGATAACCGGTATGGTATTCTGACAATTTATAATTGACCAATAAATTTTGAGTGGCTGTCAAAAAACGATTCGCAATATATTTGTAAATCGGCATACCACCTTTCAATGCTCCTTTCCCTAAAATTCTACTTCCTAAAACTACAGGAAATAAATCCTCCCCAATAATATTGACCATAGAAGGAATCAATTTTGGTGTATACTGATAATCTGGATGTAACATTATGACAATGTCTCCACCTAACTCCAAAGCTTTGTTATAAAGTGATTTTTGATTACCACCATATCCTTTATTCTGTTCATGGCGAATGATGTGCTTAATACCGATTCTTTTTGCCAATCCAGAAGTATCATCTTTACTCGCATCATCACAAAGAATTACTTCATCCACCAAGTCCATCGGGATTTCGGCATAGGTTTTTTCTAATGTCAAGGCAGCATTATAAGCTGGTAAAACCGCAATGACTTTCTTATTCTTATACATTCTGGTATCCTGTTTTCAAATTTCGCTGCAAAATACGATTTATCTCTCAGAGCGCTTTCCAAACAATACCTTACTTGTTGAATTTCTACCGTACAATAAAAGATAGTAGTTTAAGAAGCCTTTATGGATTCTTAAACTTATTGTTGCTATTAACTCTGAGAAAGCATGCGCTCAAAGAATTGGCTTTTGAGTATATTTGATACTAAATCAGATTTCCTAACTGCTCACTTACTCCTTTATGAAAAAAATATTGAAATGGATCGGAATTATTATCGTCTCCTTGATTGTACTTGCTGTCATTGCAGGAATCGTGATGAATAAGAAAAAACCAGTCGGTCAAACAGGTCCTGAAGCAGAAGCATTAGCCCAAAAGATGATGACAGCCATCAATCAACCTGCTTGGGATAGCACCAAAGTTTGTACATGGACGTTTAGAGGTGCTAATCATTATCTCTGGGATAAGGAAAGAAATTATGCAGAAATCAAGTGGAAGAATAATCGAGTTTTGATGAGATTGGATGATGTAGATGGTATCGCATATGTGGATGATAAAAAAGTAGATGGTGATCAGAAAAAGAAATTAATTGATAAAGCCTGGAGCAATTGGTGCAATGATTCTTTTTGGTTCAATGCGCCTTCAAAAGTTTTTGACAAGGGTACAGAAAGAAGTATTGTGGATCTAGAAGATGGCTCAAAGGGATTGATGATTACTTACAAAACTGGTGGGGTGACTCCTGGTGATAGTTATCTATGGAAGCTAGATAAAAATGGTCTTCCGAAAAGTTGGCAGATGTGGGTGAAAATAATTCCTGTTGGTGGTATCGGAAATTCTTGGGAAGGCTGGGTGACAACTGAGACTGGTGCGAAAATTTCTTCTCTTCATAAAGATGGAATTCCATTGGAAGTTACGAATATCAAAGGGGTCATGAGTTTTGATCGGATTGGGATTGATGGAGATCCTTTTGGTGTGTTGGTGCCTTAGTTCGGGCGACTTTAGTCGCACTCATTTTTTTAATAGTTGACTGAACAAAACGTACACAAATAAAACCTAGTATTTTCGTATTCATGACTACTAATGATTAAAACCTACTTTCACAACAGGCGACCTCATGTCGTACCAATTGGAGCAACATTTTTTATTACGTTTCGACTTGGTGATAGTCTACCTAGACATATTGTTCGTGAATTAGAAAAAGAAATGAATGCCAATATTAAAATACTAGAAAAGACAAGACCTCCTGGATATAAAAAGTTGATAGCGCAACAGAAGCAAATCTTTTTCAAAAATTATGAACACCAATTAGATCACAAACCGTTTGGAGAATGTTATCTAAAAATTCCAGCTATTGCCAAAATAATTATTGATAAACTTTTTGAACTTGATGGTGAAAAATATGAACTTCTTGCGTATTGTATTATGCCAAATCATGTACATCTTCTGATAGATTCCTCCATACAACTCAACAATGAAAATGATTTTCTCAAAGAAATAGATTCTGAAAATTATACTCAACTTTTTCAGATCATGAAGCTTATAAAAGGTAATACAGCATTTTATTCAAATAAGCATTTAAATCGAAAAGGAAAATTTTGGCAAAAAGACAGCTTCGATCACTTTATAAGAAATGAAAAAAGTTTTTGGAATATTGTCAATTACATCTTGAATAATCCTGTAGCTGCTGGCTTAGTTGAAAAATGGCAAGACCATCCATACACGTATATAAATCCCAAGTTGATACATTAGTATTTGTTCGGGCGACTTTAGTCGCCCCTTATAATTGGATAGGCGACTAAAGTCGCCTGAACGGATAACATAGACACTCAAAAAACGTTATATTGAAAGAAATACAAATCACTACTTTGATTGAATTCCTTAAATATTGTTTACTAAAAAAATGGTTGTTGTTTATTGGCTTTTGTGTGGTTGCTAAATTTTCATTCGCACAAACAGTAGACAGTAATTCCATTCGACTAGTTCAGGAATTGGAAATCTCTTCTTCTTTTTTTGCTACGGATAAGTTGGGTCAAATTTATGTTGTCCAAGATGAACAACTGATTAAATATAGTAATAGTGGCGATTCTTTATTTCAATTCAACAATCATCAAAATGGGGAGTTAGCATTAGTCGATCCTACAGACCCCTTCAATATATTGTTATATTATCCTGAATTTATGAAAGTGGTTACATTAGATCGGACGTTATCGCCGACTAGTGAATATGATTTGTATGACTTAGATATTGTGGATGTACCTGCTATCGGGATGTCCAATGATAATAATATCTGGATTTATGACAACACTTCATTTACATTAAAGAAAATAAATAGAAACGGGAAGCTAATTACTGAAAGTGAAAACCTGAGCTTTCAATTACAGACTTGGTTGCAACCGACTTTTATATTAGAACGAGGCAATTTCGTTTTTGTCAACGACCCTTTTCAAGGCATCTTTATTTTCGATCTTTTTGGGAAATATATTAAAACACTTGAGTTTAAAGGTTTAGAAGATTTTCAAGTTGAAAACAATACTGTTATTTATTTACATGAAGCATCTTTGCATGCATTTGATATGTCTACTTTGAATGAGTTGGTGATTCCATTACCGACTGAGATTGTCGAGGGAGATCAAGTGCAGGTGCAGAAAGATTTTATTTTTGTAAGGAAAGAAGGTCGGGTTTTGGTTTATCAGTTTTAGGTTTCTTTATTCCTTTTACTTTTTTTACCCTTTTGTCTATCGACATTGAAGAGACCTTTTCTTACGTTGATCCTACAAGTACGGGGAAACAGTTCAAATATAACTATGTCTTTTAAATAAAAACTATTGTTTCAAATAAAATGAGTGGTAAATTGAAACTCAATATAATTCCAAGAATTAATTCCACTACCAGTTTTAATTTTACTGTTTTCCCATTTTTAAAGGGGAAAATGTCGATAGACAAAAGGGGGCTTCACGAGTACCTCACAAAAGGAAAAAAAAAGGAGCATGAAAAATCACGCTCCTTTTTTTAATATCCTAAATTTCAACAATACCTACACTGTCAAAATATCTTTCTCTTTTGCAGCAACTAACTCATCCACTTTATTACTAAATCCACTAATCGTTTTTTGAATTTCTGCTTCTTTGTCCTTCCCCATATCTTCTGGGAAACCATCTTTTACTGCTTTTTTGACAGCAGACATTGCTTTTTGGCGAGCGGTTCTGAAACTAACTTTTGCATCTTCTCCTAATGCTTTTCCTTGCTTCGCCATTTGCTTTCTTCTATCCTCTGTCAATGGTGGAATAGTAATCATTACCAACTCTCCATTATTCATTGGTGTCAAACCCATGTTGGCTTCGAAGATAGCTTTTTCGATTGGTCCTAACATTGATTTTTCCCAAGGTTGAATTGAGAGCGTTTTTGAATCTGGTGTAGATACATTGGCTACTTGGCTTAATGGTGTCATTGTCCCATAATAATCCACTAAAATATCAGAGATCATAGATGGTGATGCTTTCCCAGTTCTAATTTTTGATAACTCTTTTTTAAGGCGTTCAACTGCATCTTCCATAGAGATGATGGATTGCTTAATTTCGTTGATCATTTCCTGTTCCATAACGTCGGTGCTTTTTAACTTTCAATTTTTGGTTTTTGAATGAAGATTTCAAAAGTTATAAGTTACTTCATCCTTATTTAAAACGATATCTTTTTTGGAAACTAGATAATCTATAATCTTATCCAAATCTCCTTGATACGAAAGATCTTTGTTGTGTATCAATATATAGCTTCTCAACATTGAGATATCAGAAGGTCTGTTTCCTGAATGTACCAGTAACCGGACCGTATCTTCTGCCGTTTTTTCTATTAACGCAGTCTCTTCTTCATTTGGTTCCGCTACGATAGATTCTACTTCAGAAGTTTCAGATTTACCATTTATTGCTGTTTTTTTTTCAACAAAAATAGGTTCTTCCACTTCTGGTTCTTCCTCCTGATCGAGAATGTCTTCGATGATGATGTCTTTCAAAATTGAATTATCATCTATTTCTAACGAACCATTTATTATTTCTTCAGAAATTTCTTCCGTCGCAATTACTTCTTCATGACTTTTCACTCGGAGGCAAACTCTATTTTCTTCATTTATAAAATTAACGATCGAATCATAAATCGTCTCATTTGATAAAACAGCAAATTCTACATCCTTCCTGACTTTTTCGTGCATCTTCCCCATGGTGAAACAAATATGAAAACTCATATCTTCTTCTAGATGTTCAGCAACTGGAATCCATTTTGCATGTTTTCCAAATTTCTGAATCTGCAAAGCCAATTCAAATGGGATTAATTTTACGTTTTCGCTTATGAAAATAAAAATTTTGTTACAAACTTTTTCAAGCTTTTTAAATTTTACTTTTTGTAAGTCTTCAAAATCGATAAACAAGTATCGCTTACTCTTGTGGGTCATCAATGTTTAGTATGTTAGTTGAAAATCTATCGATTTGTGGGAAGCTGAATAAATTTCAACAGCAGTTTTCTCAGCGTTAAATTTACAAAAAAAGCAGGAATCCAATTAGATTCCTGCTTTTTTAAACGCGGTATTTTCTTTTTTTAATGATTAGTCATTGTTCATCATTCTCATTACAAGATAAACCACCATAACTAATGCAGATAATGCTGCCGAAACGTAGGTCATAGCTGCCCACCACAGTGCATCTTTGGCGCCATCATATTCTTCACCATGCGTTGATCCGCTTTCATCCAACCAAACCAATGCTCTTTTACTAGCATCAAATTCTACTGGTAAGGTTACGAATGCAAATAATGCAGTGATTGAAAATGCAATTATCGTAAGGATAATCAATTGTGGAAAAACGGAGTTCAACATAAATGACCCCATCAATAAATAACTAGAAGCAGGTGCTGCTACTTTCATGACTGGTACCAAAGAAGATCTCATTTTTAACATGCCGTATGCAGTTGCATGTTGGATTGCGTGACCACATTCATGTGCAGCTACCGCGGCAGCAGCTACGTGACGACCTGCATAGACATCAGGACTCAAGCTAACCGTTTTGGTTGCTGGATTGTAATGATCTGACAAAAAACCTTGCCCTTGAACGATTTTAACATCGTGTACACCATAGTGTTCTAACATTTCTTTCGCAGCTTCTGCACCACTCTTTCCACTTGAAACGGGCATCTTACTATAATGTGCAAATTTACTTTTCAATTTTCCGCTGATAAACATTCCTATAGCAGTCAATACACCGGTTAGGACCATGTAAATCATATAATCTGGACTAAATCCCATAATTTTCGATTTTTAAAGTTTAAATAATATGTATCAGGATAACACTTCATATTCCCTATTGTTAAGACATTTTATCTAAAATTTGGTCACCAACTTTAAGAAATAATTTTGAATCCTGTGTAAGGATGAAGCGCAGCAGGTATTTTTATGCCTTCAGGAGTCTGATTATTCTCTAAAAGACAGGCTACAATACGTGCCAAAGCCAATGCACTACCATTTAAGGTATGTGCCAATTGTGTGCCATTTGCCGTTTTAAATCGTAGTTTTAATCGGTTACTTTGGAAGGTTTCAAAATTGGAGACAGAACTCACTTCTAACCATCTCTTTTGTGCAGCAGAGAACACTTCAAAATCATAGGTTAATGCAGAGGCCGCTCCGATGTCTCCACCACATAATAAAAGGATTCTATACGGCAATTCTAATTTATCCAACAACCCTTCTACATGCTTCAACATCTCCATTAATGTATCACTACTTTTATCAGGATGGACTGCTTGTACAATCTCTACTTTGTCAAATTGATGAACTCGATTTAAACCACGCACATCTTTTCCATAGGCTCCAGCTTCTCTTCTAAAACAAGGTGTATACCCTGTCATTTTTACTGGAAAATCTTTTTCTTCCAAGATTACATCTCGTAAAACATTTGTTACAGGAACCTCCGCAGTTGGTATCAAATACAAATCATCTTTCTCGCAATAGTACATCTGACCTTCTTTGTCTGGTATTTGTCCTGTTCCTCTAGCAGATGCTTCGTTGACCAACAATGGTGGCACAATCTCTTCATAACCAGCTGCTGCCGCTTCATCTAAGAAAAAATTGATCAACGCTCTTTCTAGTCTGGCTCCTTTTCCTCTAAATAATGGAAACCCTGCTCCTGTGATTTTTACCCCTAATTTGAAATCAATCAAATTGTATTTTTCAGCTAATTCCCAGTGTGGATGAGCATTTTCACCCAGGTCTGGTAGCGCCACCTTACACGCTTGATGAACGATGTTATCTTCATCAGAATTTCCTTTTGGAACAGATGGATGCGGAATGTTAGGAATAGATAATAGCAAATCTTCTAATTCATCTTTGGCAGTATTCATCTTATCTTTAAGACTTTCAATATCCGCTTTCATTTCACCGACTTTGGACTTGAGCGCATTCGCTTCTTCTCCTTTTCCAGATTTAAAAAGACCGCCAATTTCTTTGGAAATTTTATTACTCTCAAATAGTAATTCGTCCAACTTCGTCTGACTTTCCTTTCTGATATCATCTGTTGCCAATACTTTTTCCACAATTGACAATTCTTCTTCTTTGAAGTTTCTAATTCGGAGTCCTTCTTTAACTCTGTCTAAATTTTCTCGTATAAATTTTACCTGAAGCATTTCTTTTTGTTGAATTTTAGCACAATAATAAAGTAATCAAATCGTTTATTTAATATAGAAAACGACCGTTTTTAAACATAAAATGGCAGATTTTGGATATTTTTCCAAATATACCATTACAAATACGAAAATATAGTTTATTTTCGCATTAGCAATTCAAGCATTTCAAACTACTTCTCCATCCATTATTATAAGAAATAAAGCAGAAGTAGATTTTCTATTCTTTCTAATTTCCATTACTCAAGTTTGATAAGTTACAAAGGATAGATTAAGCATAAAATACAATTAAGTAAGGAGAGTATAATATCCCCGCACACAAATTCCTATAAACTTTTATGATTGGAACTTATGGTTCCTCCGTTGTGAAATTCCCTATAAGAATAACACTTAAGATAGGTTTGATACAAATTAAACATTTTTATAATACATTCAGCAAAAAAAACAACTAACAACTATGTACGATATTCTGCAGCTAAATGATATGCTAGTAACGGAATTAAAAGAAGTCGCTTCAGAATTGGGAATGAAGGCTTACAATAAATTGAATAAACAAGATTTGATATATAAAATATTAGATCAACAAGCATTAACGACCAAAAAGACCAAAACTACTTCTGATAGTAAAGCAAAAAAAACCGCTAAATCAAAATCAATGAGCTCAAAAGATAATAAACGTTCTAACAGAGATGTAGAGAAAGTGATTACAAGAAAGCGCTCAAGAAAAGCTTCTACCCCCGAAGTATTGGCTGAAACTAATTCCACAATTGAAACCGTTGATATGGAAAGCCCAGACACTGACAATGTAAATGAAGAACCTCAAGAGGTTACGCAAGAAGTAAAAAGAGCAGCACCAGTTAGAAAATCTAACAATGATCGCCCTGAGAAAAAAGCTAAAGGTTCTTTTGATATCGAATTCGATGGAATCATCGAAGGTGAAGGTATCTTAGAAATGATGCCTGATGGATACGGCTTCTTACGTTCATCCGATTACAACTACTTAACTTCTCCAGATGATATATATGTGTCTCCTTCTCAAATCAAATTATTTGGTTTGAAAACTGGTGATACTGTAAAAGGTGCAATTCGCCCTCCGAAAGAAGGTGAAAAATATTTCGCATTGCTTCGTGTATCTGTTATCAATGGTTTGGAACCTAAAGATATTAGAGACAGAATTCCTTTTGATTATTTGACAGCTATGTTTCCAGATGAGAAACTTACATTGGTAGGACCAAATGATGAAACGAATTATGGAGCAAGAATGATTGATCTTTTTACTCCAATAGGAAAAGGTCAGAGAGGTTTGATTGTTGCCCAACCTAAATCTGGTAAAACTTTCTTACTGCAAAATATTGCAAACGCGATTGCCAAAAATCACCCTGAATGTTACATGATGATTTTGTTGGTTGATGAACGTCCTGAGGAGGTCACGGATATGAAACGTAATGTACGTGCTGAAGTTGTGTCTTCAACTTTTGATGAACCTGCTGAAAATCATGTTCGTGTTGCTGGTATCGTTTTGGAAAAAGCTAAACGTTTGGTCGAAAGTGGTCACAATGTGATTATCTTGTTAGATTCAATTACTCGTTTGGCAAGAGCATACAATACTGTAGCTCCTGCAAGTGGTAAGGTTTTATCTGGTGGTGTAGAAGCAAACGCATTGCACAAACCAAAGAAATTTTTCGGTGCCGCGAGAAATATTGAAGACGGTGGTTCTTTGACCATCATCGCAACAGCATTGGTTGATACCGGTTCTAAAATGGATGGTGTTATCTTTGAGGAATTTAAGGGTACTGGTAATATGGAACTTCAGTTGGATCGTTCTTTGGCAAATAAACGAATGTATCCAGCAATCGACTTGACTAAATCAAGCACAAGACGTGAAGATTTGTTGCTTGAAAAAGATGAATTGAGCCGTATGCAAGTACTAAGATCTCATCTGGCTGACATGAAACCAGATGAAGCTATGCAGTTTTTACGCAAACATATGCAGCATACACAGAGTAATGAAGAATTTTTAACCTCAATGAACGGCTAGAAAGCTTATATACCGCTTAAAATAATTGGCTATTTCCTAAATATCTATTACATTTGCGGTCTTAAATTATATTAACTAAGTTATCATGAAACGTACTTATCAACCATCCAAAAGAAAAAGATCTAACAAGCACGGCTTCCGTCTAAGAATGTCAACTAAAGAAGGTCGTAGAGTTTTGGCTAGAAGAAGAGCAAAAGGAAGATCAAAGTTGAGCGTTGCTGACGAAAGAGGCGCTAAATAACTTAATTTGTTTATAAACCCACTTATGGTATTTTTGAATATGCTGTAGGTGTCTTGGATATCGGAACATCTTACACGTCATGTACGTGCAAGATGTTTTGTTTTTTAGTAAGCATCATTCAGGAACTGAAAAGCAGTTAATACCATTTCAATGGAAAAGTGACAAGAATTTAGACTCCTTGGAAAATCAAATTGAAAAGAAAAGACAGTGATAATTATTTTACTTTGAGGCAAAAACCCATTTCCTGAATATCCAAAATACAGCGAATAGATATTCAATAAAATGCAAACCTTCACATTCCATAAATCAGAAAGACTAAAGAGTAGAAAGACCATCTCTCTACTCTTTCAAAAAGGACGCACAATCCGAAAACATCCGCTACGTATCCGATGGGTCTGCATTGATCATGAAAGCGATTTTCCAGTCCAAGCAACTTTTAGCATTCCAAAAAGATTGGTTCCAAAAGCGGTCAAACGAAATACCATCAAGCGAAAAATTAAAGAAGCTTATCGGTTGCATAAACATTCACTTTATAATGCTATTGAAGGAAGTGATAAAAAGTTTGCGCTGATTTTTATTTATCAAAACAAGACCATTCCAAATTATCAGGAAATTGAGGAAGTAATTAAAAATGCTATCCCGGAGATTGCAAAGGCTTTCAATGATTATAAACCTGCTCGGTCTAAGTGATAATTAGTTAGTGTGGAACTACCCGTTGGGCAGGGCTGTTAAGTTCTCTCGAGCTCCAAAGGAGCATAAACAATAAAATATGGGCAACGCCCGTACTATTGTAATGATGAAACTCCACCGGAGCGCTAGCAATTTTAAAACGGATAAAATACTTTTTTTGAATAAATAAGATTACGCTTGTTCAAACAGTATATATCGAATTACCCTTAAATTTGAAATGCTTACGCACCTTTGGCGCTAATCTGAAGAACGTGTTTAATAAATGGGCGTTGCCCATCTTTAGTGCTTCAGCTCCGTTGGAGTTTTTTAGAACTTAACAACCCTGCCTGAAGGAGTTCATTTTTAGAGGTATATCAACATTTTTATCTCCTTGAAGAAACTGGATTTTAATCTTAAAACCAACTATCCACGGCCAATTCACGTTTTGAAAAAAAGAAAAGTAATGACAATCCTACAAAAATTAATCTGTCTCACGCTCCTACTCTTCTTCGTTTCAAATCATTTGAACGCACAAAAAATATTACAAATTGAAAAAGTAGGTTCACATAAACACATCCGTTTTTATCCAGGTAATGAAGTCACTTTCAAATTAAAAAACGCCAAAGGTTGGTTCACTCGAAGAATCGAAGATATGGATGCGGAACAAAATTTAGTTTTATTTGAAGAACAAGGTTTTGTCAATATCAATGACATTGTTGCTATTCAAAAAACAGGTGCTAAACGTAAGTGGAAAGCTATTGGCAACTCGCTTTATGTCTTTGGCTTGAATTGGGGATTTTGGTCGTTGGCTGGGACTTTGATTGGTGATGAATTGACTTGGTTGGCTGCAATTGTTCCTGCTTCTGCTTTTGCTTTGGGTTCCGTAATTAAATGGTTAGGAAAAGGGAAGGTTTGGAAGATGGGGAAACGACGGCGGTTGCGAGTTTTGGATTTGGGGTTTTCTTATGCTTAAGAAATTAGTCCTAAATAAATCCAACCAAAAATTGACCAATCACGTTTTCTATTTGAAGAAGAACTTTTATGTCAAATTTATATCAAAATGAAAAAATTAAACTTAATTCTCAGTCTTTCCATACTTGCAATTGTCAGTTGTTCTAAAAATGATAAAATCGAAATTGATTGTATTGATGAAAAATTAGAAGAATTTGATATGGTTCATTTCTCAGAACAAGAAATAGATTGTAAAATGTTCCTACAGTTGTTTCATCATGAGAATAAACAATTTTTTAAATTTGGCGGTCATTGCGTTGATATGATAAGCTACCCATTTGATTGTGACGGAAATACATTGTGTGAAAATGAACAGGACGCAGCTTGTATCGCTTTTGAGAATAATGCGGATTTTATTAAAATAGTAGGTATAAGTGAATAATTCTTTTTCCTACCTTACAAATATTTCTAAACTACGAAGAATTGAATCAGCTAGTTCAATTTTTTCTTCAGCTAATCTTTCATCACGATTCATTGAAACAACCAAAGCAACATTTTCTTTGGTATAAATTTTCCATGCCCAATCAGCCTTATCTTTATCTATCTTCTCGAAGAAGGTCTAAATACTTTCATACATCTTGTCCATTAACAATCATCCCAACCGCCTCCGCATACCCGCCCAGCCCTTTCCCAACAATACTCTTACGACACACTTCCTCTAAATAAGAATGCCGCCGAAAAAATTCCCGCTCATAAATATTAGAAATATGCACTTCATAAACCGGCGTTTCAATCGCATCCACCGCATCGCGTATCGCAACAGAAGTGTGCGTATATCCACCTGCATTCAAGACAATACCATCGAACGAAAAGCCGACTTCATGTAGCTTGTCGATAATAGCACCTTCATGATTGGATTGAAAATATTCTAAATAGTGACCTGTAAATTGAGCGGTTAGTTCTTTGAAGTAATCATTGAAACTTTGGTTACCGTAGATTTCTGGATTTCTTTTTCCTAAGAGGTTTAAGTTGGGGCCATTTAGGATTAGGATGTTCATTTTTGGTTAATGTATGATTTATGATATTTTTCTCAATCGCTGAAGCTCATTCGAATGTGTGATAGGATCGTTAGGACGCGAGTTGGATGTATGATGTTAAGATGTATGATTTATGATATGACGACGACACGTAAACACGTATGCAAATGTGTGAACATGTAGCAACGGTCATATCATAAATCATACATTATACATCATAAAATCAATTAGCATAATCAGACAAAAACTTAATACGCATCAATTGTATCTCTTCCAAAGTAACATCTTCTTCTTGCAACTCCTCAAAAGCTTCTTCTACTGAATCCGTTTCTGCTTCTTTGAAATAATCGATGATATCTTCTCTTGCTGTTTCGTCTACATTTTCATCAATGAAGAAATCGATATTTACTTTTGTTCCTGAGCTAACGATCGTGTTAAGCTCTTCAAACATTTCTTCCATACTTAGATCATTGGAAGATGCAATGTCGCCAAGTGGAATTTTCTTATCAATACTAAGGATGATATTCATTTTCACTTTCGACTTATTCGCCATTTGTTTGATGACCAAATCAGTTGGACGGTCGATATCATTTTCTTCTACATATTCTTTGATCAACTCAACAAAAGGTTTTCCGAACTTAATCGCTTTTCCTTTGGAGACCCCCGTAATGTTGGCCATGTCATCCATTGAAATTGGATACTGTGTCGCCATGTCTTCTAAAGATGGATCTTGGAAAACAACAAATGGTGGAATGTCTTTCTTTTTAGAAATCGACTTACGTAAATCTTTTAGGAGTACCATCAACTCTTCATCTAACACTGCCGTTTTTCCACTACTTGAAGCAGCAGCACCTTCTGCAGCCATCAATTCATCATAATTATGATTGACAGAAATTTCTACATCCTGGGGTTTTTTGATGAAGTCTTTTCCAGCCTCTGTCAATTTCAACAAACCAAAAGTCTCGATATCTTTATACATGTAGTTTTTCAAAACCGCTTGCATGATAATCGAATTCCAGAAATTACCTTCTTTGTCTTTCCCAACAGCGAACATAGATAAGTCCGTGAATTTAAAATCGACAATCTCTTTGGTCTTTTCACCTGACAGAAAATCAATTACTAATTTAGAACCATAATTTTCATTCAATTCTTGGACAGCTGTCAATGCTTGTTGCATTTCTGTCTTTACTTGAATTTTTTCTTTTGGATGACGACAGTTGTCGCACATTTTTCCACAGTCGTCTGGATTATAATTCTCCCCAAAATAATGCATTAGAAATTGTCGACGACAGGATGTTACTTCTGTGAAGGACATCATCTCCTGCATCAACTGCATGCTCATTTCTCGCTCCTTGACATATTTATCTCGCAAGAATTTTTCAAGTTTCAAAATATCCTTGTGAGAATAAAAAGCGATACATCTTCCTTCCAGTCCATCTCTTCCCGCTCTTCCAGTTTCTTGATAATAATTTTCTATACTTTTAGGAATATCATAATGGATTACAAACCGTACATCTGGTTTATCGATTCCCATTCCGAATGCAATGGTTGCGACGATCACATCCACTTCTTCCATCAAGAAATCATCTTGTGCTTTTGATCGAGTCTTGGCGTCCAAACCTGCATGATAAGGAGATGCTTTAATGTCATTGACTTGCAACATCTGTGCAATTTCTTCTGTTGATTTTCTACTCTGGACATAAATGATTCCAGATTTTCCTTCCATGTTTTTGACAATCTGAATGATACTTTTGATCGTCTCCTCCTTTTTCATTTTTGGACGCACTTCGTAATAAAGATTGTCTCTATTAAATGAGGAAACAAAACTATTGACATCTTCCATCTGCAAATTCTTCACAATATCAACTTGCACTTTTGGGGTCGCTGTTGCGGTCAATGCTATGATTGGAATCTCCGTATTGATCTCATCAATCATCGTACGGATACGACGGTACTCTGGACGGAAATCGTGTCCCCATTCTGAAATACAGTGTGCCTCATCAACTGCGATAAATGAAATTTCTATCGATTTGAAAAATTCGATGTTCGATTCTTTCGTTAAAGTTTCAGGAGCTACAAAAAGTAACTTTGTTTTTTTCGCGAGAATATCTTCTTTTACTTTTACCATCTGCGTTTTAGTAAGAGAAGAATTTAGGAAGTGAGCTACTTCATCACTTTGACTATGAGAACGAATCGAGTCCACTTGATTTTTCATCAAAGCGATCAAAGGAGAAATTACCAAAGCTGTTCCTTCACATATAAGAGCAGGAAGTTGATAACATAAGGATTTACCACCACCTGTCGGCATGATTACAAAAGTGTCTTTATTGTCTAATACACTCTGAATAATCGCTTGTTGGTTCCCTTTGAATTTATCAAATCCAAAATGTTCCTTAAGCGAATCAGGTAATGTTTGAGTTGTTGCTACAATCATTTTACTACTGAACGTTTTTGTTTAATTGAGAAATATTGCCCAATTAAATAACAAGCAAATAAACTGTTGGAAAGCGAATCAGGATGATTTCAAATCACTAAATCAATTACAATGATGTAATTAAATATAACAAAAATATTATAATTAGTGAAAAGAAAAATAGAATTTATATTAACGTATGTTTGTATTTTCAATCCGAAAATTAAAGCTTTCTCTCTAGTACTTTTACAGTAATGTTTAGCTAGCTGCAAAAGCCTTCAAAAATAACAAAATTTGTGGATTATAAAAATCAAATTTTAAAAATCGCCCGACAAACAATCAATATAGAAGCAGAAGTAATTCAAAATCTTATTGATAGCATCGATGATGATTTTATTAACACTGTAGACATAATTTTCAAGTCTAAAGGCAAAGTTGTTGTCACAGGAATCGGTAAAAGTGCCATTATTGCACAAAAAATAACTTCTACCCTAAATTCTACAGGAACCCCTTCTATCTTCATGCATGCAGCTGATGCCATACACGGAGACCTAGGAATGATTCAAAGTGAGGATTTGGTCATATGTATTTCTAAGAGTGGTGAAACACCTGAAATTAAAGTGCTGGTTCCTATGCTGAAAACGCTTGGAACGAGTCTAATTGGAATGGTAAGCAACAAAACATCCTATCTTGCGCAACAAGCTGATTTCGTACTATATACTCCGGTAGCTCAAGAAGCTGATCCAAATAATTTAGCGCCAACAGCAAGCACAACCGCACAAATGGTAATGGGAGATTGTATTGCAACTGCATTGTTACAGTTAAAAGGATTTAGTCCTAAAGATTTTGCTCAATATCATCCTGGTGGAAGTCTAGGTAAAAGACTTTATCTACGTGTAAGTGATTTATACATATTGCACGAACGACCTTTTTCTGATAAAAATGACTCCATTCAAAAGATAATACTAGAAATTACTTCCAAAAGATTGGGCGCCACTATAGTCTCAGATAACTCCAACAAAGTATTGGGAATCATAACAGATGGAGATTTAAGAAGAATGTTGGAGAAGGGAACAGATTTACAAACCTTGGTTGCCAATGATATTATGAATGCAAATCCAAAAACAATCCAGAAAAATGAAATGGCTGTCAAAGCTTTAGAAATCATGCGTTCCAATAGTATCAGTCAAATTGTTGTAGTAGATGGAGATCAATATTTAGGAATGGTACATCTACATGATTTATTGAAAGAAGGAATTATTTAAAATGAATTTCGCTATTCGGTCGGGTGTTTTTTGTTGGATTCTTTTATTACTTGGGTGCTCTAAACCAGTAAGGGACATCACTCCTACCTTCTACCATTGGAAAACCAAAATGGAATTGACTCCTTTTGAATTGGATTATTTGGATTCATTAGAAGTTGCTACTTTGTATGTCAAATTTTTCGACCTCGATTGGGACTTCAATTTGAAATCGGCATTTCCACAAGCGGTTGTCCAACTTGATAATTACAAAAGTGACTTTGAGATAATTCCAACTATCTTTATTACCAATCGGACTTTGTTACATATTGATAATGCTCAATTGCCAGCATTAGCAAATAAAATTGTTCAAAAAATTGAATCTTTGGCAATATCCGAAATTCATGAAATACAAATTGATTGTGATTGGTCACCAAAAACAGAAGCCGCTTATTTTCAACTTTTAAAATTAATTCGTCAACAAAAAAAAGATATCCTTTTGTCTGCAACTATAAGGCTTCATCAAGTGAAATATGCTGACATTACTGGCACTCCACCAATCGACAAAGGAATGTTGATGTTTTACAATATGGGCGAAGTAACTAAAATGGAAACCAAAAATTCTATTCTAGATCTTGAATTAGCCAAACAATATCTTTACAATTTTGAAAACTATGCGATTCCTCTAGATGTCGCCTTGCCTTTATTCTCTTGGACCGTACTATTTAGGGAAGGAGAAATGATCAAATTGATGACGAATGTTGACCAAGAAATAAGTCAAGACTCTAGTCGATTTGAAAAAGTAGACGCAACTCATTTTGAGGTCAAAAAAAGTACGTACCTTGATGGTCAATACTTGTATAAGGGAGATCAATTGCGGATTGAATCTGTAAATCATCAAGACCTTAAAGCTTGTGGAGAACTATTAAAAGCACATTTAAAAAACGATCACTTAGCGATCAGTTTTTATCATTTAGACAGTACGATATTAAACACATTTTCCTATGACTTTTTGGAAGAAGTTTGCAACCAATTTCATTAGCATTTTTGTTTTTTATTTGATACCACATTCGGTTGCACATAGCTGCGCATATGATCCAGGTTTTCAAGGCTATGCATTTTTTGATGCGACCACAATCAATACCAATACACTTTATGCTCCTTACTTTTTAGGTTTCGCAGACTTTTACAAGAAAAAATTGAATCCTCAAAAAGACCAAGTGGATGCCAATCTATTGGAATGGAGAGAGCGATTTTGCAATTTAGCAAGTATAGAAGATATCCGAAAAATTATTTACAAAAGTAAAGTTCATCAACTAATAAAACTGCAAACAGCCATAAAAGGGAAAGCCATAAAAATCACGGGTCCTTTTAGTAACAATTCATTTGCAAAACATCTGCAGCGCCATAAATGCACCGAAACGATTGAGTATCTTATTTTCGCGAAACGATGCGAACCATACGCAACTTGGGTCAAGAGTTGGGAAAATAAAACGCCTGATATCAAAGCAATGACACAGTTGATCAAGAAGGCAAAAAATAAATTCAATAAAACTAATTCTCATTATTTCAAATTGCGATATGCTTATCAAGCGATCAGATTAGCGCATTATGCTGGCAAATATCAAGAGGCACTGGATTTATATGATTACTTCATTCTTAAAAAAGAAAATGATGAGTCGATAATTGATTACTGGATTTTAGGTCATAAGGCTGGTGCACTTCAGGCACTTGACAAAAATGTGGATGCTGCTTATTTATACACTCAAATTTTCTTGCATTGCCCGAGCAAACGAACCTCCGCATTCCGAAGCTTTAAAATAAAAACAGATGAAGAATGGCAACATTGTATGGAATTATGTAGAAATGATGAAGAGAAAGCAACTATGTACACCTTGAGAGCGGGTTCTCGACATAGTAATCTAACAGAAGAGATGCATTCTATTTACGATATCGATCCGACCAATGAAAACCTTGAAATTTTGTTGGTAAAAGAAATTCATAAATTAGAAAAGGACTTTTTAGGACATGATTTTAATGATCAAAAATATCAAAATAAAGTGCGTTTTGGTATTCCAAGAAAAGATGCTGGTCAGAAATTAATTAACCTCAATAAATTTGTCCGAAAAGTAAATCAAGAACAAAAAATAAAGAATCCTGATCTATGGAAAATAACGGAAGGGTATTTAGAATTGTTGGCAAGTGACTTTTATGCTGCCGAAAAAACGTTTAACAAAATAAGAAAAGAAATCAAAGACCAACGCATTAAAGACCAACTAAAAGTTTTTGATTTGGTTTTAAAAATCAACATGATCGAAGAACCAGATGAAGAAGATGAAGCTGAAATTGCTGAGATTATAAAACGTAATGATGAATACGAAAGTCATCCTGATTTTGAAGATTTCTTGAGTGATAAATTGGCAGATATTTATAAAAAAGATTCTCCTGGTAAAGCTTTTTTGGTGCAACATGATATGCGAAAATTGTCAATCGAACCAAAGATGGAAACAATTGATGATCTCTTGGATATCTGTACCAAAGAAGAAATGACTGATTTTGAAAAACTGCTTTGTTCTGAAGAAGGTGTAATAATAACAAATAAATTACGAGATCTAAAAGGCACTTTATTTTTGAGTCAAGGAAAACCAGAAGCGGCATTGGCTGCATTTAAAGAGGTCCCTAGACCGGCACGAGAAGGTCAAAAGTTTAATCCATTCCGAGAAATGATCAATGATTGCATCAACTGTGAAATTGAAAATGACACTGCTATCTATTACGACAAAGCAGGTGTTTTGGAACGCATTTTTGAATTGGAATTTGAAGGTCGTTCTGATTTTGAAAACAGTGATCTTTATTTTTATGAATTAGGAATTGCCTATTACAACATGTCTTACTTTGGTCACTCTTGGAAGATGATGGATAATTTTAGATCTGGTTCATTAGCAAAAGGAGTTGGTGTCGAAAATATGAGCAAGTATGGTCAAAAAGAAATGGTCAGTGGCGAAAAAGCTATGGAGTATTTTCAAAAAGTATTGGACCTTACAAAGGATGAAGAATTGAAAGCACGAACGCTTTTTATGGCCGCGAAAATTGAGCGAAATAATTATTATCTGAGTGAAGATTATAAACGTCCTAAAGGAAGAAATATGATTCCAGCTGCTCCACCAAAATACATGACTTTTTATAAGCGATTGAAAAGAGAATCTATGCAAACGGAATTTTACAAAGAAGCGATTACTGAATGTAAATACTTTAGATTTTATACGAAAAAATAACTAGCGAACCAAGGCCACATCTCCCGTTATAATCTTTTCGTCACCATCAACGAATCCAATCCGAGCATAATAGATGTAAACACCTTGTTCTAAATTTAAATTATTAAAGGTTCCATCCCAGCCGATCATATCTATACCGTCTGGCTGCTCTGAATATACATGTTCACCCCAACGATCATAAATTTCAACTTGCACAATTCGCTCGACCATCTTTCCAGCATAAATCGTAAATACATCGTTTTGTCCATCACCATTTGGAGAAAAAATATTAGGTGCAAATACATCTTTGGGTTTAAAAACATTGATGTGAATCTGGTCTTGAAAAATACATCCATCATCGGTAACAATAGTCAAGGTATAAATTGTTGAATTCAACGGACTCGCCATCGGTGTCATGCAATCTAAGCAGCTCAATCCTTCTTCTGGAAACCAATAAAATGAATCTATTCGAATATCTGTATCGGACTCCGTAGCAATCATTGTACTATCACCATATTCGATGATTTTATCATCACCTATGGAAATTAGATGATCAGTCGGATCATCTAACCTAATCTCTCTAACATATTCACAACCCAACTCATCTTTAATTGTAACATTGTATTCACCAGCAGATAAATTAAAGAAAATATTGCTATTTGAAAAATCAACTCCATCGATGCTGTAAAGATAATTTCCGCCACTACCGAACACATCTTCCACTTCTATCATTCCTGCATTTGAATTGTTACAAGTAGGATTTTGGAAAGTGATTTCTGCATCTAGATTTCGCATGACTACCTCAATCGTTTCGGTTTTAGAACATCCATTTGTATCCCAAACTGTTATTTCATAAATACCAGGTGTAGTTATTTCCACCTCTGCAGTATTTACTCCATTTGACCATAGATAAGCGTCGTAACTATTGACTGATAAAACACAATTTTCACCTTCACAAAACACTGGATCGCCAACTATTTCAAGTTCATCCATTTCAAAAAAGTAGAGTTGTAAATTGGTAATACTATCACAGCCTAAATAAGAAGTAGCAACAAGCGTTATAGTTGTATCATGGTTGATTCCGTTATAGTTTTCACCATGGCAGAAAGTAAGTGTTTCGTTTTGCTCATATTGATAGACATCCAAAACTAAAGTGACCGTACTATCACATCCGTGAATTGTTGTCAAAGCTTCAGAATAGGTTCCGTTTTCTGTATAACTCGTATTTCCTATCGTATAACTTTCTCCATCACAAATCGTTTCTTCGAGATAAGTAGACTCATTTGTGTGCACTAAAAGATCTAATGTAACCGTACTATCACATCCAGCTGAGGCAGAAAGCATCACTTCATAATTTCCAGAAGTAGTATATGAATTTCCACCCATTTCAAATGACTCACCTTCGCAAATACTTTGTTGTATACTTGTTGACAACTCTGGCTCAATGGTCAATTGCAAAAGGATTGTACTATCACAATTATTGACGGAATTGAACACAATCGGGTACGTTCCACTTTGAGAATAACTTACACCATCATAAATAAATGCTTCTCCATAACAAATGCTAACTGGAAGTGAAGTTTCAAACTTTGAATACACCTCCAATTCCAAATACAAAATACTGTCGCATCCATTTTGATTAATTAATGTATCCGTATAAATCCCTGGATTGGACAATTGTAAGCCTCCAAATTGATAGGTTTCGTCTTCGCAAATATCTTGTTGACTATAATGGTCAGAGCTTTCATACTTAATCAAATTCAAGGTTACAATACTATCGCATCCTTCCATATTTTGCAAAGTATCTTTATAAACTCCTTGTTCATTCAAGTCCATATTTTTGAAAAAGTAATACTCCTCATCACAGATTGATTCACTGATTGAATGCTCAATTGCATCTTCGAAAACTAAGTCTAAGGTCAATGTACTATCGCATCCTGAAGTCGTTGCAATGGTTTCGGTGTATAATCCAGTTGTAGTATAAGTTATGTTATTAGGTGTATAACTTTGCCCTCCACAAATGAGTTTGTTAATTTCATTTTCTTTTTTATCCAAAACTTCCAATGAAAGATTTAATATACTGTCACAGCCATTTATTGTTGATAAAGTAACTGTATAATCACCGGAAAGATATTGATCAACCCCATTGAATGTATAATATTCTCCAAAACAAACGGTCTCTTCTTCAAAAGTTTCATACGCTATATTTACATTCAATTGTAATGTTATAAAACTATCACAGCCGTTATATGCAGTAAGGGTATCTTTGTAAATTCCTCCGACAGACAACAACTCGTCATTGAAAAAATAAGGTGTTTGCTCACACGTGGTTTCCTCAAAATTGTAATATGAATTTGTAAGTACAATCAAATCCAAAGTGATAATACTATCACATCCAACAGCATTTATTAAAGTGTCTTTATATTGATTCGTTTCAGAAACAATTGTCCCTTGAAAGTTGTACGTTTCATCTTCACAAATAAATATTGCTTCTTCAGAGCTTGAACTTGCAAGTACTTCTAAGTTGGTTGTAACAATACTATCACATCCGAAAAAAGAAGTGTAGGTATTTACGTACACACCTGTTGTCGAATACGGAGTTCCGTCGATCATATAAACTTCATCATCACATATTGTTGGATTGGTTGCTAGAACGATGGATGGAAATAAAATATTGACTTCATTGGAGACACTGTAGCAAGATTCAAGGCTAAAATTATTTGGCCCCGAAGCTAAAAGACATCTATAAATCGCATTGGAAGGTTGATTGTTTAAAGATAAAATTTCATTGTTCGAATTAACAATTATTTGCCAGCTCGATCCATTATCAATAGAATATTGCCACTGATAATTAGCAGTAAAATTGTCAGGCGAATTGTAGGGTGTAGCTTGTAAATATCCATTCTCACAAAGTGTTCCATGTTGAGAAATATCAACTTCACCTTTGCATGTTTTCATGAAAATATTATCCAATGCTAAATCATTTCCAAAACCTCCTGGTGCACTATTTCGAATCAAATAAACTAACGAAGTTTCACCTGGTCCCGTGGTATAACTAAATTCACTAGTATGCCAAGCTTCATCTTGCGCAATATCATTAACAGAGGAAACAGTAATGCCATTTACTATAAAATCGACAGACGGAAGTATAAAGTTAGGAACATTTGTTTTAGTTAGATTAATTAGGTCCGCACTAAAAATATAGGTCGTATTTTCACAAACCTCAACAACCTCCTTGTAAAAATTTCCTGGTTCATAATGGGCATTGATAACCATCATATATCCAGTTGTGTCCGGACTGTTATCACCTATGTTTATCCAAAATAACTCTGCAAAAGAACCCCAATTGCTAATGTCATTTGTAATGGTATAAAAACCATCATCTGGTGGTGGTGAATTTTGATAATCATATCCAAGAGTGATATATGGATCATTCAAAATCACTTGAGCAGTATCTGCTCCAAAATCACCAATTGACAATAAATTTGGTCCTAATGCTCCTGAGCAGAGACTGTCAATGGAGCTGGTTTGAGTATTTGCAATAGAAACAATAGCCTTATTCTGGGAACAGGATTTAGCTTCAATTTTGCTTTGGAATATTAGAAAAATAGCAAAATGAAAAAACACCAAATAGGTAAATTTGGATAACTTCATTATCAGTTTTGATTAAATCTGGTTGTGGGAGATCTATAATATAAGAAAAATAAGAGGGCGGAAATGGGGTAGAAAATGCGTAAAAAACTCCAATAACGTTTAATTCGTTGAATTTCAAGTTATTATATACGTTAACAAAAAATACATAATTTCCTTTTATTCAGTTATTTAGACATATCATTGTTGTCAAAGTCACAATTCGGTATTTAAATTTTAAATTAACCGTATTTTGCAGCCCTAACATATACAATAAATACCATATGATTTTTCCTATCGGCGATGATCAAGTGCAAGGCGGACATAAGCCAATATTTGCCTATTCTTTTCTTGCAATTAATATTCTTGCGTTTGTAATTCCATTTTTTCTTTATGGTCCAAATTATCATGACTTCGTATTAGAATATGGATCACTACCTGGTGAAATCACACAAGGACAAGATTTATTCACACTAATCACTAGTATGTTCATGCATGGAGGATGGATGCATTTAGCCGGAAATATGATGTTTCTTTGGGTATTTGGTGATAACATTGAAGCTACGGTTGGAAACTTCAACTTCGTGTTGTTTTATATATTGGGCGGACTATTTGCTTCTGCTGGTCATATCATTTCAGGACCTACTAGCATGATCCCTACAGTGGGAGCTAGTGGTGCTATTGCAGCCGTTTTAGGAGCCTACCTAGTTATGTTTCCTAAATCACAGATCAAGATGTTATTCTTGTTGGGTATGAGAACCTTTAAAATACCCGCTATGTTGTTTCTTGGTTTCTGGATTGTTCAGCAATTGTGGAGTGGTTTTACAACTAGTTCAGAAGGTGGAGGTACGGCTTGGTGGGCACACATTGGTGGATTTATTTTTGGGGTGATTGCTGGTTATTTTTCTGGTGGTGCTAAATTAGGAAAAGATATGTTTAAACAGAAGAAGGATTATGTTTAGTAATTGTTTTGTTAGAATGATAATTCAGTGCGAGCAATAAAAAGAAAATGTAAAATGCAATTCCAATAGCATTCTCAATTGTATTCTCCATCATAAATGAACTGAAAACAATTAAATGTAAAACAACAAGTAATGGATCTTTGTAGTTTTTTTGATACAATAAGGGAAAGAAAAACGCTAATATAAAAAACGAAAGCCCAATAATTCCACTTCCAGCATACACTGAGACAAATTGATTGTGTGGCATTTTCGTTTCACTTACCATTGGATAATTTGATTCATAAACCTTATGCACTTCCTTTTTCAAATCTCCTGCCCCTACTCCAATCACTTTATGTTCATTGCCAATCGACATCCCTACTTTCAATGAAATCAATCTTTCTGAATCTGAATAATGTTCACCTGTCCCTTGACGATGCATCTTCATGTCGTAGATTGTGTAATCTATTTTATTTTGAAAACTAGGAATGGTTTGATAAGCTATCAACGGAATTAATACCAAGACACCAACTCCTACTAATGCTGGTACGATATTTTTGGTTTGATAAATATAATGTGCTGCGAAAAACAATAAGGATAAATACAACGCCAACAATCCACTTCTAACCGACAAAACATGCATGAAAACAAACAAGAAAACAACTACTGATAATAATAAATATCGTTCCCACTTGAATTTCAAATAAAACTCATTTCTCAACAACCATATTCCAGCAATAATTGTAAATGCAATCATCAAGCTATATCGAATATGGTTCATGGGGGTAGGAATCGAATGTCCTCTCCGCATGTTGACTGTTATATTTTCAAAATCTGCCAAGTATTGGAATCCTGTGATTATACAACTAAGTCCAACAATAGCAACCAAAAAGTACAAAATTCCAAAATATTCTCGTTTACTAATCGCTGGTAAAACTGCAAAACAAATTGGCAACATTAAGAATGGCAACTTGATCCGCAACCGTTCTAACAAATAACCCGAATCTTCAGTATAGAAAATGGATACCAACACCAAAAAGAAAAATATAGTCAATATTGGAAACGCTTTGTAACTCACAAATTTTTTCCAGCCTTCTTCAAAATGTTCATTTAACTTAATAGGAAATCCATCTTCCCATTTCCAACTAAATATACTCAAGACTATAAAAGCAATCATACTCACAGACAACACAAATTTTGAATATATCAAAGACACAATCAACGTCAAGCAGAAGAAGATCGTCAGGTGTTTCTTTGTTATGTTTTTCAAAAATGTATTCATCTTTTTTTTTATTGATAAGTTGATGTATGATTTATGATGTATGATATGACCGTTATTGCGTAAGACTGTGCGAAAATACTCGTTCGAGATGAGAGGTTAGAAACCTTCATCTCGTAACACACACGGTATTCGAGCAAAAGGTTTCTAACCTCTTTGCTTTGGGAATTTTCACACAGTCTGACGTGAGCTCGAAAAATAACAGTCCTATCATTAATCCTACATCTTATAATCATTCATCAAGAAAATCATACATCAATAATAACTCTATTTCCATGTTTAAAGCTGCTCTAATGTCGTAATTATATCTGTAGCAAAACTCGCCATAATATGTTACCTTTGTGCTTCCTTTTTTAAGTATTAGAAATTGCATTTATATATGGCACAAGAAATATTCGACAAGGTCAAAGATATCCTTAAAGATATTGAAAATACAGCGGTTCAATCTAAGGATGAATTGGAACAATTTAGAATTAAATTTTTAGGAACTAAAAATGTGGTGAAACCGCTTTTTGGCGAAATTAAAAATATAGCTAACGAACGTAAAAAAGAGTTCGGCCAACTAATCAATGAAGTAAAGCAAAAAGCAGAATCTAAATTTAATAACCTTAAAGATAGCTTGGCAGAAGGTGAAGAGGAAACAGCTGGTGCTGAAATTGATTTGACCGCTCCAGGTGAACCAATGACCTTAGGAGCTCGTCACCCGATTTCTGTCATTATGAATCGAATCATTGATATTTTTGAACGTATCGGTTTTACAGTTGCGGAAGACAGAGAAATTGAAGATGACTGGCACAATTTTACAGCCATGAACACTCCTGAAGATCACCCTGCTCGTGATATGCAAGACACGTTTTACTTGATGAATAGTACAGAAATGTTGTTGCGTACGCACACTTCATCTGTACAAGCACGCGTCATGAAGGCAAAACAACCACCTATTCGAATTATCGCACCAGGAAGAGTATACAGAAATGAAACAATATCTGCACGTGCACACTGTCAATTTCACCAAGTGGAAGGATTGTATGTTGATGAAGGCGTTTCTTTTGCTGACTTAAAACAAACGCTTGATTATTTCGCCAAAGAAATGTTTTCGCAAGACACCAACATTAGATTGCGACCATCTTATTTCCCTTTTACAGAGCCAAGTGCTGAAATGGATGTATCTTGTTTTATTTGTGATGCCAAAGGATGTAATGTTTGCAAATATACAGGTTGGGTAGAAATATTAGGTTGCGGTATGGTCGATCCTGCTGTTCTTGAAAATTGTGGAATTGATTCTAAAAAATATACCGGATTTGCATTCGGAATGGGAATTGAAAGACAAGCGATGTTGAAATACAGAGTGGATGATATCCGACTGTTTTTCGAAAATGATGTTCGTTTTCTCAAACAATTTATTTCCGCTTAATTATGGCAAAACCAAGCATTCCAAAAGGTACCCGTGATTTTTCTCCTGAACAAGTAGCCAAAAGAAACTTCATCTTTGGAGTTATCAAATCTGTTTTTGAAAAATACGGATACCAACCTATTGAGACCCCAACCATGGAAAGTCTTGCTACCTTGACTGGCAAATACGGAGATGAAGGCGATCAATTACTTTTCAAAGTATTGAATAATGGTGATTTTTTATCCAAAGCTGATAAAAACGAATTGGCGAATCAAAATTCTAACAAAGTACTTTCATCTATCTCAAAAAGAGGATTGCGATATGACTTGACTGTTCCTTTCGCTAGATATGTGGTTATGCACCAAAACGATATCAGTTTTCCTTTCAAGCGGTATCAAATTCAGCCCGTATGGAGAGCAGACCGCCCACAGAAAGGAAGATACCAAGAATTCTATCAATGTGATGTTGATGTCGTGGGTTCCAATTCATTGATGTATGAAGCGGAATTGGTTCAAATTTATAATGAAGCGTTTGAAAAATTAGGATTGGAAGTAACTATCCTCGTCAACAATCGAAAGGTATTGTATGGAATAGCAGAAGCTGCTGGTATCGAAGATCAATTCATGGATATGACGATTGCTATCGATAAGTTGGATAAAATCGGAATGGAAAAAGTGAAAGAGCAATTGAGATTGAAAGATATTTCGGAAACGGCAATCGATAAAATTGAATCGATTCTGAAAGTAACAACTTTGGATGAATTGGATCAATGGTTTGAAAATTCGGCTACTGGAAAAAAAGGAATAGAAGAATTGAGAACGTTCCATAAATATTTGGATACTGGAAATTATAAAAATGAAATCAAATTTGATATTTCTTTAGCACGTGGTTTGACTTATTATACCGGTTGTATTTTTGAAGTGAAGGCCAAAAATATTCAAATGGGAAGTGTTGGAGGCGGTGGTCGTTATGATGATTTGACTTCTATGTTTGGATTAAAAAATATTTCAGGAGTCGGCGTTTCATTTGGTGCAGCAAGAATTTTTGATGCAATGGAAGAACTTGATTTATTTCCAGCTTCAGTCACTACAGGATTGGAAGTATTAATTACAGCTTTTGATGAAGACAGTCATAAATATGCATTCACTGTTTTGAATAAATTAAGAGCAGCAGGAATTGTAGCAGACCTCTACCCTTCTCCTACAAAAATTCAAAAACAGATGAAGTATGCGAATGCAAGAAATGTAAAGCACACTATATTAATTGGCAGTAAAGAGATGGAAAGCGAAATATTAACATTAAAAGAAATGGAAACCGGGAATCAATCTGCTTTAACTATTGAAAATATTATCCAACAGATAAAATCTTAACGTATAGATTCCTGAAAACCTATTTGCTATTTATAGCCAAATAAAATCTATTTAATCAGGCTTAATTTGGCAAGAAAATTTCATATAGTTCGTCACAACAGGTAACCAGATAATTACAATAATCCCAAAATCGACTCCCAAATCGATTGTCTGTTAACAGAAATACGAACTTGTTACGGAAATTTTCGTAACAGAATCTTAGTATTTTGCCTATTACATTTTATTATTAATTTTCTTAGTTTTGTTTGCTGAATTGTCTCCTTTATTCAGTTTAAAACATACTAAGAATCGATTATTTACTTTTGAAGAATAACACATTGAACACTAGGCTATATCTATTCATATTTCTTTGCATTGCACAGTTAACACTGTTTGCCAATGTATCTATCTACCCATCAACTACGTATCCATCATACACAGATCGGGATCTTGAAGAACGTATTGCCAACATGCAAAATCAGGTGATTAAACCTAGATTGGACAATGTCGTCAGAAGCTATATCAAAACTTATACACAAACAAAACCGCAAAGGACGGAGGAAATGATCGGTAGAGCCACTATCTACTTTCCTATGTTCGAACACCATTTAAGACAAAAAAATCTTCCAGACGATTTAAAATACTTATCAGTCGTAGAATCGGCTTTGAATCCTCAAGCAGTATCTAGATCTGGTGCAGTAGGATTGTGGCAATTTATGGGTCCAACTGCAAAAGACTTCAACTTAGCAATGAATAGTAGTGTAGATGAGCGTAAAGATCCGAATAAATCGACTTTAGCTGCTATTACCTATTTAGAAAGACTTCATAGAAAATTTGGAAACTGGGAACTCGCATTGGCTGCATATAATGGTGGACCAGGAAGAGTCGCTAAGGCTGTTAAAAGAGGAAAATCTCATAACTTCTGGAAAATTCAAAAATATCTTCCAAAAGAAACTAGAAATTATGTTTCCGCTTTCATAAGTGCTTGCTATATCATGCAGTATCATGAAAAGCACAATCTTTATCCTAGATATCCTGAACATGATTTACAATTTACTGCTTCAACTAAAATTTATGCTAATATAAGTTTTAAGAAAATCGCAGAAGTTACTGGTGTTTCAAATAGAACGATTGAGACCTTAAATCCTTCTTATAAAAGAAGAGCATTGCCACATAGTAGAAAAGGAAATTATCTAACATTGCCACAAAACGCAATGAATGAATTATTGCATTTTTTGGGAAGACCTGATACTTATGTAATCAAACATTCTAATTACGGATCTATTTCTGCTCCTCATGCATTACGAGTAGCGCCAACTACACCAGATCGTGTCATCCATTATGTCAATCAACATGAGGACATTTATAGAATTGCCAACATCTTCAATTGTACTCCTGAAGAAATTATGAATTGGAATCAATTAAGATCTTACCAAGTTTACCAAGGTCAAAAAATTGTGATTGAAAAGAAAAACATTACGGCAACTAATACTCGAAAAAAGTTTGGCCCGCTTCCAGATATAAAGAGACTAAGCATTCATCCATTCCATGTAAAACCTAAGAAACCATTGCTACTCACTAACAGTGTAATTTCAAAAAAGAAGCATAAAAAATTAGCAATGGATAGAGAAGACAGAAAAAATTCTCAAACACATATCCTTAAAAAAGGAGAATCTTTATTTCAAGTTGCAAGTCAATATGATGATGTGACACTTAAAGAAATTATTCGACTCAATCGATTCTCTATCGCCAATCAGCCTAAACCTGGTGATATTGTTTTGATAAAAATCAAATAACCCAATCATTGTTAGGTTAATAAATTTTCACCCACATTAAATTCTTTTTCTCTTCCCCATAATCCCAAAACCGTCTTCCATTACTAATTTATCTAACATTTAGTTAGGTGATTCTCTGGTATATATTTACCTTTGCCAATGCAAAGCTGGATTATATGTTTGTATTTTTGCAAATGATATTTACCACATTACAGTAATGCGCTTAACCAAGAAGGAGTCTAAATTTGTAGTATCAAACACATCAAAACGCACCCTAGCAATTTAGATATCTTTCTATACTAAACCGAGCTTGTTTTATATCCTCCTTTTAAAATAAGCAAATGAGAAAATATAATCCAAAATGAACTTTCTAATCAGGTCCAAATGGACACTATTTGTATTGTCGTTTTTTTGTTGCAATGTATCATTGACTGCAGGAACTGGGTTGTCGGAAACTGAGATAAGAGAAAAAGTGAGAGACCTAGATATTTCTGTTAATGTCAATGTAAATTCAATTGTCAAAAAAGAAATTCGTAGATACGTTGTTAAAAACAAACGTAGCTCCGAAGTAATCTTAGGTCGTGGAGCTATTTACTTCCCTATCATCGAAGACTATTTAAGAAAATACAATCTTCCTGATGATCTTAAATATTTAGTTGCCGTTGAATCTTCAGTGAGAACAAACGTTTTTTCAAAAGTTGGCGCAGGTGGTTTGTGGCAATTTATGCCTAAAACAGGAAAAGCATTTGGTCTTGACATCGATAGTTACATCGATGAAAGACTAGACCCTTATAAGTCAACTGAAGCAGCAATGAAGTACTTGGCGAAATTGCATAAACGATATGATGATTGGGCCCTGGCTTTGGCAGCTTACAATTGCGGACCCTCCAAAGTAAATAGAGCTATTAAAAAAGCAAGTAGCCGCGATTTTTGGAAAATCTCCAAGTATTTACCAAAAGAAACTAGAGCTTACATTCCGAGATTTATTGCTTTCTGTTATGTAGGCAAATACCACCAATTTTATGATATCAATCCTAAGTATCCAGATTACAATGATTTGATACTGGAAACAGTAAAGGTGGACAACTATACTACTTTTAAAAAGATTGCTAACTACACTGGCATTTCTATCAATAAGATTAAAGCTTTAAATCCAGCTTACAAAGTTGGCTTAATTCCAATTAGAAAAGATGGTAATTATATTATTCTACCTAGATTAGATGCCATTGCCTACAAGGAAAAAGTACAAGAAGAAACCAAGTCTTACAACTATTATGTGCAAAACGGCGAGAGTCTTAAATCAATTGCGCAAATCAATAAGTGTAAGATTGAAGAAATATTAGATTGGAATGCAATGAAAACTGACAATATCTTTGTCAATCAAAAGTTGCGATTGTTTCCTTCTGAAATAGAAATCACCACTACCCAATTATCAATGAAGTTTGAATAATTAATTATTTGGACCTGAAAACAAAAATGAATTAGAGCTGCATCATGTAAATGGTGCAGCTTTTTTAATGAGACGTTGTTGCTTCAAGCGTCTCCGCTTGAGATGCTTTTTATTTATAAGTATCTGAAGCGGAGACGCTTCAAACAACAAACGCCTCTCTTTTTTAATTAAAAAAACCGCTCAACACCAGAGGAAGGTGAGAGCGGCCAATTTAATACCCGTGAAATATCAAACCTATCTGCTTAATTATGAAATATCTATACGCTTTGGTGGAATCGGTTTTGCTTCTTCCTTCTTTCCTAAGGTGATTTTCAAAATCCCATTCTCATATCCAGCAACAATTGATTCCGTATTAACCGCTTCTGGAAGTGGAAAGCTACGAGAGAAAGATGCATAATTGAATTCTCTACGATTGAATTTTTCATCATTCGAATTTTCTTCTACCTGCTTCTCCGCGCTAATCTTAATAACCTCATCTACTACTTGAATATTGAAATCATCTTTCTCCAAACCTGGCGCTGCTAATTCTAACAAATAATAGTCGGAGGTTTCTTTTACATTGACAGATGGGATATTCATTACAAAATCAGATCCCATAAATTCTGATATACTTCTTGTAAAAAAATCATCCATCATACCATGTCCTTTTCTGGATGGGAAACCTGAATTAAATTTTATAAGATTCATTTTAATTGTTTTTAAGTTTTTTAAAAATGAAGCGATCTAAGACAACACTCATTTGCCTCAAACCACTCCATCGTATTTAACCAATTTACCTTACTGTACATTGATCGTTTTTGGTCCTTGCTTTTTAGCCTCTTCTTTTTTTGTCAAAGTGATTTTTAGAACACCATTGTTAGAAGCTGCAGAAATTTTGTGCTGATCGATTTTTTCATTCAATCGGAAAGTGCGTTCGATTTTGTTGAAGTTGAATTCACGTTTCTTAACTTTCGTACCTTCTACTTTTTCAACTTTTTTGTCCGCAGATACTTTTAGCAAATCATTTTCAATATTGATCTGAATATCCTCTTTGGATAAGCCAGGAATCGCTAATTCCAAAATGAATGCATCATCTTGTTCTGAAATATTCACAGCGGGTCTTACAGCTGTTGGGTTGGTGTTCATTACTTCATTTACAGAAGTGTTTAGTACTTCATTGAAAATTTTCTCAACTTGTGCTAGTGGATTTACATTTAAATAAGTCATCGTTATAGATTTTTTAATAGTTGTTTTTAAAAATTGATTACAACTATCCATCTTCAATTGATGTACCATTCCACTTTTACTGCCTTATTTACTGATTTGTGGTATTTTTAAATGTCAATATGACACTTGGATTCGAAACTTAATGCCAAATAGGCAGTTTTGATTAACTAAAGCTTAACCCGTTCGATATAAGATTGAATAGTTACATTCGTTTTATTGTCACATCAACCAATAGCAAATGAGAATTGATCCTAAATTAAAACATCTGCATGCACGTGCAGGATTTGGTTTGAATCCCAAAAAAGCGGTTCAATTTGAAAACGTGCCAATTGCTCAAGTCATTGAAGCTTTATTTTTAGAAGCTGAAGAAGCCGTTCAAAGTGGTTACCCTTTTTCCATACAAAGTATTTCATCCGTATCAAGACAAAAGGAGATGCGAAAGGAAAACAAAAAATCGGTTGTACGTTTGAATACACAATGGTTAGCGCATATGGGAAGTCAGCATACTTCCTGTTTATTAGACAAAATGAGTTTGTTCTGGCATGGACATTTTGCGTGTATTATCAAAAAAGGAAAAACTGCTCACAGTTATTTAAATACCATCCGAGAACATGCATTGGGGAATTTCAAAGACCTATTACTTGCAATAGCCAAAGAACCAGCGATGCTTACTTTTCTAAACAATCAAGTCAACAAGAAATTCAGCCCTAATGAGAATTTCGCACGTGAATTGTTAGAATTATTTACAATTGGTATTGGAAATTATACGGAGCAAGATATTAAAGAAGCTGCAAGAGCATTTACAGGTTGGACCATTGATAGGGAAAAACAAACTTTTATTTTCAAAGAAAAAACGCATGATTTTGGGAACAAAACCTTTATGGGACAATCAGGAAAATTAGACGGCACTGATATTATTAACATCATTTTGCAACATAAAGCAACCGCGACCTTTATTGCGACCAAAGTCTATAAATATTTTGTAAATGATAAAATCAATTCAAAGCATATTGCTGAATTAGCCAACGTGTTTTATGAAACCAATTATGATATCAAAATCTTGATGCATACTTTATTTAGCTCGGATTGGTTTTATAGACCAGAAAATATCGGCAACAAAATTAAATCTCCAATCGAGTTGATTGCTGGGATGATTCATAGTTTGAACATAGAATTTGGAGAATCAATTGCATTATTAAAACTTCAAAAGATATTCGGACAAATACTTTTCAAGCCACCAAATGTCGCTGGATGGAAAGGTGGCAAAAGTTGGATTGATAACTCAACTTTATTATTGAGGTTAAATCTTGCTAATTATTTATTTCAAAACGCGGAATTACAATATCATGTAAAAGCAGATTTGGAAGATCAAATAGCGCCGCGTAAATTGAAAAAGATGGATGCTATTTTAAATTTTCAAAGTCATTTGAATTTAATCGAAAAAGTAGATGCTTCTCAGAAAAGTACATTGATTCGTGATCTCATTATTCAAGATACTTCTAAATTGAATTTAAAGCAAATAGATCCATTCTTGAATCATCAATCGGAAGAACAAAAATATATTTCACTCATCATTCGGTTGATGACCATGCCTGAATATCAAATGTGCTAAAATCAATAAAAATGAAAAGAAGAAATTTTATAAAAAATAGCGTAGTAGCATCTGCATCTTTGATGTTACCTTCATTTATCAAAGCGATGAATCATCCTTTTGGCGCAACTACAAGTTTATCTAGTACCAATGGAAAGCGACTAGTAGTCATTCAACTTTCTGGTGGAAATGATGGGTTGAACACGATCATTCCATATAGAAATGATATCTACTATCGGAGTCGCCCAACAATAGGCATACAAAGAAAACAAGCACTCCGTTTGACGGATGATTTAGGATTCAATCCTGTTTTAGCACCACTCAAAAATTTGTTTGAAGATGGTTTGATGTCCATTATAAACAGTGTAGGATATCCCAATCCAAGCCGGTCGCATTTTCGTTCCATGGATATCTGGCAATCAGGAAGTGGAAGTAACCAATATTGGCAAAGTGGATGGTTAGGAAGATATCTCGACAACAACTGCAATGATTGTACTGCACATCACTCATTGGAAATAGATGACAGTTTAAGTCTTGCTCTGAAAGGAAATGATAACAATGGGTTTGCAATGAACAATCCCAATTTGCTCAAGAAGTCAGTTCAAGGAAAATTTTTAACTTCTATTGCTAACGACCACGATCATGATGAAAATGTAGCTTACTTATATAAAACATTGACGGACACACAATCTTCGGCCCAATATCTATTTGAAAAATCAAAAACTTTCAAATCTAACATTCAATATCCTAATCATGGATTTGGAAAGAAATTAAAACTTATTTCAGAATTAATAACGGCAGACTCAGATACTCAAATTTATTATGTCAGCCTTGGTGGTTTTGATACACATGCATTTCAAAATAATAAACAAAATAAGTTGTTAAAAACGTATGCAGATGCAGTTGCGGCTTTCGTAAAAGACTTGAAAAGTAATCAGCTTTTAGATGATACCTTGATAATGACCTTTTCAGAATTTGGTAGACGGGTCCAACAAAATGGAAGCAACGGAACCGACCATGGAACGGCTAACAATGTATTTATGATGGGTGGTAATTTAAAGAAACCAGGGTTTTACAATGAGGCTCCTAACTTACTAAATCTCGATAATGGTGACTTGAAATATGAGGTTGACTTTCGACAGATTTATGCTACTGTTTTAGAAAAGTGGTTGGGGACGAATCATCGTGGGATTTTGGGAGATGAATTTAAGCTGTTGGGAATGGTGTAAGATAAAAAGTCGAATCCATAAAGATTCGACTTTTTATCTCAATTATTTCTTATTAATAACATTTCACCCCTTCTTATCCTCCAGTTTAAACTTAATTGGTAATTTAAATTCTACTCTAACCGGCAGTCCATCTTTCATCCCTGGAATCCAGTTAGGCATTAAGCGCACCACTCTTAAACACTCTTGATCTGTTCCTCCGCCAATCGTTCTAACCAATTTCTCATTTGAGATGGTCCCATCTTTTTCCACGACAAATTCGACCACATTGGTACCTTGTAATCCTTCATCTCTTGCCGCTTTCGGGTACTTAATGTTTTTATAAATAAACATTAGCATTTCTTTTTGTTGACATTCTTTCTGCACTTCTTTGTCAGCTACATCTTCACAACCTGGGAATCGAGGCATCTGATCTACTTCTTTAAAAATCTCTTGTGTTGGTGATTGCACTACTACTCCTTCTTGTTGACCTCCTTTATCACAAGAAGTGAAAAGAAAACAAATACTGATAAAAAGTGGGAACACAGTTGCGTACTTTAATAGCGATTTTTTTTGCGATTTAATTTTTGTCATCATCATGATTCTATTTTTTATTTGAGTATTAAAAAATGGATTTTCTAAAAAACTATTGGACCTTGGATTAATATTTTGGAGTAGCAATTGCCCATATGATTCTACATCTGTAGACTTCAGCACATAATCATCAGCAATATATTCGTGGACAACTTTGAGTTCTCTTTTGAAAATATAAATGAGTGGATTGAACCAAAATGCAATGTTTAATAATTCCAAAAACAACACATCAATACTATGCCATTCATCACAATGACATTTTTCATGTGTTAAAACTTTTTGAGTGATTTTATCTGAACAATCCATTTGCTGCGGAATGAATATTTTATTCAAAAAAGAAAAAGGAGATTGTATTTTCTTTGTTTGAATTAATTCGTATTTATCATATGAGGTACTTACTCCATTTTTGTAAATTTTTCCGATCCTAATTAACCCAACAAAAAATCTAACAATTAATAAACAAACACCGATGGAATAAATGAGTATTAATAAACTTGAAAAATTGAAGGTTGAATTTTCAGCAACTGAAGTAACGCTTACCTCAAACTGATCAAAACTTTGATTCAAATAATAGACATATTCTACTGCTGAAGCGTTTCCAAAAAAATTGAAGATCGAAATATATTTGGCCAATGGAATCAACAACCCTGCAATCAGGCTTGTTAGTAAATACCATCGATTCAATTGAAAAAAAGTCTCTTTTCTAAACAAAGCAAAATATAGCATTAGAAAGATTGACCAACTAATCGCAACTTGTAATAGGTAAGTAGTCATATTTTATCTGTTTTGTTTTTTCAATTTTTTCACTAAATCATTCAACTCTTCTTTGGATAATTTTTCTTCTTGCACCAAAAAAGAAACCATTTGATTCATCGATCCATCAAAATAATTTTTCACTAAAGAGCTCAATGTTTTTTTAGTATATTTTTCTTTGGAGATAATATTGAAATACTCATACGTTCGACCATAAGCTTTGTGATCTACAAATCCTTTTTTCTCCAAAATTCTAACAATAGAAGATACCGTACTATGGGGCGGTTTTTCACCTTTCATCGTTGCAATAATATCGGTGACGGTACATCTTTCCAATCGCCAAATAATTTGCATTATCTCTTCTTCTGCAGTTGTCAATTTTTGCATAACTATGTTTTCTTTAATCTTATTTAGATAAATGCTGTTGTTCTTTTAAATATCGCCTTCTGTCTATTGCGTACTTTTGATATTCCGCGTTTTCATGTTTGCTTTTTGAATAGCGCTCATAATATCGCATTGCAATTTTTTTGTCTTTGTAATAAACATCACAGGCTCGGGCTAGATAAAACAATAATAATGGGTCTTCACTATATCGATATGCGGCTTCATATTGTTTAATAGCCTTTTTCGTTTTGTTACTCTTGTCAAATATCCGCCCTAAGTTCCGATGATAAATAGCAATATTTTTAGAGATCCCTGCCTCAATAGATTTTTCGAAGTAATAAATTGCCATTTCCATGTCCTCTTTTTCTTCATAGGCAGTAGCTAAATAGTACAAAGCATTTTCTGGATTTTTTTCATCTACTAAGGAGCGCTCTAAAAACAAAATGGCTTGATCTAAAGAATCGATTTGCAATAAGGAATACCCCAACATCTTGTTGTAGTAATTATTGAGCGTTGTTATTTTCGACAATCGGTCCAACACAACTGCTGTACTATCGTATTGTTTTTGTTTATATTTTGATCTTGCTTTCAATAAATTCAAAGTATAATTCTCTTTGTCGTATTCGATTCCTTTATTCAATAAGCTGTCGACCTGTCCATACTCGTTGTTTGCTAACAATATTTCTGCAATTCCTTGGACTGCAAATACATCTCGTTCATTGATTGCATAGGCCTTGATGAAATTGGGAAACGCATCAAACACCTCTCCTACTTCTAAATTGAGTTGCCCTAATTTTCTAAAATAAATTCCGTTCTCAGGGAATTTTTCCGTCAACAACCTGTAGTACTTAATCGCTTTTGGAATATTATTTTCAATCTCATAAATAGTAGCCAAGGATTTTGCAAAAATGAACTTCGTTGTATCCATCTTTTCAAGTTCAAGAAATAAAGTTTTCGCTTTTTTTAAATCTCCAGATTTTTGTGAACTGATTCCGTAATGCTCTAAATTTATTGGTTCATACTCCGTAGTATTTTCATAACAATCATCAAACACCTCCATAGCTTTGACGTAATCTTGCTTGAAATAGTAGGTCTCTGCTACATCTAAGCATTGATCAATTGCATCCGGTTGTGCTACTACTGATAATAAGAACAAACTCCACAAGCCCAAAACTAAAATGATTTTCCATTTCATGATTGTAAGTTAAAACTAAATATTTAGCTATACAACTAAATTTATAGTTTTATAACGTATAATTACGTTATACTATCATTTTGTTGTGTGAGTTGGTAGGTTGATTGTGTGAGTGGCGATTATCGAAGAAACGGATCATCTGTTAAACTCAAACCTTCTAGAAGTATTTTGACACGATTTTTGACACAAAAATTCGCGCCAAAACACTCGGAGCGACATCAAATAACCTAGCGCTATCGCACTAGGCTATTTGGTGTCGCTCCTTTGGAGCTTTTAAACTTATGTATCAACATTCTGAATCAATTAAGACATGCGGAACCAACCTAACTGTGGGTTTAAGAACTTGTTGGTCTTTTTTAGTTTAGATAACTTTTTTTGAAATCGTTGGAAACGTTTTTCAGTGCGATACTTTTTGAGTTCAGTTGCTTTTAGAAAATCACGATATACTTGTTGGTCGTTGAAGACTTGTGCTTTCTTTGCTTTTTTCAAATGTTGGTACATTCGATCTTCGGTATTTGTTTCAGCACAAAGTAATGCGATGCGATAGTCAATCAATCCCGAATATAGTGTTCCAGCGTTGAGGTTTATAGCTTTTCGGTAATTGTTCATTGCGGCATCATATCGCTTCAATCTTTTTTGCATGTTTCCTAATTCTTCATAATTGAATGGCAAATTAGCATCCTTTGCAATTGATTTGTTAAAATAATTAGTTGCTATTTTTCCATTCCCATTATCAGCGTGCACGACGCCAAGATAAAATAACGTCAATGCATCTTGAGGATTTAATTGGAGTGATTTTTCGAGATCGCTTTTTGCCAAATCATAGTCTTTCAAAAAGATAGACATTGCTCCTCTATTCCGATATGCTAGTGCTAGCGTAGGCAGTTGCTCAATCGCTTTCGTAAATAATTCTTTGGCTTGACGAATATCTTTTTTATGCGGCTTTGCAATATCTTGGTTGTAATATCTTGCCGCCCCTGCATTGTTATATGCCATTGCAAATGATGGATCTAGTGAAATCGCTTTCTGAAAATCTTCTAAGGCACGATCAAAATTTCCAACATAACATTGTACCAAGCCTCTATCATTAAAAGCTTCTGAATAAAATGGGTCAATCTGAATGGCCAGTGTAAAATGCTGAATGGCTAGCTCGGTTGCTCCTTTTCGAAAATAAATTCCTCCTAATGCGAAAGGCCCTTCTTTGTCTTTCGGATCTGATAGAATTAGTTGGTTGAAATCAGCAATTGCATTTTTTTCCTCTTTCGCATAAAGATTGGAATAACCGCGATGAAGATAAGCTTTCGGGTAATTATTGTTTTGTAAAAATTTGGTGAAGCAAACAACAGCATCCGTATAATCTCCTCGCTTTTTTAAAGCAAGACATTCGTTGAATTGCAGCATATCGATTTGCTGACCAATTAATGGGATTTGAAAAAAAAGACAAATTGATAAATGAAGTAATGACCTCATTTAACTAGTCGATATATTCTACCATTCTTAAAAAACGGATACCTAATGAAATTTCAAAAGTGTTGTTGACAATTTTTCTTTCTGGAATTGTACGATCTGGACCACCAGGTGTAGGTGATGGGACGTTTGTTATTTGTGGTTGTTCGTATTGTTTAGAAAAATCAGGATTGACCGTAAATTCTAAAATACCAGAGATATATTCACTTAGTGGAAATTCCATACCTCCACCAACAGTAACTCCGTAATTAAACTTTCGAATCCCTGCTTCAAATGGATAGATCGGATAAAACTCATTAATCTCCACATATTCATCCAAATTACTGCCAATTGTATAATCTGCTCTAATTCCTAACATATAATACGCGGAACTGCTATTCAATTCATACTTTTTCTTTCCACCAAAACAAAGTGCTATATTTTTGAATTCAAACCCAGTTTTTCTGGCGGGAATATCTCTTAAACCTTGATTTGTTTGAACCACTGTTGCATTCGTTCGGATAGCACTCCCTTTTATATGATAACCTAATTGAGCAAAGATCGCAGTCGCATTATCTTCGGGTGCAGATTCAACAAAAGCAATTCCATGATATCTAAACAAAGGATCTCTATTCAATGAGTTATCCCATTTTTGAGTTCCAATTGTTAGCCCTCCTTTGACACCATAAGCGAAACTTTGTGCATCCGCTGGAATTAAAAAAATTAGTAGTAAAAATGCAGTAAGTAGATATTTCATATTCAAAGTTTGTTTGATTAAAGCCACCTAAAGTTAAGAACAATTTTGCTTATCTCAACTTCAATTTTTGACCAATAGAAATACCATCTGTCAAAATATTATTTTTCCGCTTTAACTCATTGACGCCCATACCATATAATCGAGAAATACCATATAAAGTCTCCCCTCTTTGGACCACATGAAACTCAGGAATTTGCTTTGTTCCATTTGTTGGTGTCGGAGTAGGCTCTGTGGTTGTTGGAGTCGTTGGCTGGGTAGTCGGTTGTGTTGGTTGTGTTGTCGGTACAGGATCTGGACCTTTTTCAGTTTCTACTTCTTTCACATCTGCAGGCTCTAATTCGAAGTCCAAAAATTCGCTATCTTTTTTGGGCTTGCCTTGCTTCGTCGTTCTAGGAATGGCATACTCCTTTACTTTCCAACCTCTCAATTTTATTTTCTCACCTGGAAGTGGTTCTGTGTTTTCTGATAAACGATTTCGACTGTACAACTTATCCAAACGGATTCCATACTGTTGTGCGATGTCATACATCGTTTCGTTTGCTTTTACAAAGTGATATTGTGATCTTCCTCTATATCCTCTTTTCTTCTTTTGAATATATATCTTTTCGTTTTTCTCCAATTTTTTAGAAGGGTCGTTCAAACGTTCATTGTATTTCATTACTTTTTTCAAAGATACCCCTTGAGCAACTGCAATATCTGCTGGCGTTTCACCGGCAAATGCAAACACCATTCGCACGTCATTGTTTCTTTGGAATAATTTTTTATTCCTTTTCCATTTAGATTTTTTGGTTGATGATGTAGAATCATTGTTACCATTATCTGCCAATAAATCTGGTGGGGTCACAACTTCTCCATCCAATTTATACAACTCATATTTTTCAATGATAGAAATTAATTTTTCAGCATAAGTTGGACTAGTTGCATAACCTAATCGCTTCAAACCTTTTGCCCATCCTTTATAATCTGTCGGATCCACGTAGTTAAACAAATAAGAATAACGCTTGGCCTTCAAAAATTCAGAATGCGCATAGTAACTTGCTTCTGGGTTTTTGTACTTTCTAAAACAAGATTTCATTAATCTTCCGGAAGAATCATAATCATCATCCTCAATGTAATAAGTACCTCCTTTCCATGCAGATCCACATTTCATCCCAAAATGATTATTGGCTTTTGTTGCAAGTGTACTTCGACCATAGTTGGATTCCAACATACCTTGTGCCATCTTGATACTTGCAGGTACACCTGCTCGATTCATCTCGTCTTTAGCGATTTGTTGATAGCGTTTCAAGTATTTCTTGACATGCTCGGCTTGAGCATTTACAATCGTGACCGAAAACAGAAAGATCATAGTGGAAAAAAAGATTCTGTTCTTCATCTTAATGTTTTTTAAAATTTTGATTATACAATGATATCTTTGTATTAGTACTTAAATTAACCAACTATGTATTTACAAAAATTATTCTACATATTAGCCATATTTACCATATTCTTAAGTTGTAAAGATAACAACTCAGCCGAAAGCCCGAAAGCAAATGAGCAGACATCTGATATGGTAGTTGAAACACCGAAAAGAATTGCGGTCACGGACAACACACCATTATATGTATGGGTAGAAAAATTGCGTTTCAGAAGTGGACCTTCTACAGATACTGAAGTACTGGGAAATTTGGTAGAAGGAGATCAATTGACTTTCTTAAATGATCGAACAGATTTTACTCAAAAAATAAATCTTCGCGGTAATTTATTCAATGAACCTTGGTTGAAAGCCAAAGCGAGTGATGGTACCATTGGTTGGGTGTATGGTGCTGGTGTCAGAGTTTATAATAATAAAGGAACCGAAAATGTGGATCAGTATTCTAAATTATATGTGGCTGTAAAAAACCTTCGGCTTCGGTCAGAACCAGATACGAAAAAAGAAATTTTGGCCGATTTGGTAGAAGGTGATTCTCTTACTTTCATGAATACAAAATCTGATTTTACTCAAAAAATAAGTTTAAGAGGTACGTACTGGGATGAACCATGGTTGGAAGTAAAAACTTCTAAAGGAATCGTCGGTTGGGTATATGGTGGTGGTGTCACTCCTTATCGTCCTTATATTGCAGCTGGACCTAGTCCGTATGATAAGTGTTATGAATTGAAAAAAAGTGGAAGAACTACAGCATTTGATGATTGTATTGCAGTTGCAATTCAACGTCAAATCAGAAAAGATAAAGACTTCGTTACAAAAGATGGCAATGACCTAATCTTAAATTTAAAATCTGGAAAAACTAAAACGCTAACAAACAAAGCAGATGAAAATTTGCGTTTTGATTACTTATATCATCTTGGTGCCATGAATGCTTTTGTTGTTCGTGAAAAAAGTGCTCGTGGCAATCGGGTCTTTTTGATTAATGATAAAAGTGGAGACATTTTTCCAATTTGGGGTTTACCAAAACCGTCTCCTGATAGTAAAAAAATGATCATTACTAAAAGTGATTCTGGTATTGCAAATGGAGTACAAATTGTAACGCGCGCTAGTGATAAGTTTACGACTGTTTTCACGAAGCTGACACCTGGAATGGAACCTTATGATGCAAAATGGACTGACATTAAAAATGTGCAAATATTGTTACAACCCACTAAAGAGAATACGGAGGCTAAATCTACTTATTTGTTATTGATGCAGAATAGTGATGGTCAGTGGATTGAGTTGGGGTCGAATTAATATCACGTAGACATAGACTTTGTTTCAAGCGAGGCTTCAACGCGGATATCGATTCAATTTTCTCTTAGATATCCGCCCGCAATTAGAGCGTATTATTTGTTAATCAAAGATTGATTATCCTAAATTTATTTCAATCCATATTTCAATCCATATTTCAATCCTATAAACAATTGTTGTGAATTAAATTTTTCAACATTTAAGCTTGATGTGTTACTTAATTTATTGAATTGAAGATTGCCTTGATAATTGACAAAAGCATTCCAGTTATTATTTTTAGTTAAAGTAAAATTACATCCCAAACCATACCTTCCGTTTACAATACCAGCCTTTTTTAAATCAATACGATTCAAATCATTAAAAATTTCAGAACCATTGTTTGTCAATATTTTACCATCAAACTTACTGAATATGGAAGTTGAAATCCCTCCTTCTATTTGAAAATTAATCCTGCTTTTAGGATTTAATGTTACGCCGATTAAAATAGGGATATTGACAAATTTATACTTGTTGAAAATTTGAAAAGTTGTCTTTTCGATTATTTCAGTTATTCCTGGACCCAATTCGTTTTCCACATTTCCGTTTTGAAATAGATTAATTGCAATGACTTGATCATTTGCTTGTTCTTGTCGAGTTGCGTTATGAGTTGATGCTAGCTCATTGGTGAATTGATTAAAAGAAAAACCAGTTTTCAAATAGACGTTTTTCTTTAAATATTTTTGGTAAAATAAGTTCAATGAAAATGCATCCAAAGTCGATTCTTCAATTGATGATTTTCCAGTGGAAGCAAAACTATATCCACTTGCGATTCCAATATAATTAGATGGAAATTCGATTGCTTTACGACTTTTTATTCTGATAAATTGAATTGGTAAAATATCGTCAAATATTGAAAAATCTAAATATTTTATTTTAGAAGATGATAGTAATGGAACGTTTGAAAAGGTAACAACTTCTTCTTCAATTCTAATTTGAGACTCGTTTAAAGTTGTGTTTGACCTTTCAGAATAGTCTTGTGGATTAGTTTTAAAAAAATCATTTTTGTTGATAGATGAATTTTGAAAGTTTTCTTTTTTATTTAAAAAGTTATGACGTTTTAGTTCACTATTTTCTGACATGGTCGATCCAAGCGTCCTTAATGTATTTTTATTGTTATAAATTTGTTCAATAGTCACCGTTGAGTTACTTTTTTCTTTTGAAACTAAACCAGTTGTTATATCTTTTTGAACTGCTAAAATTTGATCATTCGGAGTATTATCTGTCTGCTCCTTCTCAATAACATTGGAAGCGACAACACCCGGGGTCGAATCTGATACTTTAGATTTATGCCAAAGAAAAAACCCAACAATCAGAGCTAATAATCCAAGCAACCACCAACCAATAAATCTACGTTTCTTTTTATTTGGGTGTCGCTTCGCATCAATTGCATTCCATGCTTCCTCCAAATCCATTGAAGAAGCATAGTCTCCTAATTTGTCATTTAGTCCTGTTTCAAGCCAATTTTTTTCCATATCTAAGATCAATTTCTTTTTGTAAAATATGTTTCAACATTTTCTTAGCGCGTGTCAATTGAGATCGAGAAGTAGTTTCTGCGATTCCTAATTTCAATCCAATTTCTTTATGAGTCCAACCTTCAAATATAAAAAGGTTGAAAACTTTTCTATAGCCTTTTGGCAATTGCTGAATAGCATCCATAATCGACTCTATAGGAATAATCTCGAATTCTGATTGAGTCAACGCTTGCTCTGGAAGTTCCTTTGGAAAAACGATTGTGATTTCTTTCTTTGATTTTCTTAGCAATTGTAAAACTCGGTTTGTGCAAACTCGATTTAACCATCCATTTATAGATCCTTTTGTCTCATCATATTTATTGATTATTGAAAAAACATGAATAAAACATTCTTGCATAAAATCTTGTGCTTCTACATTTTGCGAAGCGTATCTTCTGCAAAGTGTAAAAACAAAAGGAGCAAAACGAAGAAAGAAAACTTTCTCCGCTTGTTGATTTTTTGCTTTTGTTAATGTTATTATTTCTTGTAACTCCAATGCTATGCTTTTTGATACTGACGACTTTTACTTCCATCTTTCAACTTTTAGGCAACACCTAATCAAACCTCTTTTGTTTATTTAGGTGTTGCTTAAAAGGAAAAAAAATTATTGCAATACCGCTGACACACTCAAACTACAGCCAGGAAAATTCGTATAAGTATTAGGGCCATTTGGATCATTTAATCTTTTCCCGATATTTATATTAGAAAAATCCAGTATCATGAGCTCTCCTGTTGTACTTGCCTCTTGTTGGATTAAAATATTTGTTACCCCTGTTTCATAGGACGGAGTATAAGTGTTGTAATAAATATTTTCAGCATTTGAAGGAGGTGAATAGAGCGGACCAATATCACTCCAATTAGGATTATTTAGATCATTGTTACTGTCCGTTAAAACCCAGGTGTAATAGATGGTTTGATCTGGTGCTAGCAACTCTGAATATTGGAACAAATAACTTACGCCATCCGCATTCTCTGATATTGCAACAGTACAATTGTCAAATATTTTTTGCTCACCATCAACCTCCATTACAACACTACCAAACTCTCCAGATATATTCGTACAAATTTCAATATCACCAAGATCAACAGTAGGATTAGGTTCTGCAATCAAAGGCTGAGTTACAAATCCAGTTTCTGAATTTAATCCTCTAACCTCAATTGGTTCTCCGTCACATGTTGGAATCAACCTACTGAAAGCTCCTAAAGCATTTGTTGTTGTTTGCAAACTCAAGGATTGATTGGGAAGGTAGAAAAACACCGATGCATTTGCAATTGGTGCTTGATCACAATCCACCATGGTCCCTGAAACTAGTGAGAAGTTTGAATTATCCGTTAAATAGTATGCTCCTAAATCAACCTCATCTGTTGTAAATGGACCGATGTTTTCTGAAAAAATTATATTTTCTCCACAAAAACTTAAAACTTCCAACAATAAATCTGCATTCTGAGGTACGCCTCCTTCAAAGATTCCATTTGAGTCGGTCCAATCTGTAATAGATGCTCCAGTAGATAGATCTGTTATTCTTACTCGCGAGATTGAAATCCCTTCGTTTTCATATATCTGACCAGTTATAAAAGTAACTGAACTAGCATAATCAAAATTCCAAATTGTAAAGTGGTTCACTTCACCAATATATTTTCCATTTTCAAAAGAACCACTTCCTTCTTCTCTCCATAAGCCACTTTCTTCATCAAAATACCAGAGTGGGATTTCTGCAGGAGCATTGTTTTCAATGGAAGAAGGTACATCAACCTTCAAAGTGGCCGCTTTATTAATATTTAATTTCTGACCATCTTGACCTTCTAGTTCAACATTGACCATTCCAAAACTTTGAAGGATATTTAATTCCTCATTCGTATTTATGCCCACTAAATTTCCAGGCATGATTTGGTCAACATTCGCATCAGTAGGATCTATATAAAATGAATACACACTTACTAAACCACTATAAATATTTCCGCTTTCATCAACAAAACTATTAGGCTGAAATTCAACGGATGATCCTTGATTAATAAAAACGGTTCCACCAGTGGCAGCATTTACGGAGCTTGAAAGTAGTTTTTCAGTCAATTGAATTCTTGTTCTATTGATTGAAGTTCTAGAAGGTTTTATGGTTTCATATTGATTGAAATAACCTGCTTTCTCTATTTCGATAACTGCAAACTGTTGATTGACCAAACCCGTTATTTCGAAATAACCAAGCTCATTAGTTTGTGTTGTTTTATTTAAAATTTTGACACTTGCATCGGCTAATGGTTCACCAGATCGACCCGTTACAAATCCATTGAGTGTGGTTTCAATATTAGTTTGAGGAATCGGTGGTTCGATTTCAGTTTCAGTAACTAATGTATCTTTTCTACAACTAGCAATAAGTGTTAGTACTAGAAGTATTGCGAAGAATGGTTTTAATGCTTTCAAAATTGGTAATTTAAAAAAAGATAAAAAATAAATGTGCGCGCTCTCAATTGGTATTATCCAAGAAAATAGCCTATCGCTGCATAGACCTAATATCTTTTTTTAAGAAAAGTTGTTATTGGGTTGGATATTCCGGAAATGGAATGGAAATATGATGAAAAATCACACCTATTTTCTATTTAGACTTTAAAATTAATGGCGCATTATTTCAAAATGAGGATAAAATATTGGATTAGCTAAAAAACAAAAGCCTTCAGCAAGTAATTGCTGAAGGCTTCTTTTTATCACGCTGTTGTATTGTTATCCCTCAAGAATTCCACTGATATCTATTGTATAGGCTTGTCCATCATTAGATACACCAATTATTTTTAGAATAATTTGACTGCCGACACCATTGTATTCAATAACCTGAACATTTGTACTCTGACAACCAAAATCACACACCACTTCAGAGGTTGGGCTAGCAATACTTACATTATAATATCCTAATTGAAAATTACCATCCCAGTTGGTACCATCTACAATCGCTCCAGGAAATACGCCATTTAATTCTGAATTTCCACCAAAAGTAACTACACCATCATTGGCTGAGTTAATGGTAAAATCCTCTACGATTACTTCTTCTTCATTTCCGATTTGAAACCTAAAGAAAACAACTATTTCATCACATGCTGTTAATTCAAAATCAGTGATTGGGCTATCCGCCAACGCATGAGTGGATGGCAATCCTTGTAATCCTTCTGTTATATCAATACCATAAATCTCAAAAGATGTTGAATTACAAATATCAACGGTGGAACAAAAATTCCCATATGGGTCCACAGGAATATAATTAGTGCTAGATTGATGCTGAACAACTAAATACCCATTCGTCACAATATTACCATCACAATCAGCAAGGGTTCCGCATACTTCAACGACATTTTGCGAAGGACTGGTAATTGGCGGCAATTCAGTATCCTCACTGAAAGGACCAATTGCTTCCTCATAAAAAATATTACCACATTCATTTCGAATCTGTATAATCAATTCAACATCTTGTGGGACCCAACCGCAAAACAAACCTTCATCACCTGTATATTCTGCTCCTTGATTCCACATATCTTCCGCTAAGATAATTGAAACGGGAAGACCTGCAATCCCTCCATTTTCATTGATGACTGATCCTGATAGTTTTATTGTTGGAAAAGGTACATCACAATTCCACCAAGAAAAATGGCTGACTTCTCCGACATAAAAATCTCCTTGCCGCGTTGCAGTTCCTTCCTCTAACCAATAGCCACTATCTTCATCAAAATGCCATAATGGGACTTCTTGTACGGTTGTTCCTTCCGGTACTTTGATTGATAAAGTGGCATTGACATCTGATTTTAATGCTAGTATTTCATTGTTGGAACCAGTCAATTCTACTCCTGCCATTCCCAAACTTAATAAGGTTTGTAATTCGCTTTCAGCATTAAATGCTCTAAAATCTCCTGGAGACCTCATTCCAAAATTTTCATCATTTGGATTTAAATGAATAGCAGAAACTTCCACTTCACCATCATAAGCATCACCATTTTCTTTTACAAATGCATTGGTTGGGAAATCAATTTTAATTGCATCATTGAAATTAACTACTCCACCACTGGTTGACGCTATCATACTACCAGTTGCTTTGGGTAGCAACATAATGCGGGTTTGATTTTGTTGTGTTTTGGAAGGAACCACCATCTTGGTTATCGACCAATAATTTTCTTTACTCGCTGTTACTATAGTTCCTTGAGCATCTAACTGGATTTCTTGAAAATTAAAATAACCATTAACATCTGTCGTTATCTCTTCTCCTCTAACATTAATCTTAACACCTTCTAATGGCTCTAAATTTTCGTTTAAAACTTGCCCAGAAATACTACCAGTATACAAATCGGGATTGTGCGTAATAACTATATCTGTTGGAGTAGTATCTGGATCATCAGTCATTTCATTTTTCTCACAAGAAGAAAACGTTGTGATGATTAATAAGGTAGTTAATAATAAAATTATACTCCGAAAGTAATTAGTAACAATTTGATGTGTCATAACAATAGTTTTAGGTTATTCATATTGATTTGTAAAATTTCTATTCACTAGAAACTAAAACAAGGTTGAACGCTTGTCCAAAATAAGCAGAAGTTTGAAATAAATTTTGTTTATTATATGTTTTGCACGTTTGTTTACAAAATTTACGTAAAAGTATTGTCGTGAAGTTACATTGGATAATTTCTTTCAAATAATTTATAGAAATTCAAAAACATATTCTTCTTTGAATTCTATTTCATGGAGTGCTAACATTTTAAAATATTCTTCTCGAAATGCATTGTCTTTATGGTGTTCTTCTTGGTTTTCGATATAGGTTATGATTTTTGATTTGTCTCTCCACCCCACTGAAAATGCTCCATATCCTGACTGCCAATTGAATTTGAATGGTGTCAACTTTTCTTCTTTGATATATGCGGCACTTGCTTTTTTTATTTCTCTTACCAAGTCTGATATTAGCTCTTTGCAGTTATAATCAAACAGTATGTGTACATGGTCATGGTGTCCGTTGACTGCTAGTGAGTAGTGGCCTCTTTTTTTTACGATTCCTGCTATGTAGGCGAAGAGTTTTCCTCTCCATTCTTTTGCAAGGATTGCGTCTCGGTTTTTGACTGCGAAAACTAGGTGGATGTAGATTTTTTTGTAGGTGTTTGCCATGGTGTTTGTGTGTGTTAACGTAGTGGAACTGCTCTGCAGTTTATCGAAATGAAGGACCTCGGAGACGTCAGAAGGTCCAATAAAAGGGCATCCCGACCTCATAGAGGTCACACTTTTTTTCTTTAGATGCTAATAGTATCCACTATGCATCATCCTTTTGTTTTGATTGTTCTAACTTCATATAAGCCATTCCCATTCTCAAATCTCCATAACTATATTCCGATCCTAAAGCCTGAATCGCTTCATTCATACTACCAGAATCTGCCTTACTATAATAAGCAACAATCTTATCCAACTTTTCTTGCTCCAAAAAATCAAGTACTTCCAATTCACCCAATGTTACAAAATGTGCAAGATGTCCTTCAATTGTAGATTTTACAAAACCACGTTCTTCAGCAATTTCATCAACGGTTTTACCACTTTTATAGAGATCAAAAGATGCCAACTTTGTTTCCGTAGTTTTTGGCTTTAAATCCTTGTTACTACTAGCTGCAAATTGAAATTGATCTGTAGCCAGGTTATTATCCACACTATATTGTTGTACAATCTCGATGATGGCGGCACCGTACTTCTCTGCCCGAACTTTACCAATACCGTGAATCTTCTTTAATGATTCAGTTGTAATCGGACGCACCTCTACTATTTCCAAAAGCGTCTTTGTGGCTAAAACTTTAAATCGTTTAATCCCTTTTTCATCTGCTATTTCTGCACGCCAATCGCCAAGCAAATTGAATAACTCAGGATGTGAAATATCACTTGGAGTTTTGTCCGGAATGGAAGATTTGCTAGAAACCACTTTAGCTTTTTTGAAATCTAAATCCGCATCCACAATCGCTTTGACATAAGTAGCGGCTGAAAAATTATTTTGAACCGATCTAAATCCCGCTTTTTTTATAATGAGTTCTTTTCTTAACGCTTCCAACTTTTCTGCTACCTTTTTTTCGACGGCTTGATTGTCCGTTATGACTTGTATTTTTTTGAGCTTGAAGAATAATTCATTTTCGATTTTAGGCAGAAAATAAGTACTTGCTTTTTGTAAACGTTCCTTAAGCTTTTCATTTTCATCCGGCATTGTGCCATCTTGAAAATATAAACTTAAATGAGGTCCAAATTTTTGTGCCATTACAATCACTTCATTTTCTGCTTGCTCTTTCAATTGCTCAAAATCAGTTTCAATTGTTCCAGCCAATGAATTGCCAGATTCTCCTATCGCACGTTCCAATTGTGCCATTAATGATTTCAATAATCTAGTATCAAAAAGATCTCTGAGTAATTCTTCTTGGTACTCTCTTTTTGCTTGAAGTAGTTGTGCTTCATTGGGTGGATTTTGTTGTTTCTCTTCAGTATAGTTGGCAACGACCCGATCTGTTTTCACGGAGGAGGTTCCTATTTTTGATCTTAAAACAATGCCTTCAAAACTTTTGCAGCGACTCAAAGCAACATACACTTGACCATGTGCAAACGCAGCTTGCGCATCAATAATTACCCTTTCGAAAGTAAGTCCTTGGCTTTTATGAATGGTGATCGCCCAAGCCAATTTCAAAGGATGCTGCACAAACATCCCAACTTGCTCTTCTGTAACTTCTTTCGTCTTTTTGTTTAAAGAATACTTTATATTAGTCCACTCTGCCTGATGCACAACTATGTCTGCATCATCACCAGGACAACGAACATATATATCCGACAAATCGATATCAGTGATCGTCCCAATTTTACCATTGTAATACAACTTATCTTGTGAAATATCATTTTTTACAAACATCACTTGAGCTCCAACTTTGAATTCTAATTCTTCCGCCGTCGGAAAAGTATGTGGAGGAAAATCACCAGTGATTGTTGCTTTGAATTTGTGAGACTTCCCATCCAACTCCTTTATTTTTTGGAGATTAATCTTATCCGCAGTTGCATGGTGAGAAGTCAATGTAATATATCCTTCATCTTCCGCTGGTTGAAAATTTTCTTTAAATCGACTATTAAGTTGTTGCAAAATAGTTTCATCCATTTTATTGTCTCGAACATTGTTCAGCAAGTCAATAAAGGTCGCATCGGATTGTCGATAAATATGCTTGAGCTCAATCGTAACTGCTTTTGTTTTTTGCAATGCATGACTTCCAAAAAAATAGGCAGTATCATAATGTGGTTTTAACAATGCCCACTCATTCGGTCGGACTACTGGCGGAAGTTGATGCAAATCTCCAACCATCAATAGTTGGACGCCTCCAAATGGTTTGGTGTAATTGCAATAACGTCTAAGCACTTCATCAATCGCATCCAACACATCTGCACGCACCATTGATATCTCGTCAATCACCAGTAAGTCTAAGCTTTTCAATAGCTTAATTTTCTCTGAAGAGAACCGACGTTTTTTCATTTCCTCCCTCGCTTGCCCAGGTACGATAGGTCCGAATGGTAGCTGAAAAAGAGAATGTATGGTGACTCCTTTTGCATTGATAGCAGCCACACCTGTAGGTGCAACAACTGCCATTCGCTTATTGGTTGTTTCTCTTACTTTTTGGAGAAAGGTGGTTTTACCAGTTCCTGCCTTTCCGGTTAGGAAGATTGGCTTGTTAGTATGGCATACATAGTTGTAAGCTAGGTCTAGTTGTGGATTGGTCGTATTTGTCATAGCTAATGTTTAGTACGGGATGTTTGTTGCAAGGACGTTATATGTAACGTTGAATACAACTACTCACCCAGCTTTGCAAAGCTACGTTGGGATATTGAAAATGACAAGGAATTTATGTGTATCGGGAAAAGATAGTTGTTATTAAACGGGTGTAATCGTTTGTAGCCGTTTGTAGATGAATATAAAGGGAATATTCGACCTTATTTATCGAAATACTTCTGGTAAATTTTCTTGCGAGGATAAAAACCTAGAAAAATAGCAGGATATAGCAGCATAGATAAAATGAAATTGTTGCCTGTAAAAGTAATGTCATCAATAATCATAGAGTGCTCCTTGTCAATTTTCTCAACGATATGACGATGCTTCCAAGTTGCCAAAGGCCACGGAAGTTGGACACCTACATCAACAAACCATGCTCGCTCTTCTGTCACTTCATCTTCTACAATATCACTGATCCACTCTGCTTTTATAGGACTGTGAAACTTTATGTGAACTTTGTCTCCTTTTTTGGAACCAGTAAATGCCACGATTTCCATCTTTCCAACAGGTGGTTTGAGTGCTTCAAAAAGGCGACGGTCAAATGCGGCCATTACGTTTTTATAGTTTCCTTTGACGGAAGATTTCAAGACTAAATTCATCTAAGCATTGGTATTTTAGAGTAAACACTTGATCTGAAGAATTGTTGAGTTTACAAAAGAAAAATTGAGATGAGAAAAGAAGGATCGTAATGTAATATTATTGTTAATAATAAAGCCATTCCAAATGGAATTCGGAATGGCTTTTGAGAAAATAAATTTGTTTTTCTAATTTTGAACACAACGAACACTTTGCCCGATGGTTCTAAACTGTTCTGTAATATTTAACGTATCATCATTCCAAGAAAATATAATAGCAGCTCCATTATTGGTTGATAAAGTTCCAAGATTTCTGGCCCAAAAACGAGCAGTAGTGGGTTGAAGCGGACCTGCATTATAATACATAGAAGGCAATACTGCCAACCCATATACATCAGCAGGTACATAAAATGGAGGATCTGATTGCCAACCTGCAAACTGAGCTTTCAGTGCTTTGGCCTGCTGCCCCGACCAACCGTCGGAACCTATAAAAGTTTCCAAGTCTTCCCAATCTGATTTATAAGCAGGATGCCAACCTGTCGGACAAAGATCATGATTATTGTTATTAACTGCACCATGGGTGTATAACAAACCATTGATGTTTTTATTAATGGGATCATCATCTAGAAAAAAGAAGTAATCATCAGGAGGAGAAAGCGATGTAACAGCACCACCATAAGGGATCGGTGTTCCATCTGTATAGGTTTCTGTTTTGAGATTTTCAGTCATCCAAGTTTTTCCATTTATGGTGACACAGTTATAAATATTGCCATCAATATCTGTAACTCTACATTGCGCTGCACTGATCCCTGGAACAACAATAAATTGACCTGGTGCAAGATATAATCGATCACCTTCTAGGGATACATAAGGTTGAAACCGTTGTTCAATTAGCTCCAATACTTTGGCTGTTGATGCCACCGTATACCAACCTGAATCGTTTTGATATGCCAAGACACCATCTGTCATATTATACAAAACTCGACCTTCCTGCGAAGGAAGTGTTGCCTTATCTGCCTTGGTATATCTGGGCAAGATAATCCCTTCTGAGGTTATGTCCATTTCAGGAATAGTTTGACCTAAAAGGGTAAAAGTAAATAGAAAAAAGCTTAGGGTAAATAAGTTTTTTAAGTTGCCTTTTGTTTTCATTATGCTTTCATTTTTTGACTGAAAAATTAAATTTCTAAATCAAATAGTTTAAAGCATTTATCTGGCTGGTCAGATCGCACAAATATATTTTTTTTAATGTGATTTCCACTTTGCCATTAAACCAACGGTCTTTTTCATATGACCATAGGCAGTTAAGAATCTAAAAATCAATCGCTTGTAATTTTTAATTTAAGCCAAATTCATTCATTCTCAAAAAATCAAAAATTTATCAAGTACAAATCCAATTCAACTGACTTATCCTTGTATATCATTAAATTCTATTGACATGAAAAAGCAAATCAATTTGAAAACTTATTTCATATACTTCGGCATCTTATTGTTAAGTGTTTCTTGTCAACGAGACAGTGACGATGACTTTAAAGGAATTGATCAACCAGATGAAACTATCCGAGTTGATGATTTATCGGCGCTTCCAACTGCTTTTAATTTTCCAAATAACAATACATTTTCAAATGATAAATTTGAATTGGGTCAGGCTCTTTTTTGGGATCCTATATTATCAGGAAATAGAGATGTTGCTTGTGCGACATGTCATCATCCTGATTTTGGATATGCAGATGGACGCGAAATTTCTTTAGGTGTCAATGGAGTCGGTATCGGCCCAAATCGTCAAGGTGGAAATTTGATTGAAAGAAATGCGCCTACTATTTTAAATACAGCTTTCAATGGGATTGATGTCGATAGAAATTATAATCCAAATAGTGCGCCTATGTTTTGGGATAATCGTGCAAATAGTTTGGAAGAACAAGCTTTATTGCCAATTTTAAATCATGATGAAATGAAAGGTGATGTGATAGCTGAAGGGGATATTATCAACGTAATCACACAACGTATAAACGCGATTCCAGCATATCAAAATATGTTTGCTGCTGCATTCGGAAACACTACCGTAAATGGAAATCGTATTGCTCAAGCACTTGCGACCTTTCAACGAACTTTGGTGGCGAATAATAGTCGATTTGATCAATACATGCGTGGTGATATGGATGCACTTAGCAATCAAGAAATTCAAGGCATGAATACTTTTATTGATGCAGGATGTGTAAATTGTCATAGTGGTCCAATGCTTTCCGACTACGAATTGCATACACTTAGTGTGCCGGATCATCCACTTGTTAGTGATGATGGTGCGAATGGCAATTTCAATTTTCGAACACCAACTTTACGTAACTTAAATCGAACTGCACCTTATATGCATAATGGAAGTTTTGACAACTTAAGACAAGTACTAAATTTTTATAGAGATATTTCTAGAGGAAATGGGGACTCACAAAATCCAAATGTCGACAATAATCAAATCGATCAAGATGCTAGAAATTTGCGGCTAAATAATAATGATATTAACGAGATCATCTCCTTCTTAAATACGTTGGATGATGATGACTTTGACAAAACAATTCCTCAGAATGTCCCAAGTGGATTGACTGTTGGTGGAAATATTAATTAGGTGAATTTCCTCTGAAAAGGCTTTCGTATTTTTCTTCTAAGATATATCATATCATTTGTTTGTTTGTTTGTTTGTTTGTTTGAGTTTTAAACCTTCAAGAAGTGTTTTTGATACGATTTCTTGACACAAAAATACGCACAAAAAACACACGGAGCGACATCAAATTTCCTAGCGCTATCGAACAAGGCTATTTGATGTCGCTCCTTTGAAGCTTTTTAGATATCTAAATAGGAATTTGAGTCTTGAAAGAGCATTCAATGTTTCTAAGTTATTTTTCCAATATCACAATGTTTTTTTATTGAATTTTGGACGCCCTTTCTTTAAGAAATTATATTGTTGTCACTTTCTTAATCTTGATTCGCACCTTTCACCAATTTTGAATTGAGCACTTGGTTTTGGGTTTTAATGACAAGATTGTACATACCAACTGGAAGTGCACTCAAATCAATAGTTGATGTTTCTTGTAATTCATGCTGCTTCATCATTTTTTCAAAAACTTGTTTTCCTGAAATATCATAAACAGTTAGAGTTGCATCGGATTTATCTTGTATTGCATCCACATTAATTGAATGCGTAAATGGGTTCGGATAAACTTCTATTTGTGTGACTTTATCAATATCTCTGATGGCAACCACATCACAAGCATTACCAATATTGGCGATCGCAAATTCTAAAACATTGTCAACTTCTTCTACTAACAAGGCATTTTCATCTTCTTCTACTAACACATCAGGAACAATACCTTGTTGTTCGTAATTAATTCCACCGACATCTAGGTATCGTTCTGTGCTCAACGTAAATCTCCAACCATTCGGCAAAGGCATTTCTAAAATATCTGAAAAAATTCCTTCTGTTGTCTCTCCCATTGTTGTCACACAGTCAATTTCTTTGGCCAACATCGCAAACCCATCGGTTGCACTTGCACTTACATCACTGGTCAAAACGATTACTGGTTTGTCTACATACAGCACTCCAGTTGGTGTGATTTCAAGATTAAACGGTTCAGAGAAAGAATCATAGGAATCTTTTAAACGGACTTGTTTTGAGAATACAGTTTGTGTTTCTTTTGTTAAGTGATTGCCAAGTACTCTTGAATTCGAATCATAACCACCTCCATTCCCACGAACATCAATAATTAACCCTTCTGTATTTTCGAAAGACGTAAATACAGTGTTCAAAATTTCTTCAAATGCCATATTATCATTGTAGGTATTCTCTTCACTGATGACAAAACTACTTATGTATAAATACCCAATAGTACCTTCATTAATAGTAGCACTTACAACTGAATTATCTGCATAATATTGAATATTACCTTCATCAACATATTTGGTTTGTAATAAATCTACTAACAGATCTGGATACGTATACCACAGACCAGTTGGTGGTTCTTGGGCAGAGCCAATTCCTTGGTTGTTGTTATTGATTATATAACAATGTCCATCGTCAAATTCACCAATCATTTCGCCCATGATTTCAAAAAGTTCTTGATCTGTTGTAAGGCTATCTATTTGAGAACTATAAAGGTCATATTGCGCTTGCCAGTCTACTTCAAGAATTGAAAATAAGGCACCATATTCTTCAAAAGTTTTCCAAAATATTTCGAAATTTTTGACCGGATCATCTGTAGGCTCAATCACCTCTGGCATTGTTGGGACGGACTCAAATCTTATACCACCAGAAAAAACAGTCGAAGCATATTCAAGAAATAATAAGTCATTTTCTATGGATAAATGTCCGAGCATTTCCTCGTCAATTCCTACTTGATTTCCAATTAATGGAATGGAACCTACAGGTATTAAACTAATGGATGTCATTGTATACAAGTCTAATTGATTCTCCGTTATTTCTGCAAATAATCCATATCCTTGAGCTTCCCAGTAGCCATTTAATTCTTGTGCATTCGCATTAAAAAAAGCGCTCCAGGCAATCATAAATAGAAAAATATTTTTCATCATTATAGTCTTTTGATTGTTGTAAAATAGGGAAGTACGCATAAAGCTGCACTTCATTTCTATATGGTGAAAAAAGAAAGAAAGGGTTGCCTGAGAATCTTTTTAAATTTTTTATTTTTTTTAAGAAGTGGTATTGATTAAGTTCAATTGTCTCTCTATATATTGACTTGAGTGGTTTTCCTAATAACAGAACATAAAATTTAAATGTTTGATTACGCTCCGTTGGAGCTAGAACGGGTTCTCAATTAACATTGGGCGATGCCCAATGTTAATTGCTTTCACTCCGTTGGAGTACTTACAATATAATCACCATAGCTCCAATTTTATTGTTATAAATTGAACATTAATTTTTGATTAATTTATACGAGTTGATAAAAGAGAATTTATGCTTATGAATTTATTTAGTCTAACATAAACTTTTCGAAAATCTCACCATTAAACTTGAATACACTAGCATTATCTGTTCCCAACCAAAGAACACCTTGACGGTCTTGATAAATTGAAACTATTAATACTTCTTCATCCCCATCTTTTATTGGAAAATTTTGGAGCTCGTTGCCATCATATTTCCAGACGCCACCACTATAGGTTGTCATCCAGAGATTTCCTTCTTTGTCTCTAAGTCCATCATTAAAATAAGGAAGCCGATTGTCGAATTGACCTTTTGACATATCTATTCCTTCTAGTTTTTCATATGTTGCTTCGTTTTCATTTTCAATAACACGGTATTTACTTTTAAAATTACTTAACCAAAAGTAACCGTCTCTATCTTCGATCATTGATCGCACACCTGGCACTCGACCATCCGGTAATGTTGTCAATTCTTTTTCAGCAAACCATATAAATGAATCTCCATCATATCGAAATGCACCCGCCACAATAGTACCTATCCAAAGATTTCCTTTTTGGTCTTTGTCGATTCCGAACACTGAATAAGGGCTGCTATTCATATCTGGAAAGGACAGTCCGTTGACAACTGTTTCAAATGCTTTGTTTAAATCCTTTCTAGGCAATTTCAATTCAAACAATTTATTCCCGTCATATCGATAAACATCATCCGCATTACCATTGCAATTAAACCACAAATCAGTTGGTTCCAATTTCCATTTGTTAGAAGGATCTGCTACAATCGTTAAAGTGACAAAAGTTTTTCCATCAAACTTACTGACGCCATCTGGTGTTTCGATAAAAATATTTCCAAATTCATCTTCCTGAATTCCACGAATGGTGTTGTCAATTAATCCATCCGCTTCGGTATATAGTCGTAATTTTTTTCCATTGTAGAAAAATACTCCATTTCCATTGCTACCAAACCAATAGTTTCCTTTTTTATCTTGGTGGATGTCCCAGATTTTATCGTCCAATTCTGGAAATAATTGACCTTTTGCAATTAATGGTTTTTGAACTGGGTTGTTGTCAATATTAACTTGTCCATTACATGAAATGAGTATGCTGAGTATAAATATAAAGACAATGTTATTCGGTTTCATTTCGTTATTGTTTAATCATAATTCTCAAAATATACAAAGTAAATATCATGTTATAAAATAACAATCAAACGCTATCTTTCTTTTTCACAAACCCATATCTTCCTAGCAAAACTAATTTTACCCCGTTTAGGAACACTACAATAATCCAATAGCTTAAATCCAATGTTACTGATCACAATAGCAATATCAGCGGTTGATACAATCACCATTCGATCTGTGATCGCAGCTACTGATGCTATGATGTATGCGATATCATTATCTGTTGCTTTACTTAACAAATTGTAGGGAAGATCGACAATGACTGCATCATACGTCCGATAAAGATCTCGTATGTCAGAGCGATAGATGGTTGATGTGTAATTAAAATGTGTCAAATTTTTTCGTGCGTCTCGACATAACTTCCAGTTGATATCACATCCTTCCATTTTATATCCTGCGAAACAAGCTTCTAACAAGATAGTACCTGCCCCACAACAAGCATCCAACATCGATCTCTTTTTATTGCCAGCTGCTGCAATATTGACCAATGCTTTTGCAATATGGATACTGATTGAATTGCTGTAGGAATATGGTTTTTGCTTATGCTGATGCCAATTAAAATTATTTTTAATCAAAATTCCGAAGTACCAAATTTCTTCATAGTAACATAAAGCATAAGTAATCGTTGGATTATAATAATCTGGATTGCCTTCAATTCGATAACCAATATCTCTTAATTTATTGAGCCTAATCTTATACGGAGTCGAATCCCCTTTAAGAACGACATACTCCACTTTGAATCCCTCGGCGAAAATATTTTGTTTTTTTACTTCGTCGATGAGTATTTCATAATTTTTAGAATACAAGAAAACATCTATTCTCTTTTTGATAAATGCACTACTGGATGGAGCTATCTTTAATTTTGAAAATAGTAGTTGATTTTTTATGGGTTGGTTGAACAGGTATTTGGATTCGAGTTGACAAAGAGCTGTTTCTGTTTTATCGTGCTTAAAGGTATATATGTAAGTATTTTGTTGCATTTATTTTTTCAACTTCAACATTTTTCCTATAAAGATCTTAAAGATATAACTACAACAATTAACCCTGACTATTCTTTTTGTTACTCATATTCCGACGACCTTCTTTGCAATAAAATATTCAAAGCTAGAATCAAAAAAATTAGAGACAAGAACTCAAAAATCACTCTAAGCCAATGCCAATTTCCCCAACTTATCAATTCGGCTTTTAATTGTTGTGAATTAAATGCACTGTCATAAAATTGTTGGTTCATATCTTTGAAGTATACATAAAATAAGACAATAATTAGAACAGCAAAAAATGTTGATGCAAGTGAGTATTTTAGCGCAGATGATTTGTTAGAATAACAATAAATACTAACAGCTATTGGTATCAACACAGCTGTTATCGTGAGGATGGTAAAGAACTTTCCGATCGCAGGTCCAAACTTAGAATAGTAGGTATAAAATTCAGTTGCTGATAACGACTTCCAATATGGAACTAACAAACATCCTTCAGCAATTTGACTTCCTAGAAAAATGGAGAAAATTGCAATTGAAAATAATAGCAAGATGCGATTCATTTATTGGTTGTTTTGGAAAAGACTATCACTAATTGTTGAATAAACAAAATAAATATACCCAATCTATACCTACCATTAACATAAAGGTGTGCAAATAATTATCACGATATAAATAACTAAATAATAAGGTGAATAAAACTACTGCAACTGCATCCAAAATAATACAAAATTTATCTTGAGGCATGATAATAACACAAAGTGAAATCTTTTAGCCATCCACTAGCATTGAAATTAACTATTCCAACTCGATATGTAAACCCGATAATCAAAAATGCCCCAACTGCATAAGCAATTAGGGCATTTATTGGAATCAATTTTAGTATTAATTTAAACTAACGGTAAAAGAAATTCCAGGATTCATATCATATCCCTCTCCTATCTCAACAACGATAACTTTATCAGAATCGATTCTCAAATTAACAGAACTATTAGCACTACTAAAACCTGTAATGTTATGCGATTCAGCGAAAGTAAAATAATATCTATCAAATTTCCCAGCAGGGAAAGCGCCAAATACATTTTGCCAAAAAGGATCATCTGCTGAAGGAAGCATTGTAAAACTGATGTTATTTTCTGTAAAATCAATGTTATACAATCCACTTATATCACCAAATGGAGTTCCAGGTTGAGCCAGTGCAGTAGCAAATTCTGAAGTTGAATTTGACAGTGTATCAGACTCATCGAAAGCATCATCTGCTAGCATAAATAAACTAGCATATGTTTGCTCATCTTCATTTGGATCTTGCAGCGTATTTCTTAACGTGATGTTGACTCCCTCTGATAATGGTTGAATGTCATCAGTGTCATCATCATTTCCACAAGATGAAAAAGTAAGTACTCCAAGAAGTACAAAAAATAATACTTTAGTAACGTTCATTGTATTTTAAATTTTTAAGTGTTTTATTATTTTGTCCCATGAAAACTATTAGAGACAGCATAGCTATCTTCCAACCAATTCCATAACACTATTTTTCCGTTTGCAACTTTTACTCGTAGAGCGAAAGCAAATTCCGGAGTTTCCTGATTAGACTTTAAAGTAATGCCTTTCATTTGACCAAAGAAAGCTGCAACATCTCCACTTGAAATCGCGTCTTCAGTTAACCATTTAGTCGTTTTGAAATGCTCCATAAACAAAGGCAAGAAGGTTTCTAAGATTACTTTTTTACCTTTCCAAGGACCAATCCAAGGCATTGATTTGTCTCCTTCATTTTGCCAAACCATATCCTCATCCATTAAACTCACCATTGTTTCCATATCTCCTTTTCCCATTGCTTCCATAAATTTGTTAGCAATGTCCATGGTTTCTTTCGATTGTTTTTCCATTTTATTGTTTTTATCTTTTTGATTTATTTCTTCTGAAATTCCAGATGCTGCTCCAGTCACGTTTGAATCACATGCAAGAAACAACATCAATGATAACAGGCTCATTAATAAAATTAAGTGCTTCATGATTTCAATTGTTTCATTGCAGTTCCCCAATCTTCTAAGTGATGTACTTCTTGCACTTTTCCATCAACGATATTATGAATATCAATTGTCATAATTTTAAACGACTTGGTTCCATTTGTTGGCAATCCCATGAAATCACCATTTGGAGTTCCGGAAGCCAAACTCCTAACAATGTACTTGTTTCCGTCATTCATTATTTCTTGCGGTACCCATTTTAGATCTGGAATCAATTTCCAAAAGAATCCTAATTGCCCAATCAATTGTTCTTTGTTTTTAGATTCAACCGAACCTTTTGAAACGAAGTTGTCGGCAAAAATTTCATTTAATACTTTGTCTGGAGTAGTTTCCGTATTGACGGTAAGTGCTTTTTCGTAAAATGCTAATAATGCTTCTTTGTTAGTCATGATCTTTTTATTGATTTTGTAATGACACAAAGATAAAGGTGAAAAGAGGTTTCCTTAGGTTAAAAAGAGGCTTTGTAGGGTAAAAACGGGAACGTTGAATTTGTAATTTAGTCTTTGGTTAATACCTTACAAATGGTTTGTTTATAGCAATAGGGTTTACTTTGTTATATAAAGATGATGCGCCCTTCACGTAACCGTCATTTTCGAATGGCAAGACTACAATAACCATTTAAATAGGGCTATTACATTGCTCATTAATATTTACAAACAACGCTAAACCGTCTGATAAGTAGTACGAAATTGACTAGGTGACACCCCCGTGTACTTTGTAAAATATTTGAAAAAATTGGTCGATTCGTTAAACCCAACTTGATAAGCGATTTCTGTCAATGAGTCCTGTGAATTAATGATTAATCTTTTACATTGAATAATCACAATCTCATTGATAAATGACTTGGCAGTTCTATGGATGATGCTTTGAGTTATATTGTTGAGTGTCTTGCTGGTCACACCCATAATATTTGCATAATAAGAAACTTTTTTGTTATTAAAACAATCTGCTTCCACTAATTTTTGTAACTCCAAAAATTTAGTCAGATACTTATTGTCATCAAATACAAGATGATTCTTTGATTTGATTCGGAATAATTTCGTTATTAAAATTTGAACAAAATTTCTAACAATACTTGGAGAATACCGATCATTGACACCCACATTCTCTTCTTTTATCAACTCAATCAAAGCCAACACTTCTTTAAATTCCATATTATTCAATTCCAGTTTTGGTGAAGCCAACATCTCATTAAATAACATAAACAATTTTGATGCTTCTAATTTATTAGAATGATTGACTATGAAATTTTCTGTAAAAACAAGTAGTTTTCCTTTTGCTTTGCTTTGATAGAATTTATGAATATTGTCTTTTCGTACGGTAAAGAGGGTTCCCTTTTTGTATTCGTAATCATTGAAATTTAAGTTGTACTTTCCTTCCTTTTCAGTAATTATAAAGATTGCAAAAAAGGAAAGCTTATGAAATTCAAATTGACTATGATCTGAAGGTTTCTTTTTTAACAAGTCTTGAAAAGACACCAGGTCAAATTGAAAGCTTTCCTTTTCTTTATTTGCAAAAGTTATTTCTTTGAAGTTCTTTTTCATTTTAGAATTTAATAGCTTCCCATATTAGATGCATGTAAGCTTTATTCAAAATTATAATACAAAAGTAAGGAATGCTTTGCCATTCGCTGTTGTTTTTGTAGTATAGACCTGTTTCTTACCCAACACATAATCTGCGTAAGGTTTGGTCCCTCCCATATCCATGTTGTCAGCATAAATTATTGTTCCAGTATCGAATAAAGGTTCCAGCATTTGAAAAAGTGGTAAGTACAAATCTTTCCAACCATCCAAAAATAGAAAGTCTATTGGTTGCTTAAAATCTTTGAGCGTTTCCATTGCATCACCAATTTTTATTTCTGCATAATCACTCAAATCCGCATCCTTAACATTCTGCGTGGCTTTTTGTGCTTTGCTTTTAAGTAGCTCTGTACTAATGACCATTCCATCAGTGTGACGAGCTGCATCGGCTAAGTAAATAGTGGAAATCCCAAACGAAGCCCCAAACTCAACAATATTTTTACAATTATTGTCGATAATTAAATCTCGTAATGCTTGTCCTTGAGATTCTGAGATTGGTAAATAAGCATTTTCAAAATCTTCAGGTTGTATTGGACGAAAAACTGATTTTATTATTCCTTTTCCAATTCGTAAGTAATCTTTTTTTGCATCAAGATGTAATGCGCTTAATTTTTCTTTAGTTATCGTACGCGATTGATTTAAACTCATTATTTTATTTTTTACGCAAAGATAAAGGGAAGTAAAGGTTTTTCTAAGATAAAAAAATGTATACATAGGGTAAAAACGGGAAAGTCATCAAGATTGTCCTTGGAAAAAGATAACAACTTATTTTTTTGAAATCCTGAATACAATAATTAAAGCTAAAACTTCAATAGCCACAATTACGACGTGAATTCCGAAATCAACCATTGGTGTCGCAGGAGCATTCAACACTGGATATAATGGATCAATTACCATCTCTTGTGTCTCTCGAACAACATTCATTAACAAAACGACTATATATTGTTTAGAGTTTTGTGTTATCATCACAAAAATTGAAGCAATGACCATAACAAATGTTCTTGCACCCATTTCATAGACAAGATTCAGCATCGGTGCACTAGATACTTCCACTCCAGTATCCGCCATCATTTGATGATTGAAAAAATAAATATACACTTGTGCCAACATAATCAAAATAAGAATGGCTTGCATGATGTTTACCCAAAGCGGAATTTGGGGATTGGTAGTAGTAGACATATTTGTTGACTTTTTAATTTCAACAAATATAAGGTGTGGGTCATTTGATTTAAGGTGAATTAATTCTTTTAACAGGGTGAAAACTGGAAAGTTGTTACTTGATACTATTACCTATCAATTCAAATGCTTTAAAATAATCTGCATGGGAATTGAAGTCGTAGTTAAGCAATGCTTACATCAAACAATAAAAGAGAATAATCGAAAATTAATAAAGTTGCATCTTCATTTACAAGGATTGACAACTTTATAGTTTTTACTATGAACTCAAGTTATACAAAATATAAATAGCTACTAGCATTTTCATACTTCAACTTGGAACATTCGTTCAGACTGTTTATTCGCAATTTTTTGTGGTGTTTTACTTAAAACAAAGTTTCTCATTTTGATTAGAAGACTGTTTTCAATATGCGCCATTTTTCCAAGTTGCCAGCTAGTATTCACAACACCGACCGCTTTCTTTTTTCTTATCTCTTGAAATTCCTTGAAAGCTTTTTCAGTAGAATTATGCATTGCCAAACTGTTGGCTAATACCATCGCACTTTCAATGGCCTGACATGCACCTTGCCCTAGATTTGGTGTCGTTGCATGCGCTGAATCACCAATTAGACAAACTTTGTTTTTGTACCAAGTCGAAATTGGTTTTAAATCTAACATTTCATTTGTCAATAGATTCTCTTTGTTAGTGGAAGCGATAATTTTACCAACGATTGGGTGAAAATCGGAATAAAAATCTACCAAGTCTATGTTCTGAAACTCTTCCCGAAAGTTGTTTTTGTAGTTGGCTAACGCATACCAGTAGTATTCATTTTTTGCAATCGCAACAAAACCAAATCGCTTGCCCTTCCCCCAAGGTTCATTTAGTTCCGTTTGATATTTTTCTGGTAATTTGATTTTAGTAATACCTCTCCAACAAATCTGTTTCGCTTTACGAATCACTGTGTTGTCGAAAATAGATTTTCTAATGACTGAATGAATACCATCTGCTCCTAACAAAATACTTGCTTTGTGCGTAGTCCCATCTTCAAAGTCAACTTCAACTTCATTTTCGGATTGTCTGAGTGCTTTTACCTTTTTATTCAAATGAATTGGAACATCTGTTAATTGATCCAACAATATCTGGTGAAGGGTTGCTCGATGAATGGCTACAGATTGTACTTTGTATTTTACTTCAAAGTGCGTTAGATCCATCGCAGATAGTGGAATTAGTTTTTCATCCGTAATATTCACCGCACTTGTCAAACTACCCGCTTCAAAAATAAGATCATACAATCCCAATTTTTTGTAAACCTGCATGGCATTGATCGCCAAATTAATACCTGATCCTGCTTTTTTGAATTTTGGAGTTGATTCAAAAATTTCTATTTCAAAACCTTTTTGTTTTAATGCAATAGCAGTTGTCAAGCCTCCAATACCTGCTCCTATGATTGTTATTTTCATGATGTTTTGCTATTTATTCGTGATGAATGCAACTAAATATCCTAGAAATGGTATGGCCACCAAAATGACTGGTATTAAAAAGAAATATTTGATCGAAATCATAACACTTACTAAAGTAATTATAATGTTTAAAATTAAAATATTTGAAGGTATATGTGCTTCCTGGTTATTCTTTAAAATCAAAAGATTGATGGCACCATAACCAATTAAAAATAACCCCATCATAAAACTAAATCCTTGAAAAAATCCGTATAAGTTGAATTCAGTTCCTAACACCTGACCTGTGAAGGCTTTCATTTGACTAATGATTGCATTTTTTTCTGGTGTTGCTGGAGAAAGTAAATCGGAAATTGTATGAATCAGTCCACCTATTAAAAGTGTCCAACTCGCAATTTTGTAACTCAATGATGTAATCTTCATCGCTGTGATTTTAGTGATTTGAAATATTGATATTACAAAGGTAGGTGTCACTCATCATGATTTGATTGACATGTGTTAAGATTTTTTTTGAAGATGTGTTTTTTCAAAAAACTACCGCAGCACCATCACATCTCCATTAAGCAACAAACTACTGCCATCCTCAAAAGCCACATTTATTGTATAGACATAAATACCAGCATCTACCGGCTTTCCCTTATAATCACCATTCCAACCGGTGGTTCCATCCGATGCAAAATTGTTTTTTTCAAACAATAATGATCCCCATCGATTATAGATTTGGAAAGAAATAATATTTTCAACACCACTAGAAGTATCATAGTAGATGGTCAAAATATCATTGAACCCATCTTCGTCTGGTGAAAATATATTAGGAATATAAATGGGTGCACAATCTTTAATATCATTTGAATTGGCAACTAACTCAAAGGTCTTTTCATACAGACAATTTTCTCCATTGATAATGCTTAAGAGGTATGTTCCTGCGCTTAAATTTTGAAGTGTATATTCATCTGCTGTTTCAACATTCCATTCGATTGAAAACGGAGGGATTGCATCTAATGCTGTGATATTGATACTGCCATCCACGTTATTATAACAAGATGGTGACACTATGTCTATTTCAACTTCAAAAGTACTTTCAACAGTGGCACTTCCAACTACATTTCCCTCACAATAGGCATCATTAAATGCTGTCAATTCATAAGTACCTTCAGTTGGTGTATCTATAAAATAAGGATTGGTTTGAATATTATCAATCGGGTCTTGTGCTATATCGTCTATCGTATATTCAATTTTCCAGGGAGGAATTCCCTCAAATTGTATGGGAATTCCAGTCGTGGAGGTTGCACATAGATCGTAAGTACCTGTTAAGATGGCAGAAGGGATGTCTTGAATATCAATATTGAAAACTACCTCACTAGTATTGCCACAAAAATCTGTAACCGTAACTGGGAACTGTGTAGGTGTTGTTATGACAACATTTAAAACTTCAGTTTGCGCGCCGGTTTCCCACAAAAAACTATAAGGTGGCACTCCTCCATTTATTGCTGGTGAAATACTAAAAGGTTGGTTTGCGCAAACTATTAGTTCTTCAAAATCTAAAGATAATTCCTCGACTTCATTGATTATTAATTCGGTAGAAGCAGGATCAATACAATCGCAATCATATACCAATGCTAGTTTCAAAACTTCTGGACCTTCCACAATATTATCCTCAATAACGGTGATAGGTAAAATGAATGATTCCGCACCAGCAGGTATGGTCACACTCATTGGGATTTCTACAAAGTCAACACCATTAATCGCCTCACTTTCTGAGCTAATCGTATATTCAATTGTACAAGATTCGTTGATATTACTGGAAGCATTACGGGTGAACACAAACTCTCCGTCCACACAATCTTCGTAGGCAATCGGCTCCGTACTGTTAGGTACTTCGGCACGTATCGTAACTTTTTCGCCTAAATCAAAACTTTTGGATTCTAAAAAAACAGCTGAATCTAAATTAGCATCTCCAACATCAGCTATCACTAAACGAATGTGATAAGTCTCACAAGGAACCACGGAAAAAGAAGCGGTCAATGCAATCGTGAATCCATCATACTCAATGAATTCCTGAAACATTGGATTGTAAGGAATTTCACAATTTTGAGCATCCGTTGTTGTGATATTGTTTACATAAAAATTTTGATTGGTCAGATGATTGATGGTATTGATACTTACGGTTTCGTTGATACCACTCAAATTTATAATGTTAGCAACATTGATTGCGTTGTTATCAAAAGTACCATTGATGCCAGGACCACTGACAAAGAAACCGAAAACATCATTGAATTGAGTGCCCACAAATTCACAATATTCTTCTGAAGCAAATACATATCGAAAAGTAATTTTATCATCGATCGGCACGAAGTCAAATTCAATTCCAGTAACATCAAAAAGACTTCCAGATGCCAATTGACTAAGATCAGGGTCCGTACTTTCATCAAAAAAAGGATAACTAGCATCAATTTGCAAATTGGGTCCTGCTGCTAAACCTATATCTCCTGTCGACAATATAATGCCGTCATTGATGTTGATTGCAGTCGCTCCATTGTTGAATTGCCCCATACTGATATCTTCATTTCCAATGGAAGTTATGTTGTTGACATTTCTACAATTTCCTTTGATGAATACATTTTTGACCAGCTCTTCTACGTTAAGATTGTTTTCCGTTTGCACACCTTCTTGCCCCATTAGATGGAGGGTTAAGCAAAGACAAGAGATGGATGCTAGGAATTTGAACATAGGTAATAAATGATTTTCGTATACAAATTGTTGTAAAATGGTTTTTTTAATTTACCAATTGACGCTCACCCGTTCATCATTCCGAATTTGTAAAATCTGTAATACTCAAGGTATCATAAGTCGGAGGTCCTTCGTCTTCTTCCCATCCCTGGTATTCTCGATAATTTACAAAAATTAATTTTTCATCTTCAAATTTAGTGTAGTTAAAATTATAATTGGGTCTCAACTTCTTTTTAGTGAGTTCTTTCGTTACTAAATCAAAGAGGTACAGTTCTCTTAGAGAAGGATATTCACCTATTCGAAATAAAATCAGATCATCATCAAGGTAAAGCGGTTCTTTTATCCAAGCCGTAGTATCAAATTCATAATCATAAAGTAAAGTATCATTTTCTAAATCGTGAATCTCAAAACCATCTATTGCTTTATTACAGCCAACCATTTCAGTTGTTCTAAAAGTAATGAAATCTCCAATAGGACTTATTTGTCGATAAGTTATCGCATAGTCTTCATTTATTTCATATTCCGTTTCACCAAATTGATTTAGAATGGAAAGTTTTGAACCCAAGAAAACGACACCGCCTTCTTTTATTTTTTTTCGTGAACCTCCAATATTAATTGAATAAGCTACAAGCACTTGTTCTGGACTTAAGACTTGTATATACGCATGAGTAGATCCTAGCATAAAGTCATAGTTCGTCAACAAATCTGGTATTTCATTAGGAAATTTTTCATTGATTTCTTCATAATTTGCTTCTGTCAAATCATAAATAATAGTTCCTAGTTTTCTTCTATCCTCAAAATCTTTTGGTATGGTATAAATAGAGGTTAAATCATTTTCTGGATTATAGAATTTTGTTGTCTCCGTTATAATAGGAAATCCAATATCCTTGTAAGGCGTATCCTCAACTAAGTTGATCGATGACATCAGTTGGTCATCATTACAATAAAATAATAAACCTGTTATGTTATTTTTCTTATCCTTGATTGTTGGATCTCTCATTTCATCAAATCGACAATCTTTAGTAGTGGTTGGTTCTATTGTTGATTTAGGAGTAGTTTGAGGGAGTTCTTGACCGCAATTTAACAATGTGTATACAAACAGCAACATGATTATTTTAAAGTATTTACTCATTGTTTTTTTGCTGTTGATAGCGATTAGCTACACCACATCATCTAGATGAAAAGTTCTGACTTTTCTAGCTAAAATAATCGTTAGAAATTTACAAAACCTCTTCCTTGCACAATGCATTGACCTTTTGGGTAGGTTCTATTTTTTCACAAACTTCGCAACTACCCCACCCTCAAATCTAACAAAGTAAACGCCACTCTTCATTCCTACAACATCAATCTCTCCATCTCCCGAAATTTGACCAACATCAACCTGCTTACCAACCAAATTCCAAATCTCATACGGTTGCCCAGCTAAATCATTGGTTTCCAAATACAAATAATCATCACATGGATTGGGAAACAAATTAATCGGTGTAGCATCCGCAACAAAATCCACATCCGTAAACACACCCACTTTAAATTGAAGCACCACAAATTTCGCCAATCCAAAATCATCCGCAGCTTTGAAAACAACTTGATATGGTTGCGCTCTAGCATGTTCTTCAGCTACCTCCCAGAAAAAATTAGCTTCCGCAACTACCTCATTTTCAAAAAATATAGTGAACACTGGTTGTTGCGAAAAATTAGAATTGAATAAACCAGATGTTACGGTCAAATCCAATCCATTTTCATTCTCCAGATCTTCACAGACCACTAAAAATTGTATGGTCTGTCCTACTTCAACATTTATTAGTTCATTTGGCATATATTGTGTCATCGCCAATTCCGGCAAAACATTAGCCAAAGCATCAATCGTAAATGACATATCTCTGATGACACTTCCAATTTGAACACCATTGCGATAAGAAAGCACTTCAATCGTAACAACATATTCCCCAACCAATAATGGCGTATCCCAAATCAACAAACCTGTCGTTTCATCAAAAGTAACTTCACCTCCAAAATCAGTCAATAGTTGGTAATTTGGAACAGGTACATATGTATCTTGAAACGGAGTAATTAATCGATAAGCAAGACTATCTCCATCTGAGTCATATGCATTTGGTGCATGCATAAATTTTTGTCCAACAAAACCATTATCAATAGGTTTTTCTAGAAACACTGGCGAGTCGTCATGATTTTCTAACAATGAAAATTCATTTTGTATATGAAAAGGAACACTATCTGAGATTGGAGCATTCAAATTGGAAATGCCTGCGTTTCGATTGGGATCATTCATTGAAATCGTATAATCCCCAAAACTTGAATAGGTATGCGACGTAACATATTCATTGAGTTTAACATCATTATCCAATAATTCTCCTTGCGGAATACCATTACTGTCAACTGGTCCATTCACTCTTATCGCCCATTCACAATTGTTGTCGCCCCAACAAATTTCTAAACTATCTCTATCAGCCGGTACACTTGATGCTTTCGTATAAGTGACAACTTTTGCTTCAATTGTAAAATCACCTGTACGAACAAAAGTGATTTCACCTGCTCGATTATGTGTTGCAAATAAATGGAACGATATTGTTAGAAAGAAAAGCAAAATAAAAATACGCATGATTGAGCAATTTAAATTTTCACTATGCAGTTAAGATAGCGATCAAAAATGTGAGTACCGTCGCTACAAATCCTACCATGAAAATATTATAGGAGGTTGTTAGATATCGATACTTTTTGTCCAATACTTTTCCTAGATAGTACAAATCTCTTACCATATTGCCATAGATCAGTTCCTCATCTCGAAACATTTCATCCATCGCATCTTCAAAATCTGGTAAGGATAAATTGACAAAGTTGCCAAAGAAAACCAAATTCTTTTTGACTTCCTCTTTTGACTTTTCACTAAGGTTGGTCACTTTAGGTCGAATAGAAAGCACAGCAAAAATTAATGATGCCATTCCAGTAACCAGAAAAATCACCACTGGCAACAAAACCATTGGATTGGTTTCGGGAATATTGCGATAAGATAACATAGAAATTACAACAGAGATCATAATCGCATTGACACTGATCATGATATTGGCTTTGTTATCCGCAATTGCACTGATGTTGATATGGTTTCTGAAGTTTGCTCTGAAATATGTCTGCGTAGCTCTGCTAGTCGGAATATCGTTTAGATTTTTGTATCGACTTGGTTCCGTCTCTGGTTCAATAACAACTGCCCGATTTTTTCTTTTTTCTAATCGAGATTTTTGAGCATAAATATTTTTGGCAATTTGACCTTCGTATTGTTTTTTGGCCGGCTTTGAATAAAATTTGGTTTGCAATAAATGATTCAACTGCATTTGCTCCCACTCGACATCTGTGACTGGTCGATTGACATATAATTCCCATTCCAATCTAAGCAATGATCTTCGTTGAATATGACTTTCACCAACATCTTGCGCACGAGTGGCATCCATCACGTACTTTTGTTCGTCAGTGGTTGGGATTACGTTGTCCTTGATATTGCGAAGACATTTAAGGACCCGTTCTTTTTTGTTTTTGTCAAATTGCTTAGCCGTCAAAAACTCATCCGCATAACGAATACTTTGTGCATATGGTTCATTGTAATCCGCCAAAAATCCGGTGTTCAAAAACCAAGCGGACAACTCAACCACTTCTTTAGTATTGGCATCTCCACCACCTGTTTCTACTAAATCTAATGCAGTCGTAACAATATCTGCTGTATGCTGAAAATTGTGAAACAACATACGGGTATCATAAAATCGATTGAATAAATTATTCAAAACATGATCCTGTGCTTCTTGATTTATTTTCGTTGACAGATAGTTGATTCTCCTATGTTCTTTTTTTTCCAGCAATTTGGTTTGAAGTTATTGGTCAATAAAAGTGTTACTAAGATATATTATTTCTTTGTTTTGGCATCAGTTAAATAAGTTTTCAATTTAACAATTGATTTTTCATCCAACTGATACGCCAATTTTGGATTGGATTTTAGCAGATGTTCGTACAATAAAAACTGATCAATCTTCTGAGTTAAAAGTGCATTTGACAACTTCTTCATTGCTGGAATCTTCTTATGTTCTGATTTTGTTTCTTCAAAGGTTATCAATGCACAAAGCAAACATTCCTTCTCTTCAATAATTTCGATGGACTGATCTGAAATGCTTTTTTTATTTTCACTATAATCATTTTCATACGCCCAGATTGCCTTACAATACGCATAAGATTGCCAAGTGGAATCAATTGTTTGGATTAATACGGTAGTGTCATTCGTACTTTCAATATGATATTTTGGTTGAAAATTCGCAGTTGCATATTTTAAATCATTTCGCGAAAACAATGTTTTCATGCTATCCAAAATTTCTACATTATTACGATTATACAAATGAGCCAACATCATGTGGTTTAATGATTTTTTGTATTTACCATCGATTTCATACAACGCAGAGATCGCAAAGTGAGCTTCAAAATCATATTCATTCGATGCAATCACTTTTTGATATAATTTGATGGCATCTCGTATTTCTCCTGTTTTCCAAACCAATTCTGCCAATCGTTTAATCAAATCCGCATTCGAAGTGTCTTTTTTGTATGCTTTTTCTAAAAAAACAGCCGCTTTGTGGTATTTTTTATTCTTTTCAAATTTCCGAGCTTTCTTGCGATACTTTTCTGACTTTTTATTCGTCATATAGGTAATTACTCGGAGACTATCATTTTCATCTTTTAAATATATATCTTTGAGGATAGGATATTCAACCTCAACAAGTTCAAACGAAGACGTATCTGATTGGAAATTAATGGAAGATTGTTCTGCCATTTTATAAATCTCAGAAGGTGTTCTTAAGTATTGACTGAAACTTGTGAACCAAAAAACGGTAAAAATAAAGGCTAGTGACAACTGTTTCATAATAGTGTGTATGTTACTGCAAGATATTAAAATTAAAATTCATATCATTTTTGATATACATTTCTAACTTATATTTAAATTAATTTTCAATTATGGCTAATCTTATCGAATTGCTTCAAAGTCAAATGACGGATCAAGTATTAGATACATTAACATCTAAAATCGGAGCTACAGATCGTACTCAAACAAAGGCTGCTGCTGACGGTATTTTTTCAACTTTAGCAACTGCTTTATCTAAGAACGTTCAGAAGCCAGGTGGTGCTGATGGGTTGATTGGTGCTTTGGATCGTGACCACGATGGTAGTATCATGGATGACCTTGCAGGAATTCTTGGTGGACAAAAGCAACCACAAAATACAAGCATGTTAAATGGTGCTGGAATTTTGAAGCACGTTCTTGGTGGTAACCAGTCTAATGTAATCGACATGGTTGCAAAGATGAGTGGTTTGAATCAAAACTCTTCTGGTTCTTTACTAACAATGCTTGCACCAATGGTTTTAGGTGCACTTGGTAAGCAAAAAAGACAAAGTGGTTTGGATGCTTCTGGTATCACTGACCTTTTGACGAACTCTGTAAAATCTCAAGCTAACAATAATGCTCAAATGGGTTTTATCGGTAAGCTGTTGGATGCAGATGGTGATGGTAGTGTTATGGATGACATTGCTGGAATGGTCGGTAAAAACATTCTTGGTAATTTCTTCAAGAGATAACTAGTTGTTTATAGCATCCTCACTAAAAAGGCACTGTACTTTAATAAAGTATAGTGCCTTTTTTTAATTGCTTGTTATCCCGAGTTTTTTGCTTTTGGGAAGTTGTCGAAATATTGCTTGTAACGCTTGTCATTCTGATCGACATTTACCCTTAGGCAAGGCTGTTCATTTTATTGCACGAGTAATGTCTAACGTTTTATAGTTAGAATTTTGATTGTAATTTATGACCCCAAAGTGGGTCAAGCATCTAACTTGGGGCATCCCGATAGTTTATCGGGACGCCCCAAGTATTTCACGAATACTCGTCCAGCCCTGAAGGGGCGTAGCAACAATCGATTAATTATTTTTACAAAAATATTGTTATAAGTTTAATTTTGAGTGATAAATTGTTGATTATAAAACTGCTTCGCTCCTTCAGAGCTTTGACGCCCATTCTTTATTTAATAGGAGCGATGCTCCTATTTATAATGCACAACCCCGTTGGGGTAAATCGTTTTCTTTGATTTAATATAGAGTTGTTAAAAAAGTTAAACATTTTGTTTTCAGTATTTTGAACACCTTACCCTTAGGCAACAGAGTCGAAGAATCAAGAGCCTTTCAACGTTTAAGATTTCGACCATCGTGGAGAAATCTTGCTAAACTCAAACTCATAATTTCGGCTTCGACAAGAAGTAGATTTCTCCGCAAGGTCGAAATTGTTATGCCTCAACATTCCTTGATTTTTCAACATCTTTGCAAATGCGAAAGCTCAAAATGACAAGGAAACTAAACAAATTAGGCTAGATAGACAAGTGTCAATAAAACAACTAACATTTATTCAAAATCCCGTATTTTTACTTTATGAAAATTTCCCTGATCAATCTATGGTTCGTTCTCTCTTTTATTAGTATTTGTTTTGTCGCATGTACGGAAGATACTCAAGTGAAAGACAAGCTACCTGAAGAGACAACTGTAGCAGCCTCTGAAGTTGCAAAAAGCAAATTTGATATTGCCATCAAAGAAGCACCAGACAATCATACTTTATATTTTAAACGAGCACTTTACTATTATGACTTGGAAGGGTATGATCAAGCAATTGATGATTTGAAAAAAGCAATCGCTATCGATTCTTCATACCTCAATTATCATCACTTACTGGCGGATGTGTACATGGACTATTATAAATCCAAACCTGCTTTAACAACCCTCCGAACTGCTGCGGCTCAATTTCCAGATAGCATCAATACCCTATTGAAATTGTCTGAATTTGAATTTATCTTGAAACAAAATGATGAGTCTATAAAAACGTGTGATCGGATTTTAAGAAAAGATGGTCAAAATGCAGAAGCATATTATATGTTGGGCAGAAATTTTAAAGCGAGAAACGAAACGAAAAGAGCCATCAATAGTTTTCAAACTTGTGTCGAAAATGATCCAGACCATATTGATGCTTATTTCGAATTAGGAAATTTATTTGACCAACAAAAAAATCCAATTGCCGAAAAATACTATGATAATGCATTGAGAATTGCGCCAGATAATGTCGGTGTTATTTTTGCAAAAGCTAATCATTATCACAACACAGATAAGTTAAACAAAGCAATTGAACTTTATAAAAAGGCAGTTGTCTTAGATTCTCAATATGCCGATGCCTATTACAATATCGGATTAGCTTATCTTGAAATGGATTCGATAAAATTAGGATACGATCATTTCAATCTGACGGTCAACACAAGTCCTACTTATATTATGGGCTATTTCTACAGAGGATATGCATCTGAAGCAATGGGGAAATTAAATGATGCAAAAGCCGATTACGAAAAAGTACTTAATTTTGCACCTGACTTCACAAGAGGAATCGATGCACTTGAAAATATCAACAATAAATTGAATAAGAAATAAATTTTGAAAGTAAATTATAACAAAATATAGTCATCATGTATAAGTTTTCCATTTTTCTAATTACCATTTTGTTTTTTAGCTGCTCTACAACTGAAAACAAATCAGTAGCTAAAGCAACTACGAACGCACCTACTACAACAGTTGCTAACAATGCTACTGAGAATTCAAAAAAGGCAGCTCAAAATGTAATCAACAATCCTGCCGTGCAAAAGGCAAAAGCACAAGCATTGGCAAGACAAATGAAAAGAGACAGTATTGTAAAACCTACTAGACAAAGATATGCTACCAATGCTGCAAGACAAAAAGCAGATATGGTACAAACTTTTCCTTTCGATATCGACATGAAAGATGCAACCGGAAAAGTACATAAGTCAAACGATATTCTTAAGAAAAATGGAAAACCAACCGTTGTCCTTTTTTGGTTAACAACTTGTTATCCTTGTAAAATTGAAATGAAAGCTATCGAAAAAGAATATGCGAATTGGCAAAAAGAAGCAGACTTTAATCTAGTTGCAATTTCTACCGATTTTAGTAAAAACTATCCAGCTTTTGTCGACATGGTTAACACCAAAAATTGGCCATGGGAAGCTTACAATGATGTCAATCGCGAATTCAGAAATGTAATGCCAGGTGCACTCAATGGATTACCTCAAACTTTTGTCTTTGATAAAAATGGCGAAATCGCTTATCACAAACGTAAGTATCGTAGTGGTGATGAGCATAAGTTGTTTGCTAAAGTGAAGGAGTTGGCGGCGATGTAGTAAAAACGGTGAACGGTTGACGGCGAACGGTTGACGGGGAGGCCGCGGAGGAGTACATTAGAGTACGTGTTCCTCCGCGAACTCCCCGTTTACCGTTCACCATCAACCGTCTTCCGTTACATAATGGCACTTTTTTTGAACCCATCTTATTATAAATTTTATTAATAACAAAAATCGATAACAAAATGGCAGTAATGAAAGTCGTTGAAATCTTAGCCAACTCACCTAAAAGTTGGGAAGATGCTACTAGAAAAGCAGTTAAAAGAGCTGGAAAAAATGTAAAAAATATCAAATCAGTTTTCGTACAAAGCCAAAGTGCAGTTGTATCAAAAGACAAAGTAACTGAATTCAGAGTCAACTTAAAGATCACCTTCGAAGTAGGTTCTTAAATCAACTTTTTCTATTGATTAAAAGCCCTTGAGACCTAATTATGTTTCAAGGGCTTTTTTTATCCGTTAGTTTTGGCGTCCCGCCAAGAAACTAGTTTACTTTTTATGAACACCATCTCCATAAGGAGTATTCAAATCAACATTATTATTATGCTTTCTTGAAAAGCAGTATTTTAGCGAACTTTTAAAACCAAGTATTCGTAAAATAACTTGAATCAATAAATAAGGAGAAATTGTGAGTAATCAAATCAAAATAACACTTCCAGACGGTACTGTAAAAGCATACGATAGCGGTGTCAGTGCAATGGATATCGCCAAGTCGATTAGTAATAGTTTGGCCAAAGTCGTTTTATCGGCTAAAGTCAACAATGAAGTTTGGGACGCGACCCGTCCAATTACCAATGATTCAAATTTACAATTGTTGACCTTCAAAGACAAAGAAGGGAAAGCTACTTTTTGGCACTCATCTGCACACTTAATGGCAGAAGCGTTGGAAGCACTTTATCCAGGAACAAAATTTGGGTACGGTCCTGCTGTAGATGCTGGATTCTATTATGATGTGGATACTGGTGATCGTCAATTGACGCCAACTGATTTGGTGAAAATTGAAAAGAAGATGTTAGAATTAGCACGTGAGAAAAATGATTTTGTCAGAAAGGAAGTTTCCAAAGCAGATGCATTGAAAATTTTCAAAGACAAAGGTGATGAATATAAAGTCGAAACATTAGAAGATCTTGAAGATGGAAATATCACATTTTATCAACAAGGTAATTTCGTAGATGTTTGTCGTGGTCCTCATATTCCGAACACCGCTCCGATCAAAGCGATCAAGCTGACTTCCTTGGCAGGTGCTTACTGGAAAAATGATGAGAAACGGAAACAGTTGACTAGAATCTACGGTATCACTTTCCAGAAGCAAAAAGAATTGACGGAGTATCTGGAAATGATTGAAGAAGCAAAGAAAAGAGATCACCGTAAGTTAGGTGCAGAATTGGAGTTGTTTATGTTCTCTCAAAAAGTCGGGGCGGGTTTACCTATCTGGCTACCAAAAGGTACAGCATTACGTACACGTTTGGAAGATTTCTTGAAGAAAGAACAATTAAAAAGAGGTTATCAACCAGTGATCACACCGCATATTGGCAAGAAAGATTTGTATGTCACTTCAGGTCACTACGAAAAATATGGAGAAGATAGTTTTCAACCAATTCAAACGCCTCGTGAAGGAGAAGAATTTTTATTGAAGCCAATGAACTGTCCGCATCACTGTGAAATTTACGGGCACAAACCTCACTCCTATCGTGACTTGCCGATCCGTATCGCAGAATTCGGTACGGTCTATCGTTATGAACAGACAGGTGAGTTGCATGGATTGACGCGTGTACGTGGGTTCACTCAAGATGATGCACATATATTCTGTACACCAGATCAGTTGAAGGCTGAATTTTTGGATGTATTGGAATTGACAACTATGTTGTTAGAAAAATTAGGATTCACAAATTATACTGCTCAGATTTCATTGCGTGATCCTGAGAATAAAGAGAAGTATATCGGTTCTGATGAAAATTGGGATAAAGCCGAAAGTGCCATCATCGAAGCAACTAAAACTGTTGGAATGACAACAACAACTGAGCTGGGTGAAGCTGCATTCTATGGTCCTAAATTGGATTTTATGGTCAAAGATGCTTTGAATCGTTCTTGGCAATTGGGTACCATTCAGGTAGACTATAATTTACCAGAACGTTTTGAATTAGAATATGTCGGTGCAGATAATACAACGCATCGTCCAGTGATGATTCACCGTGCTCCGTTTGGTTCTATGGAACGTTTCATCGGCGTATTAATCGAACACTGTGGTGGGAAATTCCCGTTGTGGTTAGCACCAGATCAATATGCGATTTTGCCAATCAATGATTCGTTGATTCCATATTGCAAGGAAGTGATGGAAAAATTAGCAATACACGATATCCGCGGTGTCATCGATGATCGTACTGAATCTATCGGTAAGAAAATCCGTGATACAGAATTAAAGAAAATTCCTTTTATGTTAATCGTTGGTCAGAAAGAAGCAGATGCGAATCAGGTTTCCGTGAGAGTTCAAGGTCAAGAGGATGGGGATAAAGGTGCGATGGACTTGGATGCTTTTGTGAAGTATTTTGGGGAATTTGTTTGATGAATAATTACAAACCAAATTTAAATAGGCAGATGTGATAGAATTCACACCTGCCTATTTTTCTTAGGTTGAACAGACAGGATGTCTGTCCAACTTTACAACAATGAATACACTACTCCAACACTAACACCAAAAGAACTAAAAGGATAAATCCGTCGCAACTTCTGATCAGGCAAGTCCGGATCCGCAGGAATCCCATTCGGGACAAAATCAGCATACTCAATTTCTTTGTCGATAACATTTAAGCTAGGAAGGATATCCACCTCTCCAATATTGTAGGTTGTAAACTTCCTACTTTTCGGACCATATGATTGAATGTAAGTATCCAATTTTAAGAAAAAACTAAATCGGGAATCCGTTTCATATTCAACTCCTATTGAATTATTAATACCATAAGACATCCCTTCCGAATATTCAAAAGTTCGATTTGTTTGTAAACCAGTCTCATCCGTAGTTTCAAATTTTTCTACAAATCCTCCTTTCCCAATTACAAAACCGATCGTTGCAAAACCACTCAATCGATCTCCTCCTAATTTAAATTTAGCCTGTGGAATAAAGCGTAGCATTTTAGATTGAAATTTGGTATCAGTGTATCCCAAAATAGATTGACCTAACAAGTAACTTACTTTCACCCCAAATTGCCAGTTGTCATTGATGTGAACCATCGCATCTCCAGCAATCTGTGTTCCTTGACCAAATGAGTAACGGACAATTTCCAATCCTTGATTTCCATTTTGATCAACCATCACAATTCCATCAGATAACTTTGTGGATCCCATTTTGAATTGGTAACCACTTTCTAATGAAAAAGAAAATTGGGCGATGCAAGGACTCCAAAATAGTATAAAAATAAGAATGATAAGGTTTCGCATATTCGAAATTGATTTAGAAAATTTTAATTAACTTAAAAATGTACCGCTAGCCAAATACAAGCCGGCTCCACACTTGTATAAGTAACTCGATGTTTTAATTCCTTTGGACAAAAAACGGAATCTCCTTTTTTCAACTTCACCATTTTTCCATCTTCAAATTCTAGTTCAGCAGCTCCCTGGATCAAAACCACCCATTCATCTCGATCTTGATCAAACCAAAAACCAGGAGGACTGACTTGACCAGTTGAAATGATCCGTTCAATTTTAACACCTCTTTTTTCCATCAAAGTATCGAACTGTTCGTCTTGAATCGGTAATTGAGGAAGATTAAATAAATTATTCAAAATTTTAATGATTTGTAAGTGAGTTGGTTACCAACCAATTAGTATTTTATTTCGTTTTCTACTTGATTTTACACAGAAAAATACCCTAATTGTAGTATATTTTGATGGTTAAAAATGCAGAAACCTTATTAAACGATACAATTGTTAAAGATATTATAAAGGATTTTAGCAATTCGTTTCTGACTGACAAAATACTTACTTTAGGACTATAAGATAGAAAACGCTTTATCAGAATCTTTATGAAAAAAATATTACTCTTTTTATTATTTGCCCTCACTTGCTCCTTGACTTACGGTCAAGCAGACTATGGTGATGATAGTGCAGATGATATGACAGTAGTAGAACAGATTAAGATTGCTAAGAATTTGCAAGTGTTTCCAAATCCAGCTATTGATTATATTTCTTTGAATGATAATTCTGGTGTAAAGAAAATCGCTGTTTTCAATTTGATTGGAAATGAAGTGGTCAGTTTCAATGTTGCTGAAGGTGAAAAGTATTATGTTGGAGATTTAAGAGTTGGGATGTATTTGGTTCAAATTGTTGGAACAAATAATAAGACGTTGACAACACTTCGATTAAGTAAAAAATAGTTTTAGATTTATAATATAAAAAACGCCTTGTCCATATTTTTTGGACAAGGCGTTTTTTTTACATGTGTAGGGACGTAATATGTGTAGGGACGTAACATGTTACGTCCCTACACATGTTTTACGACAAATATTTCCCAACAATAGGCATTCGTCGTCCCATTCCAAAAGCTTTCGAAGACATTCTTAAAACAGGAGCCGTTTGATGTCTTTTAAATTCACTGATGTTGACCAATCTTAAAATACGCTTCACTAATTTTTCATCAAACCCTTTGGCTATAATTTCTTGTGGTCCTTGACGTTTTTCTATGTATTGAAAAAGAATTTCATCAAGGATATCATAGTCCGGTAAACTATCGCTGTCTTTTTGATCTGGACGCAATTCTGCAGAAGGTGGTTTGGTTATCGTATTGGTAGGAATAATTTCTTTGTCTCTATTAATCCATCGACACAACTCAAAGACTTCTGTTTTATAAACATCACCAATGACAGAAATACCACCACACATGTCACCATATAAGGTCCCATAACCAACTGCCATTTCACTCTTATTGGTTGTATTCAACACAATGTGTCCGAATTTATTGGACATTGCCATCAATACCATTCCTCTAGCTCGTGCTTGGATATTTTCTTCCGTTACATTTTCTGGCAAATCCTTGAAATATGGAGCTAACATTTCCTGATAGGTATCAAACGCTGGTTTGATTGGCACAATGTTGTATTCCAAACCTAAATTCTCCGCCAAATCCCGTGCATCATTAACAGAGTGATCAGAAGAATACTGTGAAGGCATCAACACAACTCTTACGTTTTCATGACCCAATGCTTTTGCTGCAATATAAGTGGTCAATGCAGAATCAATTCCTCCAGACAATCCGATGATCGCTTTTTTGAAACCTAATTTTCCAAAATAATCTTTGACCCCGATTACCAACGCATCGTGTATCAACTCCATCTTGTTATGTTTATGCACTACATTTTGTTTTCCTTCTAAAACTTCATCTAAATCAAAGGTCCGAATCGCTTCTTCAAAATGAGGAAGTTGTGCATGTAGATTTCCATTGCCCGACATTACAATCGAACCACCATCAAAAATCAATTCTGTTTGTGCGCCAACATGATTGATATAAAACATTGGAATTTTGTAACGATCTACATTCGCTTTGATAATTTTGATCCGATCATCAGGATGCTTATAACTAAATGGTGAGGCCGAAATATTAATGGCGAAATCAGGATTTTGTTTGTGCAATTCATCCATTGGTCGGACTGTGTACAACGGATCATAATCATCTATAGAACTACCATCCATCGGCAAATCCCATATATCTTCACAGATCGTGATCGCTATTTTTTTGCCTTTGTAATTAACAATGTTGAATTCCTTAGCTGGTTCAAAATATCGATACTCATCAAAGACATCGTAAGTTGGTAACAAGGCTTTATTAGCGATCTGTTGAATTTTTCCTTCTGCCAAAAAGTAAGCGGAGTTGAATAAATTCTTTCCAAGTGGTGATGGATTCCTGCTCGGTGAACCGACTACAATCGCAATTCCATCCGCTGCTTTTGTCAACTCTTGAACACAATGTTCGGCTTGATTTATGAAATCATCAAACTCCAAAAAATCACGTGGCGGATAACCACAAGTTGTTAATTCACTAAAACAAATAATATCTGCTTTTTGGTCTTTTGCAGTATCGACTGCTGTCAACATTTTTTTGAGATTCGATTCGAAATTTCCAATGTGAAAATTAAGTTGGGCAACTGCTATGCGCATAAGATTTTAGGTCTTTAATTATGTGGTAAAAATAAGGTATTCTTATGTAAGTATAAAGATGTCTTTTCACCATATAAGGCATATAAGGGATCTTGTTTCGTAAAATGCCTCATACAGAAATCGCAGAATTTTGCAGAAAATAGAATGGAAAAGTCAGTTAAATAAATCGAGAAGTATGAAAGGCCTAAGGTTTGGATCAATCGAATCACCTTAAAAAAACTTACCTTTTTTCCGTATCTTAGAGCCACACAACTAAACTGAATTTCATGAGTAATTTTGTCGTTTCCGCTCGAAAATATCGTCCTTCTATCTTTGATGAAGTCGTCGGACAAGCGCACGTGACAAAAACATTGAAAAACGCTTTGGCAAATGATCAATTGGCCCACGCTTTTCTTTTCACAGGACCTCGTGGTGTTGGGAAAACAACTTGTGCAAGAATTCTTGCTAAAACCTTGAACTGTGAGAATCGAACCAAAGATCATGAACCTTGTAATGAATGCAACTCTTGTACTTCTTTCAATAATCAGACTTCATTTAATATCACAGAATTAGATGCTGCTTCCAACAACTCAGTGGAGCATATCCGATCACTGATTGAGCAAGTTAGATTTCAACCGCAGCAAGGACAATACAAAGTGTTTATCATCGATGAGGTCCATATGTTGTCAACTCAAGCATTTAATGCATTTTTGAAAACATTGGAAGAACCACCTCCTTATGCGATTTTTATTTTAGCAACTACGGAGAAACATAAAATAATTCCAACAATTCTTTCCCGAACACAGATATTTGATTTCAAAAGAATTCAAGTTGGTGATATTTCGGATTATTTAAAAGAAATTTGCAAGAAGGAAAAGATAAAGGCGGAAGATGATGCACTCCATATGATCGCTCAAAAAGCAGATGGGTCATTAAGAGACTCGCTTTCTATTTTTGATAAAATTTCCAGTTTCGCCGGAAAGAAGATTACTTATGATAATGTCATCGAGAATTTAAATATTCTGGACTATGATTACTACTTCAAAGTGGTGGATGCTTTTTTGCAAGAAGACTTATCACGCGTATTGTTAGTATTTGACGATATTATGAAAAAAGGTTTTGATCCTGATATCTTTATAAATGGTTTAGCCGAACATATTCGCAACTTATTAATTTGCAAAGATGAAGCTACATTAGCATTGTTAGAACAAAGTGATTCTTTGAAAAAAAGTTATAAAGAACAAGCTGAATTGAGCCCTACTAATTTTTTATTATCTGCTTTAAATATCGCTAACGAATCTGATGTCAATTACAAAATGGCATTGAACAAACAGTTGCACGTGGAAATGGCTTTGATCAAAATGACGTATATCAATAGTGCGCAAACAGCTGTCATTCCTGCTTCGCTTCCTGCAACAGGGTCTGTGAAAAAAAAAACAATTGAAGCATCCATCCCAATAGAGAAAAAAGTAGCAGACAAAATTGAAGTTATTGCACATAGTGATGATCAATTAAATGAAGTCAATGACCCTATCCAAATCGTAGAAACGGGGCCTTCTTCAGATGAGGAAGCTGTAATCTTACCAATCGAAAGTAAAGTTCCAGATACAGTCATCGATATCAATAGACCTAAAAAAGAAAAAAAAGTCGCTACCTCTGCGACATCCATTTCAGATGCAACCAATTCACAAGAACCTTCCTTGTTCGCATTACCTACCCTAAATAGTTTAGATGCATTGGATGTAGAAGTGAAGAAAGCAAACGAAGAAAAGCTAAAAAATGCGAAAGAAATAAATTTGGAAACGGTACAGAAATATTGGTCTGAATATGCAGTCAACGCAGGATCGCCTTCTCTTAAAATGGCACTCGAGGCAACCGTTTTGCAATTAAATGCATTAAACATAGTAGCGAAGGTCGCTTCTCATCATGGCAAAAACTTAATCAACAACGAAGGTGGATTGATGGACTTTATTCGATCTAAATGTGGAGTTGACAATTTCACCTTAAAGGTAATTGTGGATGAAGAAAAGCTAGCGCAAGAGATGAAAAAGAAGCCACCTAAACCATTGACCAATAAGGAAAAGTTTGATAAGTTGTTGGCAGTTAATCCACTTATAAACGACCTTAAAGATCGACTCGACTTAACATTAGACTACGAATAGTTATTATCTTAGAACATTATTTCGATTTCGTTGTTAAAGAGATTACTAATTAATCAAGCTTTATACCATGGATAATTCATTCTGGTTTTTACAAAATATCAATCTCAAAAGTATGCTTTGCCCAAACAAGATGGCAATGGATCATGGGTCTCATGAATCTAAAGCTTACAAAAAAGGAGAATTCATTTATCTACCTCAAGAAGATGCTAATAAAGTATTTTTCATTTCTGAAGGTCGGATTAAAATTTCTGCGATATCAGATGATGGAAAAGAAGTTACAAAAGCTATCTTAGGAAACGGGGAATTATTTGGTGAATTAGGATTGATTGGGGAACTGAAAAGAAAAGATGCTGCCATCGCGATGGAGAAAACAATGGTTTGCTCGGTTACCGTTGAAGACATGAAAAAGCTTATGAAAAACCATAGCGGTTTAAGTATGTTTTTAATGAAATTAATGGGTTCCAGAGTTTTGGAAATGGAACAACGATTAGAATCTTTGGTCTTCAAAGACTCTAAAACTAGAATCATTGAATATTTACATGAGTTGGGTTCTAAAAAAGGGGACAAAGTTGGATTTGAAGTAGTTGTTAGAAAATTTATCACCCATCAAGAAATCGCAAATCTTACTGCAACATCTAGACAAACCGTTACTACTGTTTTAAATGAATTACGAAACAATGAACTGATTACTTTTGATCGTCGTCGTTTGTTGATTCGGGATATGGATAAATTGAGATCGGCAGCTCAAGTCGCTTAATTAATTCTAATTTTCATCTGATAGGTTGTACTTTGCACTTTTAAATTTCAACAAAAACTTAAAAGGTGTACAAAGTCCTTGTCAAACCACTTCTATTCCTACTCTCTCCTGAAAAGGCACATCACTTCACTGTCAGTTTACTTAAAATTGTTTTAGGAATCCCTATCGTCCGTTCAATTTTCAAAAAAATGCATACTATCGAAGATGAAAGTTTGCACCGAAATATTTTTGGATTGACTTTTAAAAATCCAGTAGGATTAGCAGCAGGTTTTGACAAAGATGGCAAATACTTTGAATCAATGGCTGCCCTAGGATTTGGTTTCATTGAATGTGGCACTGTTACTCCTCGTCCTCAAATCGGTAATCCGCAACCTCGTCTGTTTCGTTTACCCAAAGACGGCGCATTGATTAATCGAATGGGATTCAACAATGAGGGCGTAGATCATTTGGTAAAAAAACTGAAGGTTAGAAAAAAAAGTGATGTTATCATTGGTGGCAATATTGGAAAAAATAAAGATACACCCAATGAAAATGCAGTCGATGATTATGAAATCTGTTTCGAAAAACTATTCCCATACGTCGATTATTTCGTGGTCAACGTCAGCTCACCCAATACTCCAAATCTGCGGGCACTTCAAGATCGGGAACCTTTGACCAAACTTTTAACGCATCTTCAAAACCTAAATCACTCAAAACCAACACCCAAACCTATACTTTTAAAAATTGCTCCAGATTTAAATAATAATCAACTCGATGACATCCTTGAAATCGTCAAAGATTCTAAAATCAGTGGCGTCATTGCAACGAACACAACCATTGATCGATCAAAATTAACCACCTCAAAAAACGAAATTGAAAAAATTGGAAATGGAGGCTTAAGTGGTGCTCCATTGAAGCAGCGATCTACGGAAGTAATACGTTATCTAAATGAACATTCCAAAGGGAATTTGAAAATCATAGCAGTTGGAGGAATCAGTTCCGAACAAGATGCGATTGAGAAATTGAAAGCGGGCGCATCATTGGTTCAAATTTATACTGGCTTGATTTACGAAGGACCACATCTCATCCGAAACATCAACGAAGCAATCAAAAAAGAGAAGTTCATTTAATTTTATTTTTTGGCTCTTTTTTTGAATTATAATTAATGAACATATGTTCTAATTGTAATAGCAACCAACCCACAATTTCCAAGACCTCTAGTTTGTATATATAAACTACCCAATCGAACGAAACCGTTATTTCTACGCTTCTGTAGAATTTGACTTTGCTATTTAGTTTTACAAATTATTTTTTGACCATGAACTTATTATAACACGTTGTAACCTATGCTTCTATACACTTTCTTGTACTTACTTTTCGGATTCAATATTTTCAAAGTCATCTCTGATGAAAACACAGTCGCCCATAAGGATGGTCGATTTTGGTTGATGTTGATTTCATTGGTGGTGTTGATCGTTATGACAGTAATAGGACTTCGATAAGTTTGACACTGAAAGGGCATCCCTTTTATTGTTATGTGTTGAGTTATACTATCTAGGAAAATATCTATTCTAAAAATCTAAGCCCTTTTAGTGGTTTTGAAAAAGCATTTCTTCCTTTATCATACTTCTTCATTTTAATATCACTAAAAGGGCAGGAAGTTTTTTTCAACATTTCTTTAAAATTTTCAATATTCATTTCTCATCTAAGATTTCGAAGCCCTTTCAGTGAGAGCTTTAGCTTTTTTGTAGCCGTTATATTTTGAATGTTGGTTTCAAATTAAACTTCTATTTCTTTATCACTAAAAGGGCTAGGAGTTCTGTTCAACTTTTTTATTAAAAATTTCAAATTTGATTTCTATCTAAAATTCGAAGCCCTTTCAGTGTGGTGTTGTTTGAAGCGTCTCAGCTTCAGATACTTTGTCTTAAAGTTTTTCCCAGCTTCTCAAGCGGAGACGCTTGAAGCAACAATTACTTCATTACTTTCAAACTCAAATCTAAACTGTGATAAGAATGCGTCAATGCACCTGAAGAAATAAACTGTACACCAGTCTTCGCGACTTTTCTAACTGTCTTCATCGTGATGCCACCTGAAGCTTCTGTTTCAAATTGGTCACCAATGATGCCAACTGCTTTTTTGAGGGTTGGAATTTCAAAATTATCGAGCATGATACGGGTCACTTTACCAACTTTCAACACTTCTTTGAGTTCCTTTAGATTTCGAACTTCTACGGTCACATTCAAATTTAATTTATTGGCTTTTTGATATTTGTCAACTCGTTTGATAGCATTGGTAATACTACCGGCTGCATCAACATGATTGTCTTTGATCATAATCCAATCATACAATCCAAATCGATAATTGGTACATCCACCAATTAGGACCGCCCATTTTTCTAGAAAACGGATGGTTGGTGTTGTTTTTCTGGTGTCTAAAATTTGGACAGGTAAATCCTCAACTTCTGTAGCAAACTGATTGGACAAAGTAGCAATACCACTCATCCGTTGCATACAATTGAGCACCAACCTTTCTGCAACCAACAAAGATCTTGAATTGGAAGTCACATGAAAAGCGATATCTCCATATTTGATTTTGTCGCCATCATTCATAAATGTTTTGATTTTGACTTTCGGATCTATGTGCGTGAAAATTATTTTTGCCAATTCTAAACCTGCCAGTACACCATCCGCTTTCACCAATAATTTTGCCTTATCTTTTTTTCGTGCTGGGATACAAGCCAATCCAGTATGATCTCCTACATGAACATCTTCTTTCAAAGCTGCTTTGATGAAATTATTAATTCTGGTTTTGGTGACGTAATTAGGAAGGTTTGGTGGTAAATTCATTGTTAGCTATTTTAAATTTATTGGCTTTAAATATCAAGTCCTATCAAAAAATAGGAGGCAACCTTTATTTAAAAGATGCCTCCTATTTATGCCAAGAGGTTGAAAATCTGTGGCACGAAACAGATGTCCGAGCTAAAAGTTTTATGCCATCAGCACACAGGTCCAACCGCTCATCTCTTTTTAAAACATCACTCCAATACGAAGTGTTAAGTTTCTTAATGTGATTTTTGAATCATCATCTCTAAATTCTCCATCATTGCTTTTTACATCCGTTCCATCTTTACTTGTCATATCGATAAATCCTTGATTGTAAAAAAGTCCTGCGACAATCGATGTACTTTCACTAATCTCGTATTCCGCTCCGCCACCGATTCCCCAAGAAATATTTAATGGGTTCACTTCTTTTTTGATGTCGATTTTTTCTTCGCTTCTTGCATCCCCTGTCGATCTAGAAGTTCCATTGATATCTCCTCTAGCTTGCGTCTTGATACCAATAGTAAAAACCGGTAGTTCTGCATAAGCTCTAATTTGTCCAAAATAACGCGTGACCATTTTGAATCCCACTGGAATTTCAACATACTGCACCCCATAACGTAAATTGGTGCCTCCGACTAAAGTATCCCCTTTTACAGTGTGATCCGATTCAGACCAGAAAACACCTTCTTGGTTGAATAACATTTTACCTCCACTATTGAATGCAAATCCGAGTCCACCAGTAAAAGCATAATTTTCTCTAAAATAATATTCTCCCAACATTCCCAATTTTAATCCAACAACAGTTCCATTATTTTTTATGTCATTTTCATCAGAAGCAATGAAATTAAAAGTTGGACTTACTTGGAACCCAAATCTAAAGTCCGCTTGACTGAAGGAATTATTCCAAATAAAGAAAATAAAAAGACTTAGCGATATAATTTTTTTCATGATTGTTTGGTTTTCATTTTAATTAACTAGCTGTACCATTAGAATCGTTAAATGGTAAAATTTAACTTTGCCTTTCAAAAACTAAAATTATTAAATGAATAAGCTACTTAGATTACTCTTGTTAAGCTTTATTTTAATCACCACTATTTGGTGTTGTACCAGCAACAAAGGTAAAAATATTCCTAATGTTTCACATATTAAAGTTTCTGCCAATATAGAACGACTTGAACAGGAAATTTTTGCACTTGACACAACAAATGTGAAGCAAGGATTGGATAAAATCATGAAGGATCACCCTGAATTCATGAATATTTACATCAATGTCATTCTTAGGGACTTGACTGCTCCAGGTAAAACACCAGAACAGTTAGTCAAGTCTTTTATCTCTAATCAGCAAATTCGTAGTCTATATGATACGTGTCTGATTGTCCACAAAGATATACCCGGATTAGAAAAGGATTTTGAAGAGGCTTTTCGATTTTATAAGCATTATTTTCCTGACCGATTGACACCTAAGTTGGTTTCTTATATTTCAGAATTTGGTTTGGGAACGTTTGCTTACGGCGATTCTTTGATTGCAATTGGATGGGACTTTTATTTAGGACCTTCTTTCCCATATGATGTCAATTATTTTCCAAGATATATTCAAAAAGGAATGACGAAAGATTACATTGTCGCCAAGTCGATGGAAGCGCTGGTCAATAATGAAGTCGGTGATCCAAAAGGAACCAGATTGGTAGATCATATGATTCACAATGGGAAAATTTTGTACCTGGTTGATAAATTAGTCCCACGAACTCCAGATAGTATCAAGTTGGTTTACACGCAAGATCAAGTGAATTGGTGTAAAAAAAATGAACTACAAATGTGGTCGCATCTTTTGGGCGAAGACTTGTTGTATTCCAGCAAAATGAGAGATTTTCAAAAATTAATTTCACCAAGCCCAAGTTCAGCACCACAAATGCCTCCTGAATCTCCTGGCCGTGTTGCGAACTGGATCGGTTGGCAAATTGTTGATAGATATATGGAGCGCAATCCTGAAGAAACGTTACAAGATTTGATTGCAGAAACAGATGCTCAATATATTCTCGACAAATCGAAGTATAAGCCCCGTTAACCGCCGATTTTGCGCTGTTTTAGAGGACTTTTGTACAAAAAATTGTCGTAAATTTGTAAACGATCGACTTATATAGGTCAGTCAAACTAAATACTAAAATTATGCTATTAGCAATATCTCTTTTAGGAATCCCAGGTGGACCAGAATTAATCATTATTCTTTTTGTGATTCTTTTACTTTTTGGTGGAAGAAAAATTCCTGAGTTGATGAAAGGACTTGGAAAAGGAATTCGTGAATTCAATAGCGCCAAAGCTACCATCGAATCTGAAATCAAAGAAGGCATGAAACCGGAAAAGTCGAAGCCCAAATCTTCAGAGAAATTAGACGATGAGATTATTTAGATAAAAAAAGGATGTTTGCTGTTGCGAACATCCTTTTTTTGTTTTGTTTAATTGTCTAGCGTTCCACCTTTACCACTTCTTCTTTTGCATTTTTTCACTACCAAATAGTAATCTAAAGCTGAGCTTTAGATTGCCCAGACGTTTATCCTTTCCGTTTTTTCTTTTTCTTTTTCCCTTTTTTACTAGCCAATTGTTTTTGTTTAAAAGCTGGTGGTTCTACATCATTGACTTTTATCTTAAATGCCAACACTGAATTTGCAGGAAGGTCAACTCCTTCTTCTTTTATCGATCTTTGTCCGTAAGCTAACTTTGATGGTATGATAATCCAGCCTTCACTACCATTGTTGAATCCTCGCAATCCTTCTTCCAGCCCCGGAATTACTTTGTTTTGTCCCAATCGGAATTTCAATGGGTCGGTCGTTGTTGATGCATCAAATTTGGAACCATCCAACAAATAGCCTTCGTAATCGATGGTGACCATATCACCATTGACAATTAAATCGCCTTTCCCTTTTTTCTTGACTACGTAGTTGACACCATTTTCGGTTCGCTTCGTTTTTAGTTTCTTGTCGATGCAATAGTCGTTGATTAATTTTTTGTCTTTTAGAAATTGAGTTTTGACATGCGCTTCATAAGATTGCTTTTCTTTTGCTTCTATTGTCTTCATGTATTTGCTGTACCCATCATAATCCATAATCCGCTTCATCTTGATTTCAAAAATGAGTGGTGCATTAGGTGGAATCATTTTTCCATCTCCGGTTTTTCCCATGGCTAATTCTGATGGGATGTATAAAGTACCTTCACTTCCTACTTTGAAAAAAGCCATTCCTAGATCAAGTCCTTTCATGGATGCTTCATTGCCATATTGAAAAATGAATGGATCGTCTTTTGATGTTTTGTCAAAAGTGGTTCCATCTAACAATTTTCCTACGTAGTCAATCGCGACGTAGTCGCCTTTTTTTGGTTGATTGCCTTTTCCTTTTTTATCAATGAAATAATATAGACCGTCATCAGATGACAAGGCTTTAATTTTATTTTCCTTGATGTAGGTTTCTAGTTTTTGGGTATTCTCTTTTTGTGCTTGTAGTGTGAAGCACATTAGGATTAGCGGTATGAGGATAGATAGTGATTTCATTATTTTCTTTTTTTTCTTCGGGCGTGGCCCCAAGTTAATTTGCTTGACCCCGTTGGGGTCTTTCGTGAGCTATTATCCGAATTTATTTAATTAGCTTGTTGAACAATTCTTATAAATTCATCGGTCAAAGTTGGTGCTTGCATTTGTTTTCGGAAATCTTCCATGGATGATTGATACAACAATTTGCCTTTATTGATAATGGCCAGATCATCACAGAGCATATCGACTTCACTCATAATGTGTGATGAAAAAATAACAGTCTTTCCTTCCTCTTTACAATCTCGAATCATCTGAATAATACTTTCAGCAGTGATTACATCCAAACCACTTGTTGGTTCATCAAAAATCACTACCTGAGGATCATGTATCATTGTACGTACGATCGAAACTTTTTGCTTCATCCCTGTCGATAATCTTCCGATTCTTTTTTTGGCAAAATCATTCATATCTAATAAGTTGAATAATTTTTCTTTTCGTTGTAGATAAACTGACTTTTCAATTTTATACAAATCTGCGAAATATTGGATGGCTTCGTTTGGTGTTAATCGGTCATACAACTTTGTGCCACCAGTCAAGAAACCAATAGAAGAACGAACTTCGTTGTCATTTCGTATGACATCATATCCATTTACTGTGACACTTCCAGAGGTGGGTTTCAGTATCGTTGATAGCATCCTTAGGGTAGTTGTTTTACCAGCGCCATTAGGTCCGAGTAAAGAAAAGACCTTCCCTGGTTTGCACTCAAAGCTCACATTATCAACGGCTCTAATACGTTTTTCCGTTGTGTTGAGTTCTTTCTGTAGTTGTTTATTCAATTCAAAATCCTTACAGAGATTTTCGACTTTGATCATATGATTGTATTTAACGTTTTGCTAACCAAATATAGGTATCAAGAGCGCTTTTGAAACGTTTTAGCCATGATAACCCTTGCCTAAAATTATTAAAGTTCACTTGGTAAAGTTACCTTTGCCAACCTAAACAAGATTAAAAATGAATAAGTTTATTAAAATATTTACCGTCGTTATTTGTTTTGCGACATTTTTCACCTCTACTTCTTATGCACAACGTTTTGGATATTTGAATTCTCAGAACTTGTTGGCGGAATACCAAGAAGTCAAAGATGCAGATAAGCAATTACAAACTTACCAAGAACAAATCACCAAACAGTTTGAAGGAAAAGCGAAAGCTTTGGAAGCAAAATTTGCACAGTACGTTGCGGATATGCAAGCTGGAAAAATTCCTCAAAATGAAGCACCTGCTACAGAAGCAGCACTTCAGAAAGAAAGAAATGAATTGTTGGCTTTGGAGCAAAAACTAGCTGGTGATGTTACTAAAAAACGTCAAGATTTATTAGCACCCATTCTAAGGAAAGTGGATGATGCCATCCGTGCTGTCGGAAAAGAGAATGGTTTTCAATTTATTTTTGATGAAAGTATTGGTGCTATTCTTTTTGATGAAAATGCGGAAGATGTAATGCCTTTGGTAAAGGCTAAGTTGGGATTGTAGATTCAACACTTATCTTCAATAAAAAAGCGGAAGCATTGTTAGAATGTTTCCGCTTTTTTATTGAACCTTACTTTGTATTTGTATGAAACTCGATAAATTTCCAACATCAATTACTCCAACAATCTGACCTTGTTCTATCACTGGAAGAATATTATAATTTGATTCCATCATCTTGGTATAAGCAGCTCTCAAAGTATTTTCTGCATTAATGGTTACAAATTCCTTTTTATAAAATTCACTTACCAAATTATTTTCATTCTTATTTTTCATAGCATTTATTACATCGTTTTCATCTAGTGTCCCACAAATTTCATTTGCTTCATTAAAGACCAAAAAGTTTTTCTCCAATCCTTTATTTACTAAATCAAATGGACGGCTAATTGGATCATTTAAACTGATCTCAGTGAAAAAAGAACGAGCAATATCGCCTGCTTTATGGTTTTTAAGAATATTTTCAACCTTAACCATTTTGTATTCATGTCTCGCCACAAGGATGACAAAAATACCCATTACACCTATAATTATATCTCTATAGAAAAAAGCAATTAGTAAAAAAACCACTGCTAAGATTTGGGCTACAATGGTAGCAATCCTCGTTGCAGCAACTTGTCCGTATTTTATGGATAATAATGATCTAAATATTCTACCTCCATCCATCGGAAATGCAGGCAAGAGGTTGAATGTAAAAAGCATCACATTCAACCAGAATAAAAGTGAGAGTAAAGAATTTAAATTTGGTAAAACACCTCCAATTCCGCCTCCTAAGAGTTTGTAAATATTGATGCTTCCTGGAGCATAAATATATAACCAAAGACCCAATACAATTGCAATCACAATGTTAACTACTGGACCAGCTAATGCAACAAAAAATTCATGGACTGGCTTATCTGGCAATCTTTCTAATCTCGCCATTCCTCCTACTGGGGATAGAATGATATCTTTGGTCCCCACTCCAAATCTTCTTGCAGAAAGTGCGTGACCAAATTCATGCATCGCAACACAGACAAACATCGAAATGACCAAAAGGACTAACCAAGATACACCTAGCCATCCCATGTTCCCTGTTTTTCCAACATATAAAATCCAAAAAAACAATAGGCTAAACGACCAATGTAAATTAACAGGTATTCCAGAAAACTTCGCTATTTGAAAGAGTCCACGCATATATATGTACAACGCATTAAGTGTACCATAATATTGGTAAAATAATCGATTAATTTGGAATAAAGGGCAGAAAGGTGAAAAGCCAAGCCATTTTACAACTTAAGTATGTAAATGGCTTGGCCTTTCTATGATATTTACTTGCTAATTAAGCAGGTACGGTTTTATTTGTTTTTGTCGGAACATACAAATCTCCGGTAGTGATCGCTCTTGAAATCACGATTTTCTGAATCTCGGAAGTTCCTTCGTAGATCTGAGTAATCTTAGCATCTCGCATCAATCGCTCAACATGATATTCTTTGACAAAACCATATCCTCCATGTACTTGAACTGCTTCTACAGAAGTTTTCATCGCTACAGTTGATGCATATAATTTCGCTTGAGAACTAGCTAAATCAAAATTCATGTGCTCATCTTTCAACCATGCAGAACGATAAACCAACAATCTAGCCGCTTCAATCTCTGTCGCCATATCTGCTAATTTGAAAGCAATCGCTTGATGTCTATTAATCGGTTTACCAAAAGCTTCTCTTTCTTTTGAATATTTTACAGACAATTCATATGCACCTGCCGCGATTCCTAATGCTTGAGCTGCAATTCCGATTCTTCCTCCTGATAAAACTTTCATAGCGAATTTGAAACCAAAACCATCTTCTCCGATTCTATTTTCTTTTGGCACTTTCACATCCGTGTACATAATGCTATGTGTATCTGAAGAGCGGATACCTAATTTATCTTCTTTACCACCGATTTTGACACCATCCCAGCCAGCTTCAACTATAAAAGCATTGATACCTTTATGTCCTTTTTCAGGATCTGTCTGCGCAATTACTAAATGAACTTTTGAAGAACTACCATTGGTAATCCAGTTTTTTGTTCCGTTCAAAATATAGTGGTCGCCTTTGTCAACAGCAGTCGTTCTTTGACTGGTTGCATCACTACCAGCTTCTGGTTCGGATAAGCAAAAAGCGCCGATCCATTCACCTGTGCAAAGCTTTGTTAGATACTTTTGTTTTTGATCTTCAGTTCCGAATTTTTCTAATCCCCAACAAACTAATGAGTTGTTGACAGAAACAATTACAGAACAAGAATTATCCACTTTACTGATTTCTTCCATCGCTAAAACATATGAAATGGTATCCATTCCTCCACCTCCATATTTTGGGTCTACCATCATACCTAGGAAACCAAGTTCACCCATTTTACGAACTTGTTCTGTCGGATAGATCATATCTCTATCACGATCAATAACGCCTGGCAATAAATCTTTTTGGGCAAATTCACGAGCAGCTTCTTGTACTGCTAGTTGTTCTTCTGATAATTCAAAAATCATGAGTCGGAATAATTTGAAAAGGTTGAAATAATGGTACGAAGATAAAGTAATTAATACAAAATGTATAACGCTAATTTAAACTAGTTGTTCGGGTTCTTGTACGTTAAATTTTGGCTTCATGTCCAGAAATGATGCATAATTCTTCACTAAAATAAAAACGGTAATAAATAGGAAGACAGAAACAATCGCAAATGCGTAAATAATATTATTTCCTGTTTGAAAAAATGCAATTGAAAAGAGACTTAAGAAAAGTATTCGTAATGAAATATTGGTCAAAAAGAAAATACTACTGGTCCGACCATAAACTTGATTTGGAATATGGGAAAATAAATAAGTGACGCGCATGATTCTCGTTCCTGCATTCGTAATTCCTAACAACAATAGCATGCCATAAAAAATAACAACACTTTTACTAACAAATAAAACAGCAAACAAAATAGCTGTCAGGGTACTTAAAATAATAATCGCCATCGGTATCGTCGTTCTATTGAAAAGTCGACGAATTGCTACGCCTGCAAAAATAGCACCCACTGCATAATACATTTCGGAAGCTGCATAAACATCTCCAGCTTCATGTAAATGTGATTTGACATAAGTCGCAGCTATAAAAAAAGTAGTTATCAATACTGCCACAAACACTGAATAAGATGCCACCCCAAATAAAAAGATCCGGGTGTTATCAATCAAGAATTGATACCCGACTTTTAGCTGAGTGATCACACTTCCTTTTTCTATTGTACGACTGACCAAAGGAACATAAGAAATTAGCAATATGATGAAAAACGAGAGCATATAAGTTATGGCATCGAGTGCAAATATTTCATGAATTTCCCAAGCTGTAATATTAAATCCTAGATTCAATTTGAATCCAAAAATATTTATTAATCCATCTTGCGTTCCTTCTAACAACATAGCAGCACCTGCTCCAGCTAACACTGCAGTTACTTGTCCTTGAATTTCTATATAGGAAGTTACTTCGCCATAATATTTCTCTTCGGTGATCTCTTGCATAAATGCATACAGATTGGGATAGTGTATGTTGTAATTGCAAAAGGTAATGATGAAAACGAGCGCCACCATATACCATGGCAAGTGTCCTAAATAATATCCAAGTGCTGCAACCGCAATTATTAAACTTCCAACTATAGACGTTACCGCTAAAAATATCTTTTTGCGATTAAACCGATCAATCAAAGTACCACAATAAGGCATCCAGAACAGTGAAATAATACTCGATATGACATACATCCAACCAAAAGTGCTCATCTCATCCATCGACACAAAATACCAAGGTATCGCAATCATACTGATCCCTTGCGCCACTCCAGAAATTGAATTGGCTAAGAAAAGTAAAATAATGGCTTTGAGGTTTTTCAATGGTAATTGATAAATAAATTAAGATCGGAAGTTGCAATAGCGTCAATATTACAACAATAAACAACAGAATGAGTTTTGAGAATGATAGGTTAAGCTTCGTGAGTTGAAACTATTTCCATGACAGATCTGAAGACCACATATTTTCCTTCATATTTCTCTTTGTAAGCATCTCGCAATGATTTGGAAAAATTGACTTCGTATTTATGTAAGGTCGCCATGTCTTTGCACAAGTATTGAACGGCATAAGTAACACCATCCGGATCTTTACTAGTCAGCATTCTACACAACTTGTTTTCGATAAACATTCCTGTTTTCATGACATCAGGAATGTGGACTTCTTGCATCCATTTTAACCATTCGTCGTGTATGGAATTTTCTAACTTGGTAGTGACGTTGTATAGTATCATTTTGTTTTTTTGAACGGTATATCTTTATGCTGCAAGTCGCTTTGGATTTCGTTTCGTAAATTACCTCAAACAAAAATCGCATAACAAGGATATGAAACAATACGAAGATAAATCGCAGAAATTGAATGTGGTATTACAAAATATTAATTCACTTTACTGAACATCGTCCCCACGTAATTTTCTAAACTTCTTCCTCGCATCGACGGCTAATGTACTTCCGGAATATTCCAAAAATAATTTTTCATACAATCCTTTAGCCTTTTCGATATTATCTAAGTGGGTTTCGTTGAGTTCTGCTATTTTGAAGATCGCATTATCTGCTCGGATTCCTTCAGGAAATTTTTCTACGATTTTTTCCAACATGGCTTCCGACTTTTTATATTCCCGTTTTTTGTAGTGCACTTCAGACTTCATATAAAGAATATCATCCTCCAAAGTGTGATTCGGAAAAGCAGTGTTTAAAGAATCTAATTTTTCAAATGCATCTCCAAATCTATTTTGAAAAACGAGCAAGTCTGCTTCTGCATAAGTTTGCAAAGGAACTGAAGTGGTATCCAATCCCATTTCATCCATTATGAAAACAGATAGGTCTATTGCGTCATTAGAAATTAGTTTTGAAGTCGATGCTTTCAATACATCAAATTGCGCTTGTGCCCATTCGAAATCAGCGGCATAATAAGATAGCTTAGCATTTCTATATCTTGCTTCGTGACCTAGTATATCATCTTTAAATTCTTTGTCAACTTGTGAGTACAACAAAGTCGCTTCCCACTTCTCCCCTTTCATCAAATAAAAATCCGCCAAACTTATTTTCCCTCTCGCTAAGACATGACGATTCAAACCATTATATGCAATCAATTCTTTTAGAAACTCAATGGCTTTGTCGATATCATTGAGATAGAAGGCTTCTAAGTTGGCCAATTCTTGTACAATGGTAGCAGTAGTTTTATTTTTACCAAATTCATCCAAAAAAGTAATGTATTGTTGTTCCAATACTTTTAGATCTTCTTGGGTATACTCATATCCTTCAACAAGTTGTTTACGTTTACATCCTAACAAGTCTCTTTTGGAATCTAAATAGAAAGTAGAAATTTTTCCTTTCTCTTGAATGATGTAATCGTATGCCGCGATAGCTGTTTCATAATCCTTATCATTGTTGGCTACTTCTGCTAACTTATAAACTCTTCCACCATTTTCTTCCAATCTACGGTCCAATGCTTTCACTTGTCTCAAAGCACTGGTATAATCTTTTCGTTGTATAAAAACCCAAGCTAGTAATTCTGAAAAATGAACGCCATCTTCGTGCTCTTGTATATTGTTATAAAGTTGTGTTTGTAATTCATCGTAATCTTCTTCCGTCAATAAATTTCTTTGAAACATCGTTTTCATTGTATTCAATCTTCCAGGATTGTCATTCAAACTGTTTAAGTAAGATTCAATCATCAAATTGACATCGCCTTTTCTACGATATAGATCTCCTAAGTTGTATGCAAAAATATTTCTGTCTTTTAGCAACTCAGCTCCTTTCTCATAAGTTTCCGTTGCCAACTCATATTTAGTCAACGCGATAAAAGCATTTGCTAATTTGGTGACTGCAAAACGATCGCTTGGAAGTTTATCAATCGCTTCTCTATATTTTGCTTTTGCTTTATCATCCATATACTGACGCTCATAAAGATTTCCATAGGAAACATATAGTTGAACTGATTTCGGATTTTTCTTCAACTGTTTTTTTATCGCTTCTTCACAACCTGCATAATCTTCCATGTAAATCAAGCAATCGATATATTTACTGAAGTAGAAATCGTTATTCTTGTTCTCTTCAAAAAGTTTGTTGTAGAGCGATGCCGCTTTTTCGTATTCTCCATTTTGGTAATACTGTTGAGCCAATCTGGAATCTTGTGCACTCATTGTGAAAGCACAGCAGATGAAAAGAATGAATGAAATAAGTTGAAGCTTCATAATAATAATTGATAGGTTGGTTGGGGTACTTTATGTTCATCGGGGAAACCAATAACAAAACGTATTGTAAAGGTAAAAGTTGCTCAGTTATAAAGAAAGGAAACAGCGTTATTTAGACTTTTGGATATTTAGATGTTTGGACACTTCCCTATTTGGATTAAATTACCTTTTTGTATTGAAGATTTTGTCGAAATACCTCTTTTCTCAAGGAATTATCCTTCGTGATACGCACAAATTTCTAAAAGTCTAAACATCTTAATTTCCACACCATAAAAAAACGGTCACCCTAAATTAAAGGATAACCGTTTTTAATATTTTCGAGATGGAATAAATTACTCCAATCTGAATTTAACTGGAAGGTTGAAATAAACTTTTACGTTTTTACCTCTTTGCTTTCCAGGAATCCATTTTTTTCCTTTACTGTTCATCATCTTCACCACTCGAAGTGCTTCTTGTCCACATTGTGCACCGATATCTTTGACAATTGCAGGCTCTTTTACAGAACCATCTTTGTCGACAACGAAACGGATTACAGTTGTTCCTTCCACACCATTTTCTCTTGCGATTGGTGGGTACTTGATGTTTTTATAAATAAACTCAAGCATCTTTTTATTGGAACATTGTTTACGTTCAGCTTTATCAGAGATGTCTTCACATCCTGGGAATCGAGGCATTTCCTCAACCACTTTAAAAATCTCTTCAACTTCCGGCTCTGGTGGCGGAGGTGGAGGAGGCGGTGGTGGTGGCGGCGCTTCTTCCTTTGGCTCTGGAGGAGGCGGTGCTTCAATTACCTCTTCTTCTTCGATCTCTTGATCTTCGAAAACAGGTTCTTCTTCTTCTTCAATTTCTTCTTCCGGAACTTCCTCAATCACCGGTGGTGGTGGTGGTGGCGGAGGTGGTGGCGGCTCTGCAGTACGAGGAGGCTCGATTTCGATATCCTCTTCATAATCCAGTGCATCTTCTGGAATAAAAATCTCATCTTCATAAGTCGTCCAATTGAAAGCCAATACTGTCAACAATGTTGAGATGGCTAAACCACTTAAAAGAAAAGTATTACTCATTCCAAAAACATCCAACTCCGGGTATTTGTTCCTGCCTTCTAGAGGCGACTTTTTGGCTCTGCTACTAAACTTCTCACCAAGTGTTGTATCATTAGACGCAGCATTCATTCGGCTTCTCATGAAGAGAATAACTCCGATAATTGCTACGGTAATAACACCGATAAGAATTAATAACATAGAACCTGTAACGGCTAAACCCATGTTTTATGATTTTTTAAAGATTAATTTTCTAAATACAAAAGGTGCTGATATTGAACCGATAATATTAGCAATTATATCAAATATTTCAAAATATCTGTTCGGAAAAAAGCAATATTGCATTATTTCCATCAAGATACCATATATAATTGAAATACTTAGTGTCCAAATCAGGCTGACTTTGCTAATCTGGCCATTTTTCTTTTGAACCCCATATAACATTGTAAGACTCAAAATGCCATATACGACCAGATGTCCTATTTTATCAGGTGAAATCAGTTCTTCCCACCACAACTTAGGCATGTTAGGCATCGCTCCTGATGACAAAAAAAGAATGAATGCAGCCCATAATATAACTGGAACAAAGTATTTCAAATCAATATTTATTGATACTTATACACAGAAGATGCAGACAACTTCTGTTTTGGTGTATGGTTGGAGATTTTTTTTAAGCTATTAATGAGGTGTAACCAGCCGCATCCATCAAATCTTCTAATTCTTTTGGATCAGACATCTTGATTTTGATTACCCATCCATCATCATAAGGATTGGTATTGATCAAACCTGGGTTGTCATCTCCTTCATCAGATAAAGCACTATTAAATTCTAATATTTCACCACTGACAGGCATGAATAAATCAGAGGTGGTTTTTACTGCTTCGACTGTTCCAAATACTTCATCTTTAGCAATGGTCTCTCCTACTGTCTCCACTTCGACATAAACTAGCTCACCCAATTCTCCTTGAGCAAAATCAGTGATACCGACTACAGCAATGTCGCCATCTTCTACTCTCACCCACTCATGTTCTTTGGAATATTTTAATTCTTTTGGTGTACTCATTTTATAATTAGATTAAGTTTAATTATCAATTGGTCAAAAATAACTGATTTTTTAGATTCTTGCTTGGCTAATTGGAAATAAAAAAGCCACTCAATCCAATTATCAGAATGAGCGGCTTAATTTATATTTTACTAAAGCAAAAACTTCAAATTAATTCAAAGTTGCTTCATTTTTTTTTTGAGCTTCTAAGTAATTAGTAACCCATTCGCAAGTGACTGATTTCGGTCTTTCTAATGGCATTCCTAATGCTCTTGACCAACACATTGCTGACAAGACACCCATTGCTCTAGACACGCCAAACAATACGGTGTAGAAACTATAGTGAGACATTCCGTAGTGAACTAGGATAGCTCCTGAGTGTGCATCTACATTTGGCCAAGGATTTTTTACTTTTCCTAGTCCTTTCAATATTGGAGGAACGACTTCAAAACAATTCCAAACTACATTGATGATTTCAGAATCAGCGATATATTCTTCCGCAAATCTTTTCTGTGCAGTAAACCTTGGATCTGGCTGACGTAACACAGCGTGCCCATATCCTGGAATTACTTGACCTGCCGCCAATGTATTGTTGACATATTCTTTGATTTGATCTTTGGACGGAGTTCTGGTACCCAACGTATCCAACATTCTGAAAATCCATTTGATTACTTCTTGATTTGCTAAACCGTGTAATGGTCCAGCTAATGCACCCATTCCTGCTGACAATGAATTGTAAGCATCACTCAATGTTGAACCAACTAAATGAGTCGTATGAGCAGATGCATTTCCACCTTCATGATCTGCATGAATTGTCAAATACAAACGCATAAATTCTTTAAAATCATCTCCTTCTACTCCCAACATGTGTGCAAAATTTGCACCCCAGTCTAGAGAAATTTCTGGTCCAATGTGTTCACTATTGTGATAAGTTCTACGATAAATGTAAGAAGCGACTCTTGGTAATCTTGCGATCAAATTCATCGTATCTTCATAGGTTGCATCCCAGTACTCACTCTTGTTCATACCTTCTGCATATCTTCTTGCAAACACACTACTAGTTCCCATTGAAGAAATAGCGGTTGTCAATTGTGTCATCGGATGTGTATCCGTTGGCATTGCGTCCAATACTTTGTAAGTATGATCTGGAACAATACTTCTACTGACCCATTGCTCTGTCAACCATTTCACTTGTTCATCTGTAGGAACTTCTCCAACTAACATCAACCAGAATAATGCTTCTGGTAAAGGTTCTTTTCCTCCTGGTGCTTTAGGTAGTTTTTCTCTAAGTTCTGGGATTGACAATCCTCTAAATCTTATCCCGTCATTTGGGTCCAATTGAGATGTTTCCCAAACCATTGATTTCACTCCTCTCATTCCACCAAATACTTGCTTGATAGTCACTTCATCCACCTTGTCGGCACCATGAACTTTCAACATCGCCTTCATCTTGGTTCTTAGGGCATTCGCTTTCTCACCGAATTTCTGCTTTAATGGGTCCATTTATATTTAAATTGTTATCTGATATTTAAAGAACTAAAAATACGAACTTTTCATAATAAGTGCTACAAGTGTTAGCTATAGAAAGCCAATTTTGTTGCATAAAAAAATGCGATTAAAGTTAAATCTTTAATCGCATTCCTTTTATTTTAAATAATTACTGAGCTATTTGCCACTCAATCAATGCTTTTTTCATTTCCTCTTTTGTCTTTCCTTGATCTTTCAATTGTGTAACATAGGCAGCTCTAGCTTTTCTTTTTTCTAATTTCTCAGCTTGATAAACTTTCAATTGTGCTGCATTCAATAGTCGCTTTATTGAAGTTTCATTTCCTTGAATCAACGACATCATTTTTTGTTGATATAAATCTGGATTACCAGCTTCAAGCGCTTGAATTTCAGCTAAATTTTTGGTATAACGAGCTACAATTTTTTTGTATTGAATCGTTTGCTCCTCATCCAATGAATAAGTTGCTTGTGCTTTTTGAACCTTTGCAATATCTTTTTCTACTAAATTTTGAGCAGATAAATTTGCGGAAAATAAGATCGCAAAGAAAAGCAAGAATATATTTTTCATATCTATAATTTATTTTAAAATGATTTTTTTACAAAAATATGGTGGTCAATTATTTAGACGCACTTTTTATCTATTTGTTACTGCTAAAAGTACGACATTTATGATAAAAGTTGATTACTAATGATACACAATAGTTGCAGTTAATTCATTAATCCTGTGGTTCTTCAACTATTATTTCTTACCATAGAAATAACTATGAAAAAAATAATGAGCCTTGCCCACAGAATTAAGCATCTAACTTCACTTTCTGTGAACATCACTAATCAACTCTTAAAGAAAACTTAATAAAATGCTAATTATTCAAGAAATCCTGGTTAGTGACGATGTAATTGAAAAGCAATTTATCTGCAATCTGTCTGCTTGCAAAGGTGCTTGTTGTTGGGAGGGAGACTATGGAGCACCCCTGGAAAAAGAAGAATTGGCCATTCTTGAAGATAATTATTCAAAAATCAAACCTTATTTAACCAAAGAAGGAATTAATCAAATTGAAACACATGGTCTTTATCAGTATTTTAAGGGTATGAATGAGAATGGAACAACGCTTTTGGATAACGGTGCCTGTGCTTATATGGCTTTGGATAAAAATGGAGTTGCTCAATGTGGAATGGAAGCTGCCTATAATGATGGCGCAACTGATTTTAAAAAACCCATTTCTTGTCATTTATACCCAATTCGGGCAAATTCAGAAGAAGATTCTAGCTTTGAAGCACTCAATTATGATAGATGGGATATCTGTTCTGCTGCTTGCAAACTTGGAGAAGAACATAAAATGCCACTCTATCAATTTGTAAAAGAAGCAATTATCAGAAAATACGGTCTTGAATTTTTTGAAGAACTCGATGCCGCTGCCAAACACTTAAACGGTGACTAAATCCTTCAATTTAAGCTCACAATTTCCTCATAAATAGTTGGTTATCTTATATTAAAAAATTTTGATTTTGTCCATTAAAGGCATTAACTTTGCCCTGCTTTAGGAGAGACGCTGGTTATTTGACCCTTTTTTATAGCTAAAAATTTGAAAATCAGCGACTTATCCTTTTAATTTTTTAATAATTCGAACCATATTATTGGTTCTCAATTCTAGATATATAATGGCTTTAATAGGTGAAATCAGAAAAAACAGTTGGTTATTGATCTTTTTGATCGGTTTAGGTCTTGCTTCATTTATTCTTATGGATATGTTTTCAGGGAATAAAAGTGTGTTTGGATCTCAAGGTTCAAGCATGGGTTCCATTGCAGGTTCATCAGTAGATTGGAAAGAATTCAGTAGAGCTGAAAATGCATTATATAGAAGTCAAGGAGGAGATGTTCTAGCTAGAAGAAATTCTCTTTGGAATTATTTTGTTGAAAAAGCAATTGTTGAAAAAGAAGCGGATGAATTAGGCTTAGGTGTAAGTAAAGCAGAGTTAATGGATCTTCAATTTGGGAACAATTTGAGTCCAATTATCCAACAAAGATTTGCTGATCCTAACAGACCAGGTTCTGTGTTGAGAGAAAATCTTGATGGTTTTAAGCAACAGATTGAAGGTGGAACTTTGGATGAGTCATTGAGACCATTTTGGAAGCACCAAGAAGGTGAAATTATCAAAGATAGATTGCAAACGAAAATTAGCAATGTCATTTCTAAAGGATTGTTTACACCAACTTGGATGGCTGAAATGGCAAGTAACGATCAGAACCAAAAAGCAACTTTCAGCTATGTTCAAATTCCATTTGATGAGGTTGGAGATGCAGATGTTTCTTTAACGGATGCCGATTACACTAACTACCTTAATAACAATGCTTCGCAATATAGACAAGATGAAGAAACACGAATTATGAATTACGTGACTTTTGATGTCAAAGCAACAGCAGCAGATTCTGCAGCAGTAAGAAAAGAAATCGCAGATTTAATCCCTAAATTCCAAGCAACTGAAGATGATTCTGTTTTCGTTGAAAGTAATTATGGTTCTATTGATGATGCATATATCAAGAAAGCACAGTTGAGTCCAGCGATTGCAAATGAGGTTTTCACAATGGCTCCTGGTACTGTAAAAGGTCCTTACATTGATGGCGCGAATTATAGAGCTGTCAAGGTTTTAGACATCATGACTATTCCTGACTCAGTAAAGTGTAGCCATATCTTAAGAAGAGCAACCAATCAGAACGAATATTTTGCGGCTAAGAAAACTATTGATAGTTTAAAATTACTAGTTGATGGTGGATCGTCTTTTAGTGAATTAGCGAAAACACATAGTGAAGATGCATCCAACGCGTCAAAAGGCGGTGATCTTGGAAATGCATGGATGAACCAAATGGTAAAGCCTTTCAATGATGTTATTTTTTACAAAGGTAAAGAAGGTGAATCTCATGTTGTTGTTACTCAATTCGGAGTACACCTTGTTAAGATTGGAAGAAAGCAATATTTGACAAATGAAAAAGGTGTGAAATTAGCATACTTGAATCAGCCAATCGTTCCTAGTGAAGAAACTCAAAAAGAAAAATACAATGATGTGTTAGAATTTGTAGGACAAAATAGAACCATGGATCAACTACAAAAATCAGTTGCCGCCAATCCTAATTTGTCTCTAGAAACTTCTCCTCCTGTAAAAAAGAATGATTTCATTGTTGGATCTTTAGGAAGTGGAAATGCTTCTAGAAAAATGATCAAAACAATTTATGGATTAAGTCCAGGAAACGTTTCTCCTGAAATCTATGACTACCAAGATCCTGTAAATAATTATGATAATAAATATGTTGTTTCCGCTTTGTCTGCTGTTCAACCTAAAGGTGTACCAAGTGTTGCCAACATCAAATCTACAATTCAACCTTTCGTACTAAACCAAAAGAAAGGCGAAATTTTAAAATCAAAAATTACTTCAAACAACCTCAGCCAAGTTGCCAGTAATTACCAAGTAAAGGTAGATACCGCACGTAATGTTGCTATTACAGGAGTTATTCCTGGTTTAGGAAATGAGCCTAAAGTGCTTGCTTCTGCGCTCAGCATGAACGTTAACGATGTATCAAAGCCAATAATTGGAAATAATGGCGTATATTTGTTACAGGTAGTGGACAAGCCCTCTGTTTCTGCAACTGCCAATATCCCACAAGTCCGAAAAAGCACCTCTGCATCCATTCAACGCCAAGTAAAATCAAAGCTACTTCAAGCAATGAAAAAGAATGTAGAGATTGAAGATAATCGCTCGACTTTTTATTAAAAGCGACCAATCTTCTCATGTTTTTTAGGTTTTTCACGTTCCATTGAAAAACTAATTTTACAATTTAATCAGTTTAGCCTGGTTTTTGTAATACAACTTTGTACACATTATACTTTATTCTTTACTCATAAAATTAGTTATTATGAACATTGCTGTTGTTGGAACAGGTTACGTGGGTCTTGTATCTGGAACTTGTTTTGCCGAAACTGGAAACAATGTAACATGCGTTGACATTGACTCTAAGAAAGTTGAACGCATGAGAAATGGAGAGGTACCGATTTTCGAACCGGGTCTTGAAGTTTTATTTGAACGTAACACCAAACAAGGTAGATTAAAATTTACTACCAACCTTAAAGAAGCTATCCAAGATGCTCAGATTATTTTTCTTGCATTACCTACTCCTCCAGGAGAAGATGGTTCTGCAGATTTATCTTACATCCTTGGAGTTGCTAATGATCTTTCAAAAATCATCACCGATTACAAAGTGATCGTTGATAAAAGTACTGTACCAGTAGGTACTAGTGAAAGAGTACATGCTGCTTTGGCTGCAAACTTAGACGAAAGTCTTTTTGATGTAGTTTCGAATCCAGAATTCCTAAGAGAAGGAGTTGCTGTTGACGATTTCTTAAAGCCAGACCGTGTTGTTATCGGACTTAACTCTGATAAAGCAAAAGATTTAATGTCTCAATTGTACGATCCTTTCGTAAGACAGGGTAACCCAATCATCTTCATGGATGAACGTTCTGCTGAGATGACTAAGTACGCTGCTAACTCTTATTTAGCAACTAGAATTTCTTACATGAATGAGATTGCAAATCTTTGTGAGAAGACTGGTGCAAATGTAGATATGGTACGTATCGGTATGGGAAGTGATTCTCGTATTGGAAAACGTTTCCTTTTCCCAGGTGTTGGGTATGGAGGAAGTTGTTTCCCAAAAGATGTTCAAGCACTTGCTAAAACGGCTGGTGAATATGATTATGAATTCAAAATTTTGAACTCAGTAATGAAAGTAAACGCTAAACAAAAGCATGTACTTTCTGAAAAAATCATGGATCACTACAGTGGAACTATGTCTCAAAAAACAATCGCTGTTTGGGGACTTGCTTTCAAGCCTAACACTGATGATATCAGAGAAGCACCAGCATTGTACATCATTGAAGATCTTGTGAGAGCAGGAGCAAAAGTTCAAGCTTACGATCCAGAAGGTATGAACAATACAGCTCAGTACTTTGCAGGATTGAAAGACTTCAACACTGATAACATAACTTTCTGTAAAGATCAGTATGAAGCTTTGGAAAATGCAGATTGTTTAGCAATCATCACAGAATGGAGTGTATTCCGTACACCTAATTTTGAGAAGCTAAGCAGCACAATGAAAGACAAAGTTATTTTTGACGGACGTAACTTATACGATCTTGACAAAATGGCTAAGCAAGGATTCCTTTACAAGAGTATCGGTAGAAATCCAATCAATGCTAACGTGACTGTTTAATTTTTTAAACTAGTCTAGAAATATTAAAAGGATGTGGTCGTAAGACTGCATCCTTTTTTTTTGCTGTTTTTTTCGGGGAGTTGATGTATGAGTATGATGTATGATATGACGAGTATAAGTGAACACGTGAACGGTCATATCATAAATCATACATCATAAAATCATACATCAAAATTTCTCTGAAATTTTATATACTTTTTATAGATATTGCGTTATTAAATTAAACCAATCAGTCATGAAAAACTATATCATCCTTTTAATTCTTAGTATCAGTATTTTTTCTTGTGGCAATGTAAAAACCGTTGAAAAACTCAACGAAGATGGTAAGGTCGAAGAAAAATATTCTGTCAACAAAAAGAGTCAGAAAAAAGAAGGCAAGTTATTTCGATACTATAAAGATGGAAGTGTATTTGAAGAATCCAATTACAAAAATGATGTGTTGGAAGGCGAACGTAAAATGTATTATGAAAATGGGAAAATTCAAATTCTAGAAAATTATGTCAATGGAGATTTTGATGGCCCATACTTTACCTATCACCAAAATGGACAGGTAGATAATGAAGGTCGTTACACGGCTGGTATGATGCAAGGAAAATGGAAACGTTTTTATGATAATGGTCAATTGAGGGAAGAAGTCCTTTTTAAAGACAATCAAGAAAATGGACCTTTTGTTGAGTACTATAAAAATGGGAAAATGAAAGCGGAAGGCGCCTACCTGGATGGCGACAATGAACATGGAGAATTGAAGATGTACGATGAAACGGGTGCGCTTGTCAAAAAGATGGACTGTGATAAAGGGGTCTGTAGAACTACTTGGAAGGCGGAAGAATAAAAAATTTGAACCGCAGAATATCGAACCGTAGAATGTCCAATGTCAAAGTGGAGCTCGTTGACAACCATAATGAGAACGTATATTTTGTGTTATTTCTAATCCAAATAATTATGAATGTAAAATTGAAAATTAAAAATAGGATCTTGTTTCGTGAGCACTTGGGTACGAGTAGTAACGTGATATTTTTAATTTTTCATTTCTAATTTTAAATTCAATTTAAATGAAAATCAACTTTACGCTAATATTTATTTGTGTTTTTTATTTTTTTTCTAACACAATGTTTGCTCAAATCGGTGGTGATAATGTATACGAATTTATCAACCTCTCTCCTTCCGCTCAAGTTACAGCATTAGGTGGTAGCTTAATTTCAGTAGCGGATGATGATATCGCACTTGGTTATGACAATCCTGCTTTGCTGAATAGCACAATGCATCAACAACTTTCTTTTAACCACAATTTATTTTTAGCAGATATCCAACATGGTTTTGCCGGATATGGTCATCACGTAAAAAAATGGGATGCAACTTTTCTAGGAGGCATGCAATACATCTCTTATGGTTCATTTGATAGCGCTGATGAAAACGGAAACATCAATGGAACTTTCAATGCTTCAGAATATGGACTCACGATCGGTGCATCCAAACAACTGTACGATAAAATGAGACTAGGAGCCAATCTAAAAATGGTTGCTTCTCAATTTGAAGGATTTGATTCTTATGGAATGTTAGCAGATGTTGGTGCTTACTATCAAGATTCTACTGGTACTTTTTCTGCTGGATTGGTTTTTAAAAATATTGGAACTCAATTTTCAACTTACAGAGAAGATAATAGAGAAGATGTTGGTTTTGATATTCAATTTGGGATTTCTAAAAAACTAAAATATTTGCCTTTTCGTTTTTCTGTCATTGCTCATAATTTACAACGTTGGAATATTTTATACGATGACCCAAACAAAGAAGAAACTACTTTCTTTGGAGATCAACAACCTAGTGATAATAAAGGAAAAGATATTGTTGACAACCTTTTCAGACACATCATTTTTAATGGTGAATTTATCCTTGGTAAAAAAGATAATTTTAGAATCCGAATCGGGTATAACCATTTGAGAAGATCAGAAATGAAAGTTGCTTCGCTACGTAGTATTGCTGGTTTTTCCGGTGGGATTGGTTTGAAGATTAATCGTTTTAAAATATCTTATGGTAGAAGTGTTTTTCATATTGCTGGTGGTGCTAATCATATTGGGATCACTACTAACTTGAGGGAGTTTGGGAAGAATTAGTTTTTCGAACACACAATTTCTTAGTAAAAAAAGAGGACGTATTCTACCACATAGTGTTATACCAAAGCAACCATTTCACCTTCTTTTTCATCTATAGTTAACAGCAGTATTTTATTATGATTGCAATCAGCTTTACAAATTTGGTGTTTCTATCTTATTGTCTCTATTCTATCATAGAACAAAAGCAACAAGTGATTAAGAACAAGTGCTTTTGGTTGTCAGTGATTGGTTTTTTGATCTCTGCTTATATTGCTTACATCGCATTATTTCCGGAAACGGTTATTTTAAATGAAGCGTAAGATTATCTAAAATTAAACCACCATTCACGAACTCATATCTGGTTGTCCACAAACTCCGCTTCGAAATTCAATATGCTGCGGTTCAACTCCCAACCGCATCCTTAATCTTATGTAACAATATCCGCGCATCTTTCAATTTTCGCACACCATCCTTCACTAAGAAAATATACTTATTCGATTTCTTAAAAGTTAGTCCGAATTTATGTCCATCTTTAGCGATGAAGTCCATAAGGTTATTGAATAATTTGGTTTCATAAAAAGGAGATTGCGGATTGGCAATGAAGTAACAACGCAATTTACTACTCTTGATATTGAGTCTTTCAAATCCTAGTTCTTTACAAATCCAACGTAGTCGTAATCCGTCAAATAACTCATTGGTCTCTCTTGGTAATTTCCCAAAACGATCAATTAGTTTCTGTTGAAATTTTTGCAATGCTTCTTCATCAATAATTTTATCCAACTCGGTATATAGATTTAATCGCTCTTGAATATTATTAACATAATAATCTGGAAACAACATTTCTGTATCGGCTTCGATAATTACATCGTGAACATATTTTTTCTCCTTTATTATTTCTTCTTTGAATAAATCTCTAAACTCCGTTTCTTTTAATTCCTGAATGGCTTCATTTAGAATTTTCTGGTAAGTTTCAAATCCAATGTCTGAAATAAAACCACTTTGTTCTCCACCCAATAAATTTCCAGCTCCACGAATATCCAAATCACGCATCGCAATATCAAATCCACTTCCTAGATCTGAAAATTCTTCCAATGCCTTTAGTCGCTTTCTTGCTTCTGTTGTCAAGACCGATAAAGGTGGACTGAATAGATAACAAAATGCTTTCCGATTGGAGCGCCCTACTCTACCTCTGAGTTGATGAAGATCACTCATTCCAAATTGGTGCGCATTGTTGATGATGATCGTATTTGCATTGGGAATATCCAATCCTGTTTCAATAATATTTGTAGAAACCAATACATCGTATTCTCCTTCAATGAAACTTAACAATGCTTTTTCAAGATTCTTTGACTCCATCTGTCCATGTGCCATTTTGATCTTGACATCTGGACAGAGTCTTTGCAACATCCCCGCCATATCTGGTAAGGTCTTCACTCGATTGTGTACGAAAAATACTTGGCCACCGCGATTCACTTCATAGTAAATAGAATCTTTGATCAACTCTTCATTAATGATGCGGGTCTCCGTATGTATTGGCTGACGATTAGGTGGAGGTGTGCGGATAACCGACAGGTCTCTTGCCGCCATCAATGAAAACTGCATGGTACGTGGGATCGGTGTTGCAGTTAATGTCAACGTATCAACATTCACTGCTAATCCTCTCAATCTTTCTTTTGCTGCTACTCCAAATTTTTGTTCTTCATCAATCACCAATAACCCTAAATCTTTGAACCCAATTTTTTTATTGAGAATACCGTGTGTACCAATAACGATATCAATTTTCCCTTGTTTGAGATTTTCGAATATGGCGTTCTTTTCTTTAGTTGTTCGGAAACGATTGATGTAATCGATATTGACTCCCATACCTTCGAGTCGTTCACCAAATGTCTTGTAATGCTGTAGTGCAAGTATTGTTGTTGGAACAAGTATGGCAACTTGCTTTCCACCAATCACACATTTATATGCAGCACGAATTGCAATCTCCGTTTTCCCAAAACCAACATCTCCACAAATCAATCGATCCATCGGTGTTGCCTTTTGCATATCTGCTTTTACATCATTGGTGGATTTTAATTGATCGGGAGTGTCTTCATAAATAAAAGATGCTTCCAACTCATTTTGCAAATACCCATCTTCTGGAAATGCAAATCCTTTGGATGCTTTTCGTTTTGCATAAAGTTTGATCAACTCACCAGCGATGTCTTTTACTTTTTTCTTGGTTCGACGTTTCAATGCTTTCCAAGTATCTGTTCCTAACTTATTTAGTTTTGGAGCCGTTCCTTCTTTTCCTACAAATTTGGAAATCTTATGCAATGAATTTATCCCAACATAAAGGACATCATTATTTTTATAAATCAATCGAATGGATTCTTGTTGATTTCCATTGATATCTAATTTTTCCAAACCACTATATCTACCAACGCCATGATCTATATGGGTAACAAAATCGCCTGGTCGCAATTCTCTAAGCATTTTCAGACTCATCGCTTTATCTCGCGTGAATCCTTTTTTCAATTTATATTTGTGAAATCGTTCAAAAATTTGATGATCCGTATAACAAGTAATATCCAAATCTGTATCCACAAATCCTTGATGAATAGAAATCGGTACTGGATGAAATTTAATACGTGCACCTAAATCTTCGAAGATTGAATAGAAGCGCTCAATCTGTTTGGTACTATCCGTAAACATGTAATTTTTAAGGCCAGCTTCTTCATTTTTCTTCAAATCTGCAATTAGCAAATCGAAATTTTTATTAAAACTAGGTTGTGGCTTCGCATTGAATTGTAATTCTAAATCATAGTCCCAGGATGGCATCGAATTTGACATAATCACCAACGGATATTGCTGCACATCAGACATTACTTCATTTGGCATTATGAAAGCACGGTCTCTGAATATTTCTGCCAAATCACTTTCATCTGTACTGGAAATAGTACCCGCAAATTCTTCCGCTTTTTCAAAACACATCTGCAACCGATCTAACATAAAAACTGGATCTTTTATCCAAACAGACACATCTTCTCCTAACACTTTAAAAACGGATACTTTTTGTGCTTGCGTAAATCGAGTGTTGATATTAGGAACAATGGAAACTTTGGTGATATTAGTTTGTGACAATTGAGTTGTAGGATCGAATGTACGAATCGTTTCAACTTCATCATCAAATAACTCTACACGATATGGCCATTCATTTCCATAAGAATAAATATCGATGATTCCACCACGTACTGAAAACTGACCTGGTTCATAAACAAAATCTACCCGTTCAAAGCCATACGCTACCATCACATCAATCATGGAATCTGTATCTAATTTTTCATTGACACTGATATGAATGCGCTTTTCGTTCAATACTTCTGGAGCCACTACTTTTTCAAATAATGCTTCTGGATAGGTAATGATAATTTCGCCAATAGATGTTGAGGTGGTAATTCGATTGATCGCATCTGTTCTTTGTAATACATTATTAGTATCCAAAACATCGAAATACATTGGGCGTCGAAAAGAGTCCGGAAAAAACCGAATCGGTTTCTTTTCAAAAATGTTAGCTAGATTATTTTGTAGGTAAGCCGCTTCTTCTTTGTCATTCGCTATGAATAAAACATTGCCAGTGCGGTTGAGATATGTTGAGGCTAGGACAAAGGAATCCATTGCTCCAACCATTCCAGTGATCTTGATTCTGGCCGGAGTTTCTTTATCAAGAGCAGTTACCAATTTTTTTATTCGGTCACTCTCTTTGTAATTGTTCAGCAACAGCTGCAAATTCTCCACGGCGCAAATATAATAGTTTGTGTATGCTTTTTCCTACTTCAAGTTTCTCTATTTTTGGATTTGATTTTTTTCTTAACACATAAAGTTGTGAATTTTTTATCACAGAAGATCACATAAGAAACAAAGAACACAAAAAAAGAAAAGTATTATACGCAAAATAACAAACGCTATGTCTATCAACATTATAGAAATAAAAGCAAGTTGTAAATCTCCTGATGCCATCCACAAAATTCTCAAACAAAAAAATGCAGTCTACAAAGGGATGGATCATCAGGTAGATACTTATTTTCAATCCAACAATGGTCGTTTGAAATTGCGACAAGGTTCAATTGAAAACACGCTGATTTTTTACAATCGCCCTAATCAAGAAGGACCAAAGTTGTCGAAAGTATTATTGCACAAACCAACTGAGACCGACTCGTTAAACGAAGTATTAACTGCTGCAATGGATGTCAAAGTAGTTGTGGACAAACAACGTCATATTTATTTTATCGACAACGTAAAATTTCATGTCGATGAAGTGAAAGGTTTGGGAAGTTTTGCCGAAATTGAAGCGATAGATGAAACTGGAAAAGTAGCAATTGATATTTTACAAAAACAATGTGATCACTATATGGATTTGTTGCAGATTGAACAAGGTGATTTGATTCATCATTCTTATAGTGATATGTTGTTAAAAAACTCCAACGGAGTATAAGCAAATAGCAATGGGCAACGCCTAATGCTAAATTACAATCGCAATATTAGCTCTGAAGGAGAGAAATAAAATTTAAATGAACACCAAACCCACACCAGGAAAAATAATCCTATTCGGAGAACACATCATCTTAGTCGGTGGTCGTGCACTTGCTATGCCGATGCAGTCTTTGAATGGGAAATGGGCTTTCGAAGAAAATGATGTGGTGACTCCATTTAAAAATGAGTTAATTGCATTTGGTGAATTCTTAAGAAGACTGAATCCTAATCTTTCTTTTGATATTGATGTAGATAATTTCATCACGGACATAAATAATGGGATGCATTTTGATTCCAATATTCCGGTTGGATATGGTGCTGGAAGTTCAGGTGCAATAGTAGCAGCCATTTGTCAGAAATATAGTACCCTTAATATTGAAGAAATTAAGAACTTGACGACTTTACAAAAGGAATTGGGGTTGATGGAAAATTATTTTCATGGTGCTAGTTCTGGTATAGATCCTTTGATTTCTTTGTTGAACCAACCTTTGTTGATTGATAGTGAAGGTACGGTCACAAAAAAAAATGTTTCTACCTCATTTGATAAAATCACCTTCTTCTTATTGGACACTGAAATCAGTCGACAGACGAGTCCTTTAGTTGCTATCTTCAGAAAACAAATGCAAGACCGTGGTTATGAAAATGCCATACGAAGTCAATTAATTCCAATCAATAATTTGGCAATCGATCAGCTAATACAAGAAGATATTTCAGGTCTAAAAGATTCATTTCAAAAAATCAGTCAACTTCAATATCAACTTTTTCTGCCGATGATTCCTAAAGCGTTTCAGAAATTATGGATAAAAGGTTTGATGTCGGATTTGTATTGTTTGAAATTGTGTGGTGCAGGTGGCGGTGGCTTTTTGTTGGGGATGACAGATGATTTGGAGCGGACTAAGTTTGTTTTTAAAGACATGAAGTTAGTGATGGTAGAATAGGCATTGGTTGCTAGTTATTAGTATTTTGAACGGCTAGGATGAGCACGCATTCAACATTGCATGCACGCATACTCACCCTAGCCGTTCAAAATATGAACACCAAATTCTCGCCAATCCAGGGACCAACTTACCCCTTCTCACTAACCAAAACGAAAGCTGGTGGTAAATTGATGGCCACAAAATTGACATCTACATTCCCAAATACTCCTTCGTATAATTTCTTGGTCAAAAGTGAATAATGAAGTTGGATGAAATTTCCACCTTTCTTTAATTGGCTTGCACAATTCTCAACAATCTTTAATGCAAGCTCGTCTGGAAAAGCGACGAAAGGAACTGCTGATATAATAAAGTCCGCTTTCCCAAGATTCAGTTTCTTTAGATACTTTTCTATTTCTTCGGCGGAATCTTCTACTAGATGAAAATTAGGATTCTCGATTTTTTTAAGGATTTTGCAGAAGTTTTCGTTGACTTCAAAAGAAACCAATTGTGTATCTCCTTTCATCGCATTTAAAATATGGTGAGTAATTACACCATCTCCTGCTCCGATTTCTACGATTGTTTTGGCCTTAGAAAAATCAACATGGCTGATCATCTCTTTACAGACAAATTTTGAACTGCGTGTCACAGTACCAACTGTCTTCAAATTCTTAATACTTTCCTTTAGGAATTCAATTTTCTGATTCATAGTTGTTTTATTGAAGCGCTAATATGAGATTTTTATTATCCATCTCTATATTAAAACTCCAAAACAATCAAACTATTATTTATCCTTTGAAAGGTAAGCCATATAATTATACAGATCCGTATACTTCGTAGCCATTGAAGAAATTTCCAATTGAGTAGCACGCTTTCCATTAATATATGGAACTACAAATGGACCAACGATTCCACTTGCTTCTAATTGTTTCTTTAATTGATCTGCTTTGAAAAAGTCTTTGAATAATCCAACAGTGTAAGCGTAATTTCGCTCATCTGCAGTTTTCTCAATCATCGGATCATTGAAGGAGGTAAACAATTCACTAGTGTACATTTGTTTCAAGGATGCCATCTGAACTTTATAAGACAAACCTTCAACATAGCTATTATATCCTTTCAAATAATTTTCTACCATGTCAAAAGGGACATTTGGCAAATCATAGGATACATTTACCATTGAGTTTTCAGTTCCATGCAACTTGATGTCGACACGGCGATTGAATTCCATTCCTCGACTATTTGGATTGCCATTGATGGATTCTTTTGCAACTGGATAATTAGGCCCCATTCCTTTGATTAATATTCGATTGGAAGCTACTCCATTTTTTACTAAATAATCTGCTACTTGTTCTGCCCTTTTGATAGAAAAATACAAATCAAAGTTGGTTGTATTCGTTCTGTTTGAGTGACAATCCAACTCTACCTTTATACCAGGATTATCCAACAATACACGCCCAAGTCTATTCAATGACTTTGAATTAATGATATTTAAAACATCATTGTCATCGTTGTAATAAAGTGGCGTAACTTTGTAGGAAGTAATTTCAGTGGTTGTAGAAGGCGCATTAAAGGAACTACCTGCTGTCGAATTTCCATTCGGAGAAACGGAAGCTAAAGTGTTTGTAAAATAACTATTGTAAAAAACAGAATTTTTTGTTGCTGCTACTAACTGTTCACTTTGAGCTGAAGTAAAATAGGCAATAAAAATATCACGTTTCCCATAACTGTCCTTATTGGATGAGGAAAGATATCCACGCATCGCATCTTTTGCCAGACTAAAATGGGTTTCATCACCAGCCGAATTTATAGGCATACCAACATTCGTTCCTAACAACCAACGAGCACCGCCAGCATCATACTTTGATTTAAAAATATCGAAACCACCAACAGAAGCTGTATTGTTCGAACTATAATATAAGGTACGACCGTCATTTGCTAAAAATGGAGTGATCTCATCATAAGCAGTGTTGATACCAGGTCCTAAATTTCTTGGCAATGACCATCTATTGTTAGAATATTTGGAAACATATAAGTCACTTCCTCCAAAACCACCTTTTTGACGACTAGAGAATATCATAATCGAATCTGCAAAGACATCAATACTTACACTTCCTTTGTGCGCATTTATCGGACCGTCAAAATAAGAAGGTGGTTTTTTTATACCATCATTTGAAAAAGTATCAACATAAACATGTCCGCTAAACATATCTGGACTTTGAAACATAAACATAACTTTTCCTTTGTTGGAAAAATCCAATACTTCATCATTGTCAGATGTATTAATAAATGCATTCATGGGCTCAATCACGGTCCATTCGCCATTAACAATTCTAGAAGAAAAAATATCAGCTGCATAGCTTCCCAGTCGCTCATCTAACTTTCCTTCCAATGTTTTTTTGCCACCCATGTTGCCAGGACGACGAGATGAGAAATACATTCTATCTTCAAAATTTGGAGACAACACCATTCCATATTCTTCATCAGGTGTATTTATTTTCTCACCCATATTTTCAACAAAAGCAATTTTTTCTCCTGCCTTCAAACGCATACCATTGGCACAACGTTTTATATCATCTTTTACAAGTCTGCGTTTATCATTGTCAGACTTTGTACTTTTTAGGAATTCTTTGTAATATCGAATGGCTTCATGAAAATCATGATCCATATGGTAAGATTTCGCCAAATAATAAAAAGCAGTTGGATCAGCTTTTTTATTGCTTTGAACTAAATGGTTGAAATATTTTTTTGCTCCAGATATGTTATTTGAAAAGAGATTACTGACACCAATCATCATGGCAACTTCTTTGTCACCAGGTTTCATTTTTTGATACTTGGAAAGATAGCGCAAAGCTTCTCGGTATTGCTGATGCTCGTAACATTGTTCTCCCGCAGCGCGAATTGCTTTAGCTTGTTTTTGAGCAGAAACCACTCCAGTGGAGACAATAAAAATTAGGGCCAAGAGTGTTAGTCTGAAGTTCATTGTTATTTTACTTTGAGCGTGTACACAATATCAAACAAAACGAATTAAATCGCCTGTTTCGTGTCGAAAGCCTCTAAATAATCGCCAACTCTTCGAAGAAATGATCCTCCCAAAAATCCGTCGACTACTCTGTGGTCGTAAGATAGAGACATAAACATCATGTGGCGTATTCCAATTAAGTCTCCATGTTCTGTCTCAATTACAGCAGGCTTTTTACGGATAGCTCCTACTGCAAGAATTGCTACTTGAGGTTGATTGATGATCGGAGTGCCCATCACATTACCAAACGTTCCAACATTCGTTAATGTGAAGGTACCACCCTGAATTTCATCAGGTTTTAATTTATTTGCTCTGGCTCTTGTTGCCAAATCATTGACTGTTTTTGTCAATCCAAGCATATTCATGGTGTCCGCATTCCGAATAACGGGTACAATTAAATTACCAGAAGGCAATGCTGCTGCCATACCAATGTTAATATCTTTTTTGACAATGATCTTGTTTCCATCTGGATGAACAGACACATTGACCATTGGAAAATCCCCTAGCGCTTTTGCAACCGCTTCTACAAAAATTGGTGTAAACGTTATTTTCTGTCCATGCTTCTTTTGGAATTCTCCTTTTACTTTATTTCTCCAGTTGACTATATCCGTTACATCTGCTTCGATAAATGAAGTGACGTGAGGAGAAGTATGTTTGGACATCACCATGTGATCTGCAATCATCTTTCTCATACGATCCATTTCAACAATCTCTACATTTCCAGAAACTGAAACTGCTGGTGTGGAATGTCCGTTTGAAGTTGGAGGTGCCGCAGCTTTGTTAATTGTATTGTTAGAAGTAGCTACTTGTTGGACGCTACCACCATTACTTTGTCTATTCGAAACAAAAGCCAACATATCTTTTTTAGTGAACCTTCCATCTTTTCCAGTTCCCGTCAATGCATCCAATTCTACTAAACTAATATTTTCTTGCTTTGCGATATTTTTAACTAATGGCGAATAAAATTTATTTGAAGCAGATGAGGTAGCAGCCATTGCCGTGGCTGGTTGACGGTCTGGTGTGCTTACTCCATTCGTCTTTGCTGGCATTTCTTTCTGATCATTGTTATTATTCGATGGAGCTTCAACTACAGATGGGGTTGAAACTGATTCGACAGACGATCCTTCTGTTGCAATGATTGCAATCACTTTTCCAACTTCGACAACATCATTTTCTTGGAACAATATCTTTGCTAAAGTACCTGCAACTGGAGATGGAATTTCGGAGTCAACTTTATCCGTTGCGATTTCCAAAATCGTTTCATCCAATTCTATTGTATCACCGACATTTTTGACCCATTTCAGGATCGTTGCTTCGATGATACTTTCGCCCATTTTAGGCATGATTAATTCGACTTGAGCCATTATTGTTTTTTTTGAGTTGTAAAAACATAGAAAAAAAATAGATTTAAATTTATTCCATGTTTTACTCCCACAAAATTAAGGGTTTTTCCTATCTATTAAAAATTTAAATAGGAGATTAAGCGCCATATTTGCGGTGTATTCTATGTTCTTTAAACGATGTTTACCCAATTGTAATTTCAGCGTTTTTATTTCTTCCTTATTTCCGATTGCAATCCAGATCGTACCTACTGGTTTATTTGGTGTTCCGCCCGTTGGCCCCATGATTCCACTGGTTGCAATTGCAATATCCGTTTGCATACGTTTTAAACAACCTTTGACCATTTCAGTTACCGTTGCCTCACTGACTGCCCCATGTTTTTCCAATGTCTCTTCATTGACATTAAGTTGCTCCATTTTAATTTCGTTGGCGTATGCTATAACACTTCCTTTGAAGTAGGCTGAAGATCCTGTTACACTTGTCAGTCTATGCGCAATATATCCGCCTGTACAACTTTCTGCTGTAGAAATAGTAAGACCTTTTTCAATCAATCTTTTATTGACCACTTCTTCCAAACTGATATCTTCTGAAGCATAAATAATGTCGGAAATTTCGGCTTCTATTTCTTTTACTTTTTTATCGAGAATTAGGTTCAATTCTTCTTCACTTTCGTGCATTCCAGTGAGTCTTAAACGAACATGCCCCAAACTTGGTAAAAAAGCGAGTTTTATAAAGTCCGGCAAATTGGCTTCTATTGATTGAACTCGTTCTGCTATTCTGGACTCCCCTATTCCAGCGGTACGAATGGTACGATGTGCAATTGGAGTTGTTCTAAACTTCTCCTTTATTTTAGGCAGCACTTGATGCTCCATGATATATTTCATTTCATAGGGCACGCCAGGCATTGAAATCAACACTTTATTATCCTTTTCAAACCACATTCCAGGTGCCGTACCCATTTTGTTATATAGCAAATTTACATTCGCAGGCATGTAACATTGTTCTCGATGTGCAGGCGTTGTTGTTCTTCCTATATGTTTGAAAAATTTTGAAATTTTCTCCCAAGTTTCTTCGGAAAATTCCATTTCAACATCAAAATAATTGGCAATTACTTTTTTCGTGATATCATCTTTGGTTGGTCCTAATCCACCTGTCAGCAACACCAAATCACTTTGATTCATCCCACTTTCGATAGCGCTGAAAATTTCTTGTTCTCCATCTCCAACAGTAACGATTTTACTGATCCTGAAACCATGTTTGTTGAGTAATTGACCGATCCAAGCTGAGTTGGTATCTATGATTTGACCTATTAGAATTTCATCACCGATTGTTATTATTTGTACGTCCATTATTTGTTATAAACTACCTCTTTTAAATTAAATGCTTCTATAGTACCTTGCTCATTTTCAATTCTTATTTTTCCATCCGCACTGGTTGATCGTATCTTTCCTTTAAATGAAGTGCCATCCATTTTAGAGAAATTTGTCCAGACATTCAATCGATACAAAGCGCTAAAATATTTTTTTTGAATCAATTTGACATTTCCTGATTTAAGCAAAAAATAATTGCGCTCCACATGATCAAATAATTGGGCAGATAATTCATCCAAATCAAAAGTCTTTTTCGTTTCATTGATCAAAGAAGTTGGATTCGGAATTTCTTTTGAAAAATATTCTTGATTGATATTGATACCGATTCCTACGACACTCGACTGCAATTGTTGACCTTGAATTGAATTTTGAATCAATAAACCAGCAACTTTGAGGTCGTTGATATAAATATCATTTGGCCACTTAATTTTTGCACTAGCTACATTATGTAAACAAATAAATTCCCAAACTGACAGTGAAATCGCTTGATTTAACAAAAATCCATCTTTCGCATCTAAAAAAGTCGGATAAAGAATTATGCTTAATGAAATGTTCTTATTTGGCTGACTTTCCCATTTACTGCCAATTTGACCGCGACCATTCACCTGATTATAGGTAGAAATGGCAGTTCCTTCCGTTGGATTGCTTTTTGAGAGTATATTTAAAGCGTAAAGATTGGTTGATTCCAAGTGTGGAAAATGAAGGAAAATATTGTTCTGAAATTTGAGAATGGCATTAGTACTCAAAAAATTTTATTTTGTATCTTTATTGGCTTGAAAAAACCATCTAATCAATCTGATTTCTAATATTTTACAAAACTAACAAAAACGCAATTTGAATTCACAAAAGGGAGCACAACAAAAAGACATTTCAATCGAAGCATTCTGTGATTTAGTAGTAGATGGTTTGCAGGATAAGAAGGGAAAAAATATTGTAAAATTAGACCTAAGACACTTGGATGACGCTCCAACTGACTTTTTCATCATTTGCGAAGGTGATTCCAACACTCAAGTAAAAGCCCTTGCAGACGGAGTTTACGGAAAAATAAAAAAAGAATTAAACATGGTTCCTTCGCATGTTGAAGGGACACAAACTTCTTTATGGGTCTTAGTTGATTACTTTGATGTCGTCGTTCATGTATTTTATCGAGAGACAAGAGAATATTATCAACTAGAAGACCTTTGGAGCGATGCAATGTTTACAGAATACGATAATTTATAGCTGTATATAGATATAAACATGGATTATGTCGATTTTCTAAAACTTTTCCATGTACTTAAAACGTTTACCTATCAATACCAATTACTTTAATTGAATTAATGGAACGAAAGAAAAAAGATAAAAATAACAACTCTGGAAAATTCAACACTTATTGGATTTACGGCATCCTTGCTTTATTTCTATTAGGACTGAATTTTTATACGTTGACTCAAAGCACTACTAAATCTATAAACTATGAAAAGTTTAAAGAGTATGCTTTGGATGGTGATGTCAAGAGTTTAGAAGTGGTTAACAAAGAGTTGGCGCACGTCTACATAAAAGAAGATCGATTGAAACTTGATAAACATAAGGACGCTGCTGAAAATAAATTCGGTAGACCTAATTATACTTTTGAAGTAGGTTCTCTTGATCGCTTTGATGAAAAAATCGAAAGACTCAACAAAGACCTTACACCAGAAGACCGGGTTGATTTCAATTATGTGACTAGGCAAAATTGGCTAGGACCACTGTTGAGTTGGGTGTTACCGATATTACTAATTGTTGGGATTTGGGTTTTCATCATGAGACGTGTTAGCGGTGGCGCTGGCGGTCCTGGTGCTCAAATTTTTAACATCGGAAAATCTAAAGCAACTTTGTTTGATAAAGGAACAAAAGTAACGGTAACGTTTGCAGATGTTGCTGGATTAAACGAAGCCAAAGAAGAAGTGATGGAAGTTGTTGACTTCTTGAAGTCACCAAAGAAATATACTTCGCTCGGTGGAAAAATTCCTAAAGGAGTTCTTTTAGTTGGCCCTCCTGGAACAGGAAAAACATTGTTAGCAAAAGCAGTTGCTGGTGAAGCAGGGGTACCTTTCTTCTCCATCTCAGGTTCTGATTTTGTGGAAATGTTTGTTGGTGTCGGTGCATCTAGAGTAAGAGATTTATTTAAGCAAGCTCGTGAAAAAGCTCCTTGTATTGTTTTCATTGATGAGATTGATGCAATCGGTCGTGCTCGTGGAAAAGGTTCTATGCAAGGTGGAAATGATGAGCGTGAAAATACTTTGAATCAACTACTTGTTGAGATGGATGGATTTGCCACAGATAAAGGAGTTATCCTAATGGCTGCAACCAACCGTCCCGATGTTTTGGATAATGCTTTATTGAGACCAGGTCGTTTTGATCGTCAAATTGGAATTGATCGTCCAGACCTTGTTGGAAGAGAGCAAATTTTCAAAGTTCACCTAAAAACAATCAAGACAGGACCTAGTATCAAGTCAAGCACCTTGGCTGAAATGACGCCAGGTTTTGCAGGTGCTGATATCGCTAACATTTGTAATGAAGCTGCATTAATCGCCGCTCGTAGAAACAAAAAAGAAGTCGATATGGATGACTTCAACTATGCACTAGATAGAGTCATCGGTGGTCTTGAAAAGAAAAATAAAATCATCGCACCAGCTGAGAAAAAAATCATCGCTTATCATGAAGCAGGTCATGCTGTTTGTGGTTGGTTTTTGGAAAATGCTTCTCCGCTAGTTAAAGTAACAATCGTCCCACGTGGGATGGGTACTTTGGGATATGCACAGTATTTGCCGAAAGAAGAATACATCACAAGAACGGAAGCATTGCACGATAGAATGTGTATGACGTTTGGTGGTAGAGCTGCAGAGAAATTAGTTTTTGATAAGATTTCTACTGGTGCTCAAAACGATCTCGATCAAGTTACAAAGATGGCGTATAGTATGGTCGCAGTTTTTGGAATGAGTGAGGCAGTTGGTCAAGTTTCTTTCCACGGTATGTCGGAAGGTCAATTTAACAAACCGTATTCAGATGAGACGGCTACGTTGATTGATGATGAAGTTAGAAAATTAGTGGAAACACAATATATTCGTGCTCAGGAGTTATTGAAGGAAAGAAGAAATGAGTTGGAACTTCTTGCACAAGCATTGTTGGAAAAAGAGGTATTATTGAAATCTGATGTGGAAAGATTAATTGGTCCTAGACCGTTTAGTAATTTCTACGAAGATCAAGATGCTAAAGCAATCGCTAAGAATGGTGCTGCTGCTTCTAATGGAATTCCTCCTACTAGTGCGGAAGATTATTTTACAGAAGATGAAAAGCCAACTACGGATTTAGATTCGTAAGTTTTTTCATATTGCTTATGAAATCCCAACTTTGAAATTTTCGGAGTTGGGATTTTTTTTTGTTCGATGGGATGCGATAGTGAACGAAGGGATACTCCCTTCGTTGGTGGGTTATTTCGTTCCGTTGGAACTATTTGGTTGTTGAGGATAACCGGCTACTTTGTATAGCTCGCAGCCGTGGGAGGCCATCACCTTTTCTAAGGTTATATATTTTTTGATTCTTTTTTGCATAGATTGATTGCAAATGAGAACGTGTCTTCCAATCGCAGGAAGTTGTTTATCTTCTGTAAAACATCGTTTAAATTTCACATCCGCACAGTTGTCGATTTTGTAACCATAATCCATGTTGAAGACATTGTGATAAAATATGAAATGTCGATTTATATTTTCTGAATAAACGTAGTAATCTTTTATTTCTGGGTGTTGTTCTTTTACTTTATACATGAAATCTCCGTACTTCATTTCATTATCAAAATAAGGAGGGAAATACACTTTTTCGGTGATGATTTTATAATATGGGAACACTAACAAGGTACAGAGAAAGAGTGTTGTTATAACATACTTGTAAGTATTTTGTTTGAATGCTGGTACTGTAAATAAAAAATCTAGCAAACAGATACTTCCACATCCAATCAAAATTGCCAATATCGGAAAAACTGGAGCATCATACCAAGAGTTGGAAACTCCATTTGAAATGATCAACATAAAAGTGATAGAAACGCACAAACTCAATGTTGTCAATCGTTTGATCACTGTTGACTTCGAGATATAAACCAACACAATCGCAATCGGCAATAAAAAGACAAAAGGCACAAAGTGATCACTAATAATCAATTTGACATATTTCCATTTTGATTTTGGAACAATGAATTCATCTATCGTTTTGGAGGTATTGAAATATCTAGGAAACAATTCATTTCCCCAAACAGTCTCTAAATAGCCTGGATACGCTTGCTCCACCAATAAATAATAACCACCAACTGCCACCAAAAACCCAACTACCATCATGTAAAATGACTTCCGTTTTAATACATCGAATAGTTGTCTCTGTACAATCGTATATATCAACAATCCAGGCAGAAAAAGAAAACCCGCAATACTTTTTGTCATCACTGCACCAATCAACGAAATGCAAAAAATAAAACCATATCGATATTCCTTTTCAGGATACTTCAAATATTTATAATACGCCAAAAACAGGGCAGTCATAAAGAAAATTAACATTGCTTCATGGTCACCTGTACGCGCTACATGATCGCGAACATACCCTGCTGAGCTCAACAAAGTCAAACAAACTACTGCCCCTCCCAATGGGTTTTTAATCTCTTTCCAGAAAAAACGAAATAGTATTACCACCGTTCCTAACACCGCAAATGCAGAAGGCAATCGGATCGCCAATTCATTATTCCCCAACAGTTTTAAAAACAATACTTGAAACCAGATCAGTAAAGGAGGTTTAGTCTCCCAATTGTCAGGTTTTCCAAAGAAATAACGCCTCAAATAGTTACCACTATCTTTCATCTCTAACGCATTCAATGCATTACCAGATTCATCCCAACGATACAAACCGATGCAATCAAGTTGATAAAACACAACAAAGTAAATCGATAAAAGAAATACAATTCCTAAAAGAACTTTCAGAGGAATCGAAAGATTATTAAAAACGGTAGCTGATTGTTGGAGTTCCAATTTTTATTGTAGATTTCTAGCTATTTCGTGGGAAAATGAACCCAGCCTTGTGCTTTGATTGGATGGATGTTTCCGCCTTTGGTATGGAGCTTGATACCTTCACTTTTTTCAACAATCTCACCCATGATGTATATGTCTGGCAAGAATTTTACTTTCTCCATATCATTCGGATTAATGGTAAACATCAACTCGTAATCTTCACCGCCACTCAACGCAACCGTCGCAGGATCCATTTTGAATTTGATTGCCATTTGTTCGGTATCTGGATGAAGCGGAATTCCACTCTCTTCTACAATCGCACCAACACCTGATTGTTTGCAAATGTGAAATATCTCTGAAGCCAATCCATCAGAAACGTCAATCATGGAGGTTGGAATCAATCCATTTTTTTCAAATAACTCGACCATATCAAATCGAGCTTCTGGTTTCAATTGACGACCAATTAAATATTGCTGTTCTTCCAGGTCTGGTTGAATTCCAGGTGTATCGAGATACAATTGTTTTTCTCTTTCCAAAATTTGTAAGCCTAAATAGGCAGCGCCTAAATTTCCACTAACACAAAGTAAGTCGCCCACTTTCGCAGTATTTCGATAAACAATTCGCTCCTTTTTATTAACTCCAATTGCTGTCAAATTGATAAACATACCAGAAGGTGAGGCAGTCGTATCTCCTCCGATCAAATCTACTTTATAATATTCACATGCCGACTTGATTCCTTCATATAATTCTTCCACTGCTTCCACTGAAATTCGATTGGATAGCGCCAGCGAAACCGTGATCTGTTTCGGATATGCATTCATCGCATAGATATCCGAAAGATTTACAACAACCGCCTTATAGCCTAGGTGCTTTAATGGGTTGTACATCAAATCAAAATGGATTCCTTCAACTAGAGTGTCTGTGGAAATGACAGTTACTCCTTCTTTGCTATGGTCAATTACGGCTGCATCATCTCCAATTGATTTGATGGTTGATGGGTTAACGGTTGGTAAGTCTTTGGTGATATGATCTATTAAACCAAATTCTCCTAAGGTCCCAATTTCTGTTCTTTTTTCTTTTGTGTTTTCTGACATAGCTGTTGTTGTGTGGTGCGAAATTACGGATTTAATCTTTATGTTGATAAGCGCTCGGAGGGCTAACGTATCTTTATTTAAAACTTCATTTAATATTTTATATCCAGACTGCTTTCAAATAACTTCCTAGCCTTCAGAGAGCTGTTGACTGAATAAAAAAATTCCACAAAGATTCATCAGGAGGAGCCGCCACCACATCAACCACTTCATTAGAAATCGGATGTTGAAAAGAAATTTTCCATGCATGCAAATGAATCGACCGATCCTTATTGCTTCTTCTTGCACCATATTTTACATCCCCTTTTATCGGACTTCCAATGGCACTCAACTGCACTCGAATCTGATGATGTCTACCCGAAATCAAATTAATTTTCAACAAAGAATAATTATCACTTTGAGCAATTACCTCATATTTCAATTCCGCCTTTTTAGTGTTAGAAGAATTCTTATCCGCTACAAATGATTTATTTATTTTTTCATTCTTGAATAAATAATGAAGTAAAGCACCTTCCTTCATTGCAGGAGCTATTTTCACAATCGCTAAATACGTTTTTTCAATTTTCTTGCTCTTGAATTGTTCATTTAAAGAAGCTGCACAATCTGAATTTTTTGCCAACAGCACTGCCCCACTAACAGGCCGATCTAGTCGATGCGTTATGAACAATTTCTTTTTGGTGTAAATTTCAGCGAAATCAATAAGTGACTTATTACCCGTTTTATCAGGTTGAATACCAAGGCCAGGTGGTTTATTAATGACTAAGAACTGATTGTTTTTCAGTATAATTTGGCTTCCAATATCAAGCGGCAGGTCTTCATTCGATTTCTTCATAATCTGTATATTCGGTGTCATCTTTAAGATCATTGTTATCTTCGGTGTTACTATCCCGAATTTCCTCGTTATGGTCAGTAGAATCGAGTTCAGAATTGGATTTCATCATCAATCTGAACAGGTAATAGAGGCCTCCAGCAATTATCAAAAACTTAAACATGACAAGCGTTTTTGCAAAGGTATTATTTTTTGATGTATGATTCTTTGATGTATGATTTATGATATGACCATTTATTGGTGAGCGCGTGAACACGCAATGCCGATCATATCATCATCACACATCAAATCCCACGCTTAAAAGTTCATATCATACATCATCTTCCGTTCCCTCAATTAGACGTTTACATATGTAAATCTTGGCAATATTTTCTTACTTTTGCAGTTCTTTTTGCTGGGAATTTTATTAAAAAAATTAATTACCCCTTTATAGATGAATTCTAATAATCGAATGACAAATATTGCAGGGTGGATTGTATTCGCAATCGCGCTGTTTGTATATATTCTTTCTGCTGAGCGAACTGGTAGTTTATGGGACTGTGGTGAATTTGTCACCGGATCATACAAGTTGCAAGTAGTCCACCCACCAGGTGCACCATTATTCCTTTTAATTGGACGAATGTTTACTTTAGTTGCGACTACTTTTTCTAGTGATCCAGCTAATATTGCTTTTGCCGTCAACATATTGTCAGGAATTTGTACCGCATTCTGTGCCATGTTAGTTTGTTGGATAACTATTATCTTTGGAAAATTGGCGATGTTTGGTAGAGAACAAGAGCCGGAAGGTTCTGATATGTTGGCTTTGTGTGGTGGTGGATTGGTTGCTGGATTGACAACGGCTTTTTGTAGTTCGATTTGGTTCTCAGCAGTAGAAGGAGAAGTTTATGCGATGTCTACTTTTTTCACCGCATTGACATTTTGGTCTATTATCAAATGGTACAATTTACCAGATACTGCTAGTAATGATCGATGGGTTGTATTTGCAATATATGCTGCTGGATTATCCATGGGGGTTCACCTTTTGAGTTTGTTGACCTTCCCTGCATTAGCATTGTTTTATTATTTCAAAAAATACGAAAATCACAACTTTATTGGAATGTTGCTTGCAATGGGTGCTGGATTGGCATTAATTGTTGGTATTCAATTTTTTGTCATCCTAGGAATTCCGAAACTTTGGGGAGCACTCGAAGTAATGATGGTTAATTCTTTTGGAGCTGGATTTCAAAGTGGAATTTATCCATTAATAGTAATCGTAAGTGGTGTTTTGATTGGAGGTATATATTTGGCTAGAAAAAGCGGAAACTCCATGTTGCATAATTTGATGATTGCAATGACATTGGTCGTAATCAGCTTCTCTACAATCGGAGTTGTTGTAATTCGTGCGAATGCCAACACACCAATCAACATGAACAATCCTTCTGATCCAATCAGATTGATTCCATACTTAAATCGTGAACAATATGGTGAACGTCCATTATTAAGAGGACCTCACTTTGATGCCAGACCTGTTGATACAGAAGTGGTACCTAGATTAGGACAGTTAGGAGATCGCTACGAATTTGTGGATCAGAAAGTATCCTATGTTTATGATAATAAAGACAAAATTTTCTTCCCTCGTATTGGACATGGTGAACAAGGTCGTCCTGCTCAGCATCGTAAATTTATGGGCGGCAAAAAAGGAAAACCAACCCAAGCCGATAACATGCGATTCCTATTCAAGTATCAAATGGCGCACATGTATTGGCGATATTTTATGTGGAATTTTGTCGGTCGTCAAAATGGAGACCAAGGTTTCAATCCGGATGATCCAAAGAATGGACATTGGTTATCTGGAATTTCATTTATAGATAGCGCACGATTGTACAATCAAAGTGAATTGCCAGATGCAATGCTTAAACATAAAGCAAGGAATAAATATTATTTCCTTCCTTTGCTATTCGGAATCCTAGGATTACTTTTCCATTTCCGACGACGACCTAAAGAAGCATTTGGATTACTAACTTTATTTGTCATCACTGGAATCGGTATTATTATTTATTCTAATCAACCTCCGAGCGAACCTCGAGAACGTGATTATGTATTGGCAGGATCTTTCTTCGCCTTCTCAATCTGGATTGGAATGGGTGCTATTGCTTTATATCATTTATTGAAAAGTAAAGTGAATCTATCATCTAGCATGGCTGCACCTGCCGCTATCGGATTGGCATTGATGGTACCTGCCATTATGGGTTTCCAAAATTTCGATGATCATAGTCGTGCATCTCATACTGGATCACGTGATTACGCAAGCAACTTCCTGAATTCTTGTGAGAAAAATGCCATCATATTTACTTACGGAGATAATGATACCTATCCATTGTGGTATGCGCAAGAGGTTGAAAAAATCCGTACAGATGTGCGTGTTGTCAATCTTAGTTTGATTGCAGTCGATTGGTATATTGATCAAATCCGTAGAAAGGTTAATGATTCGCCTGCCATCAAAATGACAATACCTAGCAAACAATATCGAGGTAAAAAACGAAATCAAATTCCATACTTCTCACCGAACGGTCAGAACGTTGGAGAAATGAGTTTGCAATCTGCATTGAAATTTATGGCAGCAGACAAACCATTAAGCGCTGGTGCTGGTAGAACTTTAGATACGTATTTGCCAACAAAGAACTTGTACATTCCTGTCGACAGAAATCAAGTAACCGCTAATGGAACCGTTAGCAGAAACGATTCATTGATCGTAGATAAAATTTCTTTCAAAATCAATAAAAATCAATTGCTGAAAAGTGATTTGGCAATCCTTGATATTATTGGATCCAATTTATGGGAACGTCCGATTTATTTTGCAGTGACTTGTCGTCAAGAGTCTTTGATGGGACTTCAAGATTATACCCAACTAGAAGGTCTGAGTTTGAGATTGGTTCCAATCAAATCTAAACCAGAAGCACAATATGGAATCATGGGTAATGGTCGTGTCAATGAAGATGCAGTCTATGAAAACATGATGACTAAATTTAAATGGGGGAATTTTGACAAAGAAGAATTGTTCGTCGATAGAAGTTATGGACCAAGTATTCAAAGTCATAGAGTTGCTATTTTGAGAACTGCTCAAGGGATGGTAAGAAGAGGTGATAAAAAACGGGCAGTCGAGCTAATTCAAAAATATTTCGAAGCATTTCCGAATATGAATTTCCGATATGACTACAATGCTTTCTATATGATTTCATTGTTGGCAGAAGCAGGTGCAATCGAAGAAGCTAAACCGCACTTGGAAATTTTAGCAAATGAAACAGCCGACCACTTGAACTTTTATTACTCATTGGATACCGATGACTTAAAAGCATTTGGTCAAGATTTCGCCATTACTGACAGAACGAAAGATGATATTCTTGACATTACTAGAAAAATGAAAGACGATGATTTGTTGGCAAAATTCCAAGGGATGTTTGCTGAATTTAATCTTGACAGAATGAGAAATTAAATTATGAATCCTACTACCATCGCCATCGGAACCGACCATCGTGGTCATGCAATGAAATCAAAAATCATTGAACACCTCAGATCAAAAGGTGATATCTTGGTAATGGACATGGGTGCTCATTCTGAAGATGCTGTCGACTATCCTGATTTCGCACATCCTGTTGCCGATGCTGTAGAAAGTGGTGATGCAAAAATGGGGATTGTTATTTGTGGTACCGGAAATGGTGTCGCGATGGCTGTCAATAAACATCAAAATATTCGTTGTGGACTTTGTTGGAACAATGAAGTAGCAGAACTTATCCGTCAACATAATGATGCTAATATCATCGCCATTCCTGGTAGTTATGTAGATGATGCAACCGCTATCCAAATGGTCGATACTTTTTTGTCCACTGAATTTGAAGGCGGCAGACATGCGCGTCGGGTGGATAAGATTTGTGTTTGCTGACACTTAGATAATTTTTACTTCACAACGCATTTTTTAACATAAAGACCACATTAGTAACAAAGACCACAAAGAAAAATTCACATTGTGGACGCACTAACTTCAGTAACTTCTAATCAATTTTTCTGCGTTTTCTGGTGAGGAATTTTACGACACAAGATCCTTTGTGAACCATGTTTCTTTATGTTCTGTGTGGTAAAAATACGTCCTGTCGCACAAGTAAAACTAGATTTCTTATCTTTGCACCAAATTAAAAATTCAAAAAGATGAAATACATTATTGGAATATTCCTTTCTTTATTCGTTGTTCAAATTTCGATTGCACAACCAACCCTACATCTAAAAAACAAAAAGAAAACAGTCGCTAAAAAAGATCTTGTTCTCAAAGATGTCCAGACAGAATTTGCAAAAACAATTTCAGCAGATGACATGAAGAAGCACTTGACCATCTTAGCTTCTGATGAATACGAAGGAAGAGAAACTGGTGCCAAAGGAAATAAAATGGCTGCAGAATATTTAGCAGAAGAATTTAAAAAAATGGGACTTCCTGGTGTTGGAAAAAAGAATACCTATTTCCAGAGTGTCGCATTCAACAAAACGCAATGGGAAGACTGTGTTATGTATATCAATGGTGAAAAATTTAAACACCTCTGGGAATTTTTATCATTCCCAAATATGAATCAAAATGTCGATCAACTGAATAAAAATGAAGTCATCTTTTTAGGTTACGGTATCGATGATCCAAAATATAGTGATTATGCAGGTAAAGATGTGAAAGGAAAAGTTATCATGGTTTACAAAGATGAGCCTATGAAAGCAGATGGAACTTCTCGTATTACGGGTACGGAAAAGAAATCTGATTGGTCAAAAGATTTAAGCAAGAAATTAACAACTGCAAAAAAATATGGCGTTGCTCATATCATGATCATTGAAAATGAATTGCAAGCTCAATTAAGCAAAAGCCGTTCATACCTTGTTGGACCAAGTATCAATTTAGGCGATGGTAATGAGATGTCTGATATTTATGCCAACAACTCTTTCATTTCTACCAATGTGGCAAAAGCAATCATGGGAAAGCGAAAGAAAAAGGTATTCAAGAAAAGAGACAAAGCAAGAGCTACTGGTAAATCTAAAGCGGTTAAACTAAAAACTACATTTGAGATCCGTCAGAAAAAAGACATGAGCAATATCCTTGGAGACAATGTCATGGGTTTTATTGAAGGTTCGGATCCTGTATTAAAAGATGAAGTTATTATCATCACTGCTCACTATGATCACCTTGGAAAAAAAGGAGACGAAATTTACAACGGTGCTGATGATAATGGATCTGGAACTTCAACAGTTTTAGATGTGGCAGAAGCATTCGCAAAAGCTAAAGCAGCGGGAAAAGCCCCTAAGCGTAGTGTCATGGTGATGCTAGTAACAGGGGAAGAAAAAGGATTGTTAGGTTCTCAATATTATACGGAGTATCCGATTTTTCCACTGGAAAACACGGTAGCCAATATCAATGTAGATATGGTCGGTCGTGTTGATGAAAAATATAAAGACAATCCAGGTTATGTTTATGTAATCGGTTCGGATAGATTGAGTACAGAGTTGCATGAAATCAACGAAAATGCCAACAAGAAATACACTAACCTAACTTTGGATTATACCTACAATGCAGAAGATGATCCAAATCGTTACTACTACCGTTCTGATCACTACAACTTTGCTGTGAAAGGAATTCCAGCTGTCTTCTATTTCAACGGAACGCACGAAGATTATCACCGTACGACTGATACGGTTGAGAAAATCAATTTTGAAAAGATGGAGAAAATTGGAAAATTGGTTTTCCATACTGCTTGGGAATTGGCGGATCGAAAGGATAAGATTAAGGTGGATGTTGTTGGGAAGAATTAGGAAACTTATTTAAACTGTCTTTTATAAAAAAGGGATGCGATTCCGATAACTAACTATCGGAATCGCATCCCTTTTTTTGATGACCTGTAGAATTTCGAAACTTTGAAGGTGTAATATAATTTTTGGAAACTGGTCTCAAAGTTTGACAAAAAAAAATTGCCCGCTACTTATTCGCCGACGGCGAACAAATAGCGGGCAAAAAAAATGGTGAGCTTTGATCAACTTTACCCCCCAATAAACTGATCTCAACTCACCTACTTAAATGTCACTTCTGACAATAAAGCTTCTTCAAGGCTTGTACCATTTATTATTACAATCGTCGTTTATATTTGTAAAATGGCTTCGGATTACTTCGTTAAAAATACTCGACATAACAAAGGCTATGCCTGCGTTTTTTGCCTCGTACTCCAAACCCATTTCCTCAAATCTAATTCGACATTGCAATTAATAATTGGTACCTAAAAACGTTTCTGATAAAAAAGTGAGTAATGAGACCAACTCTACCCCCCGATGAATTGGTCTCACTCACATTATCAGATCTCGTTTGACCTAATATCTTTGGAATGTGGTGTTTTAATAAATAGCTGTAAATAATATACGGGGAGAAAATAGTATGTTATTGTAGTATGTTTTCTTGTTCGTTATCAACTGCGAACACTTACTGATAGTGCAGGAATAATGCCAACTCATTGGTTTGCTTGCTCATAATGTGTTGAAAAAATGGAAAAGGAAAAGATGGGCGATATGTTTAATATATAAAGCCTAAAGCGCCTGATCTATGGGTATTCGTATTTTCCAACAACACAAATGGATTTATTAAAATAAGTATAAAAAAATTGCCCGCTACTTATTCACCGACGGCGAACAAATAGCGGGCAAAAAAAGGTGAGCTTAAGATCAACTTTACCCCCCAATAAACTGATCTCACTCACCCACTCATAGGTCACTTCTGACCCTAAAGCTTCTTTCGGTTAACGCTTCTAATAAAAAGTGAGTAATGAGACCAACTCTACCCCCCGATGAATTGGTCTCACTCACATTATCAGATCACGTTTGACCTAATATCTTTGGAATGTGGTGTTTTAATAAATAGTTGCAAATAATATACGGGGAGAAAATAGTATGTTATTGTAGTATGTTTTTGTGTTCGTCAATAGCTGCGAACACTTACTGATAATGCAGGAATAATGCCAACTCGGGGTATCAATTTTTCATATCTAACTCACTTGTGACAGGTTAAAATGTGACAGATTATCCATGTTTTTAATATCAAATCAGACATATTTAAAATCTTTATCTATACTATAGGACAGAATGACAGGATTTGGCCAATGGCACACGCTTTGACTTATTATTTCTGAATAACAAAAAAAACAAACATGGCTAAAGGAAAAATTTCAGTTGAAACGGAAAATATATTTCCAATCATCAAACAGTTTCTCTATTCCGACCAGGAAATCTTCTTGAGAGAACTTATTTCTAACGCAGTAGATGCCACTTCCAAGTTAAAGACCCTTTCTTCTAAAGGTGTTTTTAAAGGTGAAATGGGCGATTTGAAAATAGAAATCGTTTTAGATGAAGCAGCAAAGACCATCACGATTAAGGATAAAGGAATCGGGATGAATGAAGAGGAGGTAAAAAAATACCTGAATCAAGTCGCTTTTTCTAGTGCAGAAGAATTTATCGAAAAATACAAAGGAGATAATAGTATCATAGGACACTTTGGTCTCGGATTTTATTCTGCTTTTATGGTGGCAGACAAAGTGGAGGTGACCACTAAGTCTTATCAAGGTGGTGATGCTGCAATGTGGATCTGCGAGGGGAATCCTGAATACACCATTAAGAAAGGAAAGAAAGAAGATCGAGGTACCGATATCGTTTTGCATGTCAGTGATGACAGTAAAGAATTTTTGGACAAAGCAAGAATTCAAGGTCTATTAGATAAGTATTGTAAATTCCTTCCTGTTGAGATCAAATTCGGAATGACTACCGATACAACTTATGAAGGTGAAGGGGATGACAAGAAAGAGATCAAAACGGAAAGAGATAATATTGTCAACAATCCATTACCGGCTTGGAAGAAAAGTCCACGGTCTCTAAAAGATCAAGATTACAAAGATTTTTATAATGAGTTGTATCCTTATAGTGCAGAGCCATTATTCTGGATTCATTTGAATATTGACTTCCCGTTCAATCTGACGGGTATTTTGTACTTCCCTAAATTGAGCAACACTTTCGAAGTTCAAAAAAATAAGATACAACTATATAGTAACCAAGTTTACGTTACCGATGATGTGAAAGAGATTGTACCAGAATTTTTGACGATGCTTCATGGGGTGATTGATTCTCCGGATATTCCATTGAATGTATCTAGAAGTTATTTACAAAGTGATTCTAATGTTAGAAAAATCACTGGATATATCACGAAGAAGGTAGCAGAAAAATTGGGCAATATGTTCAAGAAGAAACGTGATGAGTTTACTTCACTTTGGGATGACATCGGTGTTTTTGTAAAATACGGAATGATCTCTGAAGATAAGTTTGACAAAAAAGCAATCAAATATGCTTTGTTGAAAAACAATGAAGGGAAATATTTCACATTAGATGAGTACAAAGAGAAAATTGAAAAGACTCAAAAAGACAAACACGGAAAAACGATTTGCTTATACACTAATGCTCCAGAAGAACACGACAGCTACATTCAAGCCGCAACTAATAAAGGTTATGATGTGGTACACTTCAATACCATGATCGACAATCATTGGATGCAACACATCGAAACAAAAGGCGGAAAGGATTTGACTTTTGTGAGAGTAGATTCGGATACACCAGCCAATATTATCCAAAAAGATGAGGTAGTTGAATCAGTGATGTCTGACAAAGAGCAAGAAAAAATCAAGGAAGTTTTCACTGCTCAAATTGAAGGCAAAGCAATTGATTTAAAACCTTTGTCTCCAGATGACCAACCGGTCTTCATTACCAAACCAGAATTCATGAGAAGAATGAAGGAAATGCAAGCGATGCAAGGAATGGATATGGGCATGATGCCAGATACTTTTAATGTCGTTGTCAATTCTAATCATCCATTGATTGCTGAAAAGCTATTGAAGATGAAGTCAGGCGATAAGAAAAATAATTTCGTCAAGCACCTTTATGATTTAGCAAGATTGAATCAAGGTATGTTGAAAGGAGCAGAGATGACGGAATTTATTAATCGTAGTATTTCGCATTTGGAGTAATTGTAAATTGAAAATGTAAAATTATAAATAGGATCGTTATTGCGTGAGCATGACGGTCCTATTTTCATTTAACACCCTCACGTCTTCCCGCCCCAAGGAATCCTAAAGGGATGACACAACCACCAAAGAAGGAAGCCACCTTTCGACCCCAACCCCATCAATCCTCAAATAATAAACCCCTCCAGTCAATTTTCCAAGGTCTAAAGAAAAGTGAGTATGAGAAATGCGACCAGTCAAAACAACATTCCCCAACAAATCAATTACATTATACATTTCCCCAACCAACTCATCAGAAACATTATTAATAAAAACAACATCCCGAGCAGGATTTGGATAAATATTCAATTCAGATTTAAAAGATTCATCGGTATTTACAACAAAACAATTACTTTCAAATGTTATCCTTTCATCAGCAATCAATTCATTTTCAACTGCACTAAAATCATCTGTCACATTTAAATATTCCAACCAAGGAATCAAATAATCAATCATAATTGCTTGTTGTTCCACTCTAGTCAAAGTGATACCAGTCGAAGCCGCTCCTTCTCCAATGTCGCACAACAAATCTAAATTTGCATAATAACAATGTGCACCTCCTGTGATATTGACGATTGTTTTACAATCAGAATTGAATCCATTATAAATCGGAATATGATGATCTGCAGGTGGTGTGACACCATCTGAAGTTCCCGAAAATATCAAACTTGGAACCATTGAGGTAGCAGCACCAGAGATAGCACTTGGCGTCGTTTCAGCTGGTGCTAATCCGATGTATCCATTTATATTGTTGGAATTTGCTAGTGCTAAAACACCTGCACCACCTCCCATCGAGTGTCCCATCACTACATTTTTTCCACAGACACTATCTTCGAATAAAGCACCAGATGTATTATTCAAACTCAACATTTCATCAACCACAAAAGCGAGGTCCATTCCATAATCGCCATGACTGACATTGAAACCAGTTTCTGAATCAACGAATACCATGATATAACCTTCTGGGACAAGTGCTTCCCAAATATTCTGATAAGCACCCGACATCATTACAAAACCATGCCCGAATGAAATGACTGGAAAACAATCCACGGCAACTGGAACATCTTCTCCATTTTGATCGGCTGGATAATAGATTTCTACAGGAATATCTCTGTTATTTCTAGCGGCATCAACAAATGAAAGTGACGTGTGACCAATACTATAATTTTGAGCAAATAGAATTTGATGAGCAAAAACACAGAAGGAAATAAATATTGTATTTCGAATTAGTTTGAATGAAATAAGCATAATGAATGTATTTATAAGTTGAGTTGTATAAAAGTACTCATTCTAAAAACAAAAACGTCCTCATGTGCATGCACATGAGGACGTTTTTCGTGGATTTCTAATCTAGTGTCAAGAGCACTTACTGCTTATTAAAAATAATCTTTTCTGTAAACGTCTTATCATTTTGAGAAATACTTAAAATATAAACCCCTTCCGGATTTCCTGTCAAGTCAATTTCTTTGGAATAGCTACCATCAAAATCAGGATTGATTTCTGAAAAGATAGCTCTACCTGTAACATCAATCAATTCAATAGTTGTCGCTTCTTGATTATCGATTGCAAATTTTACAGTAATTATTCCATCAGTAGGATTAGGGAAAATTTCGATTGAATTCAGATTTAAAAATGAAATCGGATTGTTATTTTCAACTGCTTCTTCAATGATTTCTTTCCCGTTTTCTAATTTCTTTTTTCGAATGATGACCTTCTTTTCAACTCTATTGTTTTGAGGAGTAGCGCCACTGCAACAACCCTTTGATTTCCTTACTGTTTTTGTGAAAGTAACTTTCTTTTTATTCTTTGAACTACCGTTTACCCAGTGAATTTTTGCTTCATCTCCTATTTTGTAAGCACCAATCGCATCAATCAATTCATCTTCATTCTGGATTTTTGTCTTACCTACTTTTGTTATGACGTCACCTGCTTTCATTCCAGCTTTTTCTGCAACAGAACCTTTTACAATATCAGAAACTTTTGCACCTTCAAAATCTCCATTTTCTAAATAAACTCCTAAACGTGCTTTGTCATCATCAACTTTCTTTGTACAACAGCCAACTGGTTTTTCACCACCCTCACAACATCCCGCTGGCCATGTGCTAGGATTGTTAGGATCGCAACTTGAAAATTTTCTTTTCTTGGACTGATGATTATTTTTTCTTGGACCAGTTAAGGTTGCTTCTGTAGTTTGTACATCCCCTGCTCTTGTATAGTTAATTTTTACAACATCTCCTGGCTCATAAGTGGATAATACTTTTACAAGTGAATTGAAATCAGCTACTTTTTTCCCATCAATTGTGTTCATCCGATCTCCATTCTTCAATCCAGCTTTTTCAGCAGCGCTGTCTTTTACGACTTGAATAAGGATACCTTCAGAATTATTATTAGCATCAGGCGAAGTTTTAGGACTTACATATACACCCAAAAACGCTTTGTTAGAAGGAGTGTTCTTATACATCTTTTTGATGCGCATTTTTTGGTGAGGATTTTCTCCATTTTCACTCTCATTCAATAAATCATCGAGATCTATATCAGTACCTTCCAACGCTTCCTCCAATTTTTTTCTGGTCTCCGCATCCAGTTCGTCAATATCCATATCAATGATCGTCATTTGAGTTTCATTTCCCTCCATGTCAATGGTAATCGTTTTTTCTTCTTCTACCCTTTCGTTTCCGTTATTTCCATCTTCAATTTCTACATTGACATCCACTTGAAGATTTTCTACATCCAGATCTGCTAACATTGCATCGATTTCAGATTGTATGTTTTCTTCATCTACTTCATCACCTTGTCTGACAATCTTATGCGTTGTTTGATTTCCTTCTTGGTCAACAGCAACAATTGTAATCGTCATTGTTTTAGTGGCATCACTTTGTGCAAATAATGAAGTAGTGCAAAAGCTTAACGCAAATATCACTATCAAGGTGAAAATTTTGTATAGTCGATTTTGATGTTTCATGATCTATATTTAAATAATAAAATGAGTGAATTAAGCAATTTGATTGCACCTAAAATTACGGCAGAATGTTTTATTTCTCGGTTAATTAAACGTTAAAGAGCTGTTAAACGAACCTGATACGATAATCTTGGGTTAAATTCATACCAGCTTACTCTATTTTTTTCGAAGGCTTATCTCGGCTAACTCGAAAACGAAAAGCAATCTACAACAAAGTGTACTTGCGTATCGTTTATAAAAGATACAACAAATTTCCCACCAGTAAAAGCGTTGATGCTAAATGAATAAAAAAGCGATTTGGGTTATCATTGGTCTTATGACCGCAGCACTTATAGGAATCATCTGGTTGCAGATGTACTGGATTACTGGTACTATCAAATTAAATGAATCGCAATTTGACAAAAATGTTTTTGAAGCACTAAATCGGGTTGTTGAAAAAGTACAATACGATGAACCTTCAGCTGTTTTAGATTTGCTAAATCCGACAAATGAATCTGCAATATATACCCAGCAAATTAGTCAACGAACCACAAAAGATAAACAAACAATTGCAGTAGACTATTCCATTACTCAATTATTTGAAAAAACAGAAGCCGTAAAAGGTCATGCCTCCGATTGTGATTGTGATGAATGTCGTTACAAACGTAAAAAAGATTTACTAGAATACTCATTGGTCAACAGATTGTTATTACCCAAAGCAATTGAAGAAAGAATAAACATCGAACGGCTCTCAAAGTTGCTTAGACAAGAATTTGCCAATCGAGGAATCAATCAAAAATATGACTTCGGTGTTTTTTCAAATACCAAAAAGAGTTTTGTTATTATCAATGATATCTATGTTGTGGAAGATGATAGTCCAACGGTATTAGGTGATGGAAGTAGTTTGGATAACTCAGATTATAGAGTCCAGTTATTTCCGGAAGAATTGGTACCTCCTGGTTTTTTAATGATTAACTTCCCCAACAAATCCAGTATCTTCTGGAATTCTGTGTGGAAAGTTTTGGCCGCATCTATCTTGTTTACAAGTATCATTTTATTTTGCTTTGCTTATACGATCCAAGTAATTTTTAGGCAGAAAAAAGTCGGTGAAATGAAAACGGATTTTATCAATAATATGACGCATGAGTTCAAAACACCCATTGCAACGATTTCATTAGCAGCTGATTCTATTATCAGTCCTAAAATTTCCGCCGAACCTGAAAAAGTGAGAAGATTTGCTGATATCATTAAGCAAGAAAACAAGCGTATGAATAATCAGGTGGAAAAAGTGCTTCAAATGGCACTTTTAGATAAAAATGATTTCACTTTGAAACTAACCGATGTGGACATGCATACGTTAATAGAGCAAGCGGCACGTAATCTGATGCTAGCAGTGGAAAAGAAGCAGGGAACTGTGTCTACACATTTAAAAGCAAATAGAAGTATTATAAAAGGTGATGTCACACATATTTCCAATGTTATCAACAATCTAATGGAAAATGCCAATAAATATTCACCTAATAAACCCGAAATTTCTGTGCATACACGCAATGTTGCAAATGGAATTGAAGTTATAGTCCAAGACAAAGGAATTGGAATGAATAAAGAGGCGAAAAAACACATTTTTGATAAATTCTATCGCGTTCATACCGGTAATTTACATGATGTGAAAGGTTTTGGATTAGGTTTAAGTTATGTGAAAGCGATGTTAACAGCTCATAAAGGAGAAATTGAAGTGAAAAGTGAATTAGGGAAAGGAAGTAGTTTTATTCTAACATTCCCTTTTGAAGTGGAATTATGACCTGTTCGTCTATTACTTTAACATTTTATGTTAAAATTTCATATATTGATTTAAAATAAACCTCTTAAAATAATTAGTAAACTCTATTACAATGACAACGAAAAGCAACAAAATTCTTCTAGTTGAAGACGATCAAAATTTTGGCGATGTGTTGCGCTCTTATCTAGAAATGAATGAGTTTCATGTCACCCTTGCAACGGATGGGGAAGCAGGTCTCGAAAGCTACAAAAAAGGCGTTTTCGATTTATGCATCCTCGATGTCATGATGCCCAAAAAAGATGGATTCACGCTGGCAAAAGAAATCAGAGAAAAGGATGGCGAAATGCCTATCATTTTTCTGACTGCTAAAGCCATGAAAGAAGACGTAATTCAAGGTTTCAAAATGGGTGCTGATGACTACATGACCAAACCATTCAATTCTGAAGAATTGCTCCAACGGATTCAAGCAGTTTTGCGCAGAAGTTCTAAAAAAGATGATCCAAGAGAAGAAATTAAAGAATTCGATTTGGGAAGATTTCACTTCAACTTTCCACTTCGTATCTTAAGTTTTGACGGTGGAATGACGGAAGAAAATCGCTCTAAGCTTTCACCAAAAGAAGCGCAACTACTTCGCATGTTTGCGATGTACAAAAATGATATTCTTCCAAGGTCAGAAGCCTTGACTAAAATTTGGGGCGAAGACAATTATTTCACCGCTAGAAGTATGGATGTGTTTGTAACCAAACTCAGAAAATATTTGAAGCGTGATGAAAATATTGAAATTGTCAATATCCACGGAAACGGATTTCAATTGTTAGTAAAAAATACGGAGGAACAACCTTCTCCATCTAATGAAACACAAGTTTAGAAGAAAATCTAAGCTCAAAAAAATAATAAGACCCGCTTCAATTTTGGAGTGGGTCTTTTTTTGTTTTTGTGATAAAATAAAGATCAACTGAAATTCATGGCACATTTTATGCCTTTATAATGTTATAATCTCATTTTCTATGACTCCTCAATAGAAACTATCATTTATAATTTCCTCAAAATAAATGATTTAAATCCCTTCATTAATTTCTCCTCCCAATTATTATTAATCACAATCAATCAAATTTATTATGAATACCAAGATGACGATTCTAGTATTTTTATTTTTAAGCGCACTAACTTTTACGATCAATGCTCAATCAGAATCAAGTCTGATTGGAACCTGGGAATTACTACCTGATGAAGGAAAAGATCTTTGCGAAAACGATGTCAAAATTGAATTGAATGCCAATCGTACGGCTTCTATTATTACCGGCGGAAGCGATATGGCCAAGTGTAGAGAAAATAGAGACGAATTTTCTAAATGGAAATATGAAATTGTAGAAGGTGAAAAGGAGGTAATTTCCCATCAAGAAAGAGCACAGCAAAGAGCGGACTGGAAAAAAAAGCAAGCACAATATGCTGCTGAAGATGCAGAGAGAAAAGAGAAAAAAGCAGACCGCAAAGAAAAGAAGAAGAACAAAGTAAAAAAGGAGAAAAAAGGTTTTTTAAAAACAATGACAAGCACCGCAGATAGATTGAGTAGTGTCTCTGAAAGAACAACCTCAAAGCTTGATCGTTTTGATGAAAAAACTACTGTGTACAAAGATAATTCAAAGAAAATTCTAGGCCTAAAGGGAGATATGGATGAAACTTATTTTCAAATTCTAGAATTTGATGATCAATTGATGAAAGTGAAAGCTGAAGTGAGAACCTTAGATTCAACCAGCTCAAAAGTATTGACGTTTAGTAGAATTCGATAATGGGCTCAAGTCTTTTTTTGAGTATTGTTCTCTATAAAAATGGAAAACCCTTTCGCGATTGCTCGCGAAAGGGTTTTTTAAGTTGACCTACAAGGACTCGAACCTTGAACGACTGGACCAAAACCAGCTGTGTTACCATTACACCATAGGTCAATACCATTGCTTCTTAGGAAGCGACGCAAATTTATAACAATTATGTGATATAGTAAAGTTCTAATACGAGGATAAATGTTTTTTTATGCAGCATTTTTCTCAATTAGGCTGTCATCATTCAAAATATCGTATAAATGTTCGTGATACTCAGGATAGGAAGGTAAATTATTATGGCCTCCACCAACGATTTTTATCAATTGAGCATTCTCAGGTACTAATGCTTGAAGCATTTTGGAGTGCTTGAAGGTGATTAATCGGTCTTTGGTACCATGAAATATGAATATCGGAGCCGTTACTTTCTTAATGAACTGATCTGTTCTAATGTGATATCGTAACATCCAGCGAAGTGGCAAGATGAAAGCAAATCGTTTGACTTGTTTTAGAAATGAGAAATATGGTGAATCTAATATCAACATCTTTGGATTGTTCCAAGATGCAATCCGTGCCGACACACCAGACCCAAAGGATCGACCATAAATCACGATTTTTTCTTCAGGATAAATATTGCTTAACCATTTATAGACATGTTGACCATCATTAAACAAAGTGGATTCTGATCGGCGACCTCTACTTTTTCCAAATCCACGGTAGTCAACCATAAAAAAATCATATCCTTTACTAACAAAATCTCTTGCAAATTTCCCCCACCCTTTTACACTTCTAGAATTTCCTTTGAAGTAAAAAACAACTCCTTTCGCATTTGGTACTCTGAAATGAATGCCATTGATTTTGCCACCATCTTCCATCTCAAAATTGACTTCATCAAATGGAAATGGATATTTGTATTTGAAATGTTGGGGTAAAATTTCTGGACGAAAGAAAAAATAGTCTTGAAGGAAGTAGACTAGTAGATTGATGACTACATAGGCAATTACAATTCCTAAAATTATTTTTATAACCATTGGTTTTTAAGATACGACAAATTGATTAAATCCATAAACGTAATTGTGTTCATGCTTTGCCCCTTCTTAGAAATTATGAATATGCTTTGCTTTCTGCTGTCTCAGACAGGAATGTCTGAGCAACTTTGAGCAATTTATTATTCCTGTGATGCCAATTGATAGATACCCGCCAATGATCGACCATGCTCATTGTAATCCAATCCATATCCGATCACAAACTTATTTTCAATTTCAAATCCTGCATAGTGGATTTCAATCGGATGTTGAACCGCCTCTGGTTTTACCAACAAGGCACATATCGTAATAGATGCCGGCTCCATCGCTTGCAAGTCAGGCAACAATTTATGTAAAGTCACTCCAGTGTCAATAATATCTTCAACTATAATTACATTTCTGTCTTTAATCGATCGATCTAATCCTAACACGGTAGCTACATCACCTGTTGACTCCATTCCTTTGTAAGAAGAAAGTTTCATAAATGCAACTTCACATATCATATCACAAGATCTAGTCAAGTCCGCACAAAAGATAAAAGCTCCATTCAAAATTCCTATGAACAACGGATTTTTATCTTTAAAATCATTTGTGATTTCTTGAGATAACGCCTGAATTCTAGTTTGAAGATCATGAGAAGAAATCATCAAATTAAAACTCAAATCATGTGCATTTACTGTTGCAGGATCTGATTTTGAGGCAAGCGAATCGGTTTGCTTTAACATGCTTTTTATTTTATGCCATATTTATCAATAAGATAAACCAAGCTTGTGATGGATGCAGCTCCTAATTCTAATTCTCTTTTGTTGACTGCATCTATATTGTCTATTTCCGTATGGTGATAATCGAAGTATCTTTGTGAATCTGGTCGAAATCCAAATAACAATCCTTTTTGACTTTTTAATGGACCGATATCTGCACCAGAACCTCCTTTTTCAAAATAAAGTCCGTAAGTTTCTAACAATGGTAACCATACAATGGCTTGTTTGAACTTGTCTGTAAATACAGCTTCATCCGCATCTGCACTAAATCCTCTTGGCGTAAATCCACCTGCATCCGACTCAATGGCAGCCATATGATATTCTCCTTTTTCATTAGAGATTCTCGCATATTCTTTTCCACCAGCTAAACCATTTTCTTCATTTGCAAAAAGGACACAACGAATCGTTCGCTTTGGTTGGTAATTAATTCGTTTTAATATTTGCAACACATCCATACTATGACAACAACCTGCTCCATCATCATGTGCCCCACTTCCAACATCCCATGAATCTAAGTGACCACCTACCAAAATAATTTCATCTGGAAATTCACTACCTTTTATTTCACCAATTACATTATAGGATTTCTTGTCTGCTAATTTTTCACAAGTAGTCCGCATATATACTGTTACCTTTTCTTGCTTCAACAACTTACTTAATCGTTCTGCATCATTGGTACTGATGGCAACCGTTGGAATTTTTTTATCTCCTTCCTCATACACATTGACACCAGTATGTGGAATATCATCCAATCGAGTGGTCATAGATCGTATTAAAGTTCCAATAGCACCATATCTTCCCGCACGAGTAGCTCCAAAAACTCTTTGATCTACAGCACCACCATATGCATTAAATGTTCTTATTTGTTTAGGATTCATTGGTCGATTAAAAAAGACAATCTTTCCTTTAAGCTGCGGACCTAATTTTTCGAGATCATCTAAATGTTGAACTTCAATAACTTCACCCGAAATTCCCATTTCTCCTGTTCCGACAGAATTTCCAAGTGCCAATGCTTTTAAATCAAGACTTCCTACGGAATTGGAATTGACGATTCTAACTTGCTCTTTTTCACCTCGGACCCAATGTGGAACCATACATGGTTGTAACCAAACCGTATCTAGGTTTAACGTATCCAACATTTGTCGGGTATATTCAACTGCAGCTGCACCTTGTGGTGAACCAGCCAGTCTCCCACCAATTTTTGTAGTAAGATGAGTCAGCCATTCATAGCATTGACCTTGCGTAAGTGCAGTATCGTAGATTTTTCGAATAAAAAAGGCGTCTTTATCAGTTGCATTGGTCGTGGATTGACCGCTACATATAAGGTATAGAAATAAGAAAATCGAAGTACAAAGTAATCTCATTCGCTTTCTATTTGAAGAAAAACCAAAAGTATTGGTTTTTTAGCTCAAATAGGAATTAATAGGGTCTGGATATAGTCTAAACATGGATTTAATTTTAACATTTGGCTTTTTTTTTAATATATGGTTCAATTAAGTATGAATTAAAGGAAATAACACTAATAGTATTATACCTTTGCGGTGACAAATTACCTTTTTCAATAAGTGTCTTTTTATAAATTTAGACGTCTAAAGTTTAAAGGCATTAAAAGTTTTAATTGAGAAAGGGAATAAATTTTCTAACGCAAGGGATAAATATCTGAATGTGGAAACCCCATTCCAACGGATGAAACCGTTAAATAAAAAGGAAATTTCAAAACTGACAGACAACGAGATCATTCATTTGTTCCTCGACAATCGTCAGCAACCCTATTTTAGTGTTCTTTATAAAAGATACTCCACTAAAATATACAGTAAGTGTATATCCTTATTGAAATCAGAAGCATTAGCACAGGACGCCACGCAAGACATTTTTATCAAGATTTACATGAATCTTGCTAAGTTCAGTGAGAAATCTAAATTTTCTACTTGGGTCTACTCAATTACTTACAATTATTGCATAGACTATATCAGAAAGAAAAAGAAAGACAAAAAGATTTTCTCTGATGAAATTGAAAATGCTCCCGATATTATTGATGATGTGGAAGATTCGGAATTGTTGGAAATGGAAGTAAAAAGACTAAAGGTAGTCCTAGAAAATATACCCGAAGGAGATAAAGCAATTCTCCTAATGAAATATCAAGATGATTTTTCAATCAAAGATATTTCAGCAACATTAAACAAAACTGAGAGCGCTATAAAAATGAAAATTAAGAGAGCGAAACACAAGGCCCAAAAGACCTACAAAGAATTATTTTCAGATAATTAAGAAATCCAGTTTTATGAGCACAAACAACTTTAAAATGATGGACGATGAGATGAAGGATAAATATCCTAAAGCTCCTGCGGAAATCGAACACAATGTGGAATCAAATATTCACAGCTACTCTTTCTTTGGAAAAGTTGTTGAACTTTTTATTCCAAGAATTTTTGACTCATTGATTAACATGGTCGGTGGAGGATCAAAAAAAAATTTAAGTAACCCCCCAACAATCAAAAAAAATATAGATCCATCTTCTAGAGGCAACGCAAAATCTGATGAAGCTTCTGATCGTGGAGATATTATTTAGTTTTTAGTTTAACCTCCCAAAAAGACAAACCAACTTATGCAGGCATTAAGAGAAACCTTAGATAAATTAGTAGTCGGAGCCCAAGACTTTTTACCTTCTTTTTTAGGAGCTGTAATTGTCTTCATCATTGGTTATATCATCTCAAAAGTATTAGCCAACTTAATTCGCAAGTTACTTGTGAACATGAAAGTAGATAATGCTGCAGAAAAGTTAAACGAAATTGACATCGTTAACCAAGCAAATGTCAAAATTGTTCCAAGTAAAATTTTATCTAAAGTTATTTATTACATAGGAATTCTGGTGACACTGATCGCATCTACTGATGTATTGGGGATGCCTGAAGTATCTCAAATGGTCAGCAACATTATTGGATATGTTCCTAAATTAATTTCTGCATTAATTTTATTAGCAGTCGGAATAGTTGTCGCAGACTTTATTAAAGGATTAGTACTTTCTACCCTTACTGGATTGGGTATACCTTCTGCCAAACTAATTGCCTCATTCGTATTTTACTTTATATTTCTTACTATATTAATCAGTGCGCTAGCTCAAGCTGGAATCAATACCGATCTTATCAATAATAACCTAACAATGATATTAGGTGGTGGTGTTTTAGCATTTGCACTTGGATATGGTTTTGCTGCCAAAGATATGATGGCTAATTTCTTAGCTTCATTTTATACCAAAGAAAAATTTGCTGTCGGAGATACTATTTCTGTCGAAGATGTTTCAGGAAACATTATTGAGATGGATAATTCAAGTTTAACACTTCAAGCAGACAGCAAAAGAGTAGTTATACCGTTAAGTAAATTGTCAGCCGAAAAAGTTGTAATCCATGAAAAATAACTAATTTCGCGCTGAAATTAACACCTTATAATCTCCATTTAAACTAATTGAACCAAACGAACATGCATTCGTCAACAGTGACGTAATACTATTTTATTAAATATAATTTTGATTTAAAAACTTAAAACATTTAGCGATGATTAAAAATTTAATACTACTTGCCCTAGCTCTTGTAGTTGTAAACACTGCTACTGCGCAAACTGTGGAAGAATACAAAGCACAGATCGCAGCTAAAAACGATCAAATTGCTGCTTTACAAGGTGAAGTAGGCGCTTTGGAAACTAAAATTTTAGAATTCCCAGGTTGGACTTTCGGAACTTATGGACTAGTTGGTGCAAACTTTACTGGTTACAACGATTGGTTCAACGTTGAAAATGCTAACTCTTCTTTAGCAACTATCTCTGTTGGTTTAAACGGTTTTGCTCGTTTGAACGAAGACAAGTACTTCTGGAGAAATGATGCAAAACTTAACTTAGGTTGGACTAAGAACATTGAAGATGTTGGACTTAATGATGCAGTTGGTGCCATTAATAAAGATCTTGAATTAGGATTTACCAACAATGCAGATGCATTAAATGTAACTTCTTTATTCGGTTACAAATTTACGCCAAAGTTGGCTGCTTCTGTTTTAGCTGATTACAGAACTACAGTATTAACAAACTTCAACAATCCTGGATATTTGGATATTGGTGCTGGTGTAACTTGGTTACCTATCAAAGATTTGATTGTAACATTACACCCACTTAATTACCGTATCATATTTTCTGATACTGATGGTGTTTTCGAACCTTCTTTAGGATTGAAATATGTTGTTGATTACACAAGAGCAATAAACGTATTGAATGGTGTAAGCTGGAGCTCAAAACTTTCTGGTTTCTACTCTTATAAAGATACTAATCAAAATGACTGGACTTGGATCAACGCATTTGGTTTCAAAGCGTGGAAAGGAATCGGTATCGGTGCTGAATTTGGACTAAGAGGTTCAAAATCTGAATTCTTATCAAACATCTCTAAGATTGGAGCTGCTGAATTAAGACCTGATGGTACGAATTTATTCGACGAAACTCAATTGACTCAATTTACTTTTGATAATGTTGATACTAGAGTTGAACAAATCAATGCAAACAGAGCGCTTTCTCCAGATGTACCTTCTGTTGAATTACCAAGCTCTTCACCTGTACAGTCGTACTGGTTGATTGGTTTAACTTACACTTTGTAAGAAATTCAAAAAGCGCTTGTCGCTTTTCAAAATATAAAAAAAGCTCTTCGACATTGTCGAAGGGCTTTTTTTATTCCGTTCCGTTATTGTCCAAAGCTGGAATTCCGTATCTTCCAACCCTATGAAAAAACTCTTCCTTCTAGATGGCCATGCTTTGGTCTATCGTGCGCATTACGCATTTATCAACCGTCCACTTATCAACTCCAAAGGGCTTAATACATCAGCTATCACTGGATTTACTCGATTCTTAATGGAGATTTTGAGGAATCAACAACCTTCTCATATCGCCGTTTCTTTTGATTTAAAAGGTCCAACTTTTCGTCACGAAATGTATGAACCTTACAAAGCCAATCGAGAAGCACAACCTGAAGATATTACCATTGCACTACCGTACATCAAGGATATTATCAAAGGTTTCAATATCCCCATGATAACGTTGGAGGGATATGAAGCGGATGATATAATCGGGACGCTAGCAAAGCAAGCAGAGAAAGAAGGTTTTACGGTTTATATGGTAACTCCCGATAAGGATTATGCACAATTGGTTTCCGAAAATATCTATATGTACAAACCAGCTCGTTCTGGAAATGCAGTTGAAATTTTGGGCGTAAAAGAAGTGTTAGACAAATGGGATATTGCTAATGTGGATCAAGTAATTGACATCCTAGGAATGCAAGGTGATGCTGTGGATAACATTCCAGGTATTCCAGGAATCGGCGCTAAGACCGCTGTCAAATTATTGAAATTATATGATTCATTAGAAGGACTACTGGAAAACACCGACCAATTAAAAGGAAAGCAAAAAGAGAAAGTGATTGAATTTGCAGATCAAGGTATTCTATCTAAAAAATTAGCAACTATCGATCTGAATGTGCCCATAAAATTCGATGCGAAAAAATATGCGGTCGAGGAGATTAATAAAGATGCGTTGGGCATTTTGTTTAAAGAATTGGAATTTAGAACACTGGCAAAAACATTGCTTGGTGAAACAACAACTCAACAAGTACAAAAAGATTTATTTGGGAATCCAGTTGGCAAGGACCAACCTCGTAAATTGTCTGTTAAAAAAGAAGCGACTAATAAACATTCAATTGCAGATAAAAATATTCAGAACACACCTCATGAATATCAATTGATACAAACCAAAACAGAACGGACTAAGTTGATAAAAACACTATCTAAGCATAAAGTAATTTGTTTTGATACAGAAACTACTGGTCTGGATGCTCATCGAGCCGAATTGGTTGGTATTGCTTTTTCTGTCAAAAAGAATGAAGGTTTTTATGTTCCAATTCCTGAAGATCAAGAAGAAGCAATGGACATAGTTGCTGAATTCAAACCGATCTTTGAGAATGAAAAAATCAAAATGGTCGGGCAAAACATTAAATACGATTGTACTATTTTGAAATGGTATAATGTTGAAGTCAATGGAATTTTCATCGACACCATGGTGATGCACTATTTATTAGCACCGGATCAAAGACACAATCTCAATTATTTATCTGAATCTTATCTTAATTACGAACCGGTTTCTATCGAAGCTTTGATTGGTAAAAAAGGAAAGAACCAAATGACTATGCGAGAAGCTGCTATGGAAAATGTGAAGGAATATGCATGCGAAGATGCAGATATCACTTGGCAATTGATGGAAGTCATCCAAAAAGAATTAAAGGAAGAAAGTTTAGAAAAATTATATAATGATATCGAGGCTCCTCTGATTCATGTATTAACAGAGATCGAATATAATGGTGTCCGTTTAGATGCTGACTTTTTAAATAAATACTCTAAGGAGCTTGAAAAACTAATCAAGAAAGCGGAAAAGAAAATCTACAAAGAAGCGGGTATTGAATTCAACATCGCATCGCCTCGTCAAGTTGGAGAAATATTGTTTGATAAATTAAAAATCCCATATAGATGGAGACGTACAAAGACAGGACAGTATTCTACAGATGAGGAAAAATTGACCGAATTATCCGTCAATCATGATATCATCAAATCTATTTTGAAGTATCGTGGGTTAGCCAAATTGAAATCCACTTATGTGGATGCATTACCAAATATGATCAACCCTCGAACTGGAAGAATTCATAGCTCTTTCAACCAAGCATTGGCCGCAACAGGTCGGCTGAGTTCTAACAATCCAAACCTCCAAAACATACCTATCAAAACGCCAGAAGGTAGAGAAGTAAGAAAAGCTTTTATACCTCGAGACAAAGACCACATCTTGTTAGCTGCTGATTATTCACAAATTGAATTACGCTTGATTGCAGATTTGAGTAAAGATGAAGCCATGATGGAAGCTTTCCAAAAAGGTCAAGATATTCATAGAGCAACTGCTGCTAAAGTTTATGATGTGCCCTATGATGATGTCAATGCAGATCAAAGACGCAATGCGAAAACAGTAAATTTCAGTATCATCTACGGTGCTGGTGCAACCAATTTATCTAAACAATTAGATATCAAAAGAGCAGAAGCCAAAACACTTATTGAAGATTACTTTAAAGGCTTTTATGGTTTGCGACAATATATGCAAGATACGGTTGATTTTGCTAGAGAAAATGGATTCGTCACTACTATGTTAGGTAGAAGAAGAAAAATTAGAGATATTGATTCTCGAAATGGGTTGTTACGTAGTAATGCTGAACGAATTGCCATCAACACTCCTATTCAAGGAACCGCAGCCGACATGATCAAAATCGCCATGATCAATATTCATAAGGAAATGAAGAAAGGAAACTTCAAATCAAAAATGATCTTACAAGTGCATGATGAATTGGTATTTGATGTCCACAAAAAGGAATTGAAAACTTTAAAACCAATTATTGAAGAACATATGAAAAATGCGATTCCAAGTTTGAAAGTTCCAATTTTAGTTGGAATGGATACTGGAGAAAATTGGTTGGAAGCACATTAATGCTGAATAAATATTCTGTTTTGTTTCTAATTTATTAGTTAAAAAGATTCGGATCTTCCTGCTGAATGAGTTGGTCTCGATACATCTGAAGTTAACTCCCAATTCAAATAAGGCTCTAAACTAATTGGAATACCAATATTTTCTTTACAAACATTATTGAAATCTTCAATAACCATTTTCTGAGGCTTGAAGGTTCTTAACTTCGGAAGATGATCTTGCCATGTAGTTAAATGTCCATCGTCTTTTATTTCAATCATTGATTTATACCAGGCAGTATAATCATGTTTCAAATTTAAATTAAGAGGAAACTTTCTTCCCTTTGATGGTATATGGGCTAATTGGACGGTTAGAACGGTATCTAGTGCATCATCATTTGAAATTCCAAATTCTTCCACCAAAATATATCGCAATTCATCCATGAAAAACTTCCAACTAACAGGCGGTGTCATACAGTATGGAATCGACTTAAAAACGGTATAAGTGATTGGATATTTTTTTGAATTTTCAATTGCCAACTTCCTTACTTTCATCATCGTATCCATTTCTAGGACATTTAATTCAGCCCTTACATACCGAGTTATATGTCTTAGTATCCCAAAATTTTCAGTCAATAAAAAGGATTGCCTTAATTCTAAAAGCTTGATATATTCTAATTCCGAAAAGGTAGATGATGAAACAATGATAGCATTACTTACAGAGTTTGAATCATTTTGCTTGGTTGAGGCAATAGTTTCAATAGCAAAATTCTTTTTGTACTCCGGATTATTCATTGGGCTATTAACTAGCATTTGAGTCTGAAATATTTTAGTCCAGACTTCCCTATTTACACATTCTTGCAAATCGTTTTGAAAGGACACAGCTGATTGACCTGGTAATCCAATCATTAAATCAACATAAAGTGGTAAGCCTGCTTTTCTAAACTCTTTGGCTAACTCATCGTATTTCGCAAGTTTTATGTTATGTCTATCTATTGCATTTAAAGTATTTTCATCCATCGACTGAAGTGACAGCAACCCTTCTGTCATGATCCCTGCTTGGGTCATCAACTGAACAATCTGTTTTAGATACTTCACATTGTTCTTGGCATAGTTTGTTTGAAAACTAAATGGGAAACCATACTCTTTGTATAACTCTACTACTTTGGCAGTGATCTCAACATCTCTTGCAAAAATTCCAAAGTTAGCATCGGCAACAAATACCCTAGGTACTTTTGCTTTTGCACACCATTCCAATTCTTTAAATATTCTTTCGAGTTCAAATTTTTTAATTTTCGAATTTGTTGCAGATCCCCAATCACAAAAAGTACACTTATAAGGACATCCTCTATTCGTTTCTATAATCGCTACATTCACACTTTTCGATTTCATATAAAAATCGAAAACACCTTCTGTATATGGAGATGGTAGAATATCCAGGTCTTGCAAACGAGTACGCGCCCCAGTTCTAAACACCTTGTTGCCTCGTCTAAAACTTAAGCCCGGCACATTAATCAATGGTGAAAGATCAACTGGGCCTCCTAGAAAACTTCCTTTTAAGGCATCCAAAATTTCAACATACGTTTGTTCTCCTTCACCATGCACCGCAATGTCCACATGCTTATGTTTCGCAAAAAATGCCTCTACATCTTTTTCATAGGAAGGGGTATCTGGGCCTCCATGAATACAAATTATATTGGGATCAATATTCTTAATGGCTCTAGAAGTAATCATACTTTTCTTATGATTCCATATATAATTTGAAAACAATGCAATCTTCGGCCCTGCAGGAATTTTTTCCGAAAACTCTTTGTTATAAACCATAAATGGAGCTTCTAAATCATAGAATTCATTTAAATAACCATCTTTATATTTTCTCGCATAGGCCGCTAACATTCCTAATGCCAATGGAGGAGTAGTTTCTAAGGGTTGTAATAGATTCAATATGGTGACACGATGATCATAAGTATGAGAAGCTCGTTTTTTTTCTAATTCTTGTTTTGTCTTACTAAAATCAAGTACCAGATCTTGTATCATTTTTTGAACCCTTGTTCCTGTTTTAGCATTTTCGCCTTTTTTACATGGAAGTAACATCTCCATTGAAAACAGTTTGTTACAATAATGTAAAAATTCAGATTCATTAAGATGGGTAGCTTTGGAAGCAAAATCCCTTAGTGGGTTTTGAAAACCATTCCAATTGTATTGTTCAACAATTGTCAAGACTTCTTTAAAATTAAAAGACACAAATTCCGACCCATCATGATTAAACAATTTAAACTTATTGGAAAACAATCCTAATATAATTGGAGCAGCAAGATTGTAATGTCCGTCTAAATTTATAATTGTGTTTTCGACAGAAAATTCCTCTTCATTATAATCTAATTTGATCGCAGAAGCATCAGCGTTCAATAAATTATTGTCATTAAGTAATTCAATGAATTTAGTTGTCTCACTATCGCAATTGGAAGGAATGCCGAATGACAATTTTACAAGCATTTCAACCTGTTGGCTCGTTATTGGAACACCAGCAGTATTATGCGCTTCTATTGGAGATACTGTAATCCCGTGGGTAAATAACCTGATTCCTTTAGAATCTAAATATAATATCAAAGGATTTACCAAGTAGTTACCGATATGTTCTTGTGTCATTGTATAAAAGATTAGCTATCTAAATATATGAATAATCGAGGATAAATGCTCGGCTAAATAGGGGCTTATACAGCAATAAATCAGCAAATGCTTCATAGATCAATGACACTATATGTTAGGATGATATAGGAATTCTAAGAAGCGTTGGGATACCACAAATTTAAACAATAACTACATATGTTGCTATAAGTGAATAGAACATGTTACATCTGCATTTTTAAACGCTATTAATTCTAATGAAAAAACCTTATTCATTTAGCATTAATTTTTCGTGCATTTTATGTTGCAATATAATTGCCAGTTAGAAATTAAAAAGAAATATCGATTAAATTTTAATGAACAATGGCTTAAGAATTCTGTTTTGTGCGGTTAGTAATAATATCATTACAGATATGGTTTCACCCAAATAAAAAAGGTTATCAAATCATCGTGGATAATTTGATAACCTTTTTTTCGGAGAATTAAAATTTATGAAAAATAAACATAAGACATAATCACTACAATTACAATCCCCAATCCAACTGGTTTAACCATACTCCATGGTGTAATATCTACTTCTTTCGTATATGGCAATACGAATGATTCACTTCTTGGCTTCACAGCTCCTATTACTAACATGATTAACACGTTCATTACAAATAGGATTGCCATGACGTGTAAGAAGTGAGGATACGCTAACTTTTCAATATCAGCCAATTGAGCTGCATCCGTAATACCACTTGCTTTCGCAGCATCAACAGCATTCGCCATCATATTTGGTTTGAGGATAAATTGACTTATGGAATACAAAACAGCTCCTAAAATAATCGCAATTTTTGCAGCAATAGCAGGTACTCGTTTTGTCAAATACCCAACTACAATTATTGTCAATATCGGAATACTGTAACAACCATTTACTTCTTGCAAATATCCAAATAAACCATCTGGTGCATTGGCAATCATTGGTGCAATAAACATCGCAAAAATGGCAAGCATTACTCCAAATAATTTTCCATACTTTACAATCGTCGCATCATCAGCATCTTTGTTGATATATTCTTTATAAATATCTAAACCAAACAACGTAACAGAACTATTCAACGCACTATTGAAAGAACTTAAGATTGCTCCAAATAAAACAGCTGCGAAAAATCCAACTAATGCTGTTGGTAACACTTCTTTTACTAACATCGGATATGCTTGATCCGCATTCGCTAGTTCTCCTTTAAACATATAAAAGGCAACCATTCCAGGAACTACCAAAATAAGTGGTCCTAATATTTTAAAAAACGCAGCCAACATCAATCCTTTCTGTCCTTCTTTCAAATTCTTGGCTCCTAATGCTCTTTGTATGATCGCTTGATTTGTTCCCCAATAGAATAATTGTACCAACATCATTCCCGTAAATATGGTGGAAAAAGGTACCGAGTTTGTTGGTCCGCCAATCGCATCAAACTTTTCAGGAGCATTGTTATATAAATTTGTAATTCCTTGCCCAATCGATCCATCTCCAATATGATACAATCCGAAAATCGGAATCATTATCCCACCTATTAACAATCCAGCTGCATTAATCGTATCTGAAATGGCGACTGCTTTTAATCCACCAAAAATTGCGTAGACAGACCCAATTAATCCAATTCCCCATACACACAACCACAAAGCTGTTGTTTCGGAAATTCCTAAATTCTGTGGTATTTCAAACATGGTCAATATCGCCAATGCTCCAGAATACAATACAATTGGCAACAATACAACCACATAACCAGTCAAAAATAAAACAGATGCAAACGTTTTGGTCATTGTGTCATACCGAACGGCTAAAAATTGAGGCACGGTTGTGATACCTCCTTTCAAATATCTAGGCAATAAAAACAAAGCGGTTACAACCATCGCAATCGCCGCTAAAGTTTCCCAACACATCACCAAAATTCCTTCTGTATATGCCTGTCCATTTAAACCTACTATTTGCTCTGTTGAAAGGTTGGTTAGCAGTAGAGACCCTGCAATCACACCTGCAGTTAAGCTTCTTCCTCCCAAAAAATATCCGTCTGCTGTTACCTTTTCACTTTTTCCTGTGAGAATGTAAGAGGTGATTGCAACAAATGCGGTAAATGCTAAAAATGAAATAATTGCCATTTGGTTGTTTTGATTTGATTAGATTTTTAAAATGCTGATGAAGACTACCCTTCTCAGAAGCGTAAATTATCTAAAAACAATTTTCTATTAAATGAAACAAGATCGATAGGACCAACTATTAGAGATTTTTCCACTGCAAAAGGTAATCTATAGGCACTAAAACAGGTTTCCATTTAGTATCAAAATATTTTAAAAGATAATAATCTAAAAGTCGGTAGGCAAAAGATAGGAATATTCTACTTGTGAGAGGTAACAAGCTTTATTTTTTTTCGTTTAATTACCTTGTAAGACAGCATGCAAGTAAAAATATCTTTATATTTGCGTTGCAAAAATACGGTCGGGTGGCCGAGTGGCTAGGCAGAGGTCTGCAAAACCTTGTACGTCAGTTCGAATCTGATCCCGACCTCACGAAAAAAGCTCATTCTGTTGACAGAATGAGCTTTTTCACTTTTATAACTTAAATTGGTTATTTCCCTTATTTAAATGCTTGATGCCTGAAGGTGTATCCTAAGGAAATCTGAAACACTCGATGTTGATTTGAAGCCTCTTTATATAAATCAGCCATTCCTAACATGTGTTGAGCACTTATCGAAAATAATTTGTACTCAACACCAGCACCATATACAAAACCATAGTCAAGTCTTTTAGTCGCTGTTTCTTTTTCTTTACTATTGAAAATTACGGGGCTTTCGAATTCTCTCAAAGAAGTTGATGATGGAGTTGCCACTTCACTATTATCTTTAAATTTCCTTGTGCCATACAATCCAGAACCTATATAGCCGCCACCCATTGCAAAAACATTAAAGTTGCCAATTGGTACTTTGTATTTTAGACTGACCGGTAAATCTATATAATACAATTTAGTAGTCGTTTTATAATCCGCTTTTTCTTTTGGATCTACATACTTTGACTGGATTCCTTTTGAATTTAAACTTAGCAATGTTTCAAGCGATACATTTTTTGAAAAATCCACACTGAAATTTAATCCTACATGAAAACCAGGTTGCTTGTGCATTGTTAGACCGTAGATTAATGCTGATTCATCAAAGGTGTAGGTAGAAATATTGTATCCTGCTTTTAATCCAAAAGTTTGTGCAAATGAAAGCATAAAAGACATGCTAAAAAATACAGTTAGGATGGTACTTACAATTGGCTTTTTCATAATGAGGTATTTTAGTTAGTTGAATTAAATACTATCGAAATCAAATCATTTGAATAGGAAGTATTTCTCCGCTATCTAAATTTAAAGCAAACCTCTATAAAATTTTAACCTTTCTGATGTTATATGTCAGGTTTCTGAATGGTGTTTTAAGGCACTTTTTAGTCTTTTTTAAATTCTGAATTCAAGTCTCTGAAAATCACAATTCTTGGTTTACTAAAAAACATTTTCCGATAAATTGATGTGTTATATCCAACTCTGGAATTTCCTTCATAAAAACTAAAATTAATTCTTGTTTCAAATCCATGTTTTAATTCCCAAGTCCCTCCGCCCCAGGTTTCACTTATAAAAGTACCATCATTAAAAATTTCTAAGCTTTCATTATTAGAAATCCCGTTTGTTGCAAATGGATTATCAATACTGCTTGTGTAAGATCCAGTTATTAACCATGAAGGAATATATGTGTTGTAAACAAATGTCAACCCGAAAAACAAAATAATGATATTTCTCTTTTTGATTTTCATTTTGATTTATAGACGCTAGACTTTCAAATATCCCTAAGGCTCCTTAAGGCAAATTATCTTCGCCCAACCACCTCAGTACATTTCGTCCCCAGATATTATCCCGATCCGTTTTAGTAATAACTCCTTTGTGCACGCCATCATCAATCACTTTTCCTGGGTAACCTCCCCATGCTCCTTCCATCTCACCAAGTGGATATGGATCATCCAATCCTGCTATGACTTGATTAACACCTTGTCTACGTACCAGCATTTCAAGTGAAAGTACATCATGAACTAACGTATCATAAAATACATTTTCAGTTCCAATTGACTTTTTTGGATGACTTGCTTTTTCAAAAAGATCAGGTCGACCTTCGTAACCTTGTGTTCGTCTTCCTAAGTTAATTTGTCCAAATTGATTGCCATGTGCAAATGCAGTCCGAACATTTGGAAATCGTTCAGGAAAATCTAACAATGTAAAGAAGTGATAGGTATCGGCAGTCTGTGCACACATCCAAACCAAATGAAATCTCCAAAATTTATCTTTTAAACCAATCATTTTTGGACCATCATAAGGATGTATTTCGACAGCTAAGTTATATTCATTGGCTAATTCAAATATTGGTTCAACAGATTTGTCAGCTACAGAAATCCATTCATTTTCTTTGTTCAAGTAATGAGTAGGTAGACATAATAATTTTAATCGAAGATCAGTAACACAGCGTTCAATCTCTTGAAGCGCATCTTCCATATGTAGCGGTTGTACAACAAATCCAGCTGTGATTTTGGCTTTATTTTCAGCTTGCGTTTGGGCATTGAAGTCATTTTGAAATCGGATAATATCTTTGGTAAGTTGCCTATCAAGACCATTGCAATATAGTTGAGATAGATTGAGAATCACTTCATGATGAATCTTGTGTCGCTCCATCCATTCCAATTTTTCCTTTAAGAAAAAACTCTTGTCTGTGATTGGCCGACTCCACCCCTTTTGTCGCATATGAGAACGATCCTTATCAATCCAAAAAATTTCTTGATCCTTCATGAATTGTGGAATCTGCTCCGGATTGGGCAGTAGGTGTCCGTGGCTATTGATGCGATATTTTGTCATGTAGCTTTAATTCCTCCTTTTCTATTAAAAAAATACTAAATTGAATTGTTTCTTTGAATGAATTTCTATAAATATAATCTAACTAAGGTAATCAATTATCACCTTGAATTTAATTTAGAAGAAAGCAAAAGAAACTTATTTAAACTAGCTATTTTTACATAGCGCAGAAATGTCATATCATATCACCCAAACGATGGCTTTTTGCAGACCAAACAAATAGACTTTTATTACATCTGAACCTATGTTAACTATCATCATCATCTTTTATAATGGAAGACGGGAGGCTGAACGTAGTTTATATTCTTTGAGTACGCCTTATCAAAAAGGGGTTACAAATGAGCAATATGAAGTACTGGTGCTGGATAGTGGCTCCACAGAACCACTTATAGCTTCTGACGTTACAAAGTTTGGACCTAACTTTAGATACGAATATGTCCAAACAAATCATCCATCTCCAACAGAAACTTTGAGATACGGTTTGAGTCAGGTAAAAACGGATTTCGTTGGAATTATTATTGATGGTGCTCATATTCTTTCTCCTGGAATTTTGAAATCATACTTCGAAATTCAAAAAATAAATTCCCAATCCTTCGTTTATGTTCCTATTCATCATTTAGGCAACTATCAACAAAATGATTCTATGACTTTGGGTTACAACAAAGAAGTGGAAGATAAAGCATTAGCGGAATTGAATTGGAGAGAAAACGGCTATTCATTGTTTCAGTTTTGTTGTTTTGACCAATCAAATTTTTATGAATTCAGAACTCAATCGGAAAGTAATTGTTACTTTTTACCAACAAAAGAGCTTCGTGACATCAAAACTTTTGATAAAGACTATTTCTCCATCGGTGGTGGTTTAATAAATCTAGATACTTTTCAATCTTTAAATGAATCTGATAGTTTAGTTAATTATACATTAATTGGAGAATCAACTTTTCACCAATTTCATGGCGGTACTTCTACCAATATAGAAAGGGAAAATCATCCCATCAATTTGTACCGAAATGAATTTAAGTTATTAAATGGATACAACTATCGGCAATCTGAAAGTCCAACTATCTATTATGGAGCTTATCACCCATCTATACAGTTTGTCAGACCAAAAACTCAACGCTCTGCTTTAATAAGTTTGTTGAAGAAACGATTGCTTCGAAAAAAACCAAAAACCTATAAAGCTATTGTCGATTTAGGTGTTGAAACCTATCCTTTCGAAATTATATTTTTATTCCGACGCGCGATGTATTATATCGCAAATAATCAGCTCGATTTAGCTGAACAAGATTTTATTAAAGCAACTGAAATAAGAAAGCAAACGATACCACCATTAATTAATCTCTTCGATTTTTATGTAGAAAACAATCAATTTCGAAAAGCTAAAGAAGTTATTATCAAAGCAATTGATGTCAATAGTACGGACGCTTCTTTAGTTTTGAACCGTGCTTTTATAAATCAAAAATTAAATAAAAAGCAAGAAGCTAAAACGGATTTAGCCTTAGCAAAAAAAATATTACCAAGAGAAAAAAATATCAATCCAAAAGAATATGCTTTAATCGTAAAACGATTGCAAGAACTCAGAGTCGGTAACTTAGCTTTAAAGTACTTCAATGAAGGAGTACTAAAATTTCCTGATTCTTTGCCATTGTTAATTACTGGATTCAAACTTAATTCGGACGAAGCATTTTTGTCTAATATCTTCAAAAGGATTGATCAACTTGTCTCGCCTACTGATTCACCAGATATTTATTTCAACGGTGCAAGAGCATATCAAAGAATCGGTAGCCATCCAAAGGCAGTAGAAATTTTTTCTAAAATAAAAACACCCGCTAAAAAACTTTCAAAAGAGATTGAAAAATTAAAGCTCTCTTCTTTAGGACAATATGAGACGATAGATAATATTAATATTGCAGTGAATGCTTACCATCAAATGAACACGTCCAAAATTGATCATTGTTATTCTTCCTATATTTTATCTCTTGCACATTTTAGGAATAATGATCTTGAAAAAAGTATTCAATATTTTATTCCATCCATTGCAGAAAACGCACTCGATGCAACCCAATTGGAATTTGTAAATAAACTGTTGGATCAGCCAGAACTCAACACGATATCCAAAGATCTTTTGGTAAAATTGACTCGTCAAGTACTTTCTTCGTTGACGAAAAAAGCTGATTTATTAAGCACGGCTGAATTCGATCTTATTAAAAGATTATTTAGCCTTGTCGCTTCTCCTCAAATGTTAAATAAATTGAATCAACCGATAAAAACGGAAGACTCCAATTATGATGGATTTATTTTTTCTCACATTCAAAAAACTGCTGGAACTAGTATTAGAAGATATCTTTCATGGGCTATTCGGTTAAGTCAAATAGATCCGCAACTTGCACATATTCCTGGAGAATTTGGTCTCGGAAATCATACCAATACGATCCAGTTAAATGAAGCGGAATTACAACAACTTTCAACTAATAAAGTAAAGATAGTGTTGGAACATCACAGTTTCCACGAAGTCCTACCTTCTTATTTAAGTCACTTAAAAAATCCATTTCAGTATACAATTCTCAGAGAACCACTGTCAAGATTTGTGTCTTATTATTACTTTTTTTATTATAACATTGACCCTGTTTTTAATGCACATTTAAATGAGCTGAGTCCAGAATTATTAGAAAAATTTATGCGGAAATGTAGAAATCTACAAACTGCCTATCTTTCAGGCGTAGACTGGCATATCGATATCGATCAAAAAGTTGGTAAACCTCAGCTGGAAAAAGCTAAAGAAAATCTGCTTAACAAATTTCAATGTTTTGGCATTTTTGAATCTCTAAATGAGAGTATAAAATTGTTAAAATCTGCTGCACCAGAATGGTTACTTATTCCGGAAATTGATTTGCCCGACTTAAATAAAAACAAACATCAAGGTATTCAAGTCAATGATTTTGTAAAAACTACTTTTCAAAAACTCAATGAGCACGATATTGAATTATATGCTTTTGCAAAAGAAAATTTCAAGAAACAATCTTTTTAAAAAATCACCAATTTGAAATAACTTGTATTGGCCAATCTAAAAAATATTGCAACAATGACATATGATTGTTTCGTTTTTACGCACATTCAAAAAACTGCAGGAACCAGTATGCGAAAAGTCATCGCTGATGCTTGTGTCAAAAATGGAATCGCTTCCACAAAAGTTCATATCCCAGGAATGCTAGGATTGGGGTCAAGAAAAAATACAGTTCAAGCAACAGCTGTGGAATTGATTGATTTAGAAAACAGAGAAGTGAAAGTAATGTTAGAACATATCAGTTATAATGCACACTTGAAACCGTTTCTCAAACATGTAAAGCATCCTTTCTATTTCACAATTCTCAGAGAGCCTGCAGAAAGATTCATTTCTTATTATTATTTCTTTTACTACAAGAAAAAACCAGGTTATGATGCGCTTTTAAATGATTTGGAGGATGTACTTTTTCAAAATTATGTGACGAAATTTCAAAACCTAATGACCGCTTATGTTGGAGGAGTAGCTTGGTTTTTAGGAATTGATAAAACAGTTGATGATGCAGTTTGCAAGACCGCACTTTATAATTTAGAACACAATTATGGAACCTTCGGGATACAAGAAGATATGAAGCTTACCTTCGATAAATTAATAAATCGTACCCCTTCTTGGTTAAAGATCGAAGCACAAAATTTACCTATATTAAATAATAGAACCTCCAATCAAAATGACAAACTTAAAGGTAAAAAACTAGCTATTTTCAATGAAGCAAATATTTTTGATTTAGAATTATATGCTTTTGCAAAGGATTTATTTTATTCCTAAACTAATCAAGCATTCCACTTAGAATGTTTGCCTAAAAAGGCTTAACTTAATTGCTTATTGAAAATCCAAACTCAGGACTATGGTCCTTTTTACCGATATTTTTTATTTAAAATAATCATTCCACTTTATGATTTTATCGGTACTAGTACAATTGCAATAAAACTTAATTGTGCACTTTAAATCCTCAAATTTTTTCCAATATCTTTTTTCAATTTAATTTGCTTGAAGCATGCAACCACTAATTACAATCGTAATCAATTTTTATAATAACGAAAGAGAAGCTCCTAGATCTTTATATACTTTATCTGCTGCATACCAAAGAGGCGTTACAGAAAATGACTATAAAATAATCGCTATTGATAATGGTTCGCCCAAACCACTTAAAGAAGAACAAGTTTTAAAATTCGGTAGTAATTTTACTTATTACAATTTCAAATCAAAACATCCATCTCCATGCGAAGCTATTAATTTTGGAATCAATAAAGCAGACACTCCTTTTGTTATGTGTTTGATTGATGGTGCACATATGTTGTCTCCAAGAGTTGTGGATTTTACTATTAAAGCAATAAGAGCTTATGACAATCCCGCAATCTTCACATTACCATTACACTTTGGTCCATACATGCAGTTTTATTCAGTGATGCATGGATATAATCAAAAAGTAGAAGATAGTTTGTTAGAAAGTATTCCTTGGGTTGAAAATGGGTACAGTCTGTTTACTATTTCTAATATGAAAAATTATGAACGAAATTTTTTCTCTCCATTATATGAAAGCAATTGTTTTACTGTAAAAAAATCAGAAATGCTTCGCCATGGTTCGTTTAGCGAAAAATTTATTAGTTCTGGAGGAGGTTTGGTAAATTTAGATATCTTCAAAAAATTGGTAGAAGATGAATCGATTCAAAATGTTACGCTTGTCGGTGAGGCCAGTTTTCATCAATACCACGGTGGAGTTACTACTAATCAAGCAAAAAAACATCAACCATTACCAGCTTTCAAAAAAGAGTACAAAGATATTTATGGGGTTTACTTTTCAGGAGCTACCTATGTTTCTGAATATATTGGAATCGTAACACCAGAAAGTAGTGATCAAATCCCAAAACAACGCTGGCATATCTATCGAAATATTGCTACGGTATTAACCAATAGAAAGAAATTCGCACAAGCTATTTCCGTTTTGAATTTGGCTAAAGAGCAACATCCTAACCGATTACAACTTTATATGCAATTGGCGAACATCCATGAAAAAAACCAGGATTTTAAAAATGCAGAATTAAATTACAAAAAAGCAATTGAGATAAGTCCTGCTAATGAAATCGATCAATATGTCAACTTAGGAATATTATACCTATACAACGGTGAAGAAGAATTGGGGAAAAAATGTTTACAAAAGGCAGCTATTCTAGAACCAGACAGTGCTAAAATCACGGCGAATCTTGCAAAGTACTACATAGAAAAAGGAGAGAAGCCAAAAGCTTTGGTTCAATTGGAATTGGCATCAGACATGATTACTAGAAGAAGAGCTCCACAAAACATTTACATGTCAATGGCGCAGTCATATAGAAAATTGAAAAAATTTGATAGAGGAATCGAATCTCTTGACCACCTCTTGAAAATCAATAGTTCAAATTCGAATGGTCATTTTTTGAAAGCGATTTTATTAATGCAATCAAGGCAATATGATGCCGCCGAAAAATCATTCCAAAAGTCATTGGCTTGTAACTATAGAGACCCCATAAAGATAAGAACGAAACTAGTTGAGCTATATCAACTTCAAGGCAAGATAATAGAATCGTTAAATGAGTGTTATCAAATTAAACTTTTAGACCCTGATTCCCTTTTCAATATCGCTACAATCAAAAAGCTTTCGGATACTTTAAAGGCTGAAAGGAAAGCTGCGAATTATGACTCCATTATTTTTACACACATCCCCAAATGCGGCGGCATGAGCTTCCGAAAGTTTTTTCTAGAAGGTGGGCTCAAAAGTGGAATTGCTAAAGAAAGTATTTGGACACCTGGACTGAATGACATCAACATCATTCACAACATACAAGTGTTAGGAATGTTAGGAGAATTGATTGAAGATGATAAAGTTATCATTGCTGACCACTCATACTACAATATTCATGAAGTATATAATTTAAAAACAATGGAACGGCCATTCTACGCAACCATTATTAGAGAACCTTATGAGCGCTTTATTTCAGCTTACTATTACTTTTATTTTGAAAGAGGTGAAGATGGTTTAAAAGGAATTGATCTGAATGATCTTCCTGCCGATCGATTTAAAAAAGTATTGGAAAAAGAAGGACTCCAATTAACCAGATATTTAGGGGACTATAAAATTGATGCGGTTTCTGGAGAAGAAATAACAATGGATCATGCAAAAAATGCTTTAAAAAATCTCATCACAAAATATGCTACTTTTGGCATTTTTGAAGAAATGAATACGAGTCTCCAATTAATTCTAAATCAACTCCCTTCTTGGTTAAATACAAAATTCGAACTACCAAATTCTAACAAAAGTGCTACGAATCTTAACAACCTCAACATTCGACCTGAGTTGAAAAAAGAAATTGAAACTTATATTGCTCCTGATGTTTATTTATATGCAAAAGCGAAAGAGGCATTCTTTCAACGCATAGCCAATTAAAAAATCAAGCTATGAATATTTCTTACAACCATGGATTTGATTTCAGTAGTAAATCAACTAAAGAATTTGCTTGGAGCATTAATCAACTTATCAAAAACGGTGAAGAAGATATCGCTATTGAATTGTTAGAAATCGGCATTCTTTACTATCATCAAACTTCTAGAATGTGTTATCTATTTGGAAAAGCATATGGCAAGAAAGATAAAGCTAAAGCGGTTGAATATTTAAATCGTTCTTTGTCGACAAAACCAAATTTCAGACCTGCATTACTGGAATTATCAAAACATGATCCAAGTGTTTATACGTCATTAATTCGAGTGGCACATTTGCTAAGAAAATCAATGAAGTTTGATATTTCTAAGGATTTCTATAACAAGGCAATGAGCGTCCAGCTAAAAAACAATATGCCTACATGTGCATACTTTATTAAAAGCCATTTGGAATTAAATGGTTTAAAAACGTTTTTTGAAATCGGTACTTTTGTTGGATACAATGTCTTGCAAATTGAAGCCCAAAAATCTTTTGCTATTGACAAAGAATTGCGTATTCCTTCCTGGGAGAATAATATTGACCCAACGGTTTCTTTCTACAATATGACTAGTAATTTATTCTTTAAAGATCATAATTCAGAAATAGCAACTTGCGGAATTGATGCTTGTCTTATTGATGGTGCACGTGATTATGAAAATCAATTAAAGGATGTCCAAAACTGTTTAAAATATGTAAACGACAATTTCTTAATGGTTATTCCAAATTGTCTACCTTCAAATACTGCCGCTGCTCTAGCCTCCTTACAAGAGGCACAACAACATGCTTCGTTTACTGGTGAGTGGTTTGGTGAAGCCTATAAAACTTTATTATGGCTAAGTGTTAACTACCAAGATCTTGAAATTACAATCATTAAAGAAAATGGGGGAACTGCATTGATTCAAAAAGGAATCAACAATATTCCTTGCACCTTAAGTGAAAATGAAATCAAATCTTTCAATTTTAATGAATTAGCATTCAACAGGTATTTTAGACCTTTAACGATGGTCGAATATCTAACAAAAAAATCGTGAATCTTTGTACCAAAATAATTATCTTTAGTAAGCAAATTAATTTAACCATGGAAAGAGAACAAATAATAAAAAAAATAAATGCGCTTGCAAGACAAAATAATTGGTCTGAAGCAATTGATATCCTTAAGGTTGAAAAAAATAAAAAATACAGACCTTGGATGGATAATCAAATTAGAAGATTAAGAATTCAGGCTTTTGACCACCTTCCTGCTTTACCAACTAATAACAATCCTTGCCCGCCAAATGCTGAAAATCCATTTCCAGATATTGTTAATGAATTACCAGAACTAGACATTGCCGATTTGGATATTGCCAAACTATCTGGTGCAATCAAACATCATGGTGCAATCATTGTTAGAAATTTTTTAAATTCGGACATTGCTGATCAACTTACCCAAGAAATCGATACTGTAATGGAGACTTCAAAAAAATTCTTAGGGACTGAAGATCCTAAAGAACGTGTTAGAAACCAATGGTTTTCTCCATTGGACACAGAAAAGTTACGTCACCTAAATAAAGGTGTTGGGATGATGAGACAATCAGGAGCTGTGTATGCGATGTACTCACCTAAGGTGGCTAGTTCGTTAATCAGTATGTTTGAAAAAAATAATTTAAAACCATTACTGAAAGAATATTTCAAGGAGAACCCATGCCTATCCATAAAAAAATGGGTGTTAAGAAAAATGACTCCTTTGAAAAGTCCGGCTGATTGGCATCAAGATGGCGCTTTTATGGGAAAAGAAATAAAGAGTTTGAATTTGTGGATTGCCTTGTGTGATTGTGGAAAAGGAACCAATCGTCCAGGAATGGATTTGGTACCAAAACGACTACACGATATTGTACCTACAGGAACGGACGGTGCTTACTTTGAATGGTCTGTTTCTCAAAATTATGTGAAAAAGAATTTTCAAGATACTCCTCCTGTCAGACCGTTTTTTGGAAAAGGAGATGCTTTGTTTTTTGACCATTTAAATCTTCATTGCACTACCTATTCAGAGGAATATACTGAACAAAGACATGCAATTGAGACTTGGTTTTTTGCTGAATCAAGTGCTCCAAAAAATCAAATTCCAATTTATTGGTAAATGATTCATCCAGATTACATTCTATGTTTTTTTGACCATTCCCAGAAGTATGATCTATCTTTTAGATTTAATAACTCGGTATGATTTTTATCAAATGCATGAAAGTCCATGGCCAGTATTTCCTCATCAGTAAGGGTCAATGTACTTTGAGCACCTCGCTTGGTCACCATTCCCAATCCGTGATCTGTATCCAAAACAAAAACTTCTAAATCAGCTCTATTAGCACGCATCCAAAGGATTGCCTTAAATACATCTCCATTCCAAAAGCCTTTAAATCCGTCCATCTTTTGCGCTTCTTCCATGATAGGATGTGCAGCAGCAAAACATCTTGGAAAACAGTCGTGCATAATTATAATTCCATCATCTTTTAGATGATTCAAAGTATTTAGTACATCGCGAAGCGATTGTTCATAAGTATGTAATCCATCAACAAAAACAACATCCGCTTTTTTCTGCAATAATGGTTCTTGTTTCTCTGTCTCATAAAATTCATCACTAGGCAGTTCATAGAATTTGACATGGTCAGGAAATTTATCGGTGTGCTTTATCCTTCGAACAGGATCAACTGCAATCTTTCGATCAGCTTGAATTTGAAGAAAATTTTGCCCCACAAAAACACCAATTTCTAAATATTGTTTTTCTCTTGAAGTATTCAATAAACTTTGAACAACTGTTGTTCGATTTACCATCTTACGCTCCATTTGTGCGTTAAGCACATTCCGCATGTAGGTATCACTTTCTTTAACAAAACCAGTTGACCTAAGCGTGTGTCCAATGTTGACAATATTCAAAATCAAACTATCACTTGTATATTCAAGTAAGTAAAATAGTTTTTCCTTGTTTGGTAAAGCAGCAAGTCGATTTGATAATTGAATCGCTTTTGCCAATCTTCCTGAATCAGCATAAACCCTTATTCTGAAAAGCAGATTTTCCATATGCTCTTCTCCAATATGTTCTTCAATATATTTTTCGGCAGTAGCATAATCTTGTTCTCCATAAATCAGATCTACTATTTCCTTAATTCTTTCTTTTTCTATTTCGTTAACTTTCATTGCAATAATTAGCACTATTTTAAAATTTAAAAAATAGTAGGTTTGGTTTTTGAAAATGAATTCTATTTACTTTGATCTTCTTTCCAATGTGCGGTACGCTTGGCTCTGTTAACTATATAATTTTGAAGCTTGGCGCGAATTTCATCATTGCCTGTTCGTTCAAGTTCATGATAAGCTTCGTTCCATTCATCAACCACATAATTCTTATCCTTCCAAAAATATTGATACTTGTCACTTTTCCAGCCTTCATAAATTTGATCCCAAGTAAATCTTTTAAAATGCGGAGCTAATACATTTTCAGTTAAAGCCTCGCCTTCCAATTGATATCGAAAATCAACAGAAAGTCTCATTTTATTTTCACTTTTATTATCTAGTGCCTTATGAACCGTTAGAGAAGGAAACAAAACCACATCTCCTATTTCAAAATCAGCTTCTACCCATTTGAACTCACTAAGCCGATCATCCAATTTGGCTTGTGTAAAACCTGCTCCTAGTGAAAATTCTAAGGGTAATACTTCGTCTACCTTATGAGATGATTCCATCACTGACAAGCTACCAAGTTCTTTAGGACAATCACTTAAAGGAATCCAGGCAGCTGTTAAATTTTTCGTGCCTTGATTGTTGGCATAATCTTGATGTGGAGGTGTTGTCGTTTCATTGTTCTTCGGAAAAGTTATCCTTGCAATTGACAGCGGATGAGGAAATGCTGTTGGTCCCAACACAAGCTTCATTAAATTAATCAACTCTGTTTGGTGAGCTAATGAATATAAACTTTCAAGTTTAATAATATCATCATGCGCTTTAAAATACACTTTAGCTTCACCTTCATATACAGGAGTTCGATAAGCTATCGCATCCATTGTCTCATCGCCACCTTTGATCCAACCATGTTTGGCAAGAACGTTAGTTATATCTTTCCTTAATTCCAAGATTGGTTCAATAGGAATAATTTGCTTAAAAAATAAATAGCCTTTATCCTTCAACCGATTTTGAAGTGCAGCTTGGTCCGTCAATAAATCGTTGGATATGATCATAATTTTGTATAATAATTTCTTAACTAAAGATAAGGATTATTTCAGAGTGAATTTGAAAATAATGTAGATTGAATCTGCTTTCTATACTTAAAAAGCACCTTATTGCTTAAGCTTTTTTTAAGTTGAATTCTTTGAAATCGGATGGGATTATATATCTCGATCTAATGAGATTAAAACGAGCAATTTATGTATTTGGAATTATCTGATTATATATTATCGAATTGGTTAAAAAAGTTCTATATCTAGGTTATAAATTGTTTAATACTTTTTCGAGTAATTCTCGTTGATGAGGAGTCAAAAAGGTCCTAACTTCTGAAATAAATTCTTTGAACTTCGGACTATTTTTCGAATCTGCTTCTAACATATTCTGCGAAAACTGATATTCTTTTATACTATTAGATATTTGATTTTTTTGTGCTTGTTGTAGTTCTAAAGTATTGAACATGACAATCGGATTTTTATTTATTGCTTCAATAATCGCATTCTTCATCATGCCTTCCTTTAGCTTTTCCGGATCTTTTTGCATTGATTTTCCAACAATATGTTGCATGTATTTTTCTCTAGGTACTCTTTGAGAATCAGGTCCAGTAAGTCCAACTGGTTTTAATTGTTTTCGTTCAATCACAACCATAGAATCATAAAAGTGAATCCCAAATGCAGTCTTTGTAACTTCTGTAATTTTAAAACTTTCATTGTGAAGCGAGTTATAAGCATACAACTCGTCTATCTTACTTTTCATATGCTCTATAAATGTTCCTTCTTTATGAAGACCACCACCATAATCAGGATGGTAGCTTGTATTACAATCTTCACAAATATAGAGTGCATGTTGTTTTAATTTTGGAAAAACTTTTTCAAATGTCAAAATCTGTTGTTGCATCGTATGTCCACCGTCATCTAAAATAATATCAATTGGAGGTAGTTCTTCTATTAACTCATCCAAAAACTTCGAATCACCTTGATCTCCAATCAAAATCTTTATTCTAGCTTCTTCATATTCTTTACAATCAGGATTAATATCAACTCCATATATTTTCGAATCTGGATGAAAATATTTTTTCCATAATTGTAAGGAACCTCCATCATATACACCAATCTCCAAGAAGGTGATCGGTTTACTTCTGAAAGATTCCATATATCTTTCGTAGACGTCAATGTAATGTTCTAATTTTCTAAATTTCCTCCCAGTATGTTCCTTGATTATTGTTGATAGTTGCATAAGAACAAAAACTATTAATTTAGTTTGGTAAGGATTTCGTCAAATTTACCATTCTGCATAGGAGTCAATAAATTTTTAATATCTTCAACACACTTAGTGAATCGTGGGTTTGATTTAGGATTAGGTTCAAAAGCTATTTTCGTGAAATTAGCTTTTTTCATTATTTTTGAAATCCTACCATTTTGTACTTTATTCAGGTTCATATCTTGAAACAAAAGCATTGGATCTTTTTTAATCGCCTCTACGATTGCTTCTTGAAATTTTGGATTTTCAGCAAATGCTTCCGGATTATTTTTAATCGCGTCAGCGAGTTTTTCCTCTTGAGTTTTTTCAGCAGTTACTTCTTGTGAAACCGCTTTTTGCTGATCAGCATGTTGATGCCTGTTACAAGAACTTACAAGGAAAGAAAAAACTATAATGATTGTAATAACAATGTTGGATATAAAATTCATGGTGCATTTATTTTTGTGAGTAATAAAAAGAAAAAGTTTAGGTTCTAAAAAGATGCTATTTCATCTTCTTTAATAATTCATCAAACTTTTTTATTTGATTAGGATTCAAAACAGCTCTAACTTCTTTCTCAAACGCTTTAAATTTAGGATTATTTCTAACGTTCTTTTCTCCTGAAATTTTAGAAATGTCATTCGCCTCTATTGATTTCGAAATAGTAGCTTTTTGAGCATCATTTAAATTGTATTTATTGAATAAGACCATTGGGTCTTTTTGAATTGCTGCAGCTATTGCGGCTTTTAATGCAGAATTGTTCTCAACAGCTTTTTCAAGTTTCTGTTCTTTTGTCAATTTATTGCTAGGCTTTGCAGCAGTTGTCGCTTGAGTTGCAGATTTGGCTGGTTGTGCAGGTGGTTCTTGGGTATTCCCACATGAAAATAAAAAAATTGCCAATCCACAAAAGATGATAAGTTCTTTGATATTAAAATTCATTACAGATTATTTTATTGGATTTATTAAACGTTAAAAATAAGTAATTATTCTGAGTCGTATGTTTAGGAAAACATAAAACTACCTCCCTTTTTTCAAAAGTAATTGGCTGTGTGGCATAAAAAAAGCCGCTACAATTCGAATGTTTCAGCCCTCTTTATAAATTGAATGTCAGTTCTTTTTAAACAAAAATGTAATCTTACTACAAGTCATGCGGGAATTTCCCTAGGGAAATAATTCATTTGAATTGACTAAAATGTTATTTAGTAAGACTTCGAATCTTTGCAATTGTTCTTTTGTCAATTCTTTTTTTGCCTCCTCGAAAAAAGATAGATATGTTGTATCAAAAGCAATAGGTTGAGTATCTGTCAATAAATCAACGAGATGATATTTTTCTCTAATTGCTGCTATTTTATCTAATTGTTGATCATCCAAGTTGATACTTTTCAATAGACTTAGAGGGCTTGACTGAATCAATTCAAGTAATTTTTTGGGACTCAATTTTACATGCTCATCTTTGCTTTTAAGAACACCTCCTTTTAAAATAAGAGTTGGATCAACTTGGGGACTTTTCTCAATGACAACTACTGAATCATAAAAATGAATTCCAAAAGTTGAATCTGTAAAAGTTGTGTTCTTTAGTCCATTTGTAAGAATAGTTTGGCGGAACAATTCGTCTATTTTGTCCTTCATCATTTCGATAAAAGTTCCTTCTTTTTTTCTTCCCCCTCCATATTTTACCATATAACTTGATGAACAATCTTCACATATATATATGGCTTCCGATTTCAAGGCTGGATATTTTTCGAAAGTCAAGATTTGTTGTTGCATCGTATGTCCTCCATCATCAATGATAATATCTATGGGTGGTAATTGTTGGATTAAGTCATCTAAGAATTGTTCATTTCCTTGATCACCAATGAAAATTTTGATTCTATCTTCCTCAAAAATTTTACATTCTGGTAAAATGTCAACCCCAAAAATTTGGGAGTCCTCATGGAAATACGCTTTCCATAATTGTAGAGAACCACCTTTAAACACACCTATTTCTAAAATATTGATCGGTTTTGATCTGAAAGAATTGAAGTATCTTTCATAAATTTTAATGTAGTGCGTTACTTTAAAAAAGGGTCTATCTTTATGCGCTTTAATTAGTGTCAATAAATCTTTCATTCTTCAATAGTTCATATGGATATAATGGATGATAAGATACTTTTATAAATTGATATTCGTAAGGTATTCGGATATAAGTCCATATTCAAATTTGAAGGCAACCATAAAAAAAGAGGCAGCAACCATTTAATGTTACTGCCTCTTCTATTTGCCATTAATTATAGAATGGCGACTATCTCAAGAATATTCTACAATCGCTGCTTCACAAATCTAGTCTGTGAAGTTTTCATATTATTTCCTTGAATATTGATCATGTACATTCCTCCTTTCAAATCATTGATCGGAAGTGTAATCACGTTCAATCCAGATTCCATTTCCATTGGAATAGATCTTACCGCACGCCCACTTAAATCGTAAATTTCAAGAACGATATCTTTGTTCAAGTTACTCAAGATTTTAAGGTTTACTTCATCCGAAGCAGGGTTTGGAAAGACACTTGTAATCTTTACAACATCACTTTCTGTTACTGCATTGAACGATTGAATTGCGTCTTCTACTGGCATATTTGCCGTCACTATTAAAGTGTTAGAAGCTACGTTTCCAATTCCACCGCCATTGTATGAAACATTAGCTGGAATGTAAATAGAAACAGGTCCTGGATCATTTGAAGTTACTGTGAAGCTATAGCTCGCACCTGAACCCGCTGGGTTAGATTTGATACCATTTGTTACTTGTACTTCTGCTAATGTCAAGTCTGTAACTGGCATGTCAAAGTTGATGAAAACATCAAATGATTGATTCGCCTGAACTTGACTTACTGAAGCTGTCAATGTTGGTACCGGCGCATTACCAGTTTGACATGGCGCACACGGTCCACCACAATCAACTCCAGTTTCGCCTTGATTCTGAATGCCATCTGTACAGGTTGCAGTGGCTCCACCACCAATTGTTACAGGAATCCATTCGTCACAATCTGCAGATTGAACACTTAAGAAATAAGTCGCTCCAGCAACTAATCCTGATACTGTCTCAGTTGATCCACATGGTGATCCAGTCCAAGGATTACATCCCCAAACTTCATCTACATTGGCATCAAATAATTTTGTATTTGCATCAGCAGTTAAACCTGTAATAGTCACGCCACCACTTGTTGCAGTAACACTAACATTACATCCGCCACCACTACATGGAGCACATGGTCCGCCACAATCAATTCCGGTTTCTCCTTGATTCTGAATGCCATCATTACATGAAGCAGTCTGACATGGTGCACATGGTCCACCACAGTCAACTCCAGTCTCCCCTTGATTCTGAATGCCATCTGTACAAGTAGCAGTATTTCCATCACCATTTATAACAATAGAAATCCATTCGTCACAATCAGCTGATTGAACACTTAAGAAGTAAATTGCTCCAACTGTTAAGCCAGAAACAGATTCAGTTGATCCACATGGTGATCCAGTCCAAGGATTACATCCCCAAACTTCATCTACACTTACATCAAATAATTTTGCATTGGCATCAGCAGCTAATCCTGTAATGGTTACACCTCCATTTGATGAAGTGATCGCAACATTACACTGACCAGTTGGACATGGTGCGCATGGTCCACCACAATCAACACCCGTCTCCCCTTGATTCTGAATGCCATCTGTACAAGAAGGTTCTGTAGGACACGGTGCACATGGTCCACCGCAATCAATTCCTGTCTCTCCTTGATTCTGAATGCCATCTGTACAAGAGGCAGCAGTTCCACCTGGTGTTACTGGAATCCAAAGATCTCCACAAGCAGCAGAAGAAACTGAGAAGAAGTAAGTTGTTCCAGCAGTCAAGCCAGATACCACTTCATTACCTGTACATGGTGTACCATTCCAAGGATTACATCCCCAAGCTTCTGTAAAACTTGCTGTAAATAATTTCGCATTTTCGTTTCCAGTTAATCCAGTAATAATTACATCACCATTCGATGTCGTCACCTCAATATTACATTCAGTTGAACATGGCGCACATGGTCCACCACAATCAACTCCTGTCTCTCCTTGATTTTGAATGCCATCTGTACATGATGGTTCTGTAGGACAAGGTGCACATGGTCCACCACAGTCAATACCTGTCTCTCCTTGATTTTGAATGCCATCATTACAAGAGGCTACTGTACCTCCAGAATTTACGGTAACATTCACATTACAAGTTTCAATGTTTCCACAATCATCTGTTGCCTGGAAAGTCACTTGAGCAGTTCCAATCGGAAATGGAGAACCACTTCCCAAGATTGAAGTTGTAGTAACTGCAGCTCCGCCTGTAGCACAAGTTGTCGCTGCAGTTGCATTTGGAATGTTTACAATCATGCTTGTCGCACCTGCAGGAGCATCTACAGTAATGTCAGCAGGACAATTCAATGAAATAAATGGTACCACTACATCCGATCCTCTCAAAAAGATAGGTGTTGCATTTAATTGAATTCCAGTAGATGCAGTCGTTGATGTTTGATTATTTAGGATATAATCCCAATTGTATTGAGTCATTGAACCTAATCCGAAAGAACCAGGGAATGAATAAGTTGCACTTGCATTTTCTGATTGGTCAATTGTTGTAACTGCCCATAATGCATACGTGTAATCTCCGTTAGGATTTACAAAAGCAGCACCGTTTACACCAGCAGGCATATTCATCTGAGCAGTACGAGCTGCATCATAATCCGAACCAAAAATCATTTCTGAAGTAGTACTATATGAAATTCCAGATTGTGTAATTACAGTTTGAGAATATTCAGCAGTTCCTTCGATTTTTTCAAAAAGTCCCATGTTGTCAAATTCGTCATCTGCTTGACTTGATAATTCTCTTTCAGCTAATTTCCAAACGTGAACTTGAGTTAATCCCATTTTTGCAGCAGTAACCAATGCTTTTGACATATAGTTACGTTGTGCTAGTTCACCTCCTAAATATTCCCAACCATCTGGGTGGAAGTATCCACTTTCACTTGGTAAATTTAACTCAGTACATATCCATTCTTTTGCTGGATAAGTTGTTCCATCATAACCGTAGTTTGACAATACTTCTTGACGCAATGCTTGTTTTTTCAACAATCCATTTGCAGCTCCATCTGAGTGACGTTCGAAAACTAACTCAAAAGTAGGTGGTTCACGGTATCCAGTACTTCCATCAAAGTGAGGGTAAGCATGGAATCCCATTACATCAAAATAAGCTCCACCACCAAAAGGATATTCGGGTGTTACTGATCCGTCAACTGGGTTATCTGTATTTCTCAAAATTGCATCCAAGAAACTTTCATATCCAACACCAGCTAACACTACATATGCCTCTGGATCAACAGTCTTGATTACATCGTATGCCACACGCAATGTTCTAACGAAATATTCGATTGGTGCTTTTAATTTATATTGACATGGTTCTGGATCATTGTCCCACCAGTTACCAAATGGATCACCTGGTGGTCTCCATCCAACACCAGCGAAATCTAAACCTGGCTCATTCCAAATTTCGTAGAAAGTAATGTGGTCTCCAAAATTATTAGCTAACTCCCAAGTATAGGCAGCCATTTTGTTGTCATCATTATATGGTGTACCGTTGGCACCACCATCCCAAATTGGTAAATGAAGACCTTCAAATAAATTGGAACCTGGTAATGGTTGAGTTACTCCATTTTCATCTACATAAGTATCTGTAGTACAAAAATCGGTGTAATCTCTCCAGTCTTCTCTTGGATCTCCAAGAATAACAGTCAAGTCTTCTTGACCATTGGCTTGATAATAATCATAGATAGGATCCCAAAGCGGCAACCCATAAAAACTAGTGATATTATCTGGTAAACTTGTACGTAATACTCTGACATTTGCTGATTCAGCAAGATCAGAAACTCCGAAATCAGTCCATGGTGGTTCGTATCCTGGATTTACTCCTGGGCGGAATAAACCATCATATGGTACAACCACATCATTTGCTGTAAAGTTGACTTGCGCATTTGTCGAAACAAAAGAAGCTAAAGTCAAAAGAAATAGAATGTATTTCTTAAGCATAGTTAAATGTTTTTTGATTTTAAGAAAATAGTGTTTTAATATATAGAGCGTCCACACTTAATATCTAAATACTAAGGATGGTAACTTTCTTATTGAACATGTTGGCTAGAAATGGCTTTGGGACAAACTATTTTTAGATGAATGGGCTATCACCTTTTAGATAAATAAATGCAACAAAAGTCACGCCAACACGTAGTTGTTTTTTAAAATAACATATTCAGGGTAGAGACTACTTGAAAGGGCGCAAATAGATTAGTATCAAATATACAAAATTCGATGGATTCATCGCAAAATAAAAGTTTTAGGCCGCTATTTTAACTTTAATTAATCGCCAAAATCCAATTTTAAAGTGATTTTTCTAGTGAAAAAGCATCTTTTGTATTTGGTATTTGAAATTTTAGAAAAAAATCTCAAGGCTATAACAATATCCTTTATTATTTATAAAAATTATTACCTTAACGTTTTGAAGGCACCTTAATTATTAAAAAGAGGCCATTCCTAGTAAAATAGGCGGCACCCAGCCACTATGAAAATCTCTTAGAGTAGAATCAAAAAGAGATGATGAGCAATTGAGTATTCAATTGCTCTTTTTATATCAATGCATCATATAGAATTTCCACAGGATGTTGAGCACTTTTGTTGGTACCATCTTTTATCTGCTGTCGACAACTGGTGCCTGATGTTGCAATGATTGTTTGTTCCGAAGTTTTGGAAACAGCAGGAAATAATATCTCCGCTCCTATTTTCATACTGATTTCATAATGTTCCTTTTCATAACCAAATGAACCCGCCATTCCGCAACAACCAGAAGGGATTAGTTCTACATGATAATTTTCAGGAATACTCAACACTGCTATTGCATGCTCAATATTTGAAAGTGCTTTTTGGTGACAATGTCCATGTAACAACACCACTCGTTCTTCATCAATAAAGGCAGCAGGTTTTATTTTTTCTTTTTGGATTTCATTATATAGAAATTCCTCAATCAAAAATGTATTGTTAGCAATTTTAGTGGCCGCATCTATATCGCGCTCATCAGTAAGACGTAAATATTCATCTCGGAAAGTCAGAATCGTAGAAGGCTCGATACCTATCAGTGGTGTTTTCTCATTAATGACTTTTTGTAATAATTCAATATTTTGATTGGCTAGTTGTTTTGCTTCATCAATTAGCCCTTTCGAAATTGCCGCCCTCCCAGATGCTACATGTTTTGGCACTTGGACATCATATCCTAAGTGCAGTAACAATTTAATCGCCTTTTTTCCAATTTCAACATCTAGGTGGTTTGAAAATTCATCACAGAACAAATAAACGGTTCCTTTCGAAGCTCCATTAATTGGCAAGCGTTTCTTATTTCTTTTAAACCATCTTTTGAGTGAGGTCTTTTGAATTTTTGGAAAACTTCGTTGCTGAGCCAACCCATATTTCTTTTGGATAAATTTTCCATAAGGAGTTTTACTCAACAACATATTTGCAATTCTAGGAAAATACTGCGCTTTTTGATAAGCAAGGTGAGACATTCCAAAAAACTTAGCTCGAGCTGGGACTTTCGTTTCTTTATATTTCTGATATTGATATTCTGCCTTCAAAGTGGCCATGTCTACATTCGATGGACATTCGGACAAACATCCTTTACACGATAAACACAAATCCATCACTTCCTCCAATTCTTTTTGTTGAAATGGATTGGTTAAATTTTTGGGTCTGCTTAAAAATTCTCTAAGCACATTGGCACGCCCTCGAGTTGAATCTTTCTCATCAAAAGTAATTCGATAACTAGGACACATGGTTCCTCCGGAAAAATTCAATTTCCGACAATCACCAGAACCAGAGCAATTTTCAGCAGCATTCAAAAATCCACCTTCTTTATTGAAATTAAAAATGGTATTAATCTGTGCTGCATTTTGAATTCCCTCATAACGAAGTTGCTCTGTCATCGGTTTTGGATCAACGATTTTACCTGGATTGAAAATATTGGTAGGATCCCAAAGTGTTTTAATTTCTTTAAATAGGTTGTAGTTATTTTCTCCAACTTGCATTTCCAAAAATGGTGCTCGTAATCTACCATCACCATGTTCTCCACTTAATGAACCCCGATATTTTTTAACCAATTTTGCTGTTTCCGTACTGATCTTTTCAAATAGCTCAATTCCGTTTTCCGTTTTCAAATTTAGCTTTGGACGTAGATGTAATTCTCCTGCGCCAGCATGTGCATAATAAATGGTTTCTTGTCCATAACCTTTCATCATCTCGGAGAACTCTTGGATGTAATCTGGTAAGTCTTCAATAGCTACTGCTGTATCTTCAATACATGTCACTGCTTTTTCATCTCCCGGAATATTTGACAACAAACCCAATCCTGCTTTTCTCAAATTCCAAACTCTTTGAGTCATGGGCATCTCAATAATAGGATAAGCATAACCATGACCATTTTTTTGAAATGAAGTGATGACCCCATTTATCTTGTGTTTTAAATCTTCATTTGTTTTTCCACGAAATTCTAAAATCAAAACAGCTTCCGGATCTCCTTCTAAAAAGAAGCGATCTTGATTATACTGTATATGCACTTTGGTGCAGTCCAAAATTTTCTTGTCCATCAACTCACATCCAGTTGGACTGAATTTCATAGCATCGACAACAGATTCAAGTGCTTTTCGTACAGATTCAAAATGAACTGCAACAATCATTTCAATAGGATCTGGTAAAGGGACTATGTTTAGTTTGACCGCAGTTGTAAATGCCAAGGTGCCTTCCGAACCTGTCAATAGTTTGCACATATTAAATTCACCGCCATCTTCATTGAATGGATTTAATTCTGCTAACGCATCTAATGCATAACCTGTGTTGCGTCTAGTGACCATCTTTTTCGGAAATGAATTTGCAATGGATCTTTTGTTTTTGGGGTTGTTGAGAATTTCATCTATTTGTTTGTAAAATTTAGATTCATAAGTATTATCTGATAACTTTTCGTGAAACTCAACAGGATTTAATGGTTTGAAAAGAGCCGTAGAACCATCTGCCAAAACAGCTTCAATTTCCAAGACATGATCTCTTGTCGAACCATATACAATTGAACTTGAGCCACAAGAATTATTCCCCACCATTCCACCAATCATGCATCGGTTTGCAGTTGAAGTGTTGGGTCCAAAAAACAATCCGCTTTCTTTTAGTTGATGATTCAATTCATCTTGGATAACACCGGGTTGTACTTTAACCCATCTTTCTTCAACGTTTATTTCAATGATCTGATTAAGGTGCTTGGAGATATCTACAACGATTCCATTCCCTACAACTTGACCCGCCAGTGAAGTACCAGCAGCACGTGGTATGATTGACACTTTATTTTTGAAAGCGAAATTGATAAGTTTAATAATATCGGCTGTATCCTTTGGAAAAGCAACTGCTATAGGCAATTCTCGATACGCGGATGCATCCACAGAATAGAGTGCTTTGATGAGATCATCAAAAAGCAATTCACCAGTGAGTTCTTTAGAAAGTGTTTGGAGTAATTGCTCCATTTATAGTTTTAAATAGTTTTCGTTTAGTACGATTTTTAGATTTTCCAACAATTCATCTGCATTTTCCCTCGTAAAAACCATAGGCGGTTTTATTTTGATGACATTGTGTAATGGTCCATCTGTACTCATCAAAAATCCTCGCTCACTCATTCGATTTGCCAAATAACTAGTTTCTTTATCAGCAGGCTCCAAAGTCTTTGGGTCTCTTACTAATTCAAGTCCTAGAAATAAACCTTCTCCTCTGACATCTCCAATGATCGGAAATTCTATTTGCAATTTTCTTAATTCACTTTTCAAATAGATTCCTAATTGTTCCGCATTTGCTTGTAGTCCTTCTTGTTGTATAACGTTTAGCACTTCCATTCCTATTGCACAAGAAACAGGATTTCCACCAAAGGTATTGAAATACTCCATTCCATTTGCAAATTTTTCTGCAATTGCTGGTGTTGTTACAACGGCTCCGAGTGGATGACCATTGCCAATTGGCTTACCCATGGTAACAATATCTGGAATGACACCTTGCAGTTCAAATCCCCAAAAGTGTTGACCTACTCTCCCCATTCCAACCTGTACCTCGTCTGCAATCGCCAATCCTCCGGCAGCTCTAACATGGTCAAATGCGTACTTGAAATAGTTTGGTGGTGGAACAATTTGACCACCACAACTTAAAATACTTTCAATGATAAATGCAGAGGGAGCTACTCCGTTTTTTTTCATTTTTTGAATTACTTCTTTGATATGAGCGGCATATTTTTCACCCGCATTTTCATCTTTGTAAATCCCTCGATAGGTATCTGGTGCAGGAACTTTATGAATATGAGGTAAACATCCCATGCCTCCTTTTCCATCAAACTTATAAGAAGAAATTGCAACGCATGCAGCCGTATTTCCATGATAACTTGCTTCGGAAATGATGTACTGATGTTGTCCTGACCAAATATCCGCCATCCGCATGGCTAACTCATTGGCTTCACTACCAGAATTTACAAAATGAACTACACTTAACGCTTTTGGCAATGTTGCAGTTAAAGCTTCTGCATACTTTACTAGGTTTTCATGCAGGTATCTGGTATTGGTGTTTAGGACTTGTAATTGTCTTGTTGCAGCTTTTACAATTTGGGGATTTTGGTGTCCAACATGTGGCACATTGTTGACCGTATCGAGATATTTCCTACCTGTCTGATCATATAGATATTGCATATGACCACGCACCATATGATGCGGATCTTGATAGGACAAACTAAGTGAACGACCAAGATATTCTTTTCTTTTATTTAAAATTGCTGTTCTACTTAATGAAGCTTCCTCCTTTTCTGGAATATTAAAAATGGGGAATGGATTCGGAGAAAGACTTGCCCAGACATCTAAATCTCGTGAACGGGCAACGCCAGGAAAGTCCCCTTCATAATCCAACATATCCAATACAATTTGAAAATGAAGATGTGGATTCCAATTTCCATTTTCTTCATAATATCCCATGGCTGCAATTTCTTGCCCTTTCATGATTTGTAATCCAGGTTGCCAATCTTTGATGGAATCCCAGTTGAGATGTCCATATAAAGTATAAAAATAGGTTACTTCAAGCTTCTCCGCTGTTGTTGCTTCAAGCGTCTCCGCTTGAGAAGCCATCATATGCTTCAAAATTAAAGTAGGGCCATAATCCCTTGGAGCTGTATTGTTAGATACCGAATATACAACCGCATCCCAGGGTGCAAAAATAGGCGTTTTAGCTTTAGCAAAAATATCCAACCCAAGATGAGTCGCTCTCCATTCTTTTCCTTGATTTCCATTTATTTCAAATGCGTTGGTGGTATAAAATATCCTTGCTTCTAAATATTTTCCGATTGCGAAGTCTGTTCCAGATTCATTGATAACATCTTGAATCCGGCGATTAAGTTGAGCTGCATCTTTGACCACATCCAAATTCCCTAATTCTTTACTTCCAACTGACAAATCTAAGTGTGCTATTTTTTCATTGGATAAATTTGCAGAAACTAAGCTTGTGGGTTTGTTGGATAGACACCAAGTTTGAAATTTGCTTTGATTTGGACAGGGTTCCAACCCACAAGCAGCTCTTAAAGTATAATTAACGAAAGCAGGAGAAAGTTGTCTCCATTTTTTTAATAAGTCCCATGCAGGTTTTTCAGAAATAGATAAATATTCATTTCCAGGATTCGCTTTTTTGTTGATGGCTGAATTGGTGACTGTTAATAACAATCTGCATGCAATCAAAGTGTAGAGTGCTTCAATCTCTTTTTCTTCAAGAGGAAACGCTGCATGAAAACCTTTTACCACATCGAATGCAGCATCCAAAGGCAAAGCATGTCCCATTAAAGCATATGCACAGGTGATGGCCAGCTCGTTGATTCGTAGTGTGTACATCGCATCGCCAAAATCAATAAAGCCGGCAATAGATATATGACCTTCATTCGTTTTGGTGACAATGTTGTAGTCATTGATATCATTGTGTGCAACTCCACTCCTGAATTCTTTTAAATTTGGCAATAATTCTTTTTCAAATTTCTGAATAAAGTAAGTGGCCATTTCTTTTTCAACTTCATTGAACAAATCGAAATGCGGTTTTGTCCACATCACTTTTGAGACATTCCACTTGTAAGTTCGTTGAGCTGCACGATGATCGAAATCACATAGTAATTGATGCAATTGTCCACTAGCTTTTCCTAACTCATAACATAATGCAGGTGAATGAGGGTTGGTATTGGCATACAAATCTCCTGCTATCCACGAAATTAATCTTGCGAATCGACTTTCTCCTTTATCCGTTTTTATTGTAGTTATTAAGTTACCGGATTTGTTGGGATAAATTTGTGGTAAGTCAAGAGTTGATTCTTTTTGTTGTAAATGGTTCATCATCGCTGACTGAAGATTCAACAAATCTTTGTCTTCGTCAGGTCCGGCGATTTTTAAGAGATACTTTTTACTAGGTGTAGTTATTAAGAAATTTAGGTCGATTTCACCTGGAAGTGGTTTTACACTTTTTAGATCAATGTCATAAAAGTACAAAGCTACTTCTGTTGCAAGTTCTTTTTGTTCTTCAGCCTGATTTGTCTTCATGTTTGTAAATATAGGAAAGGTGGATAAAAAAAATAGCCTAGCGTCTTTAGACACTAGGCTATTTTTTTATGCTAATAAATTCAAATCCTACAAATGTGTTGCAAAAAATCCCAGCATCGCTTTATAAAACTCAAACTGATTTTCTTCATTGTGAAAACCATGTCCTTCATTATATTTAACCATATATGGGACATCGATTTTGCGCGCTCTTAATGAACGAACGATCTGATCTGCTTCGTCGATATTGACACGTGGATCATTGGCTCCTTGTACTACAAATAAAGGACACTTAATTTCATCTACTAGGAATGCTGGTGAATTTGCTTTCATCGCTTCCTTATCTTTTTCAGGATGTCCAACCATTTCATACAACATTTCTAGATAAGGTTTCCAATATGGAGGAATCGTTTCCATGAATGTGAATAAATTGGAAACCCCTACATTGTCTATGGCACATGCATATAAGTCGGGTGTTTTGGTGACACCAGCTAGCGTTGCATAGCCTCCGTAACTTGCTCCATAAATTGCGATGCGTTTTTCGTCAGCGATTCCTTCGTCCACCAACCATTTTGCTCCATCGGTAATATCGTCTTGCATTTTACGTCCCCATTCTTTGAAGCTCATTTCCCAAAACTTACGACCATATCCAACACTTCCTCTAAAGTTCATTTGAAAAACAGCATATCCTCTACTTGCTAACAATTGAATCTCTGGATTGTACGTCCATGAATCTCTTGCCCATGGTCCACCATGTGGGTTGACAACAACTGGAAGATTTTTTGCTTCTTTTCCTTTGGGTAAAGTTAAATAACCATTGATTTCATAACCATCACGAGATTTGTATTTGACAGGTTTCATTTCGGCTAAGTCGTCAGGATTAATCCAGGGACTGACATCCGTTATCTTTTCTAATTTTTCAGAAGTAGCATCATAGTAATAATAGGCACCTAAGGAACGATCACTATAAGTACGAATCATCATTTTGTTTTCGTCCTTGCTCATTCCAGTCACCACAACTTCTTGGTTTGGTAATTTCCCTTCCAGTATTTGTTGCGTACGTTCTCTCTCTTTATCTAAAAAGTAATATTGCCTTTTCCAGGTTGTATAACTAATCCCTGTTGGCACTTTTCTTTTCTTGGAATAAAAAATATTATCTACATCTACTTCTTTACTTTCAAAAATAGGATCGCCAACTTCTTTTCCGGTAGCCATATCAAACTTGACAATTACGCTTTTATCTCGACCAATATTAGATGCAGCATATACCACACTTCCATTGTCGAAATCGAAAAAGACAGGTGTCATGGATTCTCGAAAGTTTGTTGTTACAACATCTTTAAACGCTTCTTTTTCAGAAGCACGATACATCACGGTCTGATTGATTCCATCTACCACTTTAACCGCAATTCTTAATTTGCCTTCATGATCCGTCATCCAAGTGGAAATCGGTTCTGCTGGGTTGTTATTTTCTGCTAATTGTTGAACTTCTCCAGTATTGATATTAATTCGATATGGATCAAAAAGCATTGGATTGTTTTTATTCATCCCAATAATCATTGCATCATCTACATCCTCCAAATTATCAATAATTTCAATTCTCACTTTTTCAAACGGAGTTAAGTCTTTAGCATTGGTACCATCTTTATCGACTCCAAACAAACTAAAGTTTTCATCTCCACCACTGTCTTTGATAAAAATTAGCTGGTCATTATTTGCCCAAAAATACCCACTGATATCTCGGTCTGTTTCTGAAGTGATTCTTACCGCTTTTTCTTCGCCAATTTTTTGAATATAAATGTTTCTACGTCTTTCGTATGGCCCCATGTATGAAAAATACTGCCCATCAGGAGAAAGTTGATAAGAAGATTTATCAGGCGTTTTGAAAAAGTCTTCAACGCTGTACTTATTCTTAGTAGTACCAGCATCAATTAATTTTTGAAGTTCTTCTGTAGAACTGGGTAATTTTGGGTCACCAGGTAATTTGACCACATCATCTTGAGCCATTGACATAAGGTTCATTGATAAAAATAAAAAGGGTAAGGTACAAAAGTCTCATTATTGATTTATTTTAAAATATCGAATTGAATTGTAATTATCGTAAGGCTGTTAAAAATACAGTTAAACAAAACAATTCAATTATTTAATTGGCAAACTGCCTGAAATTTAAGAACAAACTTGAATTTTTGTTTACAATCATCTTCAATGCAACTATTTATTCAAAATATCACCCTTGAATGAGCTGCTTTTAGGTGAATAATTTTATTTTTGAGTGACCTAAGACTCACCTTAAGAGACCAACAAATTTAACTACTATTTTTTGTGCTGATTACCCCACATCAGCATTTGAAATCTTGGTATGTCAATCAAAAAAATGTCAAACTGCTACTATTATATCTTTCTTGGATGGTTGTTTTGTATCCTCGGATGCAAACTTAGCAACTCTGCTGTTGATCAACCCAACATTTTAATATTAATGGCAGATGATTTATCCATTCATGCCATCAATGGTCTTGGAAATAACAAAGTAATTACTCCCAATTTGGATCAACTAATTGATAGGGGAACTGTTTTTAAAAACGCTTATAATGCTGGTTCACCTGACGAAAATGTCGACAAATTCAGTCGTCAAATGTTTTTTAGTGGTCAACATTTTTTGAATGCTTCATCCGATTCCAAAACTTTTCCAGCACTATTTCAAGCAGCTGGATACGATACTTTTTTTACAGGAAAATGGCAAGGTTCCGAAAAAGAATTTATTTCCAATTTTGCTTCAGGAAAAAATGTTTTTTTTGGAAAAGAACATTACATCGAAGATGGTGGTCATGATACACCAATTGTTCAAAATTTTGAAAATGGGACACTAACAGAATCTATATCAAATCAATTTTCCAGTACTGCTTTTGCAAATAGTGTGATTGATTTTCTTTGGAAAGAAAACAGAAAAGCTCCATTTTTAGCAATCGCTGCTTTCACTTCTCCACATCGTCCTTACATGGCTCCCGAGAAATTTACTTCTCTATATAATAAAGCGAAAATAAAACTCCCTAAAAATTTTAAAACAGCTCATCCTTTTGACAATGGTGCGTTGGATGTAAAAGATGAAATGATCCACCCCACTCCACTCAACAAGGAATGGGTACTTCAGGACACTCGTGCATATTATGCTATGATCTCTGAATTAGACACACAAATTGGTAGAATTGTTAGCGCTCTTAAATTAACAAAACTGGATAAAGAAACCATTGTTATTTTAATGAGTGACAACGGAATTGCTTTAGGACAACATGGCTTGATGGGGAAGCAAAATTTATATAAACACACTACTAATATTCCTTTGGTTTTTGCGGGTCCTGGTATTCGAGTAAAATCAACATTGGAAACGAGCTGTTATATTCATGATATCTATCCGACAATTTGTGAGTTGGCAAATATCGATGTTCCTAAACATATTGATGGCAAAAGTTTTGCTCCTGCATTCAACAATTCAAACAAAGTAGTACGTAAGAGTTTATTATTGGCTTATGGAAATTCACAACGTAGCTTTCTTGCAGCAGATAATTGGAAGTTGATAAAATATTTTGCCGGCAAAAAAGAACGAGTACAATTATTCGACTTAATAGAAGACCCGCTTGAATTAAATGATTTGTCAAAGCAACCTATTTTTAGAAAAAAATTGCAACAAATGTCCGACTCCTTAGTGGTACAAATGGCGCAAAATAATGATAGTATGATGAAATTAGATATGGAATTGAGATATGTTGGAAACAAAAAATCTCCTGAAGTCGCTATCATTTCTTCTGCTCCAAGTACTGCTATCCATTACACCATCGATGGAACTATACCAACAATTAATTCCCGAAAATACTACCAACCATTTAAGGTAGTAACCGTTGATGGGCAAAAAAATGAAGCTACACAAGTCAAAGCTGCTATTTTCATTGGGAATCAAAAGATAGGTAAAGTGGCTGAAATAGAGATTATGCCTAAACAACCCACTGCCGAATTAATCAGCCAATAAACAGTAAGTTCACACCCAACCAATAGGTTATCAATTTTCGTTTCTTATTTAGAATGAATTTATGCTCAATAAATGTTATTGTTTGCACACTAGGATTATCTTTGTACAGTTCTAACTTATATAATACAGATTGAACACTACAATGACGATATTTTAGAATACAATCTGCATAAATACGAAACACCAAATGAAACAAACACTTCTTTTACTTATTGCGATTTGTATTTCGTTTGCTGTATTTGGGCAAGAAGAAGAAACTGCCCAAGAAAGAAGAGAACGTCTGAAGTTGGAAAGAAAAAAAAGTCGAACCAGTCGTAATTCCAATACTGTTTATAGAGAATTTGGTTTTAACATGATCTCTATCATTCAAACCATTCCAGTTTTACCTACTAGTCGTACTGGGTTTCCAAACCATGTTTTTTTCTTTAAGCGAAAAAAAGCGGATAAAGAACGTGTGTTTCGTTTTCATGCCGGTGGAAGCTTGGGTGGTGTTGAGTTATCTGTCACCTCATTTGAATTAAAAGTCGGGATGGAATATCCACGATCACTAACAAAAGGTTGGGAATATTATTATGGTTATGATTTTTTGACCTTCATCCAACAAGAAGGACAAGGTGGTGGAATCGGTGTCGGTCCTATTTTCGGAATGAAGTATAACCTGAATGATTTTATAACTTTTGGAACAGAAGGGAGTGCTTATTTTACACTTTCGGGTGGAGATATTGAAGGTGCTGCAATTAATATGCGTCCTTTGAACGGGTTGTTTATGAGTTTCAAATTGTACAAATAATCAAGACATGAAAAAATTGATCTTACTTTGCTTCTTAGTTTTAAATTGCTCGATCCTATTTGCGCAAAGTGAAAAAAAATCTAAAAAAGCCAATAAAGCCACTACTGAAGTCGGATTGAATGCTACTTTTCTTGCACGCAATTTTTTTGGTGCGGAAGATGACGTAACCTCTATCAGTGATTATTTGCTCTACTACAAAATTATTAAAGGAAGAAATGCCTTTCGTTTTGGTCTTGGTGGTTCAATCAATCAACGTTCAGAAACTTTAACGGGACAAAGTCGTGAAGTATTTGCCACTAAGCTAAATGCAAGAATGGGTTATGAGCGAAGAAATAAAATGGGTAAAAAATGGATCTATTATTACGGCTTCGATTTAGTGGCTCATTATGACCAATTGGAATTGAGAACGGTCACTGCAATTGATGATACAACAAGTGCTGATAGATATATTGAAGGTGGTGCAGGACCGGTTTTGGGCATTCAATTTATGATAAATGAGCATATCGGAATTTCAACAGAAGCGTCTGTTTTATACTTTTTTACTAGCTTTTCAAGTGATGATACTTTTGTTAATTTTCCTGAAATTAACAGCTCTAGAAGGTTTGAAGAGTTTAGAATTGCAGCAATTGCTCCAACAAATGTTTATATAAGTGTTAAATTTTGACAAAACGATGGCATTTGACTAGTTTTCTTAACACTATACTTTTGTTTTACTGAAAAGCGTTATACCTTATATATTCAAATTAGAAAATACCCTGATTATGAAAAATTCAATCTTTTATGTATTAGCTCTTGCTTTTGTTTCCTATGCAATCACTGGTTGTGTAAAAAGCATTGATAGCGAACCTTTAGAATTATCTCAATTGGAATTGCCAACTGTTCCTTACAATTATGCGAACATTGAAATTCCTACTCATATTAATATGCAGGATAATTCACCAAATGATAATCAAATATCAGATCATGGTGCAACTTTAGGTAGAGTACTTTTCTATGAAAAAGCAATGTCTAAAAACAACACCATAGCGTGTGCTTCTTGTCATGAACAAGCACTTGGATTTGCAAACGCTACTGCCTTCAGTGAAGGTTTTGAAGGACAAATGACTACTAGAAATTCTATGGCTATTGCAAACCATCGTTTTGCAGAACAGTTTTTCTGGAACTCTGATAATAGACCTTTAGAAGAGCAAGTTATACAACCTGTTCAGAATCATATTGAAATGGGAATGGAAAGATTGGAAGATCTGGCACTTAAAATTGATGCGATCCCGTATTATGATGACTTGTTTGATAAAGCTTTTGGTTCTACAGAAGTAACAAGTGATAAGATTGGTAAAGCATTGGCTCAATTTCTTCGTGGAATGGTTTCTACAGATTCAAAGTATGACAAAGCTATGGTTGCTAACAATAATTTTGCAGACTTTACAGAATTAGAAAAAGCTGGTTTTGAAGTTTTCGAAAATAAAGCAAATTGTGCAGATTGTCATAATCCTGGTTCTGATTTCGCCGCTTCTTGGAGAGGTGCAACCAATATCGGACTTGATATGGATTATGCGGATGAAGGTGCTGGAAACGGTAGATTCAAAATTCCATCATTGAGAAATGTTGCAGTAACTGCTCCTTACATGCATGATGGTCGATATGTTACATTAGAAGAAGTTATCGAACACTATGATAACGGTGTTAAACCTCATCCAAGTTTAGACTGGGCATTACAAGGAAATGGCGGAGCTCAAAATTTAGATTTGACACTTGCTGAGAAACAAGCTTTGAAAGCTTTCTTAATGACTTTGACAGATGAGCAGTATCTAACAGATGCAAGATATAGCAATCCATTTATTGATTAAGTATTGATTTTTGGATTTGAAAAAAGCGTTCCGACTTTGGTTGGGACGCTTTTTTTTAGGTGGTACTTGGGGGACGTGAAGGGGTGAAGGGTTTTACCCTTCACTGGTGGTTATGTCATCCCTTCAGGACTTTTCTTTGGAGGGAGACTATAGATTCTTTGGAGGGGACTTTAGATTTTGAGCTACTAAGACAGCAGCGATTAAATCTTCTGAAGCCATTCCTACTGATTTAAACAAGGTGATTTCATCGGCTGATTTTCTTCCTAAATTTTTGGTTGTGCATAGTGATGTCAAATCACCAACAACATCACCAATTTCAAATTTTCCTTCTTGCATTGGCGTTATCAAATCTCCTGTTTCTTCCAATGCATGTAATGAATCGACATAGATAGAAGCTCTTTCAATCACTAATGTATTGGCCTCTCTAGCGTGTGGTTGATAAGAACCTACTAAGTCTAGATGTTGCCCTTTCACCAACCACTCTCCTCTTATCAATGGCGCTTGACTATTTGTTGCACAACAAACAATATCCGCTTTACTAATGTGATGTTCGATTGATTCGATTACTTCAATTTTAAACTCACATTCTTGCTCATTTTCTAAAAAATCTTTTAACAACTTTGCTTTTGTGATTGAACGATTCCATAACATTACTTTTTTGATCGGACGAATTGCGGCATGTGCACTAATCATAAACGGGGCAAGCATTCCCGCACCAATCATTAAAAGGGTAGCTGAATTTTCTCTTGATAAATAACTTGAAGCCAATGCGGAAGCCGCTGCAGTTCGATGAGCAGTTAAAGCTTCTCCTTTCATTTTGTAAACTACCTCATTTTTTTTATCGCTTAATTCGTAGGTGGCTTCTATGGATGGGATTTTGTCTTTATAAACACTTACTCTTTTTACTCCGAACCAATCGTCCGTCCAAGCAGGCATAATCAAGCCTATGTGATCTCCCCAGTCTTTTACATCTCTTTCTGGTACTTCCATTTTCCCTAGGCCTCCTGAAAGCCCTTCGCGCAAAGCATCTATCAACTCTTTTGCTTCAATTGCTTGGTCGACCATTTCATTGTCTAGTTCAACTTCTCTGCTCATTATAAATTTGAAATTTCATTTGCAATGTTTGTTCTTGCCTTTGCTTCATATTTTTCCCGATAGTACGCTGTATAATAAAGCGCTGTTCGATTTAAAAATGATTTCATGATTTTAGCTCTATTTCTTTTGTACAAAATTCCAGGGACCATTTTGTATTCCTTTCTAATGTCATTGCAATAGGTTTGATAAGTTTTTGGATCTGAACCCAAGATAGAAATATCGATATCCATAACATATGATTCACTGATATTTTTTGGTTGCTCTTTGTGAATGGTTGCTAGTATTAAATCATAAACAAATTCGATTGTATTGAAATCCGCTCCTTGTTTTTCAAGAAAAGATTTTGCTCGCTCTGCACTTTTCAATTCATTGTCTTTGCGAAATGGATCATAGATAACATCATGAAACCAAAATGCTAATGCTATCTCAGGTTTGTTTTCGATTGGTGTTACTTCGTTTAATTGATCTAGTTTATTGAGACAATCATTGATGTGATTTAGATTGTGATAAGCTCGGTCTGTTCCGTTGTACATTTTTGTGAGGTAGTCCAATTCTTTATGATTTTCTTTGAATTGGAAATGGTGCATCAAGGAATTCCATTTTTCGCTACTCATGATTTTATTTTTGATTCATATCTAGAATTTCTATTCCCTAATTTCATAAAGATAAACCGAACTACCATACGCTTCTAACTTCTGATGCTGCTTACCAATCGTATTTAAATATTCTGGATAAATTTTATTGTCATTCAATCCATTCATTCTTTTATAATGAGAAAGTAGGAACCAGACTCTTTTGTTTTTTAGTTTAGAAATATCTTGTTTCCAATTTCCATAAGGCGATTCGCCGATTACAATGTCGAGTCCATTTAAGTCGTATTTATTTTTGTAAAAATCGAATTGGGAAATAGCAAATGGGTAAACATACAGGACGTCCCCAGGTTGTTTGTTTTTATCAAGAAACTCGAATGATGATTTAATCTCTTCAATTTGTCTGGGTGCCGCAGTTTTGTGGATGGTATTTAAAAATGATTGCAAAAGTAAAACGCAACCAAGGATCGGTGAAATAAAAGAAGCATATTGATTTTTAGTAACTCTTGCGATTACGTCATTTATTTGTTTTAATCCTATAACCACAATTATTATCAACATCGGTATTGTGAACAACATCAATCTCGGAATGGTAGAATATTTTTGTAATGCAGATGCTCCAAATGCAATCATCACAGGCAATAATAAAAGTAAGATGATATTGCGATTGTCAGTAGATGGCCTCCAAAAATTCATAACACCTCGGTAAACTCCTAACAAAAAAACAACTCCACCGACAAACTTAAAATGAATACCAACGGGATTACTAAACAAATCAAAAAAAGATTTTTGATACCACTGCAAACTTTCTAATTGCCAAAATTGAAGTGGCATGTAATAAGGTTGATGAAAATTTTGTAATTGATCAACGCCAACAGAATGTCGCAAGAAAAAGAAATAATAAATCAAAAAACTGACGCCCCAGGTCATTCCAGCAAGGTCTAGTTTTTTTATAAATTCTTTTTTGTCAGTACTCCAAAAGTGTATTAACAATGCTATAAAACTTCCTGCCAAAACGAAAATACTTGGCTGAGAAAACCAAACACAAATGGCACCACCTACTCCATATCGAATGAATGAACGATCGTCAATTTTTGAAGCAAATAAATCGATACTCAACAATAATATTACAATCGCAATTAAAACATCACCGCTATATTGTTTGACATCATTGGTGTAGTGAATGTGTTGTGAACAGAAAACGAAAAAACCTAACGCTAATAATAAATAAGGGCCTTTCAATATTTTATTCGCCAATTTGTAAAAAAGAAAAATGGATAAAAGTCCGCAAATAAGTGGAAAGAGTCGCAAAGCTAACTCACTGTCTCCCAATAAATTAGTAGATAATTTTTCAATCCATAAGAAAGGTATCGGTGCAGCCTGCGCATTATCTAAAACACCGGTAAGTTCTGTAAAATTTTTCTGAATGATATTGTTGGAAACGAAAGCTTCATCATGTTCTAGCGCACGATTGTAGCAATACGGTTGCAATCTTACTAATACGCCGATGAATAAAAGCACAATCGCCCAAACTTTAAAATTCCCCAATTTCATTGTCGTAAAATAAGGAGAATTTTGTTTAGAAAGTAACCTTAATTAATTTGAGTTTGTTTCGATTTTCGCTGGGTACAATCAATTCATTTGCTGCCACTTGAATCGCATCCCGGAAACGCAAACGCAATTTTTGATCTTCTGTACTTAAGATACTATTTCTGTCAAAATCTCCAATGCCATTGACAACATATTCACTGACAGTGTTTTCGTATTTGATTTCATCATTGAAGAGAAACCGAAGATTAGAGGGCGTCTTTAAAAGAAAAAAGGAAGAAAATATGGCATCATCATTTTGAGAATATTGCTTTTTGTGCAAAATAGTATTCCAATGAATTTCACCATCTGGATGAATCGAAACCAAAAATATATCTTCATAAAAATAATCTACAACATTACGCACACCTGATCCTGAAACATAGCTTCTTGCCGTTGACATGTTTCGTTCCGTATGTCTGTTTTCTTCTCCGACAATTAAAATTCCACCATCTTTTCGCAACACGATTTCTTGAATACTCGCATCCACCAGTCCTTTGTCTTTTTTCTGCTCTTTGCCAAGTACGTCCGTCAAAAATTTAGCTGTAAACCCTTCAAATACTTTGGTAAAGCTGCTTGGATCATTATGCGGAATTTTCAAAAAGAAAAAACCATCACTACGTCCTCGATTGCTTTCAGAATATAAACCAGCTGCCAATAAATTTTTATTCAAATTGTCATAGACAAAATGGACATCGTATGTTAAGTATTCGCTCATTGGAATTTGGTGTAGTTCAGGAGCGTCCACATCATTACCATAATATAGTACTTCAAAACGATGATCCTCTTTTTGCATTTTCTTATTATCCTTCTCAAAAATTACATGGAAGCCACCATTATTATCTACCAACATGCGCTTGATATTTCTTTGCGCATTCATGTCTTCAAGCATGAATTTCCGTTCCCACAACACTTCCATTCGATCTAAATCAAAAGTAGTCACGTATAGTTCTGTACTTTTTTCTACATGGTAAATTGAAATCACTTTTTTATTTTCAGAGTAGATCATCTTTGCAGAAGGAACAAAATATTTTTTTCCATAGTCCACAATCGTTGTAGAATCTTTGAGATTGGCAGCAGCATCGTAACGGTGGACTTTAGCAATGATTCCTTGCTTACTTTTAAATTGATAAATCAAATTGAATTCATCTTTACCAGGAACGATCCCAATAACAACAGGTCGCCGTTTGTCCAATTCAAGATCTTTTTTCCAACTTAATCGCATTTTGTGATCAAAAGCTTGAATCTCATAAGTCGATTCTTTGTCCCGATATAACAAGGTTCTCCCTTTCATATTACCTATCAATTCATAGGCAACATCATTGCGAATAGAAATCGCTTCAGAAACCGTAACAGTCTGTCCAATAAGTAGTGTTGGAAACACTAAAGCAAGAAGAATAAGAATGCGTTTCATAAAAATTAAATTTTAGAATTCTGGATCTCCCTCTGTTTGCTTTTTTTGTTAATTGGTTAATAAGTTTAAATCGATTCGGTTGTCATGAATATTGACAGTTTCCGAAACTCGTTTTAGTAAGTTAGTAATTTCATTGGTATTGTCTGAATTTGTAACAACACTATATAGATTTAAAATTCGATCTCCAATGATAAATGAATAATAATGTTCTTCGACGACAGTTCTCGGCTTTTGTTCTCCTTTACTGCTTGGTGAAATGAAATGCCACTCAACATATTCAACTCCATTTTTGTTTTTTCCAAAATCAGATTTCACATCAATATCAAACTTCGTTGCATCTTTAATTATCTTCGACTCTTTATCTACATATTCTTTTAAAAGTTCCTTTGAAGATTTTGTTGCGTTCTCTTCTGAAAAATATTTATCCTTTGCGTAATCAAACATTTGTAACAACTTACCTTCAACTGCAAAAGTGATTTCTGCATCTTCTCGAAAATAAACTTTATCAGAAATTACATCAACTGAATAATAATCTTTTGTGTGATTGAAAACCTGGACATATCCTTTTGAAGTTCTGATATTTCCGCTACGAAAATTTTTGTCTTCAATTAGTTCACCTTTATTATAGGTTTTTTCTTCTAGGATAATTCCTTTTTTAGAATAGATATACGCCTTTCCATCTTCGAGGTCATTGACATAATTGACTTCACTATTCAATTGCCCATTCATGAACCATTCTTTAGTGCTTCCACTCTTCATACCATTAACAAAATGACTTTCCAATTGTTGCTGACCTTTCGGGTGCCACTTTTTGACCACACCATCTGGCAAGCCCTTTTTGTAGTTCACTTCTTGTTCTTTATCACCATTTTTAAACCACCAAGTGAAAAGTCCTTCTTCTACTCCTTTTACCATTTTGCCTTCCGACATTTTTTGAGCATTCGCATACCATTCTGTAGCAACTCCATCTGCCATTCCATTGACAAAGTGTACTTCTTGTTTTTTATTGCCGTTGTCATACCATCTTGTCTCGGTTCCTACTGGTACATTTTTTTCATAAGTAGCTTCAAATATTTTTTTTCCATTGAAAGCCCATTCTCTAGAAACGCCATTGAGTTGTCCATCTTTGAGATTGATTTCCAATTTTTTCTTACCATTATAATGCTTGTCAATCGCTTTTCCTGTAAATGGTGGAATGGTATTTTTTTGGAAATATTTTCCTTTGATGTAATCCAATTCTTGAAAAGGAATTTTTTGTGCAATTGCGATAGAACAAGTTCCTAGGAAGCAAATAAATAGGGTAATTGATTTTATATAATATTTCATAAAAATTGAGCTCGGTTTAAGTTATTGGTTCAACGAGTGAAAAAGCTCCAATCGTATAAACGTATTACAAATTTCAAAAGGCATTAATATAAATTGTAGTAGAAAATTCCAGAATTCTATGAGCAAAATTTACAGATATCTACGTTAGAAAGCCTCGTTATAACTACGGCTATGTCTACGTTTTCCGCCTTGATCTCTATAAATTTTTCATCATATAATATCAGTAATTTCATAATACAATTTATATAAGAAAATCATAAGGTTTCTAAATACGGTGCAAAAATATACCTTTCCTGTTTAAAAATTTATGCTAATTTTCTCAAAGCCAAGAAGCTTTTCAAATGTATGATGTATGATAGGACCGTTATGGCGTGAGCAAGCAATAACGGTCATATCATTAATCATACATCATACATTCGAATTTGGCTCTGCCAATATGAGAGAAGTTTAGTAACTTCGAATTTCCTTTTTCGAAATATAAAATCATGACAAAAAAACAATTAATTGAATGCGTTCCTAACTTCAGTGAAGGACGCGATATGAGTATTATAAAAGAAATCACAGATGTGATTGAATCCGTGGAAGGAGTCAAACTATTGGATGTCGATCCAGGGATGGCTACCAATCGAACAGTGGTCACTTTTGTTGGCGAACCTGATCCTGTCATTCAGGCTGCATTTTTGGCAATCAAAAAAGCAAGTGAGGTAATTGATATGTCAAAACACACTGGAGAACATCCTAGAATGGGTGCAACAGATGTTTGTCCTTTGATTCCAATTTCGAATATCTCGATGGAAGAGGTCGTTGAATATGCACACAAATTGGGGGCAATGGCCGGAGCAGAATTAGACATCCCATTTTATTTATATGAAGCGGCAGCTAGCAAAAAAGCTTGGAAAAATTTGGCAACCGTAAGAGCTGGAGAATATGAAGCACTTCCTCAAAAACTAAAAAAAGCAGAATGGAAACCAGATTATGGACCCGCAAAATTCAATGCTAAATCAGGTGCTACTGCAATCGGTGCACGTGATTTTTTAATTGCTTATAACGTAAACTTAAACACCACTTCTGTAAAACGTGCGAACTCTGTTGCATTTGATGTCAGAGAAAAAGGTCGCGTCAAAAGAAAAGGAAATAAATTAAGTGGTGAAATTCTCAGAAATAAAAAAGGAGAACCGCTACGTCAAAAAGGAGCTTGCAAATCTGTAAAAGGAATCGGTTGGTATATTGAAGAATATGGAGTCGCTCAAATTTCTATGAACTTGACAAATATCAATGACACACCACTCCATGTTGCTTTTGAAGAATGTGTGAAAAGTGCTAACAACCGTGGTCTCCGCGTCACTGGTTCTGAATTGGTTGGATTGGTCCCATTAAAAGTGATGTTGGATGTCGGAAAATATTTTTTAAATAAACAACAAAGATCCGTTGGTGTTTCCGAATCAGAAATTATCAAAATTGCAATCAAATCTTTGGGCTTAGATGAATTGGGGAAATTTGATCCACAAAAAAAGATTATTGAATACAACCTCCAATCAAGAAGTGAAACACCATTATTAAATATGGACTTGACTGCTTTTGCTAATGAAACAGCAAGTGAAAGCCCTGCTCCAGGTGGTGGTTCGATTTCTGCTTATGTTGGTGCATTGGGCGTATCGCTTGCAACGATGGTTTCCAACTTATCCGCTGTAAAAAAAGGATGGGAAAAAGATTGGAAAAAATTCTCCCAACATGCTGAAGACGGACAGGTACTGAAAGACACTTTGTTACAACTTGTAGATGAAGACACCAACTCCTTCAATGCTATTATGGAAGCATTTCGTTTGCCTAAAACAACTACATCAGAAAAAGCGGCCCGAAAAAAAGCAATCCAAGATGCAACCAAATATGCAATTGAAGTCCCTTTTAAAGTAATGGAAGTTTCGTTGAAATCATTTGATTTGATCAAAACAATGGCGAGTTCTGGCAACCCAAATTCCGTAACAGATGCCGGTGTTGGCGCTTTATGTGCACGCACAGCAGTACGAGGTGCATTCTTGAATGTCCAAATAAATTGTGGCGGTTTGACAGACCAAAAATATGTGGCAAACGTTTTGAAGAAAGGTAAACGTATCTGTCAACAAGCAGAAAAGCTAGAAAAAGAGATTATGAAAATTGTTGATAAAAAAATGTAACACAATCAGTTCCATAGACATGAATAAATTAATATATACTTTTTTCTTTTTATGCTTTGCCGTTTCCATAAATGCGCAAAACAAATTTACTTACATTGAAGACCGTGTTTTTAACACTTATAATGATATGGTCGGGTACAATTTTGTACCTAAAAAAATGGAGATTCCTCATGAATATGATGAAGATCTGAGCGCTGGTGAATATTCTTTTGGTATTACTCGTGCCAATTTATATGTTGATGGAGGTGAATTGAAAGGGGTTTACAACATCAACAATTCAGATCAACAAGATTATGGTTACAAGTTGACGCTGATGAATGCACGGGACCCGACTTCACAAGGACATCTGAAAATCATTGTCAACAAAAACAAAAATGTCGATGCACTGATTTTTAAAAAAGATCGCAAAGACAAAGAGATCATTTTCTTCCTTAGTGAAACACCGGAGCGACTTATGGATCGTGAAGAAAAGTATTTTACAGATAAGCAAGAAATAAAACTGGAAGAAACGGACAGTATCTGGAATCAAACCATTCGTCCTTTCTTCGTTATTGAAAATAATTTTCAAGATCGCTTGGAAGTGAATGATAGTACCAGTATCCAATTTATCGAAACCATTAAAATCACGGAAAAGAAAAAGCGCGTCAAAAAGAAAAAGAAGAAGAAGAAAGACGAAGCGGAAGAATTGACAGAAGAAGAATTGATGATGGAAGAAGATAGAATGGCAATGAAGGCATTAGGATTGGAAGAAGCGGAAGACGAAGATCCTAAGGAAAATATCAAATTAAAAATTGATAAATCTTATTTCATCGAGATCAAACAAAAAGTAAAATTCGATAATGGAACCGTAGAAGATAAAGTGTGGACTTACCCAATCAAGAAAGTCATAGAAAGAGAAGATGAACATGCTGAACCTGGTCAAAATCGTTTTGAGCTTGAATTTACAACCAATAAAGGAGATCAAATATATTTGTACTTGACACACAAACGTACCATTTCCTCTATGCAGTTTATCGGTAGAAAGTTTTTGATGAGAGGAAATTAGATCTATCGCAATCAGTATTAAAAAAAAGGCAAATCGATTTCAACTCGATTTGCCTTTTTATTTGTCTTTTAAGTCTTTACAAAACACTTAAAAACTAAATCCTATCGAAGTTTGAATGGAAAGATTGTGGTCATTATCATCTCTATAAATCAATTGGTTGTCTGTACCTAATGAAGCTCTTGAAAAATCTACTTCATTATTCGTCACATCTATCAAGCCATAGTTCAATCGAGCACCAATAAATAATCCTTGATTCAAAAAGAAAGATACACCTGCATTCACACCAGCATCGAATCCATTGTAATATTTCCCTCTTACATCATCGTAGAAATAATAAGCATCCAAATCAGTAGGTAATGTAACTGTCTTGTTATCTAACGTAGAAACAAAATTATCAACTTCAGATAAAGAATTAACATCAAACAACTGATCGTCATTGTAATTGTAACTCAATTTAAAGGTATTGTCAATTGGATTGTTATTCCCATTTGAGTTACCCATAAAAATCATCTCACCTGAACCGGTAGAACCTAATTTGAACCCTACATTAACCCCAGCTGATACTTCCAACCATGGTCTTACTCTACCAAACCACATGATCGGAAAATCTAAATAAGAATTGGAAATATTTATTATAGACTTTCTATTACCGGTTGCATAAACGGCTGATGCATCATTAGCAATATATCGTTGAAAAGAAGGACCATCATACTGATACTTCTGGCCTTTTTGTGAAAACATGATTTCAAATCGAATACCTTGTAATTCAACAAATTTGTAATTAATAGCGGCTCCAATATGAAAACCAGTATTGAACTTTGACGTTTCTTTCCCACCTTCGACTTCTTCCAAAGGTCCTTGAATGGTGGAGAAATTAAGCCCAGCCTTAAATCCATACGTCAATCCTTGACCAAATAAGTTGAAACTGATCAAGCTGAGAAAAATTATTATTAAAGTAGAATTGAGTTTCATAAATCAATTTTAATTGTGTTTTTGGGTGCAAAGATAAAATAAAGGAACTATAATTTCTTTTTCATTAATATTCTAGACTCTTCAAAGTTGTCTTTTTCTTCAAATCCAATGATTCTATAATCTCGACTCAGGTTTAAAGTCAACATTGAATGGAATCGAACACGAGTTTTCATAAAAATCGCATCATATTGATTATATCGTGCCCAAGCTTCTTGATAATCAGATAATGCTTTAGCAACGCCAATGCCTCGATAAGTTGGTTTGACTGCGCCTATCCAAGAATAAAACATACCTAATCTTTCATATCCAATCTTCATCCCAACTACATTATTATCAACGTATGCAGATAGGATAAGGTGTGGAACATCACTTAATCTTTTGTGAAATTCTTCAATCGGGTGTGTATATAAAAACTCAGGCACTTCTTGGAAGAATACATTCGCCTCTTCAATCGTGCCTTTACTAATATCAATTTTGATTTCTTTATTTTGCATAAATACAAATAGACCTAATCAAACAATGAGTGTCAAATCAATTATGCTTCTTCTTATTTTAGCAACGGGATTGTATCTCCTACTGCTGCTCTCCGTTTATGGTTTACAAAAGTTTATTATTTTCCAACCAATTCCATTGAACAAAAATTTTCAATTCAATTTTAAAATCCCTCATGAAGAAGTTTTCCTTTCAACTAAAGATAGCATTTTGATCAATGGTATCTATTTCAAAACAACAACTAAAAAAAAGGGCGTCATATTATATTTTCATGGCAATGCAGATAATCTAAAAAGATGGGGAAAATATCATACTGATTTTACGGACAGGGGATACGACATCTTCATGATAGATTATCGAGGATTTGGAAAATCTGGTGGTGATATTTCAGAACAATCCTATTATGAGGATGCCAGATTGGCTTATGATTTTTTAAGAGAGAAAGAAGCTGCTGAAGATATCGTTATTTATGGTAGGTCACTTGGTTGTGCGATGGCTACCGAATTGGCAACTCATGTGATAGCAAGACAATTGATTTTAGAAACACCATTTGATAATATCCGAAATACTTTCAAGGCAAGATTTCCAATTCTAATCCTTCCTTATGATTTGAAATATTCTTTCCCGAATGATAAATTTATTCAAAAAGTGAACCTCCCTATTGTTATCTTTGAGGCAGCAAAAGACAAATTGGTACTAAACAAAAGCACAGAAGGATTAATACCTTATTTGAAAGCATCCGACGAATTTATCAAAATCGATAGTGCAGGTCACAAGAATTTATCCTCCTTTGTTCAATACCAAAATGAGTTGACTAGAGTTTTACAATAAATTATAACTGAGCCAAGAGGTTAAAAAACCTTTGGCTCGTATGTACAAGCGAGATGAAGGTTTTCAACTTCTATTCTCGACATTAGTTAAAATTAGAACAACTACTATAAAATGGCCAGGCTAAACAAACTTCAGAAGTTTGCAGAAATTTTCTCGTATCCCAATGTTTTCGAAAATTTTCATTATGAAAAAGTGAATCTGTTAGATAAAAATGGAGAACCACTAGATCTCAAAGGGCAATGGAATAAATACTACTTTAAAAATAACAATCCAATTACATTAGAGTTGGCTTGTGGAAGAGGCGAATATACCTTGGCACTTGCTGAAAAATTTCCTGATAGAAATTTCATTGGGGTTGATATCAAAGGCGCAAGGATTTGGAGAGGTGCTACCAATGCATTGGAAATGAAACTGGACAATGTCGCTTTCTTGAGAGCACGTATCGAGATTATTGAAAAATTCTTTGCCAAAAATGAAGTCTCTGAAATCTGGATTACTTTTCCCGATCCTTTTTTAAGACCAAGCAAATCCAATCGTCGTTTGACTTCTCCACAATTTTTAAAAGCTTACAAAAATATTTTAGTAGACAATGGATGGGTTCATTTAAAGACCGATGATCCAACTTTATATGAATTTTCATTAGAGACTATTGGTGAAGAAAAAGATTATTTAATCGATTATCAGTCTCATGATGTGTATGCTAAACCGCTGGAAATCGAAGAGTTAGCCTTCAAAACTTACTATGAAAATATGCATTTAAAAAATGGTAGAAAAATCAAATATATTAAATTCAAATACAATGTCTAATTAATTGATTTTCAATTTAATAACACGGTTATCAACACCCTGTTGGTAATTGAAAATACCTACTTTCGGGTATTATATATATCAATACTTCATCATATATTTGTGGAGCATTCGGAGATAGATTATCCCATCTATTTTTTCTGAATCATTCCAAACCATTTCCCAACCGATTAAAGTTCTTTCCTTCTTACGAAGGAATACATTACAGTGATACTCAAGAGTTGTTTACCCATCAACTTTTGAAAAGTTGTGAATTAAAACGCGCACTCATAATTCCTACCCTTTGCGCGGCTATGAGTAAACTACACACTTTTCAAACTAGGCAGGTGGAGGTATTTGTCTAGTTTAATTTGAAGTCAAAAGAGACCTCATAACCATGAATTTTTTTTCACCAGAATGTATCATTATTTATTAGGAAGAAACTTCCTAAAGCTTACTTTGTTTTCAAACAATTATAATCTTATGATTTAGGCCCTTTCGAAAGAAAGGTGTTCCGTGCATTGCCATTACAGGCATTCCTGATGTCTTTCGGGAGCATGGAGAAGCGCTAAGAGCTTTTCTCCAAACTGTTTTTGGGATGTGGTCCTTCTTTGATTTATTTCGGAGAGGGACTTTTTTTTGTCGATATGGGATACTCCCATATCTTGGTGTTTATGTCGTTCCGTTGGAACTATCAATCACCCCTCCAAATATGCAATCAAATCATCGACATGATCACGGTGATTCGCCAATCTTGGCACTTTATTCTGACCTCCAAATTTACCTTTTGATCTTAACCAATTAACAAAAGTATGTCGAGGAACTTTGCGCATTGTCAACTGCTCAAGCGCCATGTTATTAAAACGCTTTGCTTCATAGTCGGAGTTGATTTGTTGGAGATTTTCATCAAGTAATTTTATAAAAGCATTAAGATTAGCAGGTTCTTTTTCAAACTCAATGATCCACTCATGTCCACCTTTTTCATTGCCCTTGAAGTAGATTGGTGCGACCATATATTCCAATACTAAAGCTTCCATTTCTTTACAAGTACGTGCAATAGCCTTGTCGGTATTCGATACCATTACTTCTTCTCCAAATGCGTTTACAAATTGTTTGGTTCGGCCAGTAATTTGGATTTTGTAAGGACTGGTGGACGTAAACATTACTGTATCACCTGGCATATATCTCCACAGACCTGCATTGTTGCTAATCACCATTGCATAGTTGACTCCCGGAATCACTTCACTTAACGGAATTGTTTTTTTATCTTCTTTGTCCCACTCCATCATCGGAATGAATTCGTAATAAATTCCATTGTCTAATAACAACAATAAATCATCATCATCCTTTTCAAATTGAATCGCAAAGTATCCTTCAGAAGCATTGTATATTTCTTTATAAATGAGATCATCACTTGGATAATATTGCTGGAACTGTTCTCTGAATGGCGTAAAACTTACACCACCATGAATATAAGCTTCTAAGTTGGGCCAAATTTCTAACAAGTTGTCTGCTTTCTTCAATTCCAAAATTCTTCTAATCAATACAACCGTCCACGTAGGAACACCACCGATCATGACTAGGTCTTTTTCAGCTCCAAGCAACCTTGCCATCTTCTCAATTTTCGCTTCAAAATCTGGCATCAATGCCGTTTCCATATCTGGTGTGAAAAATGGACGAGCTACCCATGGCATGTGGTCAATCATAATCGCAGACACATCTCCAAATTGCGTTTTAGGATACGGTTCGAAAGCAGTGAGATTTCCGCCCATCAACAAACTCTTTAATTCAAATTGTCTTGCATCTGGTTTGTTATGATACATAATGGTCATCGTATCCCAGGTACCACGGATATGACAACCTTTTAAGTTTTCTTGTGAAATCGGAATGAATTTACTTTTATCACTTGTCGTTCCTGCCGATTTTGAAAACCACTTAACACGACCATTCCAAAGCACATCTTTTTCACCATGCATCATACGATTGATGTACGGCTTTAGGGTTTCGTAATCTTGAATAGGAATTCTTTCTGCGAATTGGCGAGAAGATTTAATGGATTGGAAGTCATATTTTCTTCCCCATTCTGTAAATTTTCCGGAATGGATTAGTTGGTTCCAAATTTTTTCCTGCGTCTCATGCGGACGCTCCATGAAGTTATAGAGTCGATTGATTCGATACCCATAATATTCTTTAAATAGCCGATTGATCAACTTCTTCATAGCACTTGATTTGGAACGCATTACTCAAACATCTCAATACACAAGTTAACCAAACGAATGGAGTTTTATTATAGTTCTTGCTTTAAAAAATGTCCAGTATAGCTTTTCTTATGACGAGCTACCTCTTCCGGAGTTCCAACGCATACAATTTCGCCGCCTTTTCCACCACCTTCTGGCCCCAAATCTATAATATGATCTGCAACTTTGATGATGTCCATATTGTGTTCTATGACAACAACCGTATTTCCTTTATCGACCAATCGATTCATTACATTTAAAAGATGCTGGATGTCTTTGAAGTGCAATCCAGTGGTTGGTTCATCTAAAATATAAAGTGTTTTTCCTGTGTCCCTTTTGGATAATTCTTCAGCCAATTTGACTCGCTGTGCTTCTCCACCAGATAAAGTCGTGGCTTGTTGTCCCAATGAAATATATCCCAACCCAACTTCTTGTAGCGTTTTCATTCTTCGATAAATATTCGGGATATTTTCAAAAAACACCACTGCTTCGTTAACTGTCATTTCTAAAACATCGCCAATTGATTTTCCCTTATAAATAACCTCTAAAGTTTCGCGATTGTAACGACGTCCCAGACAACGTTCGCAATCTACTAATACATCTGGCAAGAAATTCATCTCAATTACTCGCCTTCCTGCACCTCCACATTCTTCACATCTTCCTCCTTTTACATTGAAAGAAAAACGACCTGGTTTGTATCCTCTTATCTTAGCCTCCGGTAACATGGAGAATATTTTCCGAATGTAAGTAAAGACACCTGTATAAGTTGCTGGATTAGAACGAGGCGTTCTTCCAATCGGAGATTGGTCAATTTCAATTACTTTGTCTACTAAGTCCAGTCCATTGAAAGACTTGTAAGGCATCGGCTTTTTTCTACTTTTGTAAAAATGTTGTCGAAGTATTGGATACAAGGTTTCATTTATCAAAGTAGACTTTCCACTTCCCGAAACGCCGGTAATACAACAAAATGTACCCAATGGGATTTTTATCTCAACATTTTTCAAGTTGTTTCCTGTTGCACCTTTTAAGTGTAAAACATTTTTCTTAACAACTTTTCTACGATTTTTAGGAATTTCGATTTTCTTACGACCACTTAAATACGCTGATGTAAGTGTTTTGTTTTTTAAAAATTCTTTTGGTACACCTTCACCTACTAATTCTCCACCAAACTTTCCAGCACCTGGCCCCAAATCAATCAAATAATCAGAAGCTAACATAATGTCTTTGTCATGCTCAACTACCAATACGGAGTTGCCAATTTCTGCCAATTCTCGAAGTGCTTCAATGAGTTTTTGATTGTCTCTTTGATGTAAACCGATACTGGGCTCATCCAATATATAAGTGATACCTGTCAGCTGTGATCCAATTTGGGTAGCCAATCGAATCCGTTGTGCTTCACCTCCTGAAAGGGTTCTTGCTGGTCGATTGAGTGATAAATAATCCAGTCCAACATGCAATAAAAATCCTAATCGAAATTTGATTTCTTTTAAGACTTCTTTTGCTATTTCAAGTTGTCTTTTGTTTAAATTTTTGTCTAATGAATTCACCCACTTCAACGTATCTTCAATATCCAAAACGGCGACATCAGAAATATTTTTGTCATTCAATTTGAAGTGAAGTGACTCCTTATTTAATCGTTGACCATTGCATTCATGACATACATCAATTGACATAAATTCTTCCGCCCAACCTCTTATCCTATCCGATGTTGAATCAGCATACCAACGTTGAATCATGGTAAACAATCCATCCGCTTCCAGATTGTAAACAAAGTCATGTTTCATGTAATCTAGATGTGCCTTGAAAGTTTCACCACCTCCATGCAAAATCAAATCCATTGCTTTTTTGGGTATCTTTTTGATTGGTGTAGCGAATGTGAATTTGTATTTTTTGGCGACGGCACGCAGTTGTGTGAAGGTGTAATTTTCACGCACTTCACCAAAAGGTGCAATCCCAACATCATTGATGCTTTTGGAATCATCAGGAATTACTTTTTCCATATCCACAACCGGTAATTTTCCCAAACCTTTACAAGTCTGACATGCACCGTAAGGAGAGTTGAAAGAGAATGCATTTGGAGAAGGTTCTTCATACGATAAACCAGTTTCTGCATCCATCAAATGTTTACTATACGTCTGCACTTTACCCGAATCATGATCCATTACAAAAATCAATCCATCCCCCATTTTCAAAGCAGTTCCCATCGATGTAGCTAACCGATCTTTTTTGTCTTTGTCAACTTTGATACGATCAATCACCACCTCAATATCATGTACTTTATAACGATCAACTTGCATACCTGGTGTGATATCTAAGACTTCTGTATCGACTCTTACTTTTGTATAACCTTGTTTTCTGACATGATCAAATAATTCTCGATAATGTCCTTTACGACCACGTACTAGCGGCGCTAATAACAATATCTTTTTGTTTTTGAAAGTCTTGAAGATTTGATCTAACATCTGCTCTTCATTGTATTTCACCATCTTCTTACCTGTTGCATAAGAATATGCCTCACCGACTCTGGCAAACAACAATCGCAGGAAATCATAAATCTCTGTAATGGTCCCAACGGTTGATCTTGGGTTCCGACCTACGGTCTTTTGCTCTATGGAAATCACTGGAGATAGACCCGTAATTTTTTCCACATCTGGTCTTTCCATTTCGCCAATAAACTGACGAGCATAAGCCGAAAAGGTTTCCATATAACGACGTTGCCCTTCTGCATAAATCGTATCGAATGCGAGTGATGATTTTCCACTTCCAGATATTCCTGTGATCACCACCAATTGGTTTCTAGGAATTTTAAGACTAACATTTTTTAAGTTATGTACTTTGGTCCCAATGACCTCGATATGAGTGTTGACCGCAACACCATTTTGTGATTTCTTTTTTGCCATGTATGTTTTAATGTTCTTGTGAGAAAGAACCTGCTGTAGTTAAGTTGCGAAGTTAAGGAAAGATTTGCTTTTTTTTTGGATATGGGATTTTCCCATATTTTGTGGATTATATCGTTCCTTTGGAACTTAGATTCGCGTAGTTCCAACGGAACAATATAATTCTTCAATGATGGGAAAATCCCATCATCATAAAATCCCCAACATCCCCTCCACAACCGAAATCATCTTAGGACTAGCCTTCCCAACCACCTCAATCACTTCCTCAATAGTCGTCTGAGTAATCTGCTCAATAGGAAAACATTGATTAGAAACAACCGAGATAACAAATATTTTCAAGTCCATGTGCTTGGCCACTAAAACTTCTGGAATAGTAGACATGCCAACAAGGTCTGCACCAATCGTGTGTATGTAGTTATATTCGGCAGGAGTTTCAAGATTTGGACCTTGTAATCCGAGGTAAACGCCTTCGTGAAATTTGATTCCTTTTTCAGTTCCTACTTTTTGGGCAAGTTGAATCAATGCAGGTGTATAGGCATTTTTCATATCGGGAAACCTTGGACCAATCCGTTCATCATTATATCCACGCAACGGATTTTCTGGTTGCAAATTGATGTGATCTTTTACAAAAACAATTTCCCCTTCTTTGATATCTGCATTGGTACTTCCTGCAGCATTAGAGATGATAATAGTATCAATTCCTAAGAATTTCATTACTCTAACTGGGAATGTTACTTCCTTCATCGAGTAGCCTTCGTAGTAGTGTACACGACCAGACATGGCTACTATTTTCTTACCTGCCAATTCTCCAAAAATTAATTCTCCAGAATGACTCTCTACTGTTGATGTTGGAAAATTAGGGATATCATTGTATCTGATTTTTGAAGAAACTTTTATTCGATCCGCCAAACTTCCTAAACCCGTTCCTAAAATAATTCCAACGGTTGGAGTATCGTCTGTTTTTGTTCGAATAAATGATATCGCTTCTTGAATTTTTTCGTACAGCATTAGTCTACGATCATTGTGGCTTTATCTAATTCTTGCTGCTTGATATTAGCTGGCAAGTCTCTTTCTCCGTATTGTTGATCTCGTAATTGAGGCACAAATCCTGCTTCACGAATCGCTTCTTGAATTCCACCAGCCGTAAATCGGAAAGCAGCTCCAGCAGCAGAAACTACATTTTCTTCAATCATGATGCTTCCAAAATCATTGGCTCCAGCATGCAAACAAGTTTGTCCAATCTTTTTCCCAACCGTCAACCAAGAAGCTTGGATGTTTTTTACATTTGGTAACATAATACGACTCATTGCAATCATACGTACGTATTCATCACCTGTACAAGTATTACGCGCACGTTTGAGTTTTTTCAACAAGGTGCCTTCATCCATAAATGGCCAAGGGATGAATGCTAAAAATCCTTTTGCAGTTGCTGGTTTTTCAGATTGCACTTGACGGATGTCAACAAGATGTTGCATTCTTTCCAAATTGGTTTCTACATGCCCAAACATCATGGTTGCAGATGTTGTAATATTTAATTGGTGTGCTGCTCTCATGATGTCTAACCATTCTTGCGATCCACATTTTCCTTTTGACACCAAACGACGAACTCGGTCGCTTAAGATTTCTGCTCCCGCTCCTGGCAATGAATCCAATCCCGCTTCATGCAATGCTTTTAGTACTTCAGTGTGAGTTGATTTTTCCAACTTCGTTACGTGCGCAATTTCCGGTGGTCCAAGTGCATGTAGTTTCAAATTGGGATACAATTCTTTTAACTCTCTAAATAATTTGCAATAATAATCCAATCCTAAATCTGGATGATGTCCACCTTGTAATAACAATTGTTCTCCGCCAAATTCAAAGGTCTCTTCAATTTTAGTTTTGTATTCTTCAATCGTTGTGATGTATTGTTCTTCATGCCCTGGCCTTCTGTAGAAGTTACAGAATTTGCAATTGGCGACACAAACATTGGTGGTATTGCTATTTCTATCAATAATCCAAGTGACTTTATTACCAGGAACTTGTTTCCTTTTTAATTGATCTCCAACGTACATCAATTCTGAGGTTCCAGCATTTTCAAAAAGGAATACTCCTTCTTCAGCGGTAAGTGATTCGAAGTTTAGTGCTCGGGAAAGAAGATCTGCTACATTCATTAGTGGAAATTGATTAATTAGAATTAGAACAAAGATAATAAAGAGTGGTTTAGGGGAATAGGAGATTTTTATACAATTCTATTTTGGTTGGGAAATCAATAATAAACCAAAATTCTGTTTCAATGAATTAAGCTTCTAAATATCTAAAATTATGAAGATCTATATGTCTACACATAAAAATTGCATTTTACACATAAATTCGTATATTTGCATTGTATTTAAGAAACTCAAAAAGAGGGAACGTTTAGTTCCCTCTTTTTCTTTATAAGCTATTTGCATCGTGAGTACATTCGACCTAGAAAAATTAATCGCCCAAAAATTCGAAGAGGAGGAGTTCCAAGACTGTTATCTCGTAGAAGTCAAAGGACCTAACGGAGGTAAATTGGAAGTCTTTATCGAATCAGATTCTGAGATGACGTTCAGAAAATGTCAAAGAATGAGTCGGTTTTTGGAAGGTCATATTGATGAAGCAAAATGGTTGGGCGAAAAATACACTTTAGAAGTTTCATCACCAGGAGTTGGAAATCCATTGAAATTGAAAAGACAATATGTTAAAAATATTGGTCGTAAAATGGAAGTAAAAACCGTTGATGGTGAAAAATATGAAGGCATTTTGATGACCGTAGAAGACGATGTTATTTCGATTGAAGGAAAGGTCAGAAAAAAAGTTGGAAAGAAAAAAGTGACTGAAGAAGTTACGACAACAATACAATTTGATAACATTAAGACCGCAAAAGTCAAGGTATCATTTAAATAAAACATTATGAATTTAGTTGACACTTTTTCCGAATTTAAGGAAGGTAAAAATATTGATAGACCTACGATGGTTAGAGTATTGGAAGATGTATTCCGTACTTTAATTAAAAAGAAATATGGAACGGATGATCACTTTGATGTGATTGTAAATACACAAAAGGGTGACCTTGAATTGTGGAGAGTTAGAGACATTGTTCCAGATGGTGAAGTAACAGATGATATGGCACAGATTTCTATTTCAGAAGCTACTGGAATTGAACCTGATTATGAAATCGGTGAAGAATGTTACGAACAATTATTCTTGGTTGATTTTGGAAGAAGAGCAATCATGGCTGCACGTCAAACGTTGATTTCTAGAATCATGGAGTTGGAAAAAGACGATATCTACAAACGTTACATAGAAAGAGTTGGAGAAATTGTGCTAGGTGAAGTTCACCAAATTTTGAAACGTGAAGTCCTAATCATTGATGATACGACTGGCCATGAATTGGTGATGCCAAGAACCGAAATGATTCGTGGTGATTTCTTGAGAAAAGGAGAAATGATCAAAGGTGTAATCAAACGTGTAGAAATGAGAAACAATACTCCTGTAGTTGTAGTTTCTCGTACGGATAGTAAATTTTTAGAAAAACTTTTGGAACAAGAAGTGCCAGAAATTGAAGATGGATTAATCACTGTCAAAAAGATTGTTCGTCTTCCAGGTGAAAGAGCAAAAGTAGCCGTTGAATCTTACGATGATCGTGTTGATCCTGTTGGAGCTTGTGTCGGTATGAAAGGTTCTAGAATTCACGGGATTGTTAGAGAATTGAAAAATGAGAATATTGATATCGTGAATTTCACTAACAATATTTCTTTGTTCATTCAACGTTCATTGACACCAGCAAAAGTAAGTAGCATCGATTTGGATGACGAAAACAAAACGGCTGCCGTATATTTAAAACCAGATCAAGTTTCATTAGCAATTGGTAAAGGTGGAACCAACATTAAGTTGGCGAGTAAATTGACCGAATATGAAATTGATGTTTACAGAGAATCAGAAGTCGTAATCGATGATGTTGATTTAGACGAATTCACTGATGAAATCGAAGATTGGGTAATTGATGCCTTCAAAAACATCGGTTGTGATACGGCAAGAAGTGTCTTGAAATTGAATAAAGAAGAGTTGACACGTCGTACAGATCTAGAGGAAGAAACGATTGATGAGGTACTAAATATCTTGAGTTCTGAATTTGAAGACGAATAATTCGTCAAAATTCACCTCAATTCAATCTTTTTGCTGTTTTATTGAATTGTTTTTTTCGCATAAGAGTTATTTATAAGTGATTAATAATAATACCTTTGTGAAAAATTTGAGACAGCTCATATAAGTTAATATTTCAGATTTTTTTATATTTTTAAGTAAGGCATAAAAGCTTTATACAAATTGTACGCTAAAATCGCTTTTAATTGATGGAAGAAAAATTTATTGAGATCAAGACGGAAAACGCAAGCATAGCATTAGCTACGTTGAGTATTTCCAACGCAGATATCGATAAATTTTGCTCATCTAATTTAGCAATTTTAGATTTCAATTTGTATTAGATGAATCGATTTAGAATAAAACAAATAGTATATGTATAACGCTTAGATTTTATTTCAATTCAGGAAGCTTTTACGCCTTGTAAGCAGTTTAATAGAACTTTATTTTTATGCGTTTAGTCAAGGTTGCAAAAGAATTAAATGTTGGTACCAACACCATTGTCGATTATCTAAATGACAGCGGTTTTGAAGTAGCTAACAAACCAACATCGAAAATCTCCGACGAGATGTACGATGCTTTGCTGAAGGAATTCCAAGCCTCTGCGAATGTAAAAGAAGCAGCCGATAAACTCATCATCGGAAATCGAACCAAGGAAGAAGAAGAAGTTCCTGCTCCAAAAAAGACAGTCACCTTTACCAAACCTACTCCTACTCCACCTCCGGCTCCTGAGCCTACTATTCCTGAACCTGCACCAGTAGTTGAAGAACCTGTCGCTAAAGTCGAAGTTCCAGAACCAGTTGTAGAAGAAGAAAAAGTAGTTAAGAAAAAAGAGGAAGATAATACCATCTCTCATCGCAATGAAGTTGGTCCTAAAGTATTAGGTAAAATTGATTTGACTCCTAAACCTAAGAAGCCAAAAGCAAAAGCTGTAAAGGAAAAACCAAAAGCTGAAAAGCCTAAAGTGGTTGCTCCGAAAGAAGAAGTGGTGGAAGCGAAAACGCCTCCAGTAAAACCAGTTGTTGAAAAACCAAAAGCAGTACCACCTGAAATGCTACGAGCTGAAACGCCAGAACTGAAAGGTCTGAAAGTAGTTGGTAAAATCAACATGGATAAAATTACTCCTAAAAAGAAACCAGCTGCTGATAATAAATCAGATAAATCAACCAGCAACGCTCCTAAAAGAAAAAGGAAACGTAAAAAAGTTTCTACAGGAACCAACAGACCAAACACTCAAAGAAGCGGTGGCGGTGCTGGTGGTGGTAACCAAAATAGAGGTGGAAGAGGTAACAACCGAAGACCACCTGCAAAAGAAAAAGAAGGCGTTTCTCAAAAAGAAGTTGATGATAAAATCAAGGCTACAATGGCCAAGCTTTCCGGTGGTGGAAAGAAGAAACGTCAAAAAATAAGAAGAGGTAATCGAGACGAGAAAAAAGTCAGAAGAGAGGAAGAAGAAAAGTCAAGAGAAACAGGCGCACTTCAGTTAACAGAATTTGTATCTGTATCTGAATTGGCAAGTTTGATGGATGTGCCAGTAACTGAAGTTATCACGACTTGTATGAATTTGGGCGTCATCGTTTCGATCAACCAACGTTTGGATGCAGAAGTAATTGAATTAGTTGCTTCAGAATTTGATTTCGAAGTCGAATTCATCAGCGCAGAAGAACATGTGGAAGAAGAGGAAGAAATTATCGACAATGAAGAAGATCTCGTACCACGTTCACCTATTGTTACCGTAATGGGACACGTTGATCACGGTAAGACTTCTTTGCTAGATCATATTCGTAAAGCAACAGTCGCTGATGGTGAGGCCGGTGGTATCACTCAACACATTGGTGCTTACGAGGTGAAAGTCGGTGACAAACGTATCGCATTCTTGGATACACCGGGTCACGAAGCCTTTACCGCGATGAGAGCACGTGGTGCCAAAGTTACAGACGTCGCTGTTATCATTATTGCAGCAGATGATCGTATCATGCCTCAAACAAAAGAAGCAATTTCGCACGCACAAGCTGCTGGCGTGCCAATCGTATTTGCAATCAATAAGATCGATAAGGACGGTGCTAATCCTGACAGAATTAAAACAGAATTAGCAGCTATGAATCTGCAAGTGGAAGAATGGGGTGGTAAATATCAATCTCAAGATATTTCCGCTAAGATGGGACAGAATGTAGATAAATTGTTGGAAAAAATATTGCTTGAAGCTGAAATGCTTGAATTGAAAGCAAATCCAAAACGTGCCGCTATCGGTACCGTGATTGAAGCATCTTTGGACAAAGGACGTGGTTATGTCTGTAAAATTTTAGTTCAAAATGGTAGCCTTGAACAAGGAGATCCAATTATCGCTGGTGGTACTTATGGTAAAGTAAAAGCAATGTTCAACGAACATGGAAAACGTGTCAAAAAAGTTGGACCTGCTACACCTGTTTTGATTTTAGGATTGGATGGCGCACCTCAAGCAGGTGAGATATTCAAAGTGATGGAGTCGGAACAAGAAGCTCGTCAATTAGCAACAAAGCGTGCACAGATCAATAGAGAACAAGCCAACAGAGCTAGCAAGCGTATTAGCTTAGATGAAATCGGTCGTCGTTTAGCTCTTGGAACATTCAAAGAATTGAACTTAATCGTGAAAGGTGATGTGGATGGATCCATCGAAGCACTTTCTGATGCTTTGCAGAAACAATCTATTGAAACCGTTCAGGTTAATATTATACATAAAGCAGTTGGACAGATTATCGAATCCGATGTTCTCCTAGCTTCTGCTTCTGATGCAATTATTATTGGTTTCCAAGTTAGACCTTCATTGGCTGCTAGAAAACTGGCAGAAAGAGAAGGAGTTGAAATCAAGATGTATTCTGTTATCTACGAAGCAATCGATGAAATTCGTTCTGCAATTGAAGGAATGTTGGAACCAACAAAAGAAGAAAAAATTGTTGCTAACATTGAAGTTCGTGAAACTTACAAAATCAGTAAGATCGGTACCATTGCAGGTTGCTACGTAACCGATGGTAATATCAAGAGAAATTCTTTCATCCGTATCATTCGTGATGGAATTGTTATCTATCCTACTAAAGAAGGTGTCAAAGGTGAGATCAGTTCATTGAAACGATTCAAAGATGATGTCAAAGAAGTCAAATTTGGTTTTGAGTGTGGTATCACTATCAAAAATTACAATGACCTCAAAGAAGGTGATGTTATCGAAGGATATGAAATTATCGAGATCGCGCAAAAATTGAATTAACTTTCGTTTCAAGCTTGACATAATTTGCTTTAATGTTTCTAAGAGAACAACAACATTACGATATACATTTTTATTCGTTGTTGTTGTTCTCTTTTTTAATGCCCATTCATCCACGTTTAGCAACTCCTTTTATTGCATTCGCTATTCTCAATTGGCTACTCAGTGGTCAGTTTGCAAATAAATTGAAACGGTTCTTCAATCCGCTAGCCATTATTTTTTCTAGCGTTTATTTTATCCATTTGATTGGTCTACTCTACTCTACAAATATCAGTGAAGGTTGGAAAGATGTAGAAACTAAGTTAACGCTGTTTTTGTTTCCACTACTTCTTTTTAGTATAGGCTTTAAAAATTACAATGCTGAAAAAAGAAAATTGCTCAAAGGTTTTATAAGCGGTTGTTTTGTCGCAAGTCTATATTGCTTAATTAGCTCCACCTACGTTTATTACACAACAGGTGAAAACACTTTTGCTTATGAAGACTTGAGTGCCTTTTTATTTTCACATCCTGGCTATCAAGCAATGTACATGTCATTCGCATTTTTCACACTCATTCATTATCAAGTTTTTTCCAAAGAAGCACCTTTATTTGGAAGAACTATTAATTTAATCCTCGGTTGCTTTTTTCTAGTAATGGTCTTTTTATTTACTTCTCGAACTGTTGTGTTGGGAACAATCTTGTTATCCACTATTACCACGCTTATTATTTCTTTTAGAAAATTTGGTGCATTAAAAGCGATCGGTATCACAGGGCTTTCTGGTATTTTATTACTTGGCATTTTATGGTTGGTCCCCGCTTCTCAACATAGAATGAAAGCTGCTATCGATAGTTTTCAATCTGAAAGTAATGTAAAAGCAAAGCCAAATGTGCGTATCGATATTTGGTCTTCTTCAATCGAAGCAATCAAAACCAATCCTATTATCGGAACTGGAACTGGCGACATTCAAGATCATTTAATGTCATTTTACAAAAGGAATGAGATCACTAAAGCAATTCTTTCTAACTATAATGCACACAATCAATTTCTTCAAACCGCAATTGCATTAGGTGCCATCGGTCTCATCGTTTTATTAATGAACTTTGTAATTCCTATCATACTTGGATTCAAAAGTGGAGACTACTTACTGTTGATGTTTTTATTTCTGTTCATAATTTTTTCACTGACAGAAAGTAGTTTGGAGAAACAACAAGGGGTGTTGTATTACGCGTTTTTTAATTCGCTTTTGTCCTTGGGATTTTTTAAAAACGGTGAAATTCCTCACGCAGAAAACGCAGAAAAACGCAGAAGGAACACGTACACCTCGCGTATGCCACGCCAGACTGTGCGAAAACGAAATTGAACCGCAAAATATCGAACAAGGAACCGCAGAATGTAGAAGTTGAGTACGCGAGTATACACGTATATTAACGAATTTCATGCTTAATTATCCACGTACTCTACTTCGACATTCGATATTCTGCGGTTGGATATTCTGCGGTTCAGTTTCCGAAAGCATATTCGCACAGTCTGACGCGTACTCCCTTTCCATTTTCTAAAGGGAAAGGAAAGAGAATTTGTATAAATTCTCGAGGATTGGGTTTCTGCGTACTCACGCTAGCCCGTTCACCGTCATCAACCGTTGACCGTTTTTAAAACTTCGAGTCATCAATCCCAGCAATCCATTCACTCAAACTTCCAACAACTTCTTCAATAACTTCTTCTTCAAAAGGAGATTTTAAATTTGCTAATTCTACCAAATCCAAAAACGACTGACTGCCACCAGCCTTGCACAATCGCAAATAATCGGACCACGCAGCTTCATGATTTTCTTGATCCTTTTTCCAAAATTGAAAAGCACAAATTTGTGCCAATGCATAATCGATATAATAAAATGGAGATGCAAAAATATGATTCTGACGTTGCCAGTAACCACCATTTTCTAAAAACTCATTATCCTTATACTTTCGGTGTGGTAGATATTTTTTTTCAATATTTCTCCAGGCTTCATTGCGTTCCTTTGGAGTCATTTCTGGATTTTCGTAAACGACGTGTTGAAATTCATCAACTGCAACTTCGTATGGCAAGAAAGTTATGGCACCCGTCAAATGAGAATAATGGTACTTGTCCGTATCTTGTTTGAAAAAAAGGTGCATCCACGGCCAAGTGAAAAACTCCATACTCATAGAATGGATTTCACAAGCTTCATATGTAGGCCAGTGATATTCATTAATACCCATTTCTCTACTGGAAAAAACTTGAAACGCGTGTCCCGCTTCATGTGTCAATACATCGATGTCACCACTCGTTCCATTGAAGTTGGAAAAAATATATGGTGATTTGAATTTGGCAATATAAGTACAATAACCACCACTTGCTTTTCCTTCTTTATTTACCAGATCCATCAATTGTTTATCAATCATAAAGTTGAAAAACTGATTGGTTTCATCGGATAATTCACTATACATTTTTCGCGCACCTTCGATTACCCATTTGGGTTCTCCTTGCGGTTTTGGGTTCCCTGATTCAAATCGAAAATCTTCATCATAATAATTTAATTCATCCAAACCTAGACGCTTCCGTTGTCTTTCATGAATCTGAGTTGCTAATGGAACAATATATTTACGAACTGCTTCTCTGAAGTTGGCAACACTTTCTGCATTGTAATCAGAACGCAACATTCTAGCATAACCTAACTTTATAAAATCTTCGTATCCTAATTTTTTTGCAATCTCTGTTCTGACTTTTACAAGCTTGTCAAAGGTCTCTTCAAAAATAGCAGATTTACTTTTGTAAAAATTCCACTTCGCTTCTTTAGCACGTTTTCTTAAAGCTCTGTCTTTCGACTGCTCGATCGGAGCCAAGGCACTTAGATTATATTTCTTTCCGTCAAATTCAATTTCAGCACCCGCTTTTATTTTGGTGTATTCACTACTCAGTTTGTTTTCTTCTTTCAACAAACTTAAAATAGTCGGCTTGAATGTTTTCAAACTCAATTCTGCAATAATGAATAATTGCTTGCCCCACTTGGCCTCCAATTCTTTTCTAAACTTCGAATCTAGAATACATTGATAAAATTCACTGTTCAATGCTTGATACGATGGGTTGTTTTCATCGAAAAATTTATTCTCTTTTTCGTAAAAATTGTCCTTGGTATCAATGGTATGTCTAATCAGGCAAATGTTATACATTGACTGAAATTCGTCCCTCAATTCGTTAATCGCTTGAAAAACATCACTTTGTGTCTTGAAACTGACTGCTTCTTTAAACTCGACCAATTTGTCCTTAAAAGACTTCGTAAATTGATCTATTTCCGGTCTAACGTATTGATAATCTGTGAAATTCATAATGTAAAATTAAATATAATAACTGATATAGATGAGCTTCTTTTACTATATATCTGTCCCAATTTAATGCCGCAATTTAAGGGATTAAAGACCGTTTAATATAGGTACTCGAGTCGACCACGAAAGTCGGGCTTTTTAATTAACTTTGCGGGAATTTTTTATGTTAAAAATGGACTTAAAATCTCAGATAAATTTAGACAAATTACCTAATCACATCGCCGTGATAATGGATGGGAATGGCCGTTGGGCAAAAGCACATAATAAGCCTCGTGTTTTTGGACATAAAAATGGAGTTGCCGCTGTCCGTGAAGTGACAGAAGGATGTGCGGAATTAGGAGTCAAATATCTGACACTATATGCTTTCTCTACTGAAAATTGGAATCGCCCATTTTTAGAAGTGAGTGCTTTGATGAAGTTGTTGGTCGAAACTACTCGGAAAGAATTGAAAACGTTGACCAAAAACAACATCCGTTTACAAGCTGTTGGAGATTTATCAAAACTTCCAGCAAGCACACATCAAGCACTCAAGGAAGCAATCGAAGAAACAAAAAATAATACAAGAATGACTTTGGTGTTGGCACTGAATTATAGTGCCAAATGGGAAATACTAGAAGCAGCAAGATCTTTAGCCGCTAAAGCAAAGAGAGACTTAATCGAACCGAGTGACATTAATGAGGAAATGTTTGACAATGCATTGTCGACTCGAGGTATTCCACATCCAGAATTATTGATAAGAACAAGTGGTGAACAAAGAATCAGTAATTTTTTATTATGGCAAATTGCTTACGCTGAATTATATTTTACGCCAATTTTTTGGCCAGAGTTTAACAAGGATAGACTTTATGAAGCAATTATTGATTACCAAAATAGAGAACGACGTTTTGGCAAAACTTCTGAACAACTAGTTTAACTGCTCTACTCCCAACCAACCTCGATGGGAATTCGTTTTTTAATAACAAGCTATTGAATCAACCTACAATTTACGCTATAACTTATGCATACTAAATCGATTTATTTTATTCTACTAACTTTTATGTGCTTTGCACTTGCACCTACCAATGAAGTGATAGGTCAAGTGGATAGCGATATCTACGATTATTCTGCTGCTGCAGATTTTGAAATCGGTGGTATCAAAGTCACGGGCGCAAAGTTTAGTGACGAGAATGCTATCATCAGCATAACCGGCTTAAGAGTAGGTGATAAAATAAAAATTCCTGGAACCGATATTCCTCATGCCATCAAAGCATTGTGGAAACTTCGCCTTTTTACTGACATCGAAATTATTGAAGAGAAAAAAATCGGTGATGTCATCTTTCTTGAAATCAAAGTAAAAGAGTTACCTCGTTTTTCAAGACACTCTTTCAAAGGAGTCCGTAAAGGATATCATGATGATATGAATGATATCGTCAACAAATATTTATTAAAAGGTGGGATCGTTACTGAAAATGTGAAGACCAATGTTTGTAATGGACTTGAAGAATTCTTTATCGAAAAAGGATACCTAGATGCAAACGTGACTGCAAACGAAATAAAAGACGAGAAAGTCCAAAATGGTGTTCGTATCGAATTTGACATAAAACGTAAAGACCGTGTTAAAATACAGGATATTACCTTTACTGGAAATACTATCAAATCCAAAAAGTTGCGCCGAAAGATGAAAGATACGAGAAGGAAACGTCGTATTTTTTCTCCATCAAAACTGATCCAAGAAGATTATAAAGTTGATAAAGAAAACATCATTGCATACTACAACACGATTGGTTTTAGAGATGCTACTATTAAGAAAGATTCTATCTGGAGAAATGATAAAGGTCGTTTGATGATCAACTTGGATATCGAAGAAGGTAATCAATATTATTTTAGAGATATCGCTTGGAAAGGAAATTCTATTTATGAGACGAATACGCTTGTTGATGTTTTAGGAATCAAAAAAGGCGATGTTTATAATCAAGAATTGCTCGAAACCAGATTGAGATTTAGCCAAGATGGAAGAGATATTAGTACCCTTTACATGGACAATGGTTACTTGTTTTTCCAAGTCGATCCAATAGAAGTTTCTGTAGATAACGATTCTATAGATTTAGAGATTAGAATTTACGAGGGTCCACAAGCGGAAATTGATAAAGTAGTTATTACTGGAAATGATCGTACACACGAACATGTTATTCGTCGTGAATTACGTACCCGTCCAGGTCAGAAGTTTAGTCGTTCTGACATCATTCGTTCTCAAAGAGAAATTGTAAATCTTGGCTATTTTAATCCTGAAACTTTAGGAATTAATACACCTGTTAACCCGCAAAGAGGAACTGTAGATATCGAATATCAAGTAGAAGAAAAACCTTCGGATCAACTGGAGCTTTCTGCAGGATGGGGAGGAGCTGGTCGTGGTGTGATTGGAACACTTGGAGTTTCTTTCAATAACTTTTCACTTCGTAATTTCTTCAAAAAAGAAACTTGGAGCCCACTTCCTCAAGGGGATGGACAAAGGCTTTCTCTTCGTGCTCAAACAAACGGTCGTTTCTTTCAATCTTATAACGTTTCATTTACGGAACCTTGGTTAGGAGGTAAAAAACCAAACTCTTTTACGGTTGGTGGTTATTATACTCGTTTGACAAATGGTGCAGAAAAGGAAAGTACTTCTTTTGCTAGTTTGGGTATTGCTGCATTTACTGTTGGTCTTGGATCAAGATTAAAATTCCCAGATGATAACTTTATTTCAAATACTACTTTAAGTATCCAGAATTTGAACTTGAATAACTGGAATACACGTGACTTCGTTGATGATAGTGGCGCAACGGTTTCAGATGGTAGTTACAACAATATTAGTATCAAACAAACAATAACAAGAACGTCGGTCAATGATCCGATTTTTCCACGAGCAGGTTCGAGTTTCTCATTATCTGGTCAGTTTACATTGCCTTACTCTTGGTTTAATGATAAAGACTATGATGGGCTTTCTGCTCAGGATGAATTCCGTTGGTTGGAATATCACAAGTGGCGTTTTACGGGTCAGTGGTACACTTCTTTAGTTGGGAATTTAGTACTAAAAGCGCAAGCCAAAATTGGATTGTTAGGTCAGTATAGTAAACGAACTGGGTTATCTCCATTCGAAAGATACGTAGTTGGTGGGGATGGATTGGCAAATCAAACAAGTGGATTGTTAGGTTATGATTTGATTTCATTAAGAGGTTATGATGTTGAAGATTTGCCTTCAAGTCAAAATGGTGGAGCTGCTGTGTTTGACAAATTCACAGTTGAATTGAGATATCCTTTATCTTTGAATCCTAGTTCTACTATTTATGTCTTAGCATTTGCAGAAGGTGGAAATTCTTGGGATAGTATCAAAGATTTCAATCCATTTGATGTAAAACGTTCCGCAGGTATGGGACTTAGAGTATTCTTGCCGATGTTCGGAACACTTGGCTTTGATTACGGACTTGGTTTTGATAAACCTAACTTAGTCAGAAATGAAAATACAAAATGGACGGACTATGGTCGATTTAGTATTATTCTTGGTTTTGAACCTGAGTAGAATTGATAAATGATAAAGGACATCGCTCCTAGGCTCGGCGGATGTATGATTTATGTTATACATAATTGAGTTTAAAATAAAGACTTCTAAAAAAGCCAGTTCCTGATTTGGGACTGGCTTTTTTTGTTGCGTGGGATCCACCCCGAAACATAAATGTTTCGACCCTCCTTAGAAAAAAGGAAGGTTAGCGCGTGAGGACGTGAATACGTGAGGACGTGAATACAATATTTAAACTAATTTTCTAGATTCTTTTCATATTTGCCCTGCAAACTCACCTACTCACGCACTCACGAAACAGCCCTCCTTTTTTCCAAGGAGGGTCGGACCAAAGGTCCGGGGTGGATCAAAACCGCATCACCTTCCCCTCAAAAGTCTTCCCACCATAAGTAATCTAAAAAGGAGGGTTGGCGCGTGAGGACGTGAATACCTGAATACGTGAATTCAATATTTAAACTAATTTTCTAGATTCTTTTCATATTTGCTCTGCGAACTCACCTACTCACACACTCACGAAACAGCCCTCCTTTTTCCAAGGAGGGTCGGACCGAAGGTCCGGGGTGGATCAAAACCGCATCACCTTCCCCTCAAAAGTCTTCCCACCATTAGTAATCTGATAAAAATAAATACCCGTTGGCAAACCAGTTACATTTATAGCTTTTGTTTCATTCCCATTCAATTTCCAATCCTGTTCTTGCATCAACTTACCTGAAGCATCATACATCGTAAAAGTTATATCGCCAGAGAAATTGAAAAGCGCAACTGATAAATGATCTTTAAATGGATTCGGATAAAATGCAACTTGTATGCTTGGATCTACATCAATAATCGAACTATATTGCAACGCCTGATTCACCGCTGCCAACGCATTTACTCTTCCATAACCATATACTGCATTAGGCACTTGATCTCCTGGAAATTCCCCACAATTCATTTCATCTAACATTGGAATTGCAGTCTGCTCAATAATATCTTCTATCGCATCTACTTGACCCGCTAATTCCGAATTCGCAGAAATCAACAACGCTACTAGTCCGGCAACATGTGGACCTGCCATACTTGTACCACTATAACTTGCATACGAACTATCACGTATACAGGACAAAACACCCACACCTGGTGCTGCTACATTTGGTTTTAAAATAAAACTGCTATCGACTGTGACTGGTCCGCGACTACTGAAATTTGCAATCGTATCATTTTGATGAATCGCACCAATTGAAAAACTTCCTTCGAACATTGCAGCAGGTGTTTGAACCGAGCCACAACCTTGTTCCCCACTATTTCCAGCAGATACGACAACGACTACACCAGATGCTTTTAAGTTATTCACTGCCGTTTCCATTAATGACCAGTTGCTTGGATTACAACCTTCCATTTCTGGACAAGACCACGAGTTGCAGATGACGTGCGGTGCTTTGCTCGGATCAGGATTGTTACCTGCAATATCATAGGGTGCCAAGAACCATTCAAAACATTCGATATAAGTCGATGGCATTCCGTAACCTCGTTCCATATTTCTACATGCAATCCAATTTGCTTCTGGAGCAACGCCGATTTCAATTTCATTGGCAATATCACTTCCGACCATCGTACCCATCGTATGCGTTCCGTGATTGTGATCATCACAAGGAAAAGTCACATCGAGTCCACATGGGTTGTTGCTTGGATCAGGAATCGAATCTCCATGCAAAGGATTGATAGAATGAATCGCATCATGCCAATTGTAATCATGATCCGCGTTGGTTCCATCCCAACCTCTATAAGTATTGACAATTGCTGGGTGTGTCCATTCATAACCTGTATCTTGTCCACCTACCACAACACCTTGCCCACGATATCCTAATGACCAGACAGAATCTGCTTGTATATTTTTGATTCCCCACTCTGGAGCTCGTTGTATTGGTTCCTCAATGATCTTTTCCATTTTCACTGCAGGATTGTCTGCAATATGAAAAACGTCAGGACGATTGGCTAGTATTTCAATTAATTCGCTATTGGCTTTGACTTCAATTGCATTGACTACGTAAAATGAACGAAATGTAATCTCATTGTTTGACAAATAATCAACAACACTATTTTGAGAAATCGCAGCGGTTCTTTTTAATTCATCTAAAACAAATTGTCCTTTATCTGTTTTATTAAAAAAAGATTGTGCGCGAGATAGATCAGGTTTTTCATCAAACATTATAAGACATGAAACAGTAGCTCCTTCATTGTCAATCAATTTTTCTAATAAACTTTCATCTACTTTGTCTCTCCAATTTCCATCAAGAGTTGAAGAAGAAAAAATGATTGCTGATATTAAAAGTAGGGTGATTAACGAAAGCCTCATGTCTTGATTTTTTGGTTGATTGAATGATACAATTCATTTAAAGTTAAAATAAATCGCTTTAATGAAATGGATACAAACTGACAGACATCTAAAAAGGCTCAGCACTAAAAAAGTACTGAGCCATCTGATTCAATTAAGAATTATATAATAGAAGGGTTATTATCTATTGATGGAAATCTTTTCTGTCCACAACTTTCGGTCTTTTAATGCTTCAACTTTTACGACATAGATTCCATTTGCAAATTCATTGGTATCCAGTGTAAAACGGTTGGATGTTATAAATTGCTCTACCGAATATACTGATTCACCAGCTACATTCAAGATTTCAATCAAATATTTTTGTTTATTTTCTTCAAAAACCTCTATATATAGTTGATTTTGATTCTTTATCAAGGTAGGAAAAATACTTATTTCTTTATTTTCATAGATCACTGAAATCGGCGCTGTATACTCAATTTGGCCAGCTTTGTCTATAATCTTCAAACGATAATAACTCGTTCCGAGCATAGGATTTTTATCTCTGTTCGAATAAGTGGAGGTCGCATCTGCTAATCCTTCTGCAGCAACCAGCTCCAACGTTTCAAACGTATTTCCATCTTTACTTCGTTGCACTTCATAAGTTGCATCATTCGTTGCATTATAAGTACTCCATTTTACCAACACATCATTGCCATCAATAGTCGCATCGAAGTTTGCAAATTCAACAGATAGTGGAACGTCAAATTCTAATTCCAAAACATATAGACCTGTACTTTGATCAGATGCAATTATTTTTCCAGATGGCAAATACGGATAAACACCCCAAACATTTGGATAACCATTAGAATAACTTGTATTATTCGAAGTATCAAAGTAGGCTACTCTAAATGGGCTCAAGGGATTCGACACATCAAACACTACTACTCCATCTTGGTAATAAGATACATACATCAAATTACCAACAACAAACGGATTGTGCGGACGATTATTAGTATGCATTGGTGCCAATAATGGTTCTTTAAATGATGCAACCACTTCGATTTCATTGTTGGCAATATCTGTTAAGTCCATTGTTAGAATAGGTAAAGACGCAGGTACTTCTTCGCAAATAAATGCATAATTTCCATCCGTACTTAACCAGCTTGAATGGTTATAACCATTGGTTCCTTGTGTTGCAAGTTCAATAGGTGATGAAGGATTCGACATATTGTAAACTCCGAATCCAAAATATCCGTGCGAACAATAAGCAATGCTATTTCTTACATATACATCGTGCACGTAACCTCCTGTCAAATTTGAAGTGGCGATATGTACTGGATTTGCAGGATTGCTAGCCACATCATAAACGATGATATCTTTAGACTGATTTCCTTTTGCAGCACCCACTACATATAATCGTCCGTTTGGTTCGTCAACAAAAATATTGTGAGCACTATCAAATTCATTGTTATTTTGATTAACAATACTAACCGAGCCAATACTTAGTCCAGGTGCGGTAATCACGGTAAGTCCTTCGCCATTTGCTTCAGATACTCCATAAATGTAATTTCCATAGGTCTTAACATCTCTCCAAGAACTTGACAATCCAGGTGAGACTTCCCCAACTAATGAAACATTATAAGGATTGGTAACATCGACAACTGAGATTTTGGATAATGATCCTATAATAGCATATTCGCGACCACTGTCTGCATATCCCCAAATGTCATTAAACGAGTATCCAGGATCCCAATTGCTACATAATTGCATATTGTGTGCTGATTGTGCAGAAACAGAAAAAGCAAATAGCAATAAAAATAAGGTGTGTGAAAATTTCATAATAATCTTTAAAAGTATTTTGTAATGTATTAACTAATGTTTGAGGTTAATTAATCTATTTGTGTTTTATGTAAATCTATTGTTTGATTCGTTGGGATAATTGGATTCGTATTATTTAAACCACCACTTCCTCCATTGCAACCATCGATGAAAGCAGAAAACTCGGCTTTAAATATCACTTCAAATCCAGGCAACAAATCGATATACTGTTTTGAGTCATAATCTACTTTGGCTGGAAGGGACAATACTTGTGTTGACTCAATGACACCATTCGTTTCATAGTCTGCAACTGCATTGGACATTCCTGAGAGTGCATTCGCACCAGAAAAATTTACAGGACAAACAGGAATATTCGCTTCCAAAACATACAATCCTGTACTTCGGTCAGATCCCAATATTTTTCCTGATGGTAAAAACGGATAACATCCCCAAACATTATAATAACCATTGTAATCAGTATTATTTGAAGTGTCATAATGGGCAACTCTTACAGGATTCAGTGGATCACGAATGTCGAAAACCACGATACCATCTTCATAATAAGATAAGTACAAATAATCTCCTACAATGAATGGATTGTGAGGTGTATTGTCCATATGAGTAGGACCTAGTAATGGATCTTTAAAATCATGTACTACTTCAATATCATTACTGGCAACATTTGTCAAATCCATCACCAACAAAGGCATCCCGCGTGGCACTTCTTCGGCTACAAATGTATGTACCCCATCTGCGGTTACCCAACTGGAATGGTTATACCCACTGGTAGCTATTGAGCTCATTGGAATTGGATTGTTAGGATCTGTCAAATCATACACCGCATATCCATTGTAACCATGTGAACAATACGCAATGTGATCCCTAACATATACATCGTGTACATAACCTCCGTTTACTAAATTCACGTTTGCCATCAAAGTCGGATCGGCAGGATTTGCAGTCAAATCAAAAACCATCATATTGACATGTCCATTTAGATTTTTCGCACCTGCTGTGTACAATCTTCCATGTACTTCATCTATGTAAATGTTATGTGAACTTTGCCAATAAGAATTGGAGACCGTTACCAAATTCGCACTTGTTGGTAAATTACTCATATCTATTATCGTCAATCCTTCTCCATATGCTTCACTGCAACCATAAACGTAATTTCCATACGATTTCATGTCTCTCCAAGTGCTTGTCATCCCTGGTGAAAATTCATTTATCAAAACGGTATTGTAAGGATCTGTCACATCAATAATGGAAATTTTACCAGTAGACCCAAGTATAGCATACTCGCGCCCATTGTCATCCACGTACCCCCAAATATCATTGTAGGTATCTCCACCATCATAATTGGAACATAGTGACATATTGTTACTTGTCTGTGAAAATGCATCAAAGCAAAGAAAAGTAAGCATAGCAATGATGCTAAATATCGTGTGTTTAGGTGTCATTATCAGTAGTTTTTGTATAGTGAATTTAACAATTTAAATGGTAGGAAAAGATTGTTAAATGTCTTCGTCATTATAATTCTTGGAATTTGTCCTAAAAGACCTATTTTTATACTTCTATGACGAGCAAAAATTGGAAGAAGGTCATTTCGTATTTATCGCAAGACCCTCTAATTCGTCAAGTAATTGCATCCATCGATTTAAAAGATTATGAGAAAACTGGTGATGTATATGCTGAACTAATTAGCTCGATCATATCTCAACAATTATCTACAAAAGCCGCTGCAACGATCCATGGTCGTTTCCTTAAATTATTTAGATCAGGTTACCCCAAACCAAATCTGTTATTGAAAAAAACCAACGAACAACTCCGTAGTGTAGGTCTATCCTATCAAAAATCTGGGTACGTCAAAAACGTTGCTCAATTTGCGATAGAAGAAAACTTGCTTGAAAAAGATTGGTCCAAATTATCTGATGATGCTATCATAGATTATTTGACCCAAATAAAAGGTGTTGGAAAATGGACAGTTCAAATGATTTTGATGTTCGGTCTTAAAAGACCAGATGTATTTCCAGTCGATGATTTGGGTATACAACAAGGAATTGTTCAATTATATAACATTAAAGAAACAGGTAAGGAATTAAAACCAAAGTTGATTCAAATATCTGAAAAATGGAGTCCTTATCGGACCACAGCGTGTAGATACATATGGAAATGGAAAGACAGTCAGTAAATAATTATTTCGAAAACTTTAAGTTACCTACCAGTAGCTTTCTCTTAATATTCTTCACCCTCCTTTTATTTTTGCCCAACAATACAGTTGTAGCTCAAGATCAACCGTACGAACTATTTGGTGTGGTCATCGACAAATACACACAGGAACCTTTGGTGGGTGCTAATATTATCGAGATCAGCGAAAATTTTTTTGGTGTCGCTTCTGACGCAGAAGGGTTATTCTCTTTAAGAATTGATTATTTTCCAAGAAAATTTCGGATTCAATATTTAGGATATGAAGATTATGTGTTGGAAATTTTCAGTGACTATAAAGATGAATACATTATTGAAATGATCCCAAGCATCACCACGCTACCTGGTGCAACTGTAACCAACAAGGTGATTCCGGATACTGTTTTTGATGAAGAATATAGTGTCGTGGACTATGCTTTTCATAAAGACTATATTTTTCTGCTTGCCTACAAAAACGCAATTGAAAAATACACCTTGATCGCACTAGATCAAAATGATAAAATTTTCAATACCCTTTCACTTGATGATCGACGACCTGTCGAGCTCTTTAAAAGTTGCAGTGATGAATTGTATTTGATCACAGAAATAAATGCACATAAAATTGAATTGACAGAATTTGGCATTCGTTTTAGAGATCAATATAAAACAGTTGACTTCGATGCCTATGTCAATCCCTGTATTGTTTCCAATGATGACTACATGGTTTTTAATCGATATTTCTATCAAGGGCAAGCGATGGAGTACAATGTATTTAGTAATGTTGGCATTCAAAATAAAACTCGTATCGCTTTCATTGAAGATGGTCCAAATATCGAAAGACTGTTTGAAGATGCTGGTGTCAAAAAACCTTACTCCGGTGACAATTGGGAAACAAATACAACAGAAGATATTGCAAGTCTACGAGATACACCTTACGAGCTTGAAGGAATGATGAAGATATTTTATCCAAAGTTATACGCACCTCTTTTTTGCAAAGGAAATAATTTCATTTTGTTTGATCATCAGAATAAACAAATCAAGCAGGTTTCTCCAACAGGTGAAATTATAAAACAGGCAGCTATCGATTATCCCAACAATAAAAAATGGAAAAAGAAAATTTACTTTGACCCGTTGTTGGAAAAGGCACACACTTCTTTTCACACACGTTGGGGAGAAGAAATTTGTCCTATTGACCTCACTACAGGCGCTGTTGGTAAAGGAATTTTATTAGATATGGCATTTATAGAGAAAGTAAAAGCTTGGAATGGTTATCTTTACTTCCTATACAAAGATCGATTTAGAAGTGAATACAACAATCGACTTTTTAAAATACCATTAAACACTAATTAGAGAAGAATGGATCCCGTAGTAAGCTCCCCTAAAAGAATAATTGGAAGATATACTGGTAAAAAAGATGGCCCGCTGCTTATCGTATTCGGCGCCATGCACGGTAATGAACCAGCTGGTGTATTGGCATTGGAGCAGATGTTTGCTATGCTTGAGAAGGAACCTACTAACAATCCTGATTTTGATTTTAATGGCAGGCTGGTTGGTCTGACTGGTAATTTGAAAGCAAGAAAAAAGAATTTGCGATTTATAAAAAAAGATTTGAATCGTCAATGGACTTTGGAAAATGTCGAGAAAGTAAAAACATTGCCTCTAGATGAACTGGATCCAGAAGAACAAGAAATGAAAGAATTGTTGGAGGTAATTGATGCTGAAATTAAAGACTTTCAACCTGAAAAAATTGTTTTTCTTGATCTGCATACAACCACTGCTTTTGGTGGTATCTTTTCTATCCCTAACAATGATCCTGAGAGTGTTCGCATTGCATTGGAACTTCATGCGCCAGTTGTAAAAGGAATGTTAAAAGGAATCAAAGGTACGACCTTACACTATTTTATTAATGAAAATTTCAAGGAAGAAGTGGTTGCCGTTACTTTCGAATCTGGTCAACATAATGAAGCGCTTTCTGTCAATCGTGCCATTGCTGCATTAACTAATTGTATGCGAACCATCGGTTGTGTCAAAAAAGAACATGTTGAAAATCGTCATGACTCCATTTTGATTGAATACTCTAAGACACTTCCTAGGATGACGGAGTTAGTCATGATTCATCCGATTCGTCCAGGTGATGATTTTGAAATGAAGGAAGGTTATAAGAATTTTCAAGCAGTCAAAAAAGGAGACGTCTTAGCAAAGGATAAAAATGGGGATATTAAAGCGGAAACAGATGGTGTGATTTTAATGCCACTTTATCAGAAGCAAGGGGATGATGGATTTTTTCTGGTGCGTGAGGTTGGGGTTGTGGTTTCTTGAAATAAAATGTAAAATTAAAAATTGAAAATATACCTCTTGCTAGAATTCGTGAGGGGTTGTGGCGGAGAGGTTGGAAACCTTCCTATCGGGTGCATACGTCAGACATGTGGCGGAGAGGTTGAAAACCTTCCTATCGGGTCCATACGTGACCAACATTCAAGCATACGTTTTTTCGTGCAATCTACTTTTTAGAACTTCTCTCGGTGATCCTCTGTGAAAACTCGTGATCCTCTGTGAAAACTCTGTGCAACTCCGTGTAATAATTGTGGCGGAGAGGTTGAAAACCTTCCTATCGGGTCCATACGTGAGCAACATTCAAGCATACGTTTTCTGGTGGATTCTACTTTCTAGAACTGCTACCATCTGTGAAAACTCCGTGTAATAATCCGATCAATCCTCTATCTGAAAACACAACGCACTCACCCAATCAAACGCATACAATCGACCTGTTTCCTCATCTATCGCTAAGCCATTTAAGAAAAATCGATCCGCATCCTCAGCCTTAAAAGGTGCTTGGGTTTTGTAGTTGAGCTTACCCGTATGACGATCCAATGAATACAATTGCCCATCGCTCGAAGAGGCATAATAGATACTTTCTTTGTAACGGACCATATTGGAAGTTAACCCTTTTACACCTGCTTGCTCGCCGATAATGTTTCCTGTCTCTGCATCAATTACTAGAAATCTGTACATTCCGCCTGTTCCATCTAATACGTAAAGTTTTTCATCATCTACTAGGTTGGCATTACCTCCCATATTCCAATCAAATTTTATTTCCCATTGCTTTTCTCCTGTTAGTTTATCTAAGGCAAAAAGGTAAGGGCCTGCATTGAATATCAAATTCTTATTAGAAAGTTGACCAGGCTCACTAGCGTTTGCAGCTGGAAAAATAGTTTCAAATTTATGATCCCATATCATTTCATCTGTAGTTACATTATAACAATACATTTCTAATTTTGAACTAGATGGATTTGTGCCGATAAAATATGCATTCATAATATACAGCCATTTATCTCCTTCCTCTGAAATCACAGGTGTACACCATTTTATGTTAGCATTATATCCAGCTGTATCGGCTTTAGAAAGTAATACTTTACTTTCTAAAGTTTCAATGTTATAAGCCATCAACTCGTGTAAATTGGGTGTTGCAACTGCATGAAAAACATAGTCTTCAATTCCAAAAACTTTAAAATCCCCTGCTGTTAAATCTGTGAATTTTTGAATCGTTTCACCTGTTTCAGGATTGATGTGGTAGGTGGTATTCCCTGAACCAAAAAAATGATCTTCTCCATTGGAATAACTCAAACCATAAGTACTAACCCCATCATCATTTACCCAACGGGTTATCTCCTCTCCAGTATTTTTATCCATATAGATAAACTCTGATGTTATGTCTGGATTAACTGACCGTTTTGCAAACGCAATTTTATCGTCAATTATCGTTGGAATTGAAGATCCAACTAATGAGTTAGTCACTGTTAATGGCGTTTCCCATAGTAGTGTTAGATTCGTTGCAAGGGGTGGTTCTACTGGAATATCTGGTCCAGAATTGTCATCTTTGTCTTTGCAGGATTGGCTACATAAAAGAAATATAGGAAGGAATATATAAATTATCTTTTTCATTATTAAAACTATTTAATAGGCATGTGAAATGATGTTCCCATCCCTATTATTTATTTTCTGGTACGATCTACTTTTCTTGAACTTCTTTGTGACTCTCTGTGAAAACTCCGTGCAACTCTGTGTAATAATCCTATCAATACCTGTGGCGGAGAGGTTGGAAACCTTCCTATCGGGTGCATTCGTGAGCAACATTCAAGCATACGTTTTCTGGTGGATTCTACTTTCTAGAACTGCTACCATCTGTGAAAACTCCGTGTAATAATCCAATCAATCCTCTATCTGAAAACACAACGCACTCACAAAATCAAACGCATACAATCGACCTGTTGCTTCATCTATCGCCAACACATCTAAGAAAAATCGATCCGCATCTTCAGCCTTAAAGGGTGCTTGGGTTTTGTAGTTGAGCTTGCCCGTATGACGATCCATTGAATACAATTGTCCATCGCTGGAAGAGGCATAATAGATGCTTTCTTTGTAGCGTACCATACTCGAAGTTTGTCCTTTTACACCTGTTTGCTCGCCGATAATGTCTCCTGTCTCAGCATCAATTACTAGAAATCTGTACATTCCGCCATCTCCATCTAATACGTAAAGTTTTTCATCATCTACTAGTAAAGCATTGCCCGGCATATTCCAATTAAATTTAATTTCCCACTTCTTTTCTCCTGTAAGTCTATCTAAGGCAAAAAGGTAAGGGCCTGCATTGAATATCATATTATTAATAGAAATTTGGCCGGGTTCACTTGAAGTTGCTGCAGGAAAAATTGTATCAAACTTATGTTCCCACACAAGATCATCGTCAGTAACATTATAACAATATATTTCCAATTTTGAACTAGATGGATTTGTTCCTATAAAAAAACCATTTATTATATATAACCAAACATCTCCTTCTTCAGAAATACATGGAGAACCCCATTTAATGTTAGCATTATAACCATTTGAGTCAGATTTAGATAGTATTACTTTACTTTCTAGAGTCTCTATGTCATATGCCATCATCTTATGTAAAACAGAAGTTGTGACTGGATGAAAGACATAGTTTTCTATCCCAAAAACTTTATTTTCTCCAGATCCAGATGATAATTCAATATATTTATATAGAGTTTCACCTGTTTCAGGATTGATGTGGTAGGTGGTATTTCCCGAACCAAAAAAATGATCTTCCCCATTGGAATAACTCAAACCAAAAGTATTCCCTCCATCTTCTTTTCCCCATCGACTTATTTCATCTCCAGTATTTTTATCCAAATAAACAAACTCTTGAGTGATATTAGGTGAAATAGACCATTTAGCATAGGCGATTTTGTCATTTATTAAAATTGGAATTCCAGAACCAACTAAGGAGTTGTTTTCTGTTAATGGCGTTTCCCATAGTAGTGTTAGATTCGTTGCATTTATTGGTTCTTCTAAAATGTGTGGCTCTGTGGTCCCATTTTTGTTTTTGCAAGATTGGATAGATAAAAAAAATAGTGGGATATAAATATAAATTAATTTTTTCATGTTTTTCACATTTAAAAAGGTGGGATGCGCTACATTTTTTGCGCACCCCAATAAATTAAATTATTTTATTTCGAATTCAAGATTAAGGTCTCCGTTAAATAATTCTGTGTATAAACTAGTAGCGTTCGGATGATTTCTCTCTTCAAAGTGATTGGCACCTTCAACTTCCCAATTAGAAAGTGCCCCAGGAACAAATTGAGTTCCTGATGGAACAATACCATCATTATCATCTTGAAAAAACATTGTAACAAAGCCTTCTTCTTCACGATAGCAATCTGGGTTATTTTGAAGTGCGTTTAGGGCATTGTTTAGTTGATTCCAAGTTGGTCCATTGGGATCAGGATTTCCATTTATCTCAATTTGCAACATTAGTTGTCTGATTTCATTTTCTTGATCTTCACAATCAAAAACTAAAACAGTACTTGGAACTTGATCGCTTGTAATAGAGCCAACTAACTCATGCCACAATGGGTCTGAATCTTCTATCCAATCAATACCTTTCTGATATTGACGTGCTTGATAAAAGTTGATTAATCTAGCCCATGGTTTTTGTGAAAAAAGGCCATTTAAAATGTGAACCTGCATTCTCGTGTAATAAAGTGAATTGAATCCACTAATTGCTTCTACCAAAATTTCATCATTTGTTATATCACGTGGCAGATAAGAAGGTCTTCCTTCTCCGACTCCGAGAACTGAACTAGGTCCTATAAGAGAACTAAACGTTCTCCATATTCTTGGTGATTCCTCTACCCCGTAAAAACTGATAGTTATTGGAATTTCTTCTAATTCCAAAAGTTCACTCATGAATGGGGATGATGGTCTTATATCCGCTGTTGATTGGTTTAGAAAACCCGCTACTGTCTCAGACTCTAAGGTCTCATTAATTAAAAAGTTACATATTCCACTCATAAACAATTCCTGCCCGATCGAAATAATAGTAATATTTGGGTCATCAGAAAATAAGAAGGAAAATGCCTCACTTAAAGGACCAGCCAATAATTCAGGACAAGCATCTTTAAGAAACCTAGTAACTCTTCCATTTATTGCATTTTCAGCAAGCGGAGCTCCTTTAAATTGAGTTCCAACAAAAACAGCTTTTTCAAAAAAGTTAGGTACTTCTGGGTTGGCTACATTAGTCCCATACAGTTGACGTGCAACTGCACCTCCCATACTGTGGCAAAAAGCAATGTTATTTGGATTGGAATGTTCTTCAATAGGAACCAGTTGGATTAAATCATCCTCAATGCTTTTAGCATCTTGGACCACTCCATCCATTGTGTAATCAACTCGAAAGTCCCTAATAGGTCGAGGTTCATCGCTATTTGGTACTATATCCTCTTCACTTCCAAAAAATTCATCATAAACAATCCAAGCATTGATATCTCCTCCCAGTCCATGTATCCAAAAAACATTGGTTTCTTCTTGTGCAAAAATTGTTGTTGTGCTCAAAAAAGCGATGATAAAAAATATATTTTTCATAATAATTATAATTATTTAATAGATTAAAAATTGTTGTTAACGGTTCCAACTTCAATTGTAGTAATTGTCTCAATCACCATTGGTGCTCCTTCCTCTGAGACCGCATCAAAATTCTTTTCCATTCTTCTAGAAGGTATGGAACCAGCATCTGAATACGTTGATAAAATTTCGAAAACCAATTCTCCTTTTGCATTCATCAATAATTCCATAATTGGTCTGTAATTATTACGTGTGTCCAAAACAGATTTTGATGTAAAACCTGATTTTTCATCTTTCATAATTACCATTTCATAATGATCACCAACCTTCATTAAGGTTCCACCTTGTTTAGCAATATATTCTTTATAATTCGGTTTACTACTGTTTAAACCGAAATTTTTCAAATCTTGATTTTGCTGTATTGCGTCCTTTTTAAAGGATTCGAATAAAGCAACATAGTCACGACCATTATGGTCAGGCATTATTTTTTTACCACGTGCATCAAAAAATTCAGCTCCTTTCTTAGTCACTTTGATACTCGTATGTTTGTACTAAGGTCAAAAGAACCAAAAAAGTTATTTGAAATTTTATTAATATAGCACCACTTGAGACAGAAGTGAAATGTGACAAAACAACATTTTCAACAATGTATGTACACACAAAGATATACTCTGTTT
>CALDGQ010000018.1 GCA_937941765.1 uncultured Saprospiraceae bacterium
GAGTTTTTTCATTTTAGGATTTTAAAACTTTTGGAGCGTTAAAAACTGTGTAAAGCCAGGATTTTTTGAATACTTTTTCATCGGGAAAAAGTATTGCCAGTCCGGCGAGGACAAAGTAAAATTAATGAAATAAGACTAAGGGCATTCCACGAAAGTTAATAAATTCTCATTACTTCTGAATACCCCTAAAATAAAATAATTTCAACTACTCAATAGTTGGTAACTAGTTTGTTTGAATAACTATCGTGGTTAATCAACTTCCTTCATAAAACTGAACAATTTCATCCATCAATTCATGAAACTCTCGAGAATTCCCAGGAATTTTTTCAAGCTGTTCTTTAGTGAAATAAATAAAGGTCTGTTGCTCCCATGGATTCCGTTCCCAGTTCCAGATATAAAAACTAGACTGGAAATTTTTATTCAGAAAATAATTTAGATCCATTATTAATCTGAGAGAAAAGAATTCAGGTAAATTATTGGATTCAAAAGGAATTCCGTTGATATTGCATTTTACATTTAGCTTTCCATCCACATTCGCTTCTTCAAAATCCGTCATCGTTAATATATTGTTGGATATATTAACAAACTTCTCTAACTCATGTTGGTTTCCAGAGGACTCTCTTGGACAACAATCCGTGATTAAATATTTAAAATACCAAAGTACATCTTGCGAGTTCACCAAATTATACTCAGTACTTAGCAGCTTACCTCGAGTTATCGTTGCTTCATCCAAATTGTCAAAAATGCCCATTTGCTCATGTTGTGCAATAACAGTTAAAGCATCAATGCCAGCATCTGTTTCATTAAAAAACTCACCATATGCGAGTTGTTTTCCTGGTAGCCCAGAAGTCTTGGTCGTTAAATAGGTTTTGATAATTTTAGGCTCGTTTTCATGCTCAACTAAATGCGCATATACCTTTTCCTTTCGGTTTTGGCTTATCAAAAATCTAGTGAATAATTGATTCAACACACCCAAATTTCTGATGTAAGATTCATCAAAGTTTCTGTGTTGTTTTTTGACATATTCGTTCGTTCGTGTTTTGAAGTTAGATTCAGAAGAAGTAACAGTCGCAACCAAATCATCCGTTTCATGATTGTAAATATCCAAACCTTTATCTGTAGAAAGTGACACATCGAAATCTTTCATTAATTCAAATTCCTGATTCACGAGTTTCAAATAATTGGTATAAAATTTAATTTCATCTTCAGGTGTATCCGCTGGTACTTCAAGATCGAATGACAATTCTTGAGGAGTTTGATCTACCTTTGGTGTGGGTGGACTTGGTGGCGCAGTTTTTTTTGATGATGCGGGTGTTGATTGTTTAGTAGGTGCTGGTTCTGGCACCTTTTCATACTTAGGTTGAACTGGCTCCATATTACTATGAAGTTTTTTCTCCTTTTTCTTTCCAAAAAGGCCTCCAAATAATTTGTCTAAAAATCCCATATGCTAATTGTTATCTTTGGTATGCTGATACAAATTGAAATCTAAAATTTGACAATGAAAAAAACAGCTTATTATTTTCTGGTTTTTCTCACTATTGCCATCGCAATTTTTTTAGAATATACTAACAATTTTGCATTCTTTAAATTTTTCAAACCAATAACTACGATTTTAATAATCGGGATTCCGATGTTGTTTGGAAAAAAGAACCATCAAAAATACAATCGCGCCATTATTACTGCATTAATTTTTTGTTTGGGTGGAGATATCTTTTTATTGAATCCCGATCACTTTGTTTTTGGATTGGCGTCCTTTCTTGTTGGTCATTTGATTTTTGCATATGCATTTATTTCTTTGAAGGGATTTGGCAAAAATTTAATTTCCTTGATAATTTTAGGATTGATTGCAGGAACCTATCTCATTTATTTAAAACCAAATTTAGGCGATTTATTTATTCCTGTCTTGTTCTACATCTCTGCCATTGTGTTTATGAATTGGCAAGCCATCTGTTTGTACCTAAAAGAAAAGACAAATGCTTATTTATTGTTAGCAACTGGAGCTACTCTATTTACTTTTTCAGATTCAGTGATTGCTTTTAACAAATTTGTGACTCCTTTTGAAATAGCTGGTGTCATTATTCTTACCTGTTATTGGATTTCAATCTTCCTAATTGCTGATTCTAGCAACCGCATTTCTTCGCATTAAAATTCATAAGTTGAAAAAGCTTCAAAGGAGCGACATCGCGTGTTTTGGTGCGTATTTTTGTGTCAAAAATCGTATCAAAACATTTCTTCCAGGTTCAGTTCAACAAAGGAAAAAGTCGAGAGACAAAAGAGATAAATACAAAACAGCCTCCATAACAAGTTAAAATATGTGAAAAAAAGCATATTTGGATTGACGTTTGCAATATATTGTGGTGTGTAATTAGTTTTAAATTTGACACTAAAAAAGAATCCTATGACAATTTATAGAAACATCTGTTTGGCTTGTGCCCTGATTATTTCTCTGACCTTCTCAGGTTGCAAAGGAAAAAAGATGCCTAGCATTAATCTTTTTCCCGTTAGTGATGATATTAAATTAGGTAAACAAGTAGCTCAAGAGATAGAAAGCAATGGCCAACAATATCCGATTCTTCCAGAAAGAGGAAATGAAGAGTTGTACAAATACGTAAGAGGAATCACCAACAAATTATTGAATACTGGAAAAGTAAAATATCGAAATGAATTTGCTTGGCAAGTAAAAATCATTAACGATTCAAATACATTAAATGCTTTTGCAACACCAGGTGGATATATCTATGTCTATACTGGTTTGATAAAATTTTTGGATTCAGAAGATCAATTAGCTGGTGTGATGGGACATGAAATTGCGCATGCGGCGTTAAGACATTCGACTCGTCAAATGACAAAACTCTATGGTGTACAAATTGTTGCAGATGCATTGTTAGGTGACAAGGATGCGATCAAACAAGTGACACAAGGATTGATTGGTTTAAAATTCGGAAGAAAACATGAAACGGAATCTGATGAATATTCTGTAGTCTATTTATGTGAGACTGGATATAATGCAGCTGGTGCCGCAGGTTTTTTCAAGAAAATGTCTGGAGAATCAAGAGTCCCTGCATTTTTGAGTACCCATCCCAATCCTGCTAATCGCGTTGCAGAAATCGAAAAGAAAGCACAAGCATTAGGTTGTAGAGGAAGCGGAACTTATAAAGGGAAATATGAGAAGATGAAGAAGTTGATTCGATAAGAAGGTTCATGAATTTCATAAGGCACTTCGATATTGCTTTCAATTATACAGTTTTCTTTTGGTCTGATTCGTAAAGTAAGTCTAACATTATATTTAAGAATAGTAGGAATTGCTATTTCTTCAAATTCTTGAAATGCCTGTTCTTTACCTTCCTTTATATGTTAATTGTGTTCATTGAACCATTATTATATCAACTTATATTTTTTGCTTTCATATTTCTTTAGACACCTTGAAAAATTACTAGGTTCAAAGTAGTGGTTTTTTTTGCGTTTTTATTCTCCGTAATAATTCAATTTTTATTGATGATTTAAGATTCATTGATAGGTGATGAAATATCCACTAAAGTTCCATTTGGGTCTTTCAGTAACAACCTTCTTTGACCATAAAAAGTATCAGTTGGTTCTTTAATAATTTCAAATTTTTCTCTCTCTGCAATCTTAAATATTTCGTCCACATTATCAACCACGAAAGTAACATAAAATCCTTGCGGATTATTTTGGAAATCCTTTGGTACTATTTCATTTGTTCGGTCTATTATTCCCAATTCGAATTTGTTATCTTTTGAAATTAAGTGAACAAACCAATCACTATCATAATCCACATTAAAATCAAATAGTTTGGTGTAAAAAAATTTACTCTCTGCTAAATTGTCAGAACAGATATTCGTCATTATTCGATTAATTCTTGTCATCTTTTTCTTGGTATTTCAATTGATAATGTTTGTTCCATTGAACTACAATGAATATTTTATTCATTGTTAGTCACCGTTTTCTTTTTTAATAATTTGGTTAACTCTGAATTAAATGAAATACCATTCTCCAAATTACTAAAGAATAATTTGTCAAAGTCCTCCACTTTTTTAACCGCTTTCTTCAGGGTGACTTTTCCAGATTTGGTAATATTGATAACTTTCGCTCTTGTATCTGTTTTATGTTCTTTTCTTTGAATCAATTCCTTTTTTATTAAGGCTTTCAGAACATTCGAGGTCAGCATTTTGTCGATTCCAATTTGGTTTGCAATATCCATTTGGGTGACATTTTCCTTTTCAGTACTTAAAAAATAAGTATTTGCTAATACAACAAATTGAGTATGTGTTAAATCAAAATAAGATAATGATTTTTTAATTTCTCGTTGCCAGTAGTTATTTACTTTCCATAAGAGGAATCCAGTACTTTCATTTGGTGTTTCAGACTGAAATATTTTACTCATATCTTCTGCAATTGAGCTTTATTAGACAATTCATTTAACGCTTTGGGAAGTTCTTCTATTAGTTTGTTGCCTATTAGTCTTGAAAAGAGAAAGGTAAGCATTCCGCTGATTTGAACTTTGTGAGTTATAATTATTTGCCCTTCCTTTTCCTTCATTTCATGTATAAAATCCATAATTGTCAAAGGAAGTTTAGACCTGTTTGTAAAGCTTTTATTTGGTGAAACTTCTATTATTTCAAATTGACTTTTGGGTCCTCCTTTTGGAACCAATTCGCCTGTTTGACCAATTTTAAAATCTCCATTTAGGCTTGAGGATAAAACTTGGTCGTCCCAAGTATACCAATTAGGTACATCTTCCCATAATTTCCAAATTTGTTCTTTGGATGCATTTGATTTGATTGAAACTTCTTTAGCCCACATAAATTTTGTGTTTGATTAAAAACATAAATATAGTAAATGCATTTACAGTAATCAAGTTTACCTTAATTTTTTTTCTAATTGCACCAACATTTATAAATCCAAACTCTCTTATAATCCATAAGCGTTTCTTCAATTCTTTATGCAAGAAAAGAAATAACGATCTATTTTACTTTCCTAATTTTATTTCCGCCAAATAACCCGCTGAGGAAAAGGAATCTCAATCTCATGTTCCTTAAATGCTTTATCAATCGCAAAACGAAGATCACTTTTAATATCTTCTATAACAATAAAATTTCGAGACCAAAAAAGAATCTCAAAATCTAGAGAGGACTCACCGAAATTAACAAATCGAATCATCGGGCCTGGATACTTTAAGATGTAGGGATTGGCTCTGGTAAGTTCCAATAAAATATCTTTTACCTTTTGCGTATCGGTACCATAAGCAACACCTATCTGCAGTTCAAATCGGACTTTATCATCATAGTGTGTCCAGTTCACCATATTATTAGAAACGATTTTGGAATTGGGAACAACGACCGTCGTGTTTGATCGAGATTCCACGATTGTGGTTCTTAGTCCTATCCTTTTGACCGTTCCAATCACACCTTCTATTACAATCACATCTCCCACTTCAACAGTTCTTTCAAACAATAAAATAATTCCTGAGAAAAAATCATTGAACGTTTGTTGCAATGCAAAACCAATCCCAACTAATAAAGCTGCACCGGCACCCAATAGTACTGTTAGATTAACACCTAAGGCATTGATCGCCATTAAAAATGCAACGACAAAAACAACGTACTTGACCAATTGATTCATCGCAAAACGAGAACCAACATTGACTTTGTTATTGTTGAAATAGCTAAAAAGAACCAGTTCCGTAATAATAAAAACAACCAATCGAGCTGCCAATAAAAACAAGATCGCAATCAAGATACTCGTTACCGTCAAACTACTGTTGGCATAATGAATTAATTCATAATCAAGATTGGCCGCTCGGATAAAAAGAATTGCAAAAAGGGTGTATAAAAAATATTGAACTGTTTTTCCAGCAGTTGTCTTTTCGGCAAGTACTTTTTCGTTAATTAAATTTCCTTGCAGGTCCTCTTTATGTTGCTTCTCATAACTTTTCTCGATCACTCTTGATATGACCCAATCAAATACTCGAGCAATTTGTAATACCAAAAGGGCACCTATTATTGTTGAAATTCGCAGCTTCACATTTCTAGCACTATTTTCATAGTCTGTACTGTAAAGGATATAATCCAAATCCATCGACCACAAAAAAGCAATACAAGCTAGTAACAAGAAGATATACTGAATAAGTCTTCTAATGCTTTTTGCTTTAGGAGCCTCAACTTTTTGCTTAATGAAATAATTTCGGAGAAGTGGCTTTACGATATAATGATAAAGCACGAAGATGAGCGCGATTGACATGAATGCAGCAGTGAAATGCCCAACTGTAAAAGTCTTACTACCAATCTTAAAAAGTATTTGTTGGAATATAGCGATTTCGTTCATTCATGATCAATTTACCCAATTAAATATATAAGTAATTTTGTTAATATTAATACTTATCATACTTTCTTTTCAATCAATAAGTTCTCTAAATTTGCAGCGCAATACATTTTTTTCATTCTTATGTGTTAGGTATGTGTTCGCGCTTAATCGTTTATGGTTTACAGTTAAAAATATGTTGTGATGACCAACCTGAATCATTCGAATTTGAAGTTGAAATACAATATATTGCAAAGTAAATCCTAAGCAAGAAATAACAACTGTTACAAATACTCACACTATGTCTCATATTAGTAACCTATTACTAATTAGCTTACTTTGCTTATTCTATTCTACTGCAAATGCTCAATATTTGACTTTGCAAAAATTATCAATGGGTATTAATACAGCCGGTTATGATGAAATCAGTCCTGTTGTTGGAGAATTTGGAAACACATTGTTTTTTACTCGTGTAGGATATCCGGATTTTGATAAAACGTTAATAGAAAACGGACAAGATCTGAACAGTTTATTACCTAATGGAAATTATTCAGTAAAATTAGCTTCTATCTATAATAAGATCGGTGGTAAATCTTCTTATCCTCCATACCGCTCTCATTTTAATCAAGATATTTGGATTGCCACTTCAAACATTAATGAATTTGACAGAGTAGAACACCCGGGCTATCCGCTTAACAATGCATTGCCGAATAGTGTTTCTGAAATTGCTCCAAATGGTCAAGGCATTATTTTGATCAATCAATTTCCAAAAGAAGGTGGAATGAAAAAAGGATTTTCTACTTCTCATTTAGTAGACAACAAATATTGGTCCTATCCAGAACCATTAGAGATTGAAAACTACTATAACTCAGGAGCTGATGTCAACTTGACAATGAGCCGTGATCAAAATGTTATAATTATTTCAACTCAAAGAGATGATTCATATGGCGGCAATGATTTGTACGTTTGTTTTAAAACTGGACATAACAAATACAGTTCCCCAATCAACATGGGTGAACAAATAAACAGCGCTTACAAAGAGTCAACACCACATTTATCAGAAGATGGAAACGTTATTTTCTTTGCTTCTAATCGTCCTGGCTCCATGGGAAAAAATGATATTTACTTATCAAGAAAATTAGATAACAGTTATCAAAACTGGTCGGTACTTGAACGTTTTATTACGCCGATCAATTCGACCGCCGATGATATACAACCGTTTTTCAATACCGCAACTGGCTATTTATACTTTGCATCAACACGAGATGGATCAAGTGATATTTTCCGGGTTAAAATTGCAGAACCAAAAAAGGAAACAGTTGTGGTTAAAGGAAAGTTGACCGATTTCAAATCTGAAGATAAATTAGATGAAGTGACCGTTTATGCAGGAGTTGATTTTCCTGGAATGAAAGTTCCGATTACAAAAGATGGAACGTTCGCATTGCAAGTTCCAAAAGGAGTCAACTACAAAATCAAAGCAAAAAAACCTGGCTACTATGATTTGGAAGAATCGCTTTATTACAAAACCAATTTCGTCTACGTCAAAGACAGAAAGATCAATCTGGAAATGAAGCCCATGTTAAAAGGTGATAAGATTAAGATCAAACCTATTTATTTTGTAAAATCTAAACCAACGATTCTTGAATCATCACATGCTTCTTTGGATGAGCTAGCTACTTTCTTAAAAACAAACCGCTTACTAAATATCGAAATCCAAGGACACACCGATAATCAAGGTGATGAAGTATTGCTTCAACAACTTTCTGAAGATCGTGCTGAAGCCATCAAAAACTATCTAGTTTATGAAAAGCGTATTCACCCATTGAGAGTGGAAGCAAAAGGATTCGGTTCTAAATATCCAACCAACAAAAATAAAACGGAGGTAGAACGAAAGAAAAACCGCCGTGTCGAAATTGTCATTTCCAAGGTTAAAAAACAGACACATAATACGGCTAAAAAGTTTTAGAACTTTTTTGATGTATGATAATTTTCTAGTACTAACTTTGTCAGTGCTTGAATGTATGATGTATGATATTGACGACCTGATCTTGTGCTTAGGTGTAAACGTGAAAGATCTGCTTCAATCTGCGACATCTGCGCGAGACTTTCAATGTACCCACGCTAAAACACGAAACAAGATCATATCATAAATCACACATTCAATAATGCCTTTAGGCATTGAGAAAATTATCATAAATCAAAAATCGCTTTGCCAATTTTTCAGTATCTTCGGATTGAAATTAAAAAACCTTCAATTCAAAATGCTTCGGTACACCGCTTTACTCTTTTCATTTGTGATGCATCCAATATTCATCATTACGTATATGCTGATATTGTTGATCCTGATCAATCCATATTTATTTGGAGTGAGCAGTATTGGTGATTTTGAAGTCAAAAAATTGATTCTCGTCATTTTCATGTCTACCGTTTTTATACCAGGATTTGCGATTGGGATGATGAAGGCATTGGGTTTGGTGAATTCAGTGCATATGAACGAACGAGAAGAAAGATATGGACCATTCATCGCAACGGGAATTTTCTACCTCGCAACTTTTCGATATTTATTATATTATCCACAAGTCCCTTTAGCTTTCAAAATTTTTGTGTTGGGATCCTGTATTGGATTATTTGTAGCATTCTTTATTAACCTTTGGTCCAAAATCAGTCTACACGCTGTTGGAATGGGTGGATTAATTGGGATGATATTGATAACCATTCTTCTATTCAGTCACGATAGTTTTATAATTCCGATGAATACATTTGGAACCCTTCATGTCAGTACCATTATTCTTTTGATGGTTGGAATTGTTATGGCAGGAATCGTCGGTACTTCAAGATTAATCCTCGAAGCGCATGAACCAATTGACCTATATGGTGGTTACATGGTAGGATTCATTACCCAATTTATTGGACTCTATTTCCTCTACTATTAATTGTAAAAAATGACGCCTAAAAATAAACAAGTTGTGGTCGTTGGTGCCGGACTCGTGGGTTCTCTTATGTCCATATTGCTGGCAAAAAGAGGATACAAAGTTGATGTCTACGAACGAAGAAGTGACATGCGTAAAGCAGATATTGATGGTGGTCGCTCCATAAATCTAGCATTAAGTACACGTGGTTGGCGAGCATTGGAAAAAGCCGGTATCAAATCCAAAATTGAATCAGTCGGTCTACCCTTAAAACAACGAATGATGCATTCGCTTGATGGGAAATTGACACCGCAAGCCTATGGAAAAGAAGGAGAAGCTATTTATTCAGTTTCGCGAGCGGCTTTGAATATTGAATTGATGGAAGTTGCGGATCAATATAATGAAAGTCAATTTCATTTTAATCAAAGATGTCGACGACTTGATTTGAGAAAAAGTGTTTTACATTTTGAAAATCAAGTTTCTAAAGAAAAAACAGAAGTAAGTACACCATTGATTCTTGGTACGGATGGTGCCTTTTCTGCTATCAGAAGTACCTTACAAAGAACTCCTCGATTCAATTATGCACAACATTATTTACCTCATGGTTATAAGGAACTCACGATTCCTGCTGGACCAAACAGTGAACATGTAATGGATGTAACCTCTTTGCATATTTGGCCAAGAGGACATTTTATGATGATTGCACTTCCTAATTTAGATGGAAGTTTTACCTGCACTTTATTTTTACCATTTGAAGGAGAACAATCTTTTGAAAAATTAAATTCAACAGAAAACATCTCGTCTTTTTTCAATCAATACTTTGCAGATGCGGTTCCATTGATGCCGACATTACTAGAAGATTTCAATGAAAATCCGACAAGCGCTTTGGTCACCATCCGTTGCAATCCTTGGAACTATAAAGATAATGTCTTACTGATGGGAGATGCGAGTCATGCGATTGTTCCTTTTTATGGGCAGGGTATGAATTCTGGATTTGAAGATTGTACATTACTAGATAATTTGATCGATGAGAAAAATGGAATCTGGAATGATATCATCAACACTTTCAACGATACCAGAATCAAAGATGCAGACGCGATTGCAGATTTGGCATTGCGAAACTTCATAGAAATGCGCGATCTAGTTGGTGATCCAATGTTCTTATTGAGAAAAAAAATTGCGGCTCATTTCCACAAAAAATACCCTAAAGATTTTATCCCCGTTTATTCAATGGTGACTTTTTCCAATATTCCATATTCAGAAGCACTGGCAGAAAGTAAAGCACAAGATCAGCTGTTTGAAAAAATTCTAGCGATTGAAAATATTGAAGAAGATTGGAATACAGATGAAGTGGAGAGTATTTTCAAATCTTGGTTGTTTAATAAACAAAAAGTAGTTTAAAAACAATTTCATTTTTGTCCTTCAATTTTTAAATTATCCAACATTGTATTTACGTACTCCTCACGTACCCAACTCATCACTAAAAACTCATAATTCATAACTACCCCACGAAACAAGATCCACTGTGCACTTTAAACTTAATCACTTTACACTTTTTTTTACAAATTCCTCCTTAACCACCCGATTCCCAAACAAAGTAAACAACCCAATCATATACGACAAAAAAGCAATTGAAAAACCAATAAAAAGAAAAAAGTCTCTGTCAAATCTATGTCTCATTCCCATATTGAATTCTTTGAACACAAAAAAAGCACCAACACACCAACCAAGTATCATTAAGCATGAAACACCTTGAATAAATTTTCGGGTCAAATCAATTCGAAAAAACAAACCTAGTGTAATCACAAAAAACAAGGAGAATCCTCCTAAGATAATAAGCCAATCATCTGTTTTAGGTACCTCCCAACGATCACCGTTTGCTAATCGCTCCAAAGCAAAAAAAATGAACATCATAAAACATAACGTCAGCATTAAAAATATAATCGTGACAATAGAAGTAATTTGAAAATTGTTTTTGAACATAGTACTACTTGTACGGTTAAACAAAAAAGGTAATTTTACACCGACGAAAATTTAACTAAAAAATACATAAACATATTTTAATGGATACAATTAAAAAAACAATTGAAGCAGCATGGGATGACCGATCATTGCTAGAAAAAAGTGAAACCAAAGCTGCGATTAAACAAGTCATTGATCACTTGGATGTTGGAAAATTACGTGTTGCAGAACCAGGCAACGATAATAAATGGATTGTCAATGAATGGGTAAAAAAAGCAGTGGTTTTATATTTCCCGATTGCGCAAATGGAAACCATCGAAGTAGGACCTTTTGAATTTCATGACAAAATTCCATTGAAAAAAAATTACGCGGAATTAGGCGTTCGAGTCGTACCTCATGCTATCGCAAGACATGGGGCATTTTTGGAAAAAGGAGTGATCATGATGCCGAGTTATGTCAACATTGGTGCGCACGTAGGTAGTGGCACGATGGTAGACACTTGGGCAACTGTTGGTAGCTGTGCACAAATTGGTCGCAATGTTCACCTCAGCGGAGGCGTCGGAATTGGAGGAGTCTTAGAACCATTACAAGCAACGCCAACTATCATTGAAGACAACTGTTTTATTGGTTCAAGATGCATTGTAGTAGAAGGTGTTCGGGTTATGAAAGAAGCAGTTTTAGGTGCAAATGTAGTTTTAACACAATCTACACACATAATTGATGTGACTTCCAGCGAACCAAAAACGTTAAAAGGCGTAGTACCTGAAGGTTCTGTAGTTATTCCAGGAACCTATACCAAATCATTTCCAGCAGGAGACTATCAAGTTGCCTGTGCCTTGATCATCGGAAAACGAAAAGAATCGACTGATAAAAAAGTATCTTTGAACCAGGCTTTGAGAGACTTCAACGTAGCAGTCTAAAATAAACAATATGAAATACACGATTCACTTTTTATTGAGCATGACCTTATTCTTATTTGGTTGCAATGCTTCCAAAAAAATAACAGACAACACCCCAACTGTTGAATTTGAGGATTTGGATACCATGGTCATCACTGCTCCAAAGATTCCTGTCAGTCCTGAAGATTATCAATTGCCAACTTACAGAAAAAGTTTTCATAGAAAAAGTGATCTTATTCACACCAAGTTAGATTTGAATTTTGATTGGGCAAAACAACAAGTAATTGGAGTCGCGGATTTGACATTTACGCCATACTTTCATCCTTCCAATGAAGTGACATTAGATGCAGTAGGTTTTACTATCAACAAAATCACGATGTCTGGTACTCCATTAAAGTATGATTACGATGGTAAGAAGTTGAAAATCCAACTAGGAAAAACATACACCAAAGGTCAAGAATACAAATTGAAAATTGACTACATAGCAGAACCAGCCAAATCTGCAACTGAAAAAGGTGGAGCCATTACATCAGATCAAGGTTTGTTTTTTATCAACCACGATGGTAGTGATCCAAATAAACCAATGCAAATATGGACACAAGGAGAAACCGAAAACAATTCCAGATGGTTTCCAACAGTTGACAAACCAAACGAAAGATGTACACAAGAATTGACGTTGACAGTCGACGATAAATTCAAAACATTAAGTAATGGAGTCTTAACCTCTTCCAAGAAAAATGGGAATGGAACTCGTACGGATACCTACAAAATGGAATTGCCGCATGCACCTTATTTGTTCATGATTGCGGTCGGAGAATTCGCAGTAGTCACTGAAAAATGGAATGGCATTGACCTTGAATACTATGTCGAACCAGAGTACAAAAAAGATGCAAAGAAGATATTCAATCATACGCCAGAAATGTTGACTTTTTTCTCTAATAAATTAGGCGTTCCTTATCCTTGGTCCAAATATTCTCAGGTAATTGTTCGCAATTTTGTTTCAGGTGCAATGGAAAATACAACCGGCGTTATTTTCGGTGACTTTGTTCAGAAAGATGAAAGAGAATTGTTAGATAGTCATAATGATTTGATCGTTGCACATGAATTGTTTCACCATTGGTTTGGAGATTATGTTACTTGTGAGAGTTGGGCGAACCTTACGATGAATGAAGGTTTTGCCAATTATGGAGAATACTTATGGTTTGAACATAAATACGGTGTTGAATATGCTGCACAACATTTGATGAATGAACAACGAGGCTATATAGGTTCGTCCGCCTCCAATATGCACAACCTAATCGATTTCCAATATCGGGACAAAGAAGACATGTTTGATGCACACAGTTACAACAAAGGTGGCGCCGTGCTTCATATGTTACGTAACTATGTAGGTGACGAGGCTTTCTGGGCTTCCTTAAATAAATACTTAAAAGACAATGCTTACTCTGCCGTCGAAGCACATGATCTACGGCTTGCATTCGAAGCAGTTACAGGAGAAGATTTAAATTGGTTTTTCAATCAATGGTATTTTGCGGCTGGACATCCTGTTTTAGATATCAATTATGGATATGATGAAGCTGCTCAAAAAGCATTGGTAACTATCGAACAAAAGCAAGATCCAGACAGAAGCATTCCTATTTTTGTAATGCCGGTTGCGATTGATGTTTATGACCAAAATGGGAAAAAGACAAGACACAACGTGATTATTGACAAAAGAAAGCAATCGTTTTCATTTGATGTAAATGATGCACCGACGTTGATCAATTTCGATGGCGACAAAATGCTATTATGTGAAAAGACAGAAAATAAATCCAAAGAAAACTTAGTCTTTCAATACTTTCATTCAGATCAATTCAGAGATAAGTTTGATGCATTGTATGCAGTTGGTGATCAAAAAACAACTGCTTCAAGAGCGATGTTAGTAGATGCATTACAAAATCCGTTTTATGGAATTCGTAAAATGGCTTTGGACAAAATGAATAAGGTAAGTGAAGAAGGATTGGATGAAGTGGTTAAATTAGCAAGCAATGATCCAAAATCTCAAGTACGGGCAGCAGCTTTAAAATTGCTCGGAAAAGAGGGTAGAGAAAAAGACAAAAGCACGATCAAAAATGTATTGTTAAAAGATAAATCTTATACTGTTATTTCAGAAGGGATCAGAGCTTTATTTCAATTAGATAAAGCAGCAGCATTAGAAGTCGCTGAGCAAATGCAAAATGAAAAGAGTGGGAAAATCCTTGGAGCGGTCGGAAACATGTATGCGATGAATGCAGATGAAAAGTACATTCCATTCTTTGAAAACAACTGGGACAAACTAGACGGCTACGATGCGATTGAGTTCATGGGCAATTATCTAGCAATGGTCAAACAAACAAATGAAAATAAGCTGGCTAGTAGTATATCAAAATTGAAAGCAGTTGCATTAGATGTTGGTAGTTCTCCATGGAGAAGATTAGGTGCCACCAAAGCAATGAGCGATCTTCGTAACAATTATAATGCGGATGCTGATTCAGAAATGGATGCCGATAAAAAAACACAACTTCGGGATATGGCTCGGTCGATTACGGATATGGTTCAGGAGATTAAGACTAAAGAGACCAATGATCAGTTGAAGGAGGTTTATCAGAATTTTTAGTACTAAAATTAAAATCCGTTTGTTTTCAATGCAAAGGAATTGGCGACAGGTATTTATTATTATGAAATTGTGAAGGATGATAATGTGATTGATAGTGGAAAAATAATTGTGGAATAAACAATGATATAGAAAATTTTGAATTTAGAGAGTAACCAAAGATTGCTCCCTAATTCCAAATTCTAGTGCTATTTCTCTTTTCTAACACCTTTAAATTTGCCACCAGAAGTTTTTACATCCATAAACTTTCCATCAGAACCTCTTTTAACAAAGAGCCCTGTTTTCGGATTTAAAACTTGGCTACGATTTTTGACAGCACCTTTTCTAGCACCATCTCCATAAGGCTTATTTTTTGCCATAATAGTCTGATTTAAACTGAATATTCTATTTGATACTAAGGCGAACATTCTTTCAGCCCAAGGAATAATAGTACTTTTTAATACCTTTACGGTGAAGGAAAAACCTTGAAAACTTTCTTTCCCGCCGAAGCCTAATTCCATTAGCTTCGGTATTTTTATATTTGCTTTATATCAAACGCATAATTGTAATTGATTAACTTATTCTTTTCCTTATTTTCAATCCAACCTATTTCTTTATGACTAAAATCAATCATTTCAGTAGTTGAGGAAGATTCAAAAGTTGTAGCAACAAGTTTTAAAATTGAAAGTTCTAAATCCGAAAACAATTCAGAATTAAATTCTCGATTTTCAAATGACGTAAATTTTTCACCCATTATTCCTTTACCATAATCATGAATTATAGTTTCGATATGATTTCCATTTGAAATATATTCAAAAATGCTATTAAAATTATATGGTACAGGTCCCCACTTAATCGCCCTATATTTTAGTCCACTAATTGAAAAACACGAGGTTCGAAATGCGAGAAAATCAGAATAAAAAAGAAGTTTATTCAACTTGGTTTTAAACGGTTTTACGTTAATTGCAAAGTAAACTATCATCTCAGTCAACTTTGACATATTAGGTTTTACATAACCTGTATAAAGATCTGGAAGAGTATTCTTCATCAAGTAATTTTCTACATTTGTATGAAAAAAATTCTTTTTTTCCAGAGAGATCATTTCCTCAACACTTGTTATTAAATTTTCTTTTTTCTTCTTATTAAGAACATCCGATAATTGAATAAGTGAAAGAAATTTTTTTGGATCACTCGCTAATTGCAAAATCCGACCATTAGAAATTGAAGGCATCTCTCCATTTTCATAATTCCGGTAACTATTTATACCAAAGCCTAAAATCTCTGACATTTTACTTGCTGATAAGTTATATCTTAATCTAATTTCTTTAATCTCATTTGGAAAAGGGATTTTATACTTATTTCTATATTGATTATATACTTGTAACAAGTTTACATTATCTAATTCTGTTGTTGTGAATTGTTCAGCACTATCTTCACATAAATAAAATAAACTATTTAATTGAAAATCTTCTTTCCGAAAATTAAGTGATCTACTTTCATAAGAAAGCTTCATTTCTTTACCTGAAATCGGGCTTTTCATTTTAACTATTTTAATGGATAATTCATTTGATGTTCGGAAATATGGAATGAGATGCAAATCACTCTTTCTCCAAAATTTCCTAAAGTTATTTTAATATAAACTTCCTTTTCCTTGATAACTTTCCCAAAAACCCACATATCTGCTCCATTCATCATTCTTTCTTCTATAGGTCCTTCAGAATAATCTGGTACGGCCAATTTCTTTAAAATTTCTGTTCTTTCAATAGGTTTAATTTCTAAATCAATTAATGTTTGTGCATTCTTTGATCTACCAAAATAGAAGATATCATAGATAGATAACTTAGTTTTAAATTCATTTAGAAACGATGCTACTTCTTCTTCTGTACTCATAAAAAATCATATCAGTCTCAAATGTAAACAATTTTCAAATATAATACACTTTAAAGTTGAATAAGGTTCAATAAATATACTATATGCCAACTTTTAAGTATGTTTTTATAAAAGTTTTAAGATCCGAACATTAGCAAGTATTGCTCATTATACAACCCCTTGATTTTCACCCTATTTTAAACTAAATTTATAGCCACAATCCAACCCGCATACCAATTAAAAACAAGGTGTAACTACCACAAAATCAAACGTTTAACTTGTTTAATAATTTATATATTTGTTAATCCGCTGTTAATTCAACCCAAATAGCAATCTTTTTGGACTAGAATAGGTTAATATTAAGTGGATAATTTCAATAAAAATAATGGCAACAGGAACTAATAACTACGACACACTCATAAATAAATTAGATCAATTTATACGCAAGTTTTACTTGAATCAATTGATCCGTGGCGCAATGTATTTCGTCGCATTGAGTGTTGCACTTTTCATCGCAATCAATTTACTAGAACACTTTTTCTATTTTGACAAGCCAGCAAGAAAAGGAATCTTCTATTCTTTCATTGGAATCAGTGCAGCTTCGTTTATCTATTGGGTAGCGATTCCATTGATGCATTACTTCAATTTAGGAAAAGTAATTTCTCACGAAAAAGCAGCCAACATTATTGGCACGCATTTCAAAGATGTAAAAGACAAGTTGCTAAATGTTTTGCAATTGAAACGTCAAGCTGATTCCACACCGAATGCAGAACTATTGTTAGCAAGTGTCAACCAGAAAACAGAAAATATAAAACTAGTTCCTTTCAAACAAGCGATCAATTTAGGTCAAAATAAAAAGTATCTTAAATATACCGTGCCGCCATTGTTATTATTGTTGATGATTTTGTTTATCGATGCAAGTGTAATCAAAGATAGTACGAATCGATTGTATAACAATGACAAAGAATTTGAAAGAGCAGCACCATTTCATTTCACATTGGAGCAAAAAGATTTGACTGTTGTACAGTTTGAAGATTATCTATTGAAGGTAAAAGTGGACGGAGAAGTTTTGCCAAACGAAGTATTTATTGACATTGACAATTATCATTATCGTTTGAATAAAGACAGTGCCAATGTATTCTCCTATCGTTTCAGCAATGTCCAGAAAGAAACAGAATTCAAAGTTTTCTCAACAGGTGTTGAATCTCAAAACTACAAATTGAATGTTTTAAAGAAACCGAATATTTTAGGCTTTGAGGTCAAATTAGATTATCCAGGATATACTGGTCGTAAAGATGAGACAGTTGACAACATCGGTGATGTCGTTGTACCAGTTGGTACCAATATCAATTGGGTTTTCAATTCACAAAATACAGATGAGGTTGGAATCAAATTTTCCAGTAATAGAAAATTCAATGTAGCGACTCGTTTTAGTGATGAATTATTCACTTACAAAAAACGTGCAATGCGTGAAGAAGCATATACTTTGTACGTTTCCAACGACAACTTACCGATGGCAGATTCAGTTGCTTTTGCGATTTCTGTGATTCCTGATGTACATCCAAATATTTCTGTAGAAACATTTGCAGATAGTACAGATGCTAAGTTGGTATTCTTTGTTGGTGATGCTTCCGATGATTATGGACTGAAAAATCTAACATTCAACTACCGTGTTTCAAATGCTAAATCGCAAGGAACTTTAAATAGCAATCCGATCGCAACGGATGGTGCAAAAAACACTTCATTTGATTACACATTCGACATGATGGATTTGGAATTAAATCCGGGTGATGAGGTAAGTTACTATTTTGAAGTTTGGGACAACGATGCTGTCAATGGTAGCAAATCTGCTAAGACCAATGTGATGAAATTCGAAGTGCCGACTTTGGAAGAATTGGAAGAAAAAGAAGAAAAGAATAATGAAGAGATCAAAGATAAGCTGGAAGAATCCATCAAGGAATCTAAGGATATCAAAAAAGATTTGAAAGAATTGCGTGAAAAGATGTTGCAGGAAAAAGAGATGGATTGGCAACAAAGAAAAGAATTAGAAAAGATACTGGATCGCCAAAAAGAATTGGAAGACCAAATCAATGATGCGAAACAAGATTTTGAAGAGAACATGAAAAATCAGGAAGAGTTTTCTGAACCGGATGAAGAAATTCTAGAGAAGCAAGAAAAGATCCAAGAGATGTTTGAAGAATTGATGGATGAAGAAATGCAAGAATTGATGAAGCAAATAGAGGAGATGTTGCAAGAGCTTGAAAAAGATGAAGCTTTGGAGATGATGGAAGACATGGAAATGAGTGATGAAGACATGGAAATGGAGTTAGATAAAATGTTAGAATTGTTCAAGCAATTGGAAGTCGAAAAAGAGATGATGGAACAAATTGAGAAGTTAGAAGAGTTGGCAAAAGAGGAAGAGCAACTGGCAGAAGACACAGAGAAAGGAGAAAAGTCAAAAGAAGAATTGGAGGAAAAACAAGAAGAGATCCAAGAGAAGTTTGAAGATATCATGGAAAAGCAAGATGAGATTGAGAAGAAAAATAAAGAGTTAGAATCTCCAATGAATGTTCAGGAGCATGCCGAAGAAGAGGAAGAGATCAAAGAAGATATGGAAGACAGTAAAGAAGAATTGAAAAAAGATTCTAAAAGTGGTGCGTCAAAAAAGCAAAAAAGTGCAGCAGAAAAGATGAAGAAGATGGCGAGTGATATGGCAATGGAAATGGAAGCAGGGGAGCAAGAGCAAATGGAAGAAGACATGGAAGCATTGCGTCAGTTGTTAGAAAATTTAGTGACATTATCATTTGACCAAGAAGATTTGATGGCTCATGTCAAAGAAGCTAACATTAACACTCCGAGATATGTCGACTTGACACAAACGCAATACAAATTGAAAGATGATTTCAAATTAGTTGAAGATAGTTTACATGCCTTGGCAAAACGTGTTTTCCAAATCGAATCTTTCGTAACTGAAAAAGTAGGAGAGATCAATGAGAATATGGAAGCCAGTTTGGAAAATCTAGAAGAACGTAAAAAACCACAAGCTTCAGAAAACCAACAACACAGCATGAAAAACATCAACGATTTGGCATTGATGCTAAATGAGGTGATGGAGCAAATGCAACAGCAAATGGGTGAGAGCATGCCAGGAAATCAGTCGTGTAATAAACCAGGTGGTTCCAATCCCAAACCCGGCGGAAAACCCGGAGACAAAATGAGTGATGGTCAAAAAGGACTGGGAGAGAAGATGAAAAAAATGAAAGAAGGTCTTGAAAAAGGCGAGGGTGGTTCGAGTAAAGAGTTTGCAGAGATGGCAGCAAAACAAGCTGCAATGCGAAAGAAGTTGGAACAAATGCAAAAAGGAAAACAAGAACAAGGAAAAGGAGATCCGTTATTGCAACAAGCAATTGACGAAATGAACAAAATTGAGACAGATTTGGTTAATAAGAAATTGACCAATGAAATGATGAAGCGTCAAGAAGAAATCATGACTCGTTTGTTGAAATCAGAGCAAGCAGAACGTCAACGTGAATATGACAACAAAAGGAAAGCGGAAGTAGCACAAGAACAAGAACGTCAGATGCCACCTTCACTTGAAGAATACATTAAAAAAAGAGAAGCAGAAATTGAAATGTTCAAAACAGTCAGTCCTGCTTTGCGTCCATATTATAAACAACTTGTGGAAGAATATTTTAATTCATTGAAGAAAAGTGGTAAATAGAGATCGATAAGATAAGCGATTGGACCTGTGTGCGATGGCATAAATCTTCATCTTGTGTTATAACGAGCCAAAGATTTCCAACCTCTTGACGTTATAGATTTTATTTTGCAAATATCCCTTTATTGATGTATTATTAAACTACCAATGAGTAGTATGAAACATGAAATACTTACACTAATCTCTCATCCACGTCATGTTTGCAGGGTAGAGTCTTTTGTAGGAAACTTAGTTGAAAAGTATCAAATCAGCAGCGACCTACGAGGGAACATCCTCATCAGCTTGACGGAAGCGGTCAACAATGCCATCATTCATGGTAATGGACAAGATGAAACCAAAATCGTACATGTCAAGTGTATGCACCAACCTGGTTCTATTTCTTTCAAAGTTTCTGATCAAGGACATGGATTCGATCCAGCTAGAGTTCCAGATCCAACACAACCAGAAAACATTCTCAAATTAGGTGGTCGCGGTGTCTTTTTAATGAAGGAATTATCTGACAAGATTTTATTCCACGACAATGGTAGAACTGTTGAAATTCATTTCAATTTATGAGCATTCCTTTTTTCGACCAAGATGCTCAGATCAATTTTTTCTCCGAAGGCATTCAATTTGAACTAAAAGACGAATCCAAAATCACAACCTGGATCAAATCTGTCATTGCAGAAAACCATAAAGAACTCACTACTCTTAACTTCATTCTCACTTCCGATGAAGAATTATATCGAATCAACAAACAATATCTTCAACACGATACTTACACGGACATTATTACTTTTCCAATGTCTGAAGAAAACGTAATCGAAGGAGATATTTTCGTAAGTATAGATCGCATCAAAGACAACGCAAAAAATCTAAAAGTCACTTTTGAAAATGAACTCCACCGAGTCCTCATACATGGAGTCCTCCACCTCATCGGTTACGATGACAAAACTCCAGAGTTAAAAAAAGAAATGAGAAAAGCAGAAGATGAAGCCCTAGAAAAACTAAAAAGTCCTGAAAGGACGACATAACTAAAAATGAATGGTAAAACCGTTCATCTCAAAAAAGTCCTGAAAGGACGACATAACTAAAAATGAATGGTAAAACCGTTCATCTCAAAAAGTCCTGAAGGGACGATATAATCACACCAAATGGTGTAACCCATTTGAAAAGTCCTGAAAGGACGACATAACTAAAAATGAATGGTAAAACCATTCATCTCAAAAAGTCCTGAAGGGACGATATAATCACACCAAATGGTGTAACCGTTTGAAAAGTCCTAAAGGGACGACATAATGCCAACGATCGGTGAAACCGTTCGACAAAGCGAGGCCACACCCTCGATACGATACAAGTTCATGAAACAAAAACTAAAAAACCTACTTTCCCAAAAAAAAACCGTAACGGTACTCTGGATAATCCTAGGTTTAGTTTCAGCGATCAAAGCAATTGGCAATCCCGACCTTTACAACAACTACCTAATTTACAAAAACGTCTTTTACCACCTAATCCAAGAAGTAACCTTATATGGAAAATACAAAGCCCTATACTTCGACCAGAACCACTACGGCCCCGTATTTTCTTTAGTTATCGCACCGTTCGCTATCTTACCGGATTGGTTAGGTGTCATCATGTGGAGCCTTGCCAACACCCTCATATTAGTTTGGGCAATCTATCAACTACCGCTCAAAGCAAACAAGAATACATTGATATTGTGGATTTGTGCGCATGAATTTTTGACGACCATGTTGAATTTTCAGTTCAATCCAATGATGACAGCAATTATCGTTTTATCATTTGTATTCATTGACAAAAAGAAAGATTTCTGGGCTGCTTTTTTAATCGTCTTAGGATTTTATATCAAATTATATGGAATCGTTGGACTAGCATTTTTCTTCTTTTCAAAGGATAAACTCAAATTAATCGGATCACTTATCTTTTGGGCAGTTGTACTTTTCGTTGCTCCCATGTTGATTTCTTCACCAGAATATATTGTCAATACCTATGTTGAATGGTTCCAAAGGTTAGCTATAAAAAATAGTGAAAATGCAGTGTTAGATTCTTGGCAAGACATTTCTGTAATGGGTATGTACCGAAGGATTGTACAAAATCCAGATGTTTCCAATTTACCCTTTTTGATTGGAGGTTTATTCCTTTTCGCGTTACCTTATTTAAAGATCAATTCATATTCCAACAAACATTTCCGATTATTGATGTTGGCATCTGTTTTAATATTTACAGTCATATTTAGTTCCGGATCAGAATCGCCGACCTATATCATTGCTTTTGTAGGAGTTGCCATTTGGTTTGTCCTTCAAAAACGGCCTTACTCCTATTCTGTAATTGCATTGTTTTTATTTGCCATATTTTTCACAACGCTTTCTCCATCTGATCTAATGCCAAAGTTTATTCGTGAAGGATTCATTCGTCCATATGCTTTAAAGGCATTGCCATGTCTTCTGATTTGGTTACGAATTGTTTATGAAATGATGACAATGAGACCAAAATCTAGTTCCGGCGACTTCAGTCGCCTTTCTTAAAATTATCAATATCTGAATTTTATCCAATCGCAGTCCTTATTCTAAATTTATAGAAATAACCAGACTACTTATTGTAAAAAGCATACTAACCCTCAAAAAAATCCTTATCTTATAGTCAAATTACTAAAGCAATAAAGCACCTCAATTATAGCAATAAAGATCTAATGCATGTTTAGAATCATACTACTCCTTTTTATTTGCACGTCCTTTATTTCAACAGCACAAAATATAGATCATTGGGAAACCGTAATCTTCAATGACAATATCTGGAGTTATGAAACTGGCAGCAACAGCATTCCAAATGATTGGAAAAATCCAGGATTCAATGACTCGCAATGGGCAATTGGGCCAGGAGGAATCGGATACGATGATGGAGATGACAACACGATAATTACGTCAGCCATCTCCGTCTTCATGAGACGAGAATTTGAACTAATAGACACATCGGTTATCAATTATGGAATCCTACACGCTGATTACGACGACGCATTTGTTGCCTATTTAAATGGAGTAGAAATTGCAAGAAGCAACATCGGAACCACTGGTATTCCACCTGCATTCAATCAAACCTCAGTTGATTATCATGAAGCTAATTTATATCAAGGTGGTGTTCCTGAAGACTACTTATTGTCTGGTCCATCTTTTAAATCACTCATCAATCAAGGAACTAATACATTAGCCATACAAGTTCATAATCAGGATATTAGTTCTTCTGATATGAGTTCCAATTTCTTTTTATCAGTTGGAATTTCGGACAACAGTATGAATTACAACAATACACCTTCATGGTTTACTCCACCGTTTATTGCCACAAGTTTTGAATCGAATTTACCTTTAATAGTCATCACAACTACTCAAACAGATGAGATCTACAACGAACCTCGTGTGCAGGCACATATGGGAATCATCGACAACGGATCAGGTCTAACTAACTCAATAACAGACAGTTACAATGGATACGATAATTTTATCTCAATAGAAACCCGTGGTGAATCATCACAAATGTTTGAAAAGAAAAATTATGGTTTTGAAACCCAATTAGAAAATGGAGACAACAACAATGTTGAACTGCTAGGAATACCAGAAGAAAATGATTGGATCCTTCACGGACCCTATTCTGATAAATCTCTATTACGAAATGTAGTTGCTTATCATATGGGCGAAGCAACCGGTCGTTACACACCACGTACACGACTATGCGAAGTTTTCATCAACGAGGATTACCGAGGTGTTTATGTTTTGACAGAAAAAATAAAACGAGATGAAAATAGGCTGGACATCGCCAATTTAAAACCCGATGATATTGAAGGAGATGAATTGACAGGTGGTTATCTATTCCAAATTGATAGAGATAATTTTGATTTAGAAAACGACGGTTGGTATTCTACAAATCCAAATAACAATTTTTATGCTTACGATGATCCAGACCATGATGAACTTGTCCAAGTTCAAAAAGATTATCTAAAAAACTTTTTTATTAATTATGAAAGCATGATGAATGCTTCCACGTTTATGGAGAATTATGAAGAATATGTAAACGTAGATTCATGGATAGATTATTTTTTGATAACGGAAATTGGAAAACATATTGATGCGTACAAATTCAGTTTCTACATGTACAAAACCAAGAATAGCAATGGTGGCAAACTCAACTTTGGTCCATTATGGGATTTCAACTTAGCATTTGGAAATTTTGATTTTGGTTGTTCACCTGATCCACCTGGTTGGTCTTACGAATTTGAAGGCACCTGCCATGAAGCAATCCCTTTTTGGGTGAAAAAATTGATCAATATCCCACAAGTACAAAATAAAATTGATTGTAGATGGACAGAATTGCGTGAAGGTCCTTTGCATATCGATTCTTTACTTCAATTTATCGACAACAAAGTGTTAGAAATTGGACCTGCGGCACAAAGAAATTTTGAAAGATGGCCAACACTAGGAGAATATGTGTGGCCAAATGATTATATCGGTGAGACTTATGAAGATGAAGTCGATTATTTAAAATACTGGATTAACCAACGAATTCAATGGATGGATTTAGTTATGTTGGGAGATTGTAATTTAGTTACTACAAATTCCGAGATTAATAATCTTTCAAAAGTCAACGTTTTTCCCAATCCTGCAACCGAAGAACTAACAATTGAATTATCCAACTCAAATGCATCGTCAATTACGCTTCACGTATATGATATGTTAGGAAATTTTGTTAAATCAAAAGAAATAAAACCGGGCACCAACAATATTGATATCACTTCATTCCCACATGGATTATTTTTCTACCAAATCTTTGCAGATCAATCTCAAATTGCGAAAGGAAAATTTGTACGTTCGTAGCACAGACTTCCCGTCTGTGGATTTAACTTGCCAGGAAATAGACGGAAATGTCTATTCTACAAAACAACAAAATTTCGTATCTTGGTAAAACATCTTCCAACATAAATATCTGACTAACAATCATTTAAATGCACCTTGACAAAATCATTCATCAGATTAAACAGCACATTCCAATTATTGAACATGAATTCAAACAATTTACTGATTTGCTAACTGAAGTCACCCTCAAGAAAAATGAAGTGTGGGAAAAAGCAGGAATCGTCAGCAGAAAAATGGGATTTGTCAACAAAGGAATGCTTCGTCAATATTATTTAAAAGACGGAACTGAATTTACAGATTGTTTTTATTCTGAAAATGAATTCATAGGAAATCACATAAGCTATCTTTCCAAAGTCCCTTCCGAAACAGCAATCGTGGCATTAGAACCTTGCGAATTATTAGTCATGTCATTTGATGCGCAAGAAAAATTAGCCAATAGCTTTCCTAATGCAGCCAAATTCAATAAAATTATAGGGGATCAAAAATTATTTGAACTCAAAACAAGGACGACCTCTCTCTTAATGGATTCTGCCGAAGAACGATATTACAAATTAATGGAACAAAGACCGGATTTGTTCAACAGACTTCCACAATACCTAATTGCTCAATATTTAGGCATTCGACCTGAAAGTCTTAGTAGAATTCGAAAAAAACACCTTTCTTAACAGATGTCAAGAACTCTAAGATTTTTTCAGCGCAATTTTATAAAAAATTAAAGAACATGAAAAAATTAGCAAGAATTCTATTCCTTATTGTCGGTTCCGTATTTCCAATTTTGGTAGGCGCATTACATACCAAAGTCCATTTTGCCGAATTAGTGATTCCAAAAGTTCAATCAGATTTGAGTGGTACCTTACAAATTATGGGTGATACGATCGTGTATTATAATTGTTGGGGTTTGATGAGCTTAATGATGGGCATCTCATTTATCGTAATTGGACTTTTAAATATCTCGACTTTTATCAGATTGTCCAAAGATGATTATCCACCTGTAATGTCAATAGTCGCAATGATGATTTATTTGACGGCTGTGATTTATGTCGGAGTGACTTTTCAAGCAGATCAGCAATTTTATGGTGGAATTTTCGGGATGGTATTGTCAACAATATGTCTATTCTTAAGTTTGAAAAAAGACTAAACCTTCAAAGTTGCGTAAACATTTTGTCCGTTTCTCCATTCACTTTTGAAATAAAAGTTGAAATGCTCCGAGTGTTTTGGTGCGCATTTTTGTGTCAAAAATCGTATCAAAACACTTCTTGAAGGTTTAAATTTCAACAAATAAAAGTTGCCTTTAAATCAATCGTTACACTGTAAAACAGAATGTCTATGCAACAACAAGAAAAACATCTTAATTTAGCGTCCGAAAAATAACTTTTTCAACAACCAGTTTTGCAAATCAACGTATAAACTGAAAGCTAATTAAGAAGAATATGAAAGTTTTAAAATTTGGAGGATCGTCAGTCGAAAATGCAGATTGCATTAACAAGGTAATTGATATCCTAGAAGGGTATTATCAGAAAGGTGATAAATTCACGGTAGTCTTCAGTGCGTTCAGAAGAGTTACAGATTCATTGATTGAAATGTCGAAGCTAGCAGCTGAAGGAGATGAAGAATATTTGAAAAAATTCGAAGTGTTTCAAAAGCGACATTACTCAACTGCAGAAGAATTGTTAGATAGTAAAACACTGAAAGCAGTAACTCCTGAACTTTTAGCAAATCATGATGTCTTAAAGAATTTGCTTTATGGAATTTTCCTAGTTCGCGAAGCATCTCCACGTACGATGGATTATGTTTTAAGTTTTGGAGAAAGAAATTCAGCTTATATTATTGCCAATGCATTGAAAAGCAAAGGTATCAATGCCTCCTATTTAGATGCTCGGAAAATTATCAAAACAGATAAAAACTTTGGTGCTGCCAAAGTAGATTTTGATGAAAGCTATAAAAAGATAAAATCTTATTTCTCGGAACATCCGGAAATAAATATTGCAACTGGATTTATTGGTTCTTCAAAAGGCGGCTTGACTACAACATTAGGTCGGGGAGGTTCTGATTTTACAGCTGCAATATTAGCTGCAGGACTAGATGCAAGCATTATCGAAATATGGACGGATGTGGATGGTGTATTGACAGCAGATCCGCGTAAAGTAAGTAAAGCATTTACCATTCCTACGATGTCTTATATGGAGGCGATGGAAATGTCTCACTTTGGTGCTAAAGTAATTTATCCTCCAACATTACAACCAGCATTAGCCAAGAAGATTCCATTAAAAATAAAAAACACGTTTAATCCTAGTTTTGAAGGAACACTAATTTCAGAAAAAGTAGATGAGGCGGCTTCTGCAGTCAAAGGGATTTCCTCCATCACAGAAATCGCGCTACTGACGCTGTCCGGAAGTGGAATGTTTGGAGTGCCTGGTATTGCTGGTCGATTATTTCAATCATTAGCGAATGCTGGCATCAATATCATTTTGATAACGCAAGGATCTTCTGAGCACAGCATTAGTTTTGCCGTTCAACCTTCGGATGCTCAACGTGCTGCTAAGAAAGTCAACAAGGAATTTGAATATGAGATGAGTAATGGTGCCATCCATAAAGTAAATGTGGAGGACAACTTATCCGTGATTGCGATTATTGGAGAAATGATGCGTTACCGTCCAGGGATTGCAGGTCGTTTGTTTCAAGCACTTGGAAAAAACGGAATCAACATTATTGCGATTGCACAAGGTTCTTCTGAGCTGAATGTATCTGTCGTGATCAATAAGCCAAACGAACAAAAAGCGCTCAACGCATTACACGAAACCTTCTTCCTTTCTGACACAAAAGTATTACACTTATTTATGGTTGGTGTCGGATTGATTGGATCTACATTAATAGAACAGATCAGAAAACAAAAGGAATTCCTTAGAGAAAATCGACAAACTGAAATCAAAATTATTGGTTTGGCCAACAGTCGTAAGATGTTATTCAATGATGAGAATGGAATTGATTTGGAAAATTGGAAAGATCAATTAGATCATGCTAATGAGAAAATGACTTTCCCTGGATTCGTACACAAAATGAAAGAGATGAATTTCTCCAATACCATTTTTGTAGACAATACTGCTAATGAAGAAATCGCCAACTATTACGAATCGATTTTGGATGCAAGTATATCCATTTCAACTCCTAATAAGATTTCAACTTCTTCAACATACTTACAATATCAACGATTGAAAAACATCGCTACTTCTCGGGGTGTGACGTTCGCATATGAAACCAATGTCGGTGCTGGTCTTCCGATTTTGACAACTATCAAAGATTTAATTAATAGTGGTGATCGCTTCTTGAAAATTGAAGGCGTCCTTTCAGGTTCTCTTTCATTTATTTTCAATACTTATGAGGCTGGGACCAAGTTCAGTGATATTGTAGTTGAAGCTGGAAAAAAAGGATATACAGAACCGGATCCAAGAATTGATTTGAGCGGAAAGGATGTTCGTCGTAAATTGATTATTCTTGCAAGAGAAATTGGTTTGAATATGGAAGCCAAAGATGTCGACATCAAAAGTATTCTCCCGAAAGCTTGTGAAGATGCAGAGACTGTCGATGAATTTTTCAAAGAATTAGAAAAGGCCAATGATCATTTTGAAAAAATGAGAGCGGAAGCTGCGAAGGATGGAAAGAAGTTAAGAATGATTGCACAATTGGATAATGGAAAAGCTTCTATAAGTATGCAAGCGGTGGATGCTAGTCACCCATTTTATTCGCTCTCTGGTAGTGACAACATGATTGTCTTTACGACTGAAAGATATAAAGAACGACCATTAGTCATCCGAGGACCTGGAGCTGGTGCCGAAGTTACTGCTGCTGGTGTATTTGCAGAAATCCTTGCGATTGGCAATTCACTGATATAATCAACAATACGTGTATAAATTGTTATAAATTCAAACAACTAAACAACTATTTAATAATTTTTGAACATGTCTAAGACTGGAGTTAAAATATTTGCCCCTGCATCCGTTGCCAATCTAGCATGCGGATATGACATCCTTGGGTTAGCATTGGAAAAACCAGGAGATGATATCATCGCACATTTTACGGATACGAAGGGATTGAAGATCACCAAGATTACGGGATCGAAAAAACAATTGCCTAAAGAAGTTGAAAAGAATACTGCAGGATTTGCAGCATTAAAAATGTTAGAACATCTTGGAGAATCTGAGCGAGGAATCGCATTAGAGATTCACAAAAAAATGCCTTTCGGATCAGGACTTGGATCGAGCGCAGCAAGTGCCGTCGGGGGAGTCATGGCCATCAATGAATTGTTGGGCCGACCGTTGACGAAAAGAGAGATGTTGCCATTTGCAGTTTTGGGTGAGCAAGTTGCGGATGGTTCTTATCATGCAGACAATGTTGCTCCTTCATTGTTGGGAGGAATTATTTTTATAAGAGACAATGCAACATTGGATGTTCATCGCATTCCAAATCCAAAAGGTCTACAAATTGTTTGTGTCTATCCGCATATTAAAATCTTGACAAAAGATGCCCGCGATATTTTGAGTGATCAAACCACGTTGAAAAAAACAATTACGCAAACTGGAAATCTTGGTGGTTTAATTGTTGGAATGTACAATGCAGATTTGGATCTTATTAGTCGTTCATTAAATGATGTCATCATCGAACCACAACGCGCAAAACTGATTCCTGGATTCTATGACGTTAAAGATGCGGCGATGAATCAAGGTGCAATGGGATGTTCGATCTCTGGAGCTGGTCCAACCATCTTTGCGATTTGTCCTAATACTTTGATTGCAGAAAATGCAGCAGCTGCGATGCAATCCGCTTTTCATAACAACAAAATCAAATCAGACATTTTCATTTCACCGATCAATCAGAACGGTTCTTATCTTTATTGAACTTGTACATACGTTTTAAAAATCATATCCACTTTGCCACATTTGCCACATTTAAAATCTTCTCATGAAATTATATAGCACAAAAAATACACAGCAATTCTATTCTTTGAAAGAAGCAGTAATGAAAGGATTGCCGGATGACAATGGTTTGTTTATGCCAAAGGTCATTCCTACTCTACCAGAAAAATTCTTTGCGGATTTAAAAAATTATTCTTTCAAAGATTTGTCTTTTGAAATTTGCAAGAATCTTTTTCAAAATACAATTCCGGAAAAAGACCTTAGAAAAATTATCAACAACTCTATTACTTTTCCAGCTCCTGTTATTCATTTAGATGATGACAAATCTATACTTGAATTATTTCATGGTCCATCATTGGCTTTCAAAGATTTTGGTGCACGTTTTATGTCGCAGTTGATGTCTTATTTTAATCAAGGAGAAAAAAAGGAATTAGTTATTCTTGTTGCGACATCAGGAGATACAGGTGGTGCTGTTGCTGCAGGTTTTTTAAAAGCAAAAGGAATCAAGGTGGTGATTCTTTATCCAAGTGGAAAAGTTTCTATGTTACAAGAAAAACAGCTAACTACTTTAGGACACAACATTGAAGCATTGGAAGTAGATGGCACGTTTGATGATTGTCAAGCTTTAGTGAAGCAAGCTTTTTTAGATGAAGAATTAAATAAAGGAATTCGTTTAAGTTCTGCTAACTCTATCAACATTGCTCGTTTAATTCCACAAAGCTTTTATTACTTCGAAGCTTACAAACAATTAGAAACAAAAAAGGAAGTTGCGTTTGTGATTCCTAGTGGAAACTTTGGAAACTTAACTGCAGGTTTATTTGCAAAAAGAATGGGACTTCCGGTAAAGCATTTTGTTGCAGCAACGAATGCGAATAACATTGTACCTGAATATTTAAACAAAGGAAGTTATGTTTCTCGTGCAAGTGTTCCTACGATTTCAAATGCAATGGATGTTGGTGCTCCTTCTAACTTTGCAAGAATGTTAGATTTATATTCTTTACAATGGAATGGTATGCGAGAAGAAATAAAAGGTTATTCTTTTAGCGATGATGAAACTAGGAAAGGAATTAAAGAAGTGTTTGACAAATACAATTATGTAATAGATCCTCATGGTGCTGTAGGTTATTTAGCTTTAAAGGAATTTCAAAAACAATACAAGCATACAAAAGGAATCATTTTAGAAACTGCGCATCCTTCAAAGTTTAATGTGGAAGTAGAAGCACAAATAAAAAAGAAAGTAAACATCCCTACTCGTCTTTCTGAATTAGCTTCTCGAAAAAAAGTTGCTACTTCTATTGGTACAGACTTTTCTTCTTTCAAATCTTTACTTCAAAAAAAGTATTCGTAACTACCCTTCTCTATTTAAAAGCGGCAAATGTTTCACGTGGAACATTTGCCGCTTTTTATTTACGCACTCTTTGTTTTGCATTTTTAGAATAACATTTACTTGAAATAAATACCAGCCTTTTCTTAAACTTCAATAATGTTCCACGTGGAACATTATCCGGTGCACAAGTACTTCTCGTTTATTTAAAACTCAACACTTTTCCTTTTACTAAACTACAAAAGCTCTTTTCCTAACGTTACAATGTTCCACGTGGAACATTATCCGGTGCACCAGTACTTCTCGTTTAATTAAACCTCAACACTTTGCATTTTACTAAACTGCAAAACTCTTTTCCTAACGTGCAATGTTCCACGTGGAACATTATTCATTGAACTAATACTTTTCACTTATTTATACCGCTACAAAAACAAACACTCTTTTCTAAAACACCAACAATGTTCCACGTGAAACATTATCCGGTGCACCAGTACTTCTCGTTTATTTAAAACTCAACGCTTTTCCTTTTACTAAACTGCAAAACTCTTTTCCTAACGTTACAATGTTCCACGTGAAACATTATCCACTGAACTAATACTTTTAACTATTTATATGACTACAAAACAAACACTACTTTATAAAACTTAAACAATGTTCCACGTGAAACATTATCCCATTTTATAATCACATTAAAGTTTGCAATGAAAGAGGCCAAGGGACTCAAGCAAATCAACTTGGGGTAAAGCCCCAAGTTGTTCCCAAAATGAAAATCGAATTCGTTATATTTACAGACACTAATTAATTAAGCTAAGATTATAATGAGACTACAATCAAAAACATTCATTCTAATTACAATTCTTTGTGCACTTGTTTTCAACATGTTCGCACAAGAAGATAACACCAACAAAAATAAATTCAGACAACTAGGACAAGAACTTCCAACGCCTAATGTTTATAGAAATGCATCTGGTGCACCAGGACATATGTACTGGCAACAACAAGCAGACTATAAAATGAAAATTGAAATTGATGACGAGAAACAAACTTTAACTGGTGAGGAAACAATTACATACACCAATAATTCTCCAGACCAATTAGATTATCTGTGGTTGCAACTGGATCAAAACATGCGTGCTATAGATTCTGATTCAAGAAAAATTAGAACAGGGAAAATTGAAGACAAGATGAGCATGAGACAATTGAGCGGTTTGTATTATGACTTTGATGGTGGTTTTAAAATTGAAGAAGTAAAAGACACCAAGGGAAAAGATTTAAATTATACCATCAACAAAACAATGATGAGAATTGATTTAAAAGATGGATTAAAAACTGGAGAAAGTTTTTCATTTGATATAAAGTGGTGGTACAATATTAATGACAGAATGAAAATAGGAGGGCGCTCGGGCTACGAATATTTTGAAGAAGATGAAAACTATCTTTATACAATTGCGCAGTACTTTCCTCGCATGTGCGTTTACAATGAAGTAGAAGGATGGCAAAACAAACAGTTCCTAGGATCAGGAGAATTTGCATTAGCGTTTGGAGATTATGAAGTTGCCATCACGGTTCCTTCTGATCATGCAGTTGCATCAACAGGCGTTTTACAAAATCCAAAAGATGTTTTGACATCAGAACAAATTTCAAGATTAGACAAAGCACAAAACGAAACAGAACAACCAGTCATTATCATTACGCAAGACGAAGCTGAGAAAAAAGAAACCAAAAAATCAAACAAGAAAAGCACTTGGGTTTTCAAAGCAGAAAATGTGAGAGACTTTGCATTTGCATCTTCTAGAAAATTTATCTGGGATGCAATGGCAGTCAAACAATCTGATGGATCAACCGTGATGGCCATGTCGATGTATCCAAAAGAAGGAAACCCATTGTGGGAAAGATTTTCAACGAAAGCAGTTGCGCATACTTTGAAATGGTATTCACATTATACATTCGATTATCCTTATCCTGTTGCATGGTCAATCAATGCAGCAAGAATTGGAATGGAGTATCCAATGATCTGTTTCAACTTCGGAAGATGCGAAGAAGATGGAACTTATTCCAAGAGAACAAAGTACGGAATGATTGGAGTGATCATCCATGAAGTTGGACATAATTATTTTCCAATGATTGTAAATTCTGATGAACGTCAATGGACTTGGATGGATGAAGGACTAAATACTTTTGTTCAATTTTTATCTGAGCAAGAATGGGAGAGAGACTATCCATCTCGTCGAGGTCATGCGCACAAAATTGTAGACTACATGAAAGGAGACAAATCAAATATTTCTCCGATCATGACCAACTCAGAATCGATACATCAGTTCGGTAACAATGCTTATGGAAAGCCAGCAACCGCACTAAATATTTTGAGAGAATCGGTTATGGGTCGAGAACTTTTTGATCACGCATTCAAAACTTATTCGAAACGTTGGATGTTCAAACATCCATCACCAGCAGATTTTTTCAGAACGATGGAAGATGCATCTGGTGTTGACTTAGATTGGTTTTGGAGAGGTTGGTTTTACACAACAGACCACTGCGATATCTCTTTAGATAAGGTCAGAGGCTTCCAAATGAATTCCAAAAAACCAAATGACGTAACTGCATTGTTGGAAAAAGAAAAGAAAGAAGCACCAATTCCAATTTCATCTAAAAGAAATAAGGAAACAATCAAGCAAACATATGATGAGCAGGATAGGAGCATCCGGGATTTTTATACAGAATACGATGCCTCATTAGAATCTGTTTTGGACCAGGATGAATACAATAATTATTTAAAGTCATTATCAGATAAAGAGAAAGCAATTTTAAATGCGGGAGCCAATTTTTACGAAATGACTTTCAGCAATATAGGTGGATTGGTGATGCCAATTATATTGCAATTGAACTATAAAGACGGCACCAATGAAGTGATTAGGATTCCAGCTGAAATTTGGAAAAAGAATGACAAGAAAGTTTCGAAAGTAATCAAGACAGATAAAGAAGTGGTTCAAATTATTTTAGATCCATTTTTGGAAACGGCAGATACTGATACCTCCAATAATTATTATCTGGATCCAGGAAATGCAAGTCGTTTTGAATTGTTCAAACAAAAGCAAAGACCAAGAAGCAATCCAATGCAGAAAGCGAATAAGAAAAAGAAAGGGGCGGGGACGAATTAAGAAGTTGGTTTATCTTGTAATGAATAAAGACCTGTTAGGTTTTGCTAGGCTAATGCTTAGCTCAGCTAACAGGTCTTTGTTGTTTTTATCATCAATACAATTCCATCGCTTGTAAGTTTTTATAGTCGGGATAGTTCCATGACAGCCAAGTGGTATTTTCCTTTCTTTTTTGAATCTTCTTTTTCTTCCATTCGCAACTATCATCAAATCTTAGAGCATCAAATTTAGTACCGCCCTTAGCTGAAATTTCATCCGTATACTGTTTTAGCAAATACCAATTTTTATCCGACAACTGATACATCAAAACATCGACCTCCAAACTCCTTTTCGTATTTGCAAAAATATTGTACTTGGTAATCGCAGCATCCCAATTGATAAAACTCGATAGCACCAACAACAAATAAACTGCCCACGTATTTCGATTAATCAAAAAATACAAACTTCGTTTTTCTTTAACCTTGATGTACATGGTCACCAAGCCAATTATCACTGCTATTAAAAATATAATTATACCAATACGCTTATAAGCCAAACCATGAAATTGAATGTATCTATAATTTCTAATGGCAAGTGAAACCGCTAAAATACCATTTTGCGCAATCCAGGCATATGTCAACCATTTCAGTTTCTCATTCCCTTTGAAAAAATTCAACTTGTTTCTAAAGAAGTAAATAATAATTAACATTGCCAACAATATACTTGCAATCAAGATGTGTGTACCTTGATGTACATACGTTTTTAAGTTGTAATTAGGATTTTCTTCAAAATTGAACCATATGAAATTGACATCGAATATATTCACTATAAACAACAGGACATTCAACATTAAAAACATGATAACCCCAGATTGATATTCTCGCTTCAAACCCAACATCGTCGGACCACCCAATCCGAGACTATCTACTTTCCTAGTTCGAGTTAACGTTTCCGATAAAAGACGGTTCTTGCCAACCCAAAAAGAAACTTGGTCCTTCCATAAGTTCATCGCTGTTATCAATAATCCCAATCCGAAAAATAAAATTCTATTGAATGAAATATCAATTTTGAAAACATTCCCCATCCAAGAAAAAAGGGAATTGGAGTAAGATGCAAAAATTGGATTAGCAGAATAGTACAATGAAAAGAAAACACCTAACACTATTATTGGAAGTACACCTAATTTGAAATATCTAAATATTTTTCGTGTATCAATACCAGATGTTGAAGAGATATCTTTGACTCCATTTTTGAATACATCCATTTTTAGATTCGAGAAACTCTGCAGTATTCCATAAAAAAAAAGTTGCAACTCAGATTGATGTACAAATCCAATCATCGCAAAAAATGAAATCCAGTACATTACTATACTTAGCAACGAATGATTGACGATCACTGATACGGCTAATAACAAGGTGCACAGGCCAGTTATTTTGGCAGGAGCAGAAAGTTGTTTTCCTTTATTGATAAATTGCAAACCAGCAATACTGTAAATAGAGAATAGTAATAAGTTTACCCCTAATGATTCTTTCCAGAATAGAACATTAAACAAAATAGTTCCTGTCAGCAGTAAAATCAACATTGTTCTTGTTGAGCCCATAATTAAGTGTTTTTAAAAGTACTTTGAAATACAAAGTTTATTTATAAACCAACTATTCATAGCGTTTATTGCTTAGACATAAAAAAAATTGAGAATTTCAGGAGGTTGTAGGGATTACTCTTTATTGAATATACACTTTTATTGTTAGAATTTGATTCGTCATCATTTGAAAGTTAATTGATTAAAGATAAAATCACTAAGTGCTTAGCTTCGATTTTGTTACCAATAGTATATTATGCTTTGAAATGAAAACGTTACAGTTGGTCGTATTTTTTTGGAATTTTTTCTAGGAATTCAATTAATTAATCACAACAACAGCCTACTTATTAATTTGGGTAGGAATTTGGGTAGGCTTTTTTAGTGCTTACTAGCTACTAAGCGATAACAACACTTCATGGGGTTTTGCATTATGTTCTCTTTGTATCATTGTAGTTGAAATGAGAAATAATAATTTTCTAAAAGAAGGATTATGAAGAATAAAGAAAGAAGTGGTCAAAATGAAAATCAATCAAATTGGAAAAAAAAGCTTGAAGCTATAAATACAATAATGAAATCACTATTGTTATTTGAGAAACTCATTAATAAAATTGCAAGTTACATGTAGATGAAATAAAAATGATAAACGAAAAAGACCTGTTAGGTTTGAGCCAAGCACAAGCAAGGCAAAACCTAACAGGTCTAAATTCTAAAACAAGAAAATAATCCTTCTATTCTTTTCCATCAATTTCAGCCAAAAACGCTTCAAGAATTTCATTGAACTGATCTGGATGCTCCATCATAGGCGCATGTCCACATTCATCAACAAAGTGGAGCCGAGAATTTTTAATTAACTCATTGAATTTTTCACCAACAAAAGCTGGGGTAATTGTATCTTCTTTTCCCCAAATCAAACAAGTTGGTGCTTCGATTTGATGGAGCTTGTCACCGAGGTTGTGACGAACAGCAGATTTAGCAGTTGCCAAAATACGAATGGCCTTATTGCGATCATTAACGATATCAAAAACTTCATCCACTAATTCTTTACTAGCAGTTTCAGGAGAATAGAAAGTAGCTTCTGTTTTCGTTTTGATAAAATCGTAGTCACCACGTTTTGGAAAAGTAGATCCCATCGCACTTTCAAATAACCCAGAACTACCGGTCAGAATAATTGACTTGACATTATCAGAAAAACCAAGCGCATATAATAACGTAATGTGCCCACCCAATGAATTTCCTAAAACATGCACATCTTTGAATCCTTTGTATTTTACAAATTCATCCACATATTCCACAAACCCAGAAACAGAAACTTCTCGGATAGGTAATTCAAAAATCGGAAGCATCGGAACTACCACATTATACTTATCACCGAAGTGATTGATGATACCTTGAAAATTACTCAACGCGCCAAAGAGTCCATGCAGCAACATTAAAGTAGTTTCTCCTCCTTTCGTTTCGAGATACTTAAATTTTCCTTCTTCAATAATTTGATATTCCATTGTATAGTGAGTTCGTATGATTGTTTGTACCCACAAAATAACATATTAAAAGATTCTATGCCATGTTAAAACGGTGGTAAGAAAGATTTAGCGAGCGATAATATAGAAAATCAAAAAAGACACTGAGTTTTCAACATAGTTGTCAACAATGTTGGTAACTCACATTGTTTCAACTCAATAGAACGCAAAATAATCAACTGATTCTACAAAGTATCTTACCATTAAGTATCTAAGTTTCGAACAAATCAATGAAAATTTTGCAATCAAAATTCAGATTTAAATGCTGAGTTACTAACATAATGTTATTAATCTCAAATAGTCTGTGGAAAACAGTGTTTGTAACTGTTTAAAAACCTTTATAAACTAATGATTATCAATAGCTAGTCTGTTAGGCTAACTGATGTTGATATCTACGATTTTTAAGTCGAAAAATTAAAGTAATCAACACCGTTATCCACAGAATGTTAGCCAAAATGTAAGTCTAAATTCAGCATGAAATCCTGAAAGCAAAATCAATCCAACCGAAAATAATTCAATCAATTAAATAGAAGTGAGTTCTCTTCCTAAAATTTGTATTGATTTTGAACACTTTTTACCGAGTTATCCACAATTTGTTGGTTATTTTCTGAAAAATCCTACGAAATAACCTTGATTCCACTTATAAAGCTGAACTCAATAAAAATCAAAGCTTTCATTTCTCTAATACCTGCAAGACGCTATCATTACGTAGATTCAACCTTTTAATCAGCAAGCACATAGGCACTTCAAAATAGGATGATCAGCGGCATTTCAGGACTGACTTAAAAAAACTAAATCCAACAAATGGCAAATGGATAATGGAATCACCAATCAACTTAGATCATAATCCTAGATCGATGAAAAAATTCATGATTGAATAGCAACTTGAAGTCGCTGAGTTTTTCTGCAAATAAGCATTCCCCTTTTTTGAAGAGATGTGAATTCATTTCAGACAAATTGGACAATTTTAAAATTCGCCAATAAACCAAAATTACCTGGCTGGTTTTATTTTCATTCATAGTTTGGACAGTGTTTTCATAGTGTTTCCATAGCATTTTCAAAAGCAGTGTTTTGATCAACTGAATTTCAATTGACGATTCAAAACTAATACAAATTTGAACTTTGAATTTTCAACAGCTCTGATTAATAATGTTAATAGTCTTTAATAAATTTTTTAAAAAAAACTTATCATCATTAGTGGTGTTGATTTGGGGAAAGAAAAATGAAAATTTCTTTTGAAAAATAGGTTTCAAGATTTCCACTTTACTTTTCAACAAGTTATTGGGATAATGACTAATTGAAAATCAGTGCTTTACTTACTTTACAAACAGTCTGTTTATAAATCGAGTATTTAAAAGTTCTTTTCAATTCCGACAAAAAGGATGATAAGAAGATGTCGATAAACCCCTACGTAATCCACAAAATTTCGAGTAAATTAAGATTACTATAAATATGTCTTTTTTACATTCTTAGTAGCTGTTGATAAGTAAGGATTTATCCACAGGTTCTTCACCATTTGTTGTTAAAAACTTATTTTGCAACTCACAGATTTTGATACCTTTATAGATAGAACAAAAACGATACTGTTCAAATCTTTATTGAGTAGTATTGAAAATATAAAGGTATTAGTGTTGTAAACGTAAAAGATTCCAAAAATTGACCAAACGAAAACATACTATATATATAATGAGAAGATACTCATTTCACATAGCCAAAGAAACACTTGAACATCATTTTGATTTCAAAATCGAAACGCCGGTTCAAAAGAGTTATCAAATTGTTCCAAGACAAGCGGGTGCGGTTATCCTAAATCAGGATCCAACTCGAATACGATATTTCAATTGGGGATTGATTCCTGCAGATTCAAAAGATGGAATCAATGATGGTCGATTGATTAATGCGAGAATGGAAACGATCAGTTCACAACCTTCTTTCAGGATGCCGATTCGAGAAAAGCGTTGTTTGATTTTGGCAGATAGTTATTATGAGTGGAATGATACCGGATTGAAGAAATATCCATATCGAGTGGTTCCACATAATAAGTCATTGCTGGTGATTGCTGGAATTTGGGATACCTGGAAAAGTGGTGAATTCCTGATAAACAGCTTTTCCGCAATAACAACGAAGTCTAATGGAATGGTCAACAAAATTGCAAGTAGAATGCCAGCGATCTTAACCACCAAAAAAGAACAAATGCGTTGGTTGTCTGATTTATCATTGTCAGAAAGTAAAGCGATGTTGATTCCACCAAAAGAAGATTACCTCAATGTTTATAGAATTACAGAGAAAGCAAATAATAGTAAATACAACGCACCAGATTTACATAAAGAAGTTGCAGTTCCATTGAATATTGATCCCAATTCAAAAAAATAATTCATGAGAGCATTAATTCAAAGAGTAAGTGAAGCAGCTGTTGAGATTGATGGCAAAAATGTCGCGGAGATCGGAACAGGATTACTAGTTCTATTGGGCGTTGAAAATGCAGATGATGATGATGACATTTCTTGGTTGTGTAAAAAGATAACCAACCTGAGAATTTTTCCAGATGAAAATGACGTGATGAACAAAAGCATACAAGATGTAAAAGGTTCAATCATAGTGGTCAGTCAATTCACATTACATGCTTCCATCAAAAAGGGCAATCGTCCTTCCTATTTGAAAGCTGCCAAACCAGATATTTCCATTCCTTTGTATGAAAAATTTGTTGAGCAATTAAAATTCACTTCACTTTGTCCGATTGGTACTGGAGAATTTGGTGCAGATATGAAAGTGAAGTTGATCAATGATGGACCGGTTACGATTTGGATGGATAGTAAGGATAAGCAGTAGTTTGATGTATGATTTATGATTATTTTTTCGCATCGACGTAGTCGCTACTCAAATGTATGATATGACAACCAATACATAGACATACGCAAGCGCACGTCAAGCATACGTAATAACGATCATATCATACATTCGACTATCAGCTTAGCTGGTATAGAAAATAATCATACATTTAAATCATTTAACAATGACCATACAAGAAGCACAAAAAGCAGTAGACAAATGGATCAACGACATCGGTATTCGTTATTATAATGAGTTGACTAACACTGCAATTTTGACTGAAGAAGTGGGAGAAGTGGCAAGATTGATGGCCAGAATTTACGGGGAGCAATCCTTCAAAACCAAAGCACAAGAAGCTTCCGCTAATGAAGATCTCGCTGGAGAAATGGCAGATGTCTTGTTCGTTTTAATTTGTTTAGCCAATCAAACGGGTGTTGACCTAACATCAGCATTACAAAATAATTTGGAGAAGAAAGCGATTCGGGATGCGGAGCGACATCGTAATAATGATAAGTTGTGAAAGTAATGTTGCTTCAGGATTTTTTGACACTAATATTATTCAATAAGAAATTGAAAAGTAAAATGGATAAAAAGATTGAAGTAATGGTAGACCTTTTCATACGGATATTTAATAATAACGATTTTGACTTCTTCGTTTATTTAATAACGTATCGTTGCTGTAAGCTATTCAAGTGAATTCTTAAATTGTAAAGTAGGTTACATAAACTGTTTAACAATAATCACAAATCTTATTAGAAATCAGCCAAAGGAATAACAAAAATCTAAAAACATTTTCACTTGCTTCCCCGTTTTCTTTTCCGCTTCAAACATCCCACCATGGCCAACACCTTCCAACAAATGTATAGAAGCAATCTCTGGCAAATAAGTCTGTTCCAATCCTTCGTTCAAATCAAACAACAAATCTTCTAGACCAACAATAAACAACACAGGCACGTTTGAATTTTTCAACACTGTAGTACGATCTTTTCGCAACATCATTGCATTTTGAGCTTCGATAATGCCTTCAGGATTGTAAAAGGAGGCTCTGAAAATAAGATCATTAATAAGGTCTTTGTTTTTCTTTGCAAATTTCGGTGCAAAAAATCTAGGAACCAATTGTTTCAACAATTCAAAGTGACCATGACGTTTCATGAAGTCGCAACTCTTAATTCTACGTTTCTTGATGTCTTCATTGTCTGCAAATGGATGTGAGTGAAACAATCCAATTCCGGTTAGCATTTTTTTATACTTTTCAGCAAAAGCGAGTGCGACATAACCACCCATTGAGTGACCAATCAGGTTGCATTTTTCAACTTTTTCATGGTGTAACATTTCTTTTACAACCTCCGCCATTTCTTCAATCGTCGTATTTTTCAGCACATCAGACTCACCAAAACCTGGCAAATCAATTCTCAAAATACGATAACCATTAAGATGTTTTATAAAATCATCCCACATGTTTTTATCTTCACAAAAACCATGTAACAAAACAACTACAGGCCCTGCCCCATTGTCTGCATAAGCAATTTTCTTGCTTTTAAATTGAAATGATTTCATCTGTTACTAAGTTGTTGTAAATTTAAAATAATTTTAAAAAACCCTACACTTGCGTCAATCAGCGACATCTGCGCAAAACGAATCCACGTCCTCTTTAATTTACCTCCCTCACGAATCTTCTATGTGTCCCTAGGTTTCTAATGTGAGCTATGTGTTAAAATTCACGTCCACACGAAAGCTCCATGTTGAAAGAACCTAAGTGTTAAAACCCACCACCAAATCAGAAAAAGCATCATCATACCTAGACGACAAAACACCCCAATCATAATGAGCAACAAATTCCTGAAACTGATCCATCTTTCGAATCGCTTTCAAATTTTGAGTAGCTTCTCTAATCTTTTCAAACAATTCATCTTCGTTTTTATAAAGATGATTCGCTTGATATTTTTTAGGTATATGCTGCGGATAAGCCAATCGATCTGGTAGTATCGGATAGCAGTTGCAATAAATCGCTTCAACCACACTCCCACCAAAAAAATCTTGATTAGAAGTCACCGGTAAAATATCCGATTTCCATAACCAGTAAGCATATTGTGCGAAATTTGATACATAACCGACATGCAAAATTTCATTTCTAAATTCTGAAATAATCTGATCAAAAACTGGTGGTTTCTTTTTAAAAGATTCTCCTAAAATGACCAGCTTAAAATCAATAGTTGCATTTTTCAGCCTTTTCAGAATCTGGTAAAAACCAGCTGGATTTTTGTCATATTCCCATCGATGATTCCACAACAAAATCGGAACTTCATTGGTATCTACCGTATCAAAATTATTGAATTTTTTCAAATCCAATCCTAAATTTAGAGTTGCGCTTTTCTTTAAGATGTGATGAGAAAAAGTATTCTCTTTATGATCTGGAAATTGACTCAAAAAAGGATCAATCGCATTGTTAAAAGACTGATTGTGATAATCGGAATTGAAAAAAATACGATCAGCTGCCAACGCACTTGTATAATTGATGAAACCATAATGATTGTTTCGTTCCAATTTGACATCCGCATCTGTCGGCGACCAAGGATACGTGATTTGATTCTCGTGAAAATAGATTGCAGTTGGAATATCGTGCGTTTTCTTTTTAGTCAGCGCCAAAAACGAAGTCAAGTCCAGCATATCCGTTGCTAAAATCAGATCTGGTCTATTTTCACTAGCATTAAATCTTTCAGCAAGAGTAACTGCTCCCCCGTGCATGCGCCATTTCCAGTGTCGACCCTGCATAGATAAGATATCCACATCATGTTGGGAACTCTGTTGGTAACCCTCTGCCCAAGCTTGGTGACTACCTTTTAAGAAGGGTTCAACGATCAGTATTTTCATAGAAACCTCATATAAATTCAGGTTTAAGCGAAGATTAAGTTTAAATGAAGGCCACTCGATTCCTAACGTCCTCACGCCGTATAGTCTTTAAACTTAAACTTATTTTTAAACTTAATTACTTATCCAAGTTATCCTTTTTATTTTTACCGACGATGACAAATCAACAAGAATTCTATTCTCCAAATAAAAAAGCGTTCAAGCGTTTTTTAAAAAACAAACCTGCTGTTTTTGGGGCGCTTGTCATAATGTTAGCTACACTGATTGCCTTGTTGGGATATCTTATCACGCCAGATTCAACACCAGACACCAATGACCAAATTCCGGAAGCGGCTTTACAATCACCTGGATTTTCGACTCAAATGTTGACGGTCAAAAAAAACAGACCAGTAGAAAACAGCAATATTTTTCAAAAGATGTTATTTGGATCACCAAATCCTAACAAGTTGATTCCAATTAACAATTATGAGTTTAAAAGTGATTCGATTTTCTTTGAAAAATTTTCGGGATATGATTCAAAAGGGGAGTTAGTAGTGGGTGAAAGAGAAGGATTGAATATTGCGGATGTTTACAATGCATTATCTGCTGACAAAAATGAAGTAATGCGCTTAGGAGATCAACTCAGCTATTATGATGTCAATGGAAATTTAAAATCAGACAACATTCAATTTTTGCAAAAGGAAATTAAATCGAAAAGTATCGTGAAAAAGCGTTTTTTATTAGGAACTGATAAATTTGGGCGTTCCTTGTTGAGCAGATTGATATTGGGTGTTCGCATATCTTTAATTGTTGGATTGATTGCCGTCTTTATTTCTTTGACATTAGGCATTTTTATTGGGGCGATAGCAGGCTACTTTGGTGGTAGAATTGATGATGTAATTATGTTGTTGATTAATACGGTTTGGTCGATACCTACTTTGCTATTGGTGTTTGCAATTGTATTAGCTTTAGGTAGAGGAATTGGTATTATATTTTTGGCAGTTGGCTTGACGATGTGGGTAGATGTAGCGAGAATTGTCAGAGGACAAATCATGTCATTCCGAAAAATACAATTTGTAGAAGCAGCTCAAAGTATGGGATTTGGCAATCGAAGAATTATTTTAAAACACATTTTACCCAACATCATAGGTCCGGTCATGGTAATTGCAGCGGCCAACTTTGCAACCGCCATTTTGATAGAAGCTGGATTGAGTTATTTGGGATTTGGTATACAGCCACCGACTCCTTCCTGGGGAACGATGCTCAATGAAAATTATGGATATGCGATCAGCGGAAAACCATTTCTAGCGATGATTCCTGCATTTGCGATTATGATATTGGTGTTGGCTTTCAATTTAGTGGGGAATGGATTTCGGGATGCTTTGGATGTGAAAACGAAAGGTTAATTAATATTAAGAATCGAAAGTTTGAGAAGCCTCTGAGGATTCTTGAACTTAATTCTATCAAAAAGTTTCTCAATCCTCAAAGGCTTAAGAAACTAATAATCTTTTTAAGTATTTGAAGTTTGAGAAGCCTTTGAGGATTCTTAAACTTAATATTAGTACAAAGAATTGAAGAAACGTTGAAGAGTGGAATTATAAGAGTCAAGTATTACAAATCTTATTAAACCTAAAATCAATATTTAGTGGGGAATGGATTTCGGGATGCTTTGGATGTGAAGTCTAGGTAAACCTCTTACATATAGCTTAAATATAATCAGTTTTTTTGCTAGCGTATTGTTGCAAATGCTTATTTTTAGGTAAATGATTGTTATGAAAATCGTATTATTTCCCTTCCTAATATTATTCTTTTTACCGTCGATTTTTTTCGCACAAAATTGTCCTCCATCTATCATACTGGAATCACAGCAAGAAATTGATGATTTTATAGTGTTATATCCTAATTGCACAGAAATATCTGGCGACGTGAATATCCAAGGAGTATGGACTACGCAATCGGTATATAATATGAGTGATATTACTAACCTTAACGGACTAAGCAATATTACTTCAATTGGTGGTGATTTAATTTTAACCGAACTTCACCACTTAATCGATCAAACAGGTTTAGAAAATTTATCAGGTCTAGATAATTTAACTACAATTGGTGGTGATTTGAGACTTGCGACGATAAATTATTTAATCAGTTTATCGGGTCTGGAGAATTTAAATTCCATTGGTGGTAGTTTATGTGTTCATGATCTTAGTAGTTTAGAAAATTTATCTCCGTTATCAAACTTAACAGTGGTGGGGCAATCTACTTTTACAGTTGCACAATCTTTCGATGCATGGATGGGAGATAAGTATGAAAATATCTCAATACTTATAGGAAAATGTGAATCGCTAACAGATATATCTGGATTAGATCAGCTAGAAAAATTGCCAGGTTCACTATCAATAGAAAAAAATCAAAGTTTAGATGTTTTGGAGGGATTAAACAATCTAGACACCATAGGAGGCTTTTTAAGAATAGTAGATAATGACAACCTACAAGATATCACAAGCATTTCAAATTTGTCCTTTATTGGATTTGGTGATTATAACACACATATAAATAATCCTGGTGATTATGCGCCTTTTTATGATACCATTTCTTTAGAGATAATTGGAAATGAATCGTTAGTAGGAATTCCTGAATTAACTAATTTACAACATTTATATGGATGCCTTAGGATTGAAAGTAATCCGCTTATCTCGTCGATTAATCTACCAAATCTAAAATCTGTTGGTAAAGGTTCATATGTCAATGCTTGGTTTCCACCAAGCTATACACCTTGGTCTATATCTATCGAGAACAATAATAATTTAAACTACCTATCATTTGAAAGTTTAGAAGAAGCCGATACACCTTTTGAAATATTGAACAACCCCAATTTATCTATTTGTGAAGGTAGTGGACTCTGTAATTATATTGTTGGAGGCGGAGCAGTCATTATTGCAGATAACAATACTGGTTGTAATGATAGTCTAGAAGTGTTATTCAATTGTAATTTATCAGGTAAAATTAATCATCCGATATTTTTGGATTTAAATGAAAATGGCATACTAGAAGTTGGAGAACCTTATTACCCATTGGGAAGTGTAACGATTGAACCTGGCAATTATCAAAGTCAAGGCAATTTAATAAATGGCGGAATTAATTATAGAAATTTTGGCACTTATACGGTTGCGTACAATTCGCTAAATACTCCAGACTGGGAATTGACAACTGGAAGTGTATATGATGTTAATTTATCTGAAAATACTCCTTGCGATACCGTCTTTTTTGGTCTTACTCCATTGAGTCTTTATGCTGATATCGAACCGAGTATGGTAGTTGGTGATTTGCGTTGTTTAACTTTTCAAACTTTCAATCTGTATGCGCAAAATACAGGAACAACCAATGTTGATGGAACATTGTGGTTGGAAATAGATGAAAGTATTGAGGAAGTGAACTACCTTGATCTACCAGATACTACCATTGCGCCTAATATTTATGGTTGGCATTATTATGATCTGTTTCCTGGAGGATCTGTTCATAAAAAGTTTGACTTAGAGATTCCTTTACAAATAGGGAATACACTCAACTTCAGTGCATATAGTACCTATAATGATATGGGAACAAATCAAACCAGTACCTATTTTGACTACAGTGATATTGTAGATTGTGCTTATGATCCAAATGACAAGTTGGTTAACCCAGTTTACCCGGAAGATTATGCGTTGATAGGAGAACCACTGACTTATACCATTCGATTTCAAAATACTGGAAATGCAGAAGCCTTTCATGTGGTCATACGTGATACCTTGGATGAACAATTAGACCCAGCATCTTTTCGTGTGATTGCAAGTAGCCACGATTCGGTTTTGACAATGGAATTGAATGATGATCGATTTGTAAGCTTTAACTTTAACTATATTTACTTGCCAGATAGCACAACTAATTTTGAAGAAAGCCAAGGGTACATCATGTATTCAATACAAGCTTATGATACAATCGAAGATGGTACTACAATTGAAAATACCGCAGCCATCTATTTTGATTTTAATCCGCCCATCATTACCAATACAACTTCTAACAACATGATTCACAGCTTTGATGCAGATGAAGATGGCTTTGATATTTATGAAGATTGTGATGATATGGATGCTGCGATTAATCCTGGTGCAACTGACATTGCTAACAATGGTATAGATGAAGATTGTGATGGTATGGATATGACCACTTCAACAAATAATTTAGAATCTATTTCAGCAACACTTTTTCCAAATCCAACTAGTGATCTATTTTGGTTAAATTTTCAGACATCAGTAACGGGTGAATTATATCTAAGGGATTTTACGGGAAAGCTGATTTTGGCCCAGCAATTACAAATGGAAAACAAAATTGATGTCAGTCATCTTAAAAGTGGCGTTTATCATTTGGAAATAAAAACAAAGAATGCGGTTTGGTTGGAGCGAGTTGTCAAAGTATTTTAAGGATAAAATCTGGAATAAATATAAATTTAAGTCTAAGAATAATTTTAAGTTTAAATGGGCGACGCACGCTTGTTTCGTAAGTCTACGCGTCTCGACGGTCATTAAACTTAAACGTCGACTTAAACTTAAACCAACGCGTCTCGACGATCATTAAACTTAAACTTCGACTTAAACTTAAACTTAAACCAATGCGTCTCGACGGTCATTAAACTTAATCTTCGACTTAATCCTAAACTTAAACCAATGCGTCTCGACGGTCACTAAACTTCGACTTAATCTTAAACTTAAATTCGGGACTTAATCCTAAACTTATCTCTTAATTTATTATATTTAATTTTCTTTAAAGTATAAACCAAAAACTGATTTTAAAACGATCCACCTTTTCCCTTGGACAATCTAGATAACATAAAAAAAGAACTGGCTGCTACCGATGCATTGGAGCGTAAACTGCATTTGAAACAATTGCAAATTACAAGTCTATTGAATATCACGCAGGCCATCAATGACAACATAGAGGTAAAAGGCTTGTATGGGATGTATAGCTATTTTTTGAGTTGGGATATGGGCGTTAAGAAAATGGCGTTGTTTGTAAATAGAGATGGGAAATGGGAGTGTACTACTTCTTTTGGTACAGAAGAACAAATGTTGAATGTTGATGTAGATGAATTGTTGGGAAAATATGACCGAACAAAAATTTTGGCAGGAGAGGAACGAAATTTTTTGTCTGATGAATTCGATATTGTAATTCCAGTGTTACATAAAGAGACACCGATTTCCTATACTTTTATTGGTGGGTATGAAAATAATGAAGATGCTTACAATAACCTAAAGTTCATCACAACAATTACGAATATCATTGCCGTTGCGATTGAGAACAAACGGATGTTCAAACAACATATACACCAAGAAAGGTTGAATCGTGAAATGGAGTTGGCGACAGACATGCAAGAAATGTTGGTGCCAACAAATCTTCCAAAAAATGAACATTACGAATTGGCAAGTATCTACGTGCCTCACTTAAGAGTCGGTGGTGATTATTTTGATTTTAGAGAATTGGAAGATGATCGTTTAGCATTTTGTGTGGCAGATATTTCCGGCAAAGGATTAGCAGCAGCCTTATTGATGGCAAATTTTCAGGCCAACTTTCAAAGTTTAATTACCAAGCAAAATTCGTTGGATGAATTTATTGAAGAAATAAATGAAGCAGTGTTCCGGAGTACAAAGGGAGAAAGATTTCTGACATTTTTTGTAGGAGAGTACAACAAAAAAACAAGAACCTTGATGTACGTCAATGCAGGTCATAATCGACCGATTTTGGCAACTCAATCAGGAACACAAACATTGGACAAAGGAAGTACGATAATAGGATCCTTCGAAAAACTGCCTTTTATTGAATTGGGTGAAGTGAAAATTGAAGGACCTGCGACCTTATTATGTTATACCGATGGTGTAACAGATATTCAAAATAATAACGGAGATTACTTTAGTGAAGAGAAATTGGCTACGTTTGTTGAAACCAATGCGAGTTACGATGCAGAAATTTTTAATAAGAAATTGATGCAACAGATAAACTTATACAAAGAAGACTTAATTTTACCCGACGATTTGACAGTATTGACTTGCAAGTTTTTATAAAATATAAATGAACGCAATATCTTAAAGTCGTGTTTTAAATGTAGGATAATTTCCGAATTAGACGAAAAAGTCCACAACAATTACTAAATTAATAATAGACAAAATGAAAATTACACCAGTCCATATCGTATTATTTATGGTTGCCGTCATTGCATTGGCAAATGCTGGATTGAATCCAATGTTTTTATTTTTTGGTGCTTTTTTCTTTATCAGTTCCGCTGGACGAAGAGGTGGAAATTCGCAGCAAAAAAGAAGGCAAGAACAACAACGACAAATTAGAGAAGCACAAGCTAGAGCGCAAAGAAGATACAATCCCGTACCACAAAGAGATGCGAGATATCAGGAGCATATCAAAAAAGCGCAGCAGAAGCAAGAGATGAGAGGACGATTGGCAAAAGCTTTGCCTTATAAAACCAAGGGAGTTGAAGAATACAAAAATTATCATTACGATGATGCCATTGAGAATTTTGTAAAAGCATTGGAATTTAATGATAAAGATGTCGCGACGCATTTTAATTTGGCTTGCTCCTACTCATTGACCGAACAAGCAGACAAGGCTTTTGAACATATAGACAAGGCAGTTCAGTTAGGTTTCAATGATGCAGATAAAATAAATACGCATGATGCTTTTGCGTTTTTGAGAGTTCAAGATAAATTTCAAGCTTTCAAAAATAATGGGTATCGATTAGGAGGACAGCAGAAACAAACCAAGACTGTTAAAGTAGAACAAGCGGAGCATGGAAATTTATTAGAAGATTTAAAAAGGCTTGCAGAAAAAAGACAACAAGGGTTGTTGACAGAACAAGAATTTTTATTAGAGAAGAAAAAACTGCTACGTTAACTGAAAACTATCAAAACTAAACTTACTATTGAGAGAGCCAACGAATCATTTTTTAAAACGTTATGAAAGTACGGTTTTAAACAAAGGAGAGATTTAATGTTTAGAATTTGTATCAGCACAAAAACAACATACCATGATCGCTGGCAATTTAGTTTCACAAGTATTGATTCCCGCACGTACATCGGATACGGGGCAAGACGCACTCAACACGATGAATGAATTCAACATTCGTCATTTACCTATCGTCAATAATACAGAACTATTAGGTGTAGTTTCCCAAGATGATATTTTGAATCATGATGCGAAGGAACCAGTCGGTTCTTACAACCTATCTTTGATTAAGGCATATGTATCGGATCAAGATCATATCTACGACATTATCAAATTAATGATCGAAAATCAGTTGACCATCGTTCCTGTAGTTGACCACGAAAAAAATTACATGGGAATGGTGACCGAAAAAGACTTGTTACAATTTTTTGCAAGGTCTGCTTCGTTTACTGAACCAGGAAGTATTATTGTCCTAGAAGTCAATCGAAGAGATTATTCGTTGGCAGAAATTTCCAGAATTGTTGAAGGAGAAAATGCGGCGATCCTTTCTAGCTTTGTTACCAGCAACTTAGAATCGGTCAACGTTGACGTAACTTTGAAAATTAATAAGCAAGATTTACAATCCATTATTTCTACTTTTGAAAGATTCGATTACAAAGTAAAAGGTACTTTTCATGAAGATACTTTCACTGAGAATTTGAAAGAGCGTTATGATTCTTTTATGTCTTATCTGAATGTTTAATTTTTTTAACACCTAGGACGTATTTTTACCAGAGATCACAAAGATACAAAGACCACAAAGAGCTTTAAAATCACGACGTAGGAATGAATTTCCACATCCTCCTTTGTAATCTTTGTTTCTAATGTGACCCTTTGTAGTAAAAAAGTGCGTTAGGCAAACCTATTATGTGTTAAATTCCTAAATTAGCGAGCTCATTGTCTCAATATGCAAATAAGCAAATCGCTAATTATATTCCTTTTTTTCATTTTCCCTTTCCTTTTGATTGCTCAGAATGATCATGTAACCATCCATTCCATCACCCTCAATGGCAATAAAAAAACAAAAGACAAAATCATCTATCGAGAATTGGATTTCAAACAAGGAGACAAAATCCTAATTACAGATTTAGAAAAACGACTAAAAGAAAACGAACGTCTCGTACTCAATACTGGTATGTTTTCAAAAGTTGAAATAATTCCAACTCAAAATAAATCGCAAATTGATATTGAAATTAAGGTCCAAGAAAATTGGTACATCTACCCTATCCCACTGGTTGAATTAGCAGATCGAAACTTCAATGTCTGGTGGGTGGAACAAAATCGCAAACTGAATCGGCTCAATTTATCAATGCGTTTTTATCATTTAAATCTAACAGGAAATCAAGATCGCTTAAAAATATTGACCCAAGTTGGTTACACTCAAAAATTGGAATTGGAATACACTTATCCTGGAATCAATAAAGCGCAAACGATTGGTTTAACCACCAATTTATTATTCACCAGAAATAAAGAGATTGGATATACTTCTTTTGGAAACAAACTATTATTCGACCGCGAAGAAGATATTTTTCAACTCAAAAGAACGAGAATTGGCGGTGGTGTTATTTATCGACCAGGTATTTTATTTTATCACACAGCGACCGTCAATTATCACCAAAACAAAATAACAGACACCGTTGCAGTTGAGTTAAATCCCGATTATTTTTTAGATAGCAGAATTAGTCAACAATATATTTCCTTAAGCTATAATTTCACCTACGATAAACGAGATATCAAACCTTATCCAGAAACAGGAATTTTTTCATTTGCAGAAATACAGAAAGATGGAGTTGGAATTTTTGAGGATCGAAACTCATTAAGGTTGACAGCAGAAGTTCGAAAATATATGTTGCATTCGAAAAAATGGAGTACCTCAATAAGTATAAAAGGACGTACTGAATTAATTCGAAAAAAGCACAGTTATTATAATTCAAGAGCTTTGGGATATCTAGAAGACTTCATTCGCGGATATCAATATTACGTGGTAGATGGACAAGATTATTTGTATTTCAAAAGTAGTTTGAGATATAAACTAATTGATCGAGAGATTCAGTTTGGCAATTGGGTATTTATAGAGCAGTTTAGATTGGCACCATTAAAAATTTATTTGACTGCCAATTACGATGGTGGACGTGTCTGGGACCAATACTATCAAGAGAACAATCCACTGACTAATGCGTATTTACAAGGTGGGAGTTTGGGTGTTGATTTTGTGGTTTATTACGACAAAGTACTACGATTTGAATATAGCATCAATCATCTAAAAGAAAAAGCACTATTTTTGACCTATAATTTATCTTTCTAATGCAGGTATTTATTTACGGAAAAGTATTGAAGAATCGGGACATTGCAGTGATGCAAGATTTGATGGACGTATTGGCGGAAGAAAACATCAATGTTTTTATGCATACACCCTTTTTGGAACAGATAAAAGATAAGATTAAGTTTCCAAAAGATGTTGCGCCTGCAGATGGATACAGGGATTTGATTGCGCGCAAAATCGATATTTGTATCAGTATGGGCGGAGATGGAACGATGCTGAATAGTACCACCATTATCCGAGATAGCAATATCCCAATCATGGGAATCAATTTAGGTAGATTAGGCTTGCTAGCGACTGTTGACAAAAAAGAAATACGTCGTGCGATTGAAATGGTCCAAAGAGGTCAGTATTCACTTGATGAAAGGAGCTTGTTGCAACTGGAATCGAATCTCAATATTTTCAGAGATGCAAATTTTGCACTAAATGACTGCACCTTGTTGAAAAGAGATACGTCCTCAATGATTCAAATTCATACCTTCATCAATGGTGCTTTTCTAACAACGTATTGGGCAGACGGAATTATCATTGGCACCCCTACAGGTTCTACCGGTTACTCATTGAGTTGTGGAGGTCCGATAATATTTCCCAATTCTGGAAACTTCGTAATTACACCAGTAGCACCACACAACTTAAGTGTTCGCCCGATTGTCATTTCCGACGATTCAGTTTTATCATTTGAAGTAGAAGGAAGAGCGGAGAATTTTCTATGCACCTTAGATTCTAGATTTGAGATGATAAAGAAAGGAGCTGAATTGGCAATCCGAAAAGCTGATTTTACGGTCAAATTTATCCTGCTAGATGGAGATTCTTTCTTAAAAACAATTCGTGAAAAATTAGTTTGGGGAATGGATCCTAGAAATTATAATACATCGACTCCTGCTCCTGGACCTTATAAACATAATTAACCAGACTAAGTTTAATAAGTTTAAGCGGAAGTATAAGTTTAAGTTTAAAGGAGGACGTGCCATTGCTTCGTGTCAACGCGTATCCTTTTAAACTTAAACTTTGACTTAAACTTAAACTTCGTTTACTTCCACAACACAAACATAAGCTCGTGAAAATCCATTTCCAACACAACTCACAACAATATACTGCCGATTTATCCAAACCAATCGATCTTTCGCAACCGTTGATAGAAGGACCAGTTCAGACCAAATGTTTTTACGCCCCAGATTATAAAACAGAACCTGTAATTGCTGGTGACTTTGTAGGTTCAACACAAATGGGCGGAATACTTAATTTCCTAAATGTCACTATCAATCCACATGGGAATGGGACGCATACTGAATGTGTTGGTCATATCGCAAAGGAAAAATATACCATAAATAAGGCATTGAAAAACTTCCACTTTATAACGAAATTAATAAGTGTTACTCCAACAAAATTGGACAACGGAGATTTCCTAATTTCTAAAGCGCAAATTGAGGAAAAAGTAACTGAAAGTCAGTTAGATAGTATCGTTATCCGAACACTTCCAAATGAAATCGCTAAGCAGCAAAAAAATTACTCCGGTACCAATCCGACTTATTTTGATCATGATGGGATAGAATTTTTGGTAAAAAAAGGAGTAAAACATTTACTGACAGATTTGCCATCAGTGGATAGAGAAGAAGATGAGGGAAAATTATTATCACATCATGCTTTTTGGCAATATCCTGACAAACCGAGAAAAGATTGTACCATCACTGAACTTATTTACGTCCCAAGTGAAACACCTGATGGTATTTATCTGTTGAATTTACAAATAGCGAGTTTTGAAATAGACGTTAGTCCATCGAAGCCCGTTTTATACTCGATTACTGGAACATAAGAACAAATGCTCAAAAACGGCCCATATTTATTTCAATCTGAATTGTATGTCAAATTCCTAGGAATTGGATTGAAAAAGTATCGTAAAGTGATCCTCTTTTATGAGGAACATGAGATACAAATTATGGCACTTCATTTCGATGAATATTTTGAATTATTTATTTCCTACATCAATGCACTTTTTGAAGTCGGCGAACATCAAAAATTTCTCCTTAATGTGGATGAGGGAATAGAATTGTCCATCGCACGTCCAGTTCATCTCTATCGCGGAGAAGATCTTTATCACAAATTATTATTTAGGAAAGCTGCTTGTCTATATCACCAAATGCGATATGCGGAGGCAAGATATATTTTGGAAGAGTTGATCAAGATTCAACCTTGGAATGATCACACGATTATGTTTTTAAAGAAATGTAATCGAGCAAAAAAACCAAGATATGTAATGGATTGCATTGCCGCAGGTGTCTTTATTTTTATCATTACAGCGATCATCATTGCTATTGAAGTTTTCTTTATCCGCCAATATTTTGATGAACACACTTCTATGATTTCAGCAGCTAGAAATGCAATGTTTCTTTTGGGAGTTGTAGTGTTGGCAAGTGGTCAGTCTATTCACTTCTGGAAAACACATAAAGTTGTTGAAAATTTTGTCGCAAAACAACGGAAACGAAAACGACAATTGAAGCGAGAGAAAGTAAAACAATGGCAATAGCAATGTCAATGGAACACGTGGAAACGTAAGCTCACGTACTCCATTGATATTGCCATTGAAATTGATATTGTTTACCGCAACAAAACAACCGACCCACGTTTTTCAATTACTTCTCCTTCCAATTGTTCCAAACGAATTCGATAAACATAAACACCTTGTGCTGCTAATCCATCTCCATCTTTACCGAGCCAACCATTTTCAATTTCAGTAGAAGTAAAAACCACGCGTCCCCAGCGATCATAAATTTCCATTAAGTATGCTGCATTTTGGCCAAACACAACGACTGGTTTAAATTCTTTGTTGGCACCATCCGGAGCAAAAGCATTTGGAACCCAGACCTTGCTAGTTTGTTGGATACAAAAGGTATTCGATCTAGATTTTATTAAATCAATCGATCCATCAAATAAAGTAATCGTCGCACTAGCAACAACAAAATAACAAACCACCGTTTCATTTGCATTACCAGCATCTACATCATCGATATGTTGAGGAATGGTTTCATCCATCAATAAGATCTCTTCGATGTCCCCATCTACAACTCTGAATAATTCATATTTCACCAAATCAGCGCCCTCAATATCAAAGTCAGTCCAAGTTACTTGATTGGTATTGTTAGATAAAGGTATTCCCGATAAATAAATAGTGCTTCCGTAGTTTGAATTTGTAGTAACACCGCACTCATCTATCGTTGAAACTTGGTAAAATAATTTATTGAATCCAGTAAGATTCGTTTCATAAGAATAACTCTCTATTGGCAACACGGGTGGTATTGCAGGTTCAGATGAAATAAGAGAATAGATATCATTTGAATTAGCTTGTGAGACATTGGTTGTGACAAATTCAGCATTACTTTGAGACGACCAAGTGATGGTAACTTGTCCACCTCCACCAACAGAAACATTCCGCAATTGTAAATCATCATTGGGTTGCACAATATCAGCTTGCAAACACACTTGATTCGATTGTGCACTTACTGTTGAGTTAGATTGAATGGCATTGATGATAAAACAATACGTATCTCCATCATTGGTGTCTGTAAAATCAAAAGAATTTTCATCACCTCCGATTGTTGTTACTATCTGAGGAGCGGCTCCATTCACACCAACCCATATTTCATGAGATGCAATTCCTCCAGGCCAATTTTGATAAAAATTCCAATCCAATGTAATCGTTTGAGTACAAGGATCCAGCAAAGTATCTAGATGAATGGAATTATGTGGATCATTAAAAACACTCGTACTTCCACACTCATCCAAAGAAACCACATAGTAAGTCTCCGCCTGATTATTAGGATCTGAATTTAAATCTGTATATGAATTAACTCCATAAACCGTATCAATAGGAACGGTTCCAATATCGGTGTCTTTGTAAATGATATATGCAAAAGTATTTTGAGCGGGAATCCATTCGATGAATGTCAAATTTCCAACAACAGTTACCCGATCAATAGGAAATGCGAGTAATGGAAGATTATTAATCGTATCAGATTGTAAAACAGTTTCGCCTGGACAATTATAATTTCCTTCCATGTAATAGTAAAAAGTTGTGTTATTGGGATTGTTGTGATAGAAAAAAAACTGCGTATTATTATTAACGGAAGCTAATAAAGAATAAGGGCCATTCAAAGTGGTTGCAAAATACAGATCATAACTATTGAAAGTACCACAATTATTTATTGGAATACTCCAAAACACGGTATCGTTACTGACACATTCAATATCCGGCGCATTCACCTGAGCGCTCAGAGAATTTGTCAAAAACAAAAATATTATAACAATATAATAACTAAAACCCTTCATCTTTTAATTTGTTTCTAATGATGTTTTAAACTTTTCTTCAAAGACATTCATTGGATATCGATCTTTCAATTGATACTCTAAAGAAAAGTCATCATTCAGTATTTTTTTATAATAGATTAATCCGATATTTTTCGCATAAATTTCTTTACCAAAATATTGGATTTCTAAATCCCCATCTTCAGAACTATTTAATAATTCATGAATTCCTATTTCAATACAATCGTGGTCCGTGCCTTTATACGTCCGTGTCGTTTTTTCAACGAATCTACGGTTACGAATTAAAGTGATTGATGATTCAGGTTCAACATGATATACCCATTTTATTTTCATCAAAAAAACAGTGGAAGTATCTGCTAAAAATGGAAATGCGTTTCCAGATAAAATTTGTCCATCAGTTCTTGTTTGTTGTCCCAAACTATCGATTTCATAAATGTAATTATCTAGTTGCAACACACCATTTTGAACGATTTCTTCTCTTGAAAATTGTTGTACTTCAAAGTCTTCGTTATAAACTTGAGCAGTCAAATAAATGGCTGTATCCAAATCGATTGATTTCATAAACCAATAATCAACAGATTTTCGATTATCCAAGGAAGCAAATTCATATACCATTCCGTCTTTCAATTCCTCAATTGGGAAATAATACGCTTTCAGTGAATCGCTTTTTTGGTCAGATTTACATTGAAAACAGGAAAAAACCAGTCCAATCAAAACGATCTTAAGCGCCAATTTTAGTAAAAATGAAAATCTTTCTGCCATAAGTTTAAGTTACAAACAGTTTTAAGTGTCATACTGTCATGTATTTACCGAATTTTTTGCTTGGTATAGTATGTGAGACATTAAAATCTGTACGGTTTACAGTACAAATATATCTTATCTTTGAAAAACTTTTGGAGACCGGTAGTTTCCGGTTGATTCATATAAAAATTAATAATCGATGTTCAATATTTTTAAGAAAGTTACAGGAAAGTTATTTGGGTCAAAATACGATAGAGATGTTAAGAAATATCTTCCTGTTGTGGATCAAGTTCATGAGGAGTTTGAGAGACTTCAAGGATTAAGCAATGATGAATTAAGAAATAAAACACTTGAATTCAGAAAAAGAATCAAAGAGCATCTTGCTGGAATTGATGAAGATATCAGTAGGACAAAAGAACAAGCTCAAAACGAAGCGGATCTAAATGCAAGAGAAGATCTTTTCAACGAGATTGATGAGATGAAAAAGGAGCGGGATAAGCACCTTGAAGATGTATTGTTGGAAATTTTACCAGCAGCATTCGCTGTAGTTAAAGAAACTTCCAGAAGATTCATGGAAAATCCAACAATGACTGTTACTGCAACAGATCATGATAGAGATTTAGCAGCTTCCAAAAACTATATCACCATTGATGGCAATCAAGCCAACTGGAGCAATAGCTGGACTGCTGCCGGTGGAGAAATCACTTGGAACATGATGCATTATGATGTACAGCTGATTGGAGGAATGGTGTTGCATGATGGAAAAGTTGCGGAGATGATGACAGGTGAAGGAAAAACTTTAGTTGCAACCTTACCTGCTTATCTAAATGGGCTTTCAGGATTGGGTGTACATCTTGTTACGGTAAACAACTACTTAGCACGACGTGACTGCGAATGGGTAGGTCCGATTTATGAATTCCTATACTTAACAGTTGATTGTATTGACAAGTACAAGCCGCACTCACCAGATAGAATCAAAGCGTATGATTCAGATATTACTTATGGGACTAATAATGAATTTGGTTTCGATTATTTGAGAGACAACATGGTTGTTTCCAATGATGAAAAGGTACAAGGGAAGCACCATTTTGTGATGATTGATGAGGTCGATTCCGTTTTGATTGATGATGCCAGAACACCGTTAATTATTTCTGGACCTGTTTCAGGCAATGAAGAGAATGAAGGCGAATACCTCGAGTTGAAACCAAAAATTGAAAAATTAATTGATGCTCAGAAAAAATTATCAACTGAATATTTAGCAGAAGCAAAACGATTAATCAAAGAAGGTATTATAGGTGTCAATGAAGGGGAGGCTGGAATGGCATTGTTGAGAGCACATCGTGCATTGCCAAAGTATAGGCCTTTGATTAAGTTCTTAAGTCAAGAAGGTGTAAAAGTAATGTTGCAAAATGCAGAAAATCATTACATGCAAGAGCAGTCTAAGAGAATGCATTTGGTGGATGAGACATTACTATTTACCATTATTGAAAAAACAAGAAGTGTTGAATTGACAGAATTAGGTGCTGAATATTTGGCAAAAGGAGAGGCTGATAACAACTTCTTTGTGATGCCAGATATCACAACCATTATGATGGAGTTGGAAGGTGACGAAGATTTGGTGGCAGAAGAGAAGGCAAAACAAAAGTCTCAAGTAGCACAAGATTATGCAATCAAGTCAAGACGACTACACTGTACAAGTCAATTATTGAAGGCGTATACCTTGTTTGAAAATAATGAAGAATATATCGTTCAAGATGGTCAAGTGAAGATTGTAGACGAGAGTACCGGTCGTGTGATGGATGGACGTCGATATTCGGATGGATTGCACCAAGCATTAGAGGCGAAGGAAAATGTAAAAGTTGGAAAGCAAACTCAAACTTTTGCAACCGTTACTTTACAGAATTATTTTAGAATGTTCCACAAGTTAGCTGGGATGACAGGTACTGCCGAAACGGAGGCGAGTGAATTGTGGGAAATCTACAAATTGGATGTGGTAGTTTGTCCGACCAACCGACCAATCCAACGAGATGATCGAGAAGACTTAGTTTTCAAAACTGGTAAAGAAAAATTCAACGCTGTTATTGACGAAATAAATAAATTGACCGAAGCTGGAAGACCCGTATTAGTTGGTACAACTTCTGTTGATATTTCTGAAAAATTGAGCCGAATGCTACAAATGCGTGGTATCGATCACAATGTATTGAATGCAAAACAACATCAACGAGAAGCAGAGATTGTTGCAAGTGCTGGAAGACCTGGAGCGGTTACGATTGCAACGAACATGGCGGGTCGTGGTACGGATATCAAAATCAATGACGAAGTAAAAGCAGCAGGTGGTTTAGCGATCATCGGTACGGAGCGACATGATTCCCGACGAGTAGATAGACAGTTGCGTGGACGTGCAGGGCGTCAAGGAGATACTGGATCATCTCAATTTTATGTATCACTTGAAGACAACTTAATGCGTCTTTTCCAGTCAGAAAGGATTGCAAAGTTGATGGATAAAATGGGACATCAAGAAGGAGAAGTTATCCAACACTCAATGGTTAGTAAATCAATTGAGCGTGCCCAATCAAAAGTAGAGGAAAACAACTTTGGTATTCGTAAACGTCTATTGGAATACGATGATGTAATGAATATTCAACGTGAAGCGATCTATAAAAAGAGAGACAATGCACTTTCTGGAGAGCGACTTTCTGTTGATATCAACAACATGTTTACAGGATTGATGGAAAGTGTTGTGCTAACTAATAAAGGCAATGGAAATTTTGAAAGTTTCAGAATGGATTGTATTCGTTTGTTAGGTTTAGATCCAAAAATGTCAGAACACGAATATGAAGATGCCAGTGAAAATGATGTAGTGGATGAATTGGAAAAGCAGTTTTATGAAGCCTACGATAAAAAAGGAGAATACATAGCAACTGCTTTAATGCCTCATATCAAACATGTGACGGAAACAGAAGGCAATCGTTACAAGCGGATTGCAATTCCTTTTTCAGATGGTCGTAAAAAACCACTTCCAGTTTCTGCTCACTTAGAGGATGCGGTTGCTACAAATGGTAAATCCATCATGAGAGATGTTGAGAAGGCCGTGACATTAGCGTTAATCGACAGATTGTGGAAAGGACATTTGCGTGAGATGGATGAATTGAAAGAATCCTCACAAGCAGCTTCTTTTGAGCAAAAGGATCCATTGGTTGTTTACAAAATGGAAGCGTACGAGTTGTTTGAAAAATTGATTTATAATATCAATGAGGATGTAACTTCTTATTTAGCAAAAGGAACCTTAATGTTTGAAGAAAACGATTCTTTGAAGCAAGCAAAAGAACAAAAAACAGATCTTAGTAAAACGTCAACCAACAAGCGAGAAGGAACAGAGCAGCAAAATGCAGCAAGAAGAGCAGGACAAAGAGTTGGTCAAACACAAGCAAAACCAGAAACTTTCAAAAGACAAGAAAAGAAAGTCGGAAGAAACGAACCTTGTCCATGTGGAAGTGGAAAGAAATACAAGCAGTGCCACGGGAAGTAGCCACGTAGTGGAATGTCAATGGCAATAGCAATTTCAATAGCAATGGAGTACGAGAGCTCGCGTTCTCACGTACTCCATTGCTATTGACATTGCTATTGACATTGCTATTGAATTTGACATTGTTTTTTTTTCTACGAACATTTAACTACATTGTAAACTCACCACACTATATAAAATGAAATTTGTATCCATAATTTTACTGTCCTTTTTCCTTTCCTTTCAAATCAAAGCGCAGGTATCTGTTATTGAAGATGGAGCAGTTCGACAATTATTTGAGAGATATGTTGCTAACAATAAATCTTCACAATTAGTCACTGGTTATAGAATTCAACTAATTGCAACAACAGACAGAATGAAAATGGAGGAAGAGATGGAACGTTTTGTAGAAACCTATCCAGATGTTACGGTTGACTGGATTCATTCAAAACCATATTACAAATTGAGAGTAGGAGCTTTTGCTACGAAGCTGGAAGCGTTTCCTTCTTTATACAGAATTAAAAAAGACTTTCCAGGTGCATATCTTGCCAAAGATAATGCAGTCAATGTAAAAGAATTGGCATACCAATAAAAACTAAGTTCACAAAAATAAATTGGCTAAACAGACTAAATCCGGTGCCCATAAAATGGATATTCTCTTATTTGGAGTTTATCTAGCATTAGTAGTTTTGGGATGGATTATGGTGTCAGCATCTTTGAATACAGAGAACTTGTTTGCCGAGATGTTCAACATTAAATATGTCATTGGTAAGCAAACCGTCTTTCTTGGTATCTCGATTGTTACGGTGATGTTGATCCAGTTTTTTGATTTAAAATTTTGGCAAACCATTGCCTACCCTGCTTACGGCTTTTCCTTGTTTTTATTATTATTGGTTTTAGTGGTTGGTACCGAAATGAAAGGAGCGCGATCTTGGTTTCATCTTTTTGGTTTCTCTTTTCAGCCTTCTGAGTTGTGTAAATTTACGACTGCATTGGCGATGGCGAGTTATTTGTCTGCTTATGATTCAGATTTGAGAAGATGGAAAAATATTGGCGTTGCTTTTAGTCTTTTATTGGCGCCGGTGATCTTGATATTATTACAGCCGGATGCCGGTTCAGCGATAATATTTGCCTCCTTCTTAGTAGTGATGTATAGAAATGGGTTAAGCTCAAATTTGTACATTGTCGGGTTTATGATGATTGCATTATTTGTGTTGGGACTTATTTTCAACCCAGCAATTGTGATGCTAGGGTTAATATTGTTAGGAATGCTGATGTTGGCACTAAATTTTGACGACAGATTGGTACCATTAGGTGTTTTAGGAATGCTATCAATAGGAGCGATATTCGCAGTTCAGAATGGATATACTTACGAGATTATGGGATTTGCAGTGGTAGGTTTGTTGATTGGATTATTTTTTCAATACAAAGAATTAAAAACGAATTTATTTCAACCATTAGCAGTGATGTTGTTGTTTGGAGGAGCATTCACTTACCTCGCCAATTATACCGTCAACAACATTTTAAAAAGCCATCAACAAGATAGAATCAATGTTTGGTTGAGGCCTGATTTGTGCGATCCTCAAGGTTCGTTATACAATGTATTACAGTCCAAGATGACAATTGGTTCAGGAGGTTTGCAAGGGAAAGGATTGATGCAAGGAACCATGACCAAGTTGAATTATGTACCAGAACAATCAACAGACTTTATTTTTTGTACGATTGGAGAAGAGCAGGGCTTTGTTGGTGCATTTGGAATTTTGATTATTTTCCTACTTTTTCTTTATCGAATTATCGTTATCGCTGAGCGACAAAAAGTTCCCTTTTCACGTAACTATGCCTATTGTTTATTGGGATTAATATTTCTTCATGTTTTCATCAATATTGGGATGACTATGGGAATCGTACCCATCATTGGAATTCCGTTGCCATTCATAAGTGCAGGTGGAACTTCCTTGCTTATTTTCTCTTCAATGGTAGGTGTCTTATTGAAGTTAGACAGTGATCGAAAGTAATAGAATAGGTCACAATCTTTTCCTTATCTTCACCTTTTTTAAAATTCAAAATAATTAAATTTGAAATTTGAGATCCACAATACGGATAGTAAGTCAAATGCGCGAGCAGGAACGATTGAAACGGATCACGGTGCAATTGAAACACCAATATTTATGCCGGTAGGAACAGTAGGTTCCGTAAAAGGAGTGCATCAATATGAATTAGAAAATGAAGTGAAAGCCGACATTATTTTGGGTAACACTTATCATCTTTATTTGCGGCCTGGGACGGAAGTATTGCAAAAAGGAGGAGGACTCCATAAATTCAATTCTTGGGAAAAACCAATTCTGACAGATAGCGGTGGTTATCAAGTATACTCGCTAAGTGGCAGAAGAAAAATTAAAGAGGAAGGGGTTACTTTCAAATCTCATGTAGATGGTTCAAAACATATATTTACACCAGAAAATGTGATGGATATCCAACGTCAAATTGGAGCGGACTTTATTATGGCATTTGATGAATGTACGCCCTATCCTTGTGAATACAATTATGCAAAACGATCTATGCATATGACGCATCGCTGGTTAAAGCGTTGTTGTGATCAATTTGATTCTACCAAGAGTTTGTATGGTTATGAACAAACTTTGATTCCAATCGTGCAAGGAAGTACTTATCAAGATTTACGAAAAAAATCTGCTGAAGCCATAGCTGCTTTTGAAAGACCAGCGAATGCAATCGGAGGATTATCAGTTGGAGAACCAGCTGAAGATATGTATAAAACAACGGAGACGGTTTGTGCAATTTTGCCAAAGGACAAACCAAGATATTTGATGGGTGTTGGGACACCAGTTAATTTGCTAGAATGTATTTCAAGAGGAATTGATATGTTTGACTGTGTTTTGCCAACAAGAAATGCACGACACGGTTTACTTTATACCGCAGATGGTATTATCAATATCAAAAATCTAAAATGGAAATCAGATTTTTCTCCAATAGATGACAGTGGAATTTGTACATCAAGTACTAGATATCATAAAGCTTACTTACGTCATTTGATTCATACCAAAGAATATTTAGGTGCTCAAATTGCATCCATTCATAACTTAAGTTTCTTTCTTTGGTTGGTGAAAACTGCGAGACAACATATATTAGATGGGACATTTACGAGTTGGAAGAATGATATGATTCCTAGATTGGAGAGACGATTGTAGGGAAGACCTGTAAACCTAAAAGCTATCAGATGCAGAAATCCATCCCTGTTATCTCGACTGAAGTCGAGCACGTCCCTTGCCTTTTAAAAAAAGGAAGGGATGCGACGCGAGGTAGGACGTATGTGTACGTCAGACTGTGCGAAAACGAAATTGAACCGCAAAATATCGAACAGGGAACCGCAGAATGTAGAAGTTGAGTACGCGAGTATACACGTATATTAACGAATTTCATGCTTAATTGTCCACGTACTCTACTTCGACATTCGATATTTTGCGGTTGGATATTCTGCGGTTCAGTTTCCGAAAGCATATTCGCACAGTCTGCCGTCCTCACTTCCTCCCCGTTCACGTCAACCGTTTAAATAACTAGAAATTCCCCATTCACACGACAAAACCGACGCTTTACTCATTTGTATTTGCCCAATAGAAATAGTAAATTTATATTCCAACATATTAGTTTTTGGACCTATCAAATTGCTATGAAAAAATTCTTGTTTACACTTCTTGTTTCGTTATCGATATTCAATGCTATTTGCGCTATTGAAGCAAGTGTTTCTACCGCTACCTTTACAACGATCGATCAAAATTATATTGAGATTTATACACTAATCGTCGGTTCTAGCGTCAATTTTACATCCATCGATACAGATAGTACCAATTATCAAGGATCTGTACAGATGATGATTACTTTTAGAAAAGATAGTACCATTGTCAAATTTGATAAGTACAATTTGCAAAGTCCTATTTCTAAAAAAAATGTAAACTTCATTGACCTCAAAAGAATTTCATTGGAAAATGGAGAATATGAAATGGAAGTCTACATTCATGATAATAATCAAGTCGGGAACGCAGGAACCTTCAAAAGTAAAATTGTAGTTGATTATGCAGATGATCGTTTGGAACAATCGGACATTCAATTACTAGGCTCTTTTAAAAAACAAGAATTCGATTCTCCATTCAATAAAAATGGATATTATTTAGAAGCATTACCTTTTAATTTTTACAGTAAAAAACAAAACCATCTCATGTTTTATAATGAGATTTATAATGCAGATAAATTCATCGGCGACGATTATATGTTAAGTTACATCATCGAGAAAGTTTCTAATGTAGCTGATAACAAACAAGTTATTGTTGGTCATAAAAAAAGAAAACCTAAACCAGTAGAAGTTGCTTTGATGAAAGTCGATATTTCAGAACTACCATCGGGTAATTATAATCTTATCCTCGAAGTTAGAAATCGCGAAAAAGAATTGTTAAGTAAACGTTCTGTTTTCTTTCAAAGAGCAAATCCACAGATGGTATTGAGTGAAGAAGAAATGAATGCTACTTCACTAGAAAATGAATTTGTTGGTGAATTGTCAGATGAAGATTTAGAATATAGTCTTCGTGCAATTGCACCTGTAGTTGATCAAGGAGATAGCGAACTACTTAATTTATTGGTTTCAGGAAATGAAGTGGAAGCTCAGAAAAGATACTTGTATGCTTATTGGTCCAAAAAACATCCGGCTTTTCCGCAACAAGGATATGATGATTATATGAAAGTGGCAAGAGCTATTGATAAGTTATACAATTCCGGATTTGGGTATGGATTTGAAACCGATAGAGGATATGTCTACATGAAGTATGGTCAGCCAGTTGATATTGTTAGTGTTGATACCGAACCTACTGCTCCTCCTTACGAAATATGGATTTACAATCGAATTCCTCAAACAGGTCAACCTAACGTGAAGTTCTTGTTTTACAACCCTTCTTTAAGTCCTGGAAATTATCAGTTATTGCATAGTAATGGCCGTGGTGAACTTCAAAACAGAAATTGGAAATACGAACTCTATAAAGATTCTCCTAACAATAGAGTTGGAAGTGATTTCAATCCTAATGGCCAAGTTGGTACAGGAATTGGTCGTAGAGCAGAAGAGTATTTTAGTGATTATTAATTCCTTAATTCGTTGAAAGGGCTTCCCAAAATTAAATAGATGTAGATTTTTTAAATTTTAGAAAATCAATAAAATTAACTTGTTGCCCTTTTAAGGTTTCACATGACTTCTTTAATGTTTAAAAGATCGATGGGAGATGAGAGGTTCATCTCGGTCTCGGTGTAATCGAGCCACAGATTTCTAACCTCTTGGCTCGCTTATCGAATTTTAAAATTTATCTCATCTGCAAATCCGTTGAGCCTTTCAAAGAAGTACGTGCCGCCCGCATACATTCCGCAATCTTCTCAAAATCACCAGCCTCATTATATAAATGCGGTGATACTCGAATCGAATTTCCTCTAAATGAAACAATAACCTTACGATCTTTCAATTCTTGACGTAATTTATGTTTGTCAATTTCATCCGATAAGTAAATTCCAAATAAATGATGGGCTCTATTCTCTGGAGTTGCCAAAATACCACCCGCTTCTTTCACCAATTCTAAACTATTAATTCCAATGGATTGGACATAAGACTGGATATCAGAAACGCCCCATGCTAACAATTGTTCCAAACAAGCTTCCAGCATCGGAAGGGTAATAAAATTACTGCTTTGTCCGACCATATATCGCATAGCACCTGATTTGTAAGCGGGTTCATAATCAACCAATTTCTCAAATAGATGACTGTCTTTTCTATTCATCCAACTTTCTTCAATCGGGAGCCCATGATCAAAACGAGGACCATAATAACCCAAGCCAGTACCATAAGGAGAGAACATCCATTTGTAGGTGGAGCAAATTAATGCATCTGGTTTTATTTCTTCAACATCAAAAGGAAGTGCACCTACGGACTGGGTTCCATCAATAATTAAATAGGCACCAACTTCTTCCGTTCTTTTTCGAATGGCTTTGTGGTCAAACATGGTACCATCCGCCCAATGCACGGAACCGATTGCAACTACTTTTGTTGAGCGGTCAATCGCATTCAAAATTCGTTCATTCCACAATTCACCAGAAGGACGGGTCTTGTCAGGATTGCCAACAATTTTTAAATGGGCTCCTTTTTCTTTTGCAACTCTTTCCCAGATATAATAATTGGATGGGAATTGCTCATCCAGAATAACAATATTCTCCCCAGCTTGTAAATCAACATTGTTGGCAGCATTGGCCATGCCATAGGAAGAACTAGGTATTAACACAATTCGATTTGGATCGGGAGTATTAATAAGTTGAGCAAATAATTTTTGGACTTTTAGAAATGGATCGAAAAAATCAGTTGATTGAATTAAAGCAGGATTGTTGTTTTGAGAAACAGCTTCCCATCCAATTTTTTCAATGTGCTTCATCAATGGACCCCGATAAGCGCAATTGAGGTAAGTGATATCATCTGGTAATGAGAACTTACCTTTTTGGCATTTTAACATGACAATGAGTTTTAAGGTTTATTTTCTAGCTCAATTTACAAAAAAGAAAACTGAATTGATTGTGCTAGAAAGAGAACATGATTCATCACAAGAAAACAAGAATGGTGACGTGACAACCGTTCGACTTGAGCACAGATTTATTCAAGCAAGTATCTCGCCCAATTTTTCATTAAAGGTATCAAACAAAGGAAGGTCATTATGAGTTGCACCTAGAATGGTAGTGAAATTATCTTTCCCAGGAGCGATCTTAGCCAAGTCCACCGCAAAGTAGTAAGGGATCAATTCATCATCCGTTCCATGAAAAATGTGTACTGGGCAATTAATGTTAGGAATATGAATGTCGTTTCGAAAATTTGTTTTTAACAATAAAGAGACGGGAAAAATTTTGACAGACTTTTGAGCCAACTTCGTGATACTTAAAAAAGGAGTCTCTAGTACTAGATATTTTGCATGTACTTTGGTTGCTAGGTGAGTTGCAACGCCAGATCCCAATGATCGACCATAAATGATAATGTCTTTTTCTGGAACGGTCTCTTTTAATTGATTGTAAATGAAAAGGCAGTCGCTATGCATATTTGTTTCATTGGCACGACCAGAACTTTTGCCATATCCCCGATAATCAGGCATCAAAACATCATATCCAAATCGAGTCAAATTGGCTGCTTCTAGTCCCCAACTGTTAAGGCCTCTCGCATTTCCATGTAAATAATAGATAGTACCCTTCGGATTTTCAACTTTAAAATGAAGCGCATTTATCTTGACGCCAGGCGTAGTTTCGTAGAATAACTCTTCTGCATCAGGAAACTCTTCAAACGGATAATCTTGAGATAAAGTGGTCGGATAGTAAATAAATCGGTCCTGTATTAGATACAAGATCAAGGCGATAGCCGAATAGATAAAAAGGGAACCAATTATTAACGTTTCCATTAAACTTTTGAGTATCAAGATTTAATTGACAAATGTCTAACATTAACTTGAAAAAGAAGTGCAAAATAGATAAGAATTTGCTCAAATAAAGATATTTTTACTAATCAAGGTTCCAATTATGAGAGGTACATTAATTTTATTTTTAATTACGTTTTCTTTTACCACTTTTTGTCAAGCACAAATTGTTGTTGAAATAGATGAACGTCTTCAGGAGCTTTACAGCTCATCCCAATTAAAGCAACTCCAAGAAAGTAATCCCCAACTGTTAGAACGGTTGAATTTTTACCTCGACAATGCCTTTATCATTACAGATCAAAATAATGAAAAACCAGCCAAGTTATTAGGTACTGTGACAATTGAAGACTTGCAAAATTTCAATATTCTTAAATTGGAAAAGAAACAAGATCTAAAAAGGTCATGGGACAAAATAAGTGTTTATCAAATTGAAGGATCCAATCAACTTTTGGTTTATCATTCTGGCCGAAATTTTAATCGAGCATTTAATAAGCACTACAAAAAAAATCGAAAATAATATTCTGTACTCCTTAAATTCCAATATCCTTATGAAGAAAATTTTTCTTCTTGTTTTCTGTTTGTCATTCGTTGGTTACTTATCAGCGCAGAATATAATCATGGCTGATGGAAGCTTCACACAATGTAATGGCTTTTTTCAAGATAGTGGTGGAGCAAATGGTAGCTATGGTAACAATGAAAATTTTACCTTAACGATTTGTTCTAACAATCCAAGTGCAAACGGGTCTCATGTTAACATTCAATTTCCAGGCGTAGATATTGCAGAAGGTGATGTACTTTGTTTCTTTGATGGACCAGATGTGACAGCACCAATGTTGGCTTGTCATACTGATTACCAAGTTCCACAAATTACAATTCAAGCAACTGCGGCTAATACTTCAGGTTGCCTTACAATAACTTTTATTTCTGATGGATCTGGAACTGCACAAGGTTGGAATGCTGCTATCAGTTGTGTTCCTTCGTGTCAAACGATTATTGCCAATTTAGATAGTTCAATTCCAGATGTGATGCCAATTGATACTGGTTGGATCGATGTATGTCCTGGAGATCGCGTATTTTTTAATGGAGCAGGAATTTATCCTCAAGATGGAATCGTATACAATCACTCCGATTTGACTTCCAATTTTGAATGGAATTTTGGGGATGGTGATATCGGTTATGGTCCCAATGTTTCACATCGATATGATGAGCCCGGTGGTTATACGGTCCAATTAACGATTACAGATCAATTAGGATGTTACAATACAAATTACATAACACAACGTGTACGTGTGTCTGGTCCACCCAATTTTAATTTATTAGCAGAACTGCCTACTGAAATGTGTGTAGGAGATACGGTAAGTCTATCTGCTATTGTTTCAGAAAACGATTCTACCTATACACTCGATATCAATCCCGCAAATTATAGTTTTCAGTTAGAAGGTGTCCGTTCAGATTCAGTTGCACTACCAGATGGAACAGGTGAAGTCTACTCAACAGTAATTAGTTTTTCTGACTTTTCTCCTGGACAGTTTTTAAGTTCCGCAAATGATATTGTAGAAGTTTGTGTGGTTATGGAGCATTCCTATTTGAGAGATTTGGTGATTCGTTTGGAATGTCCAGATGGAACAGAAATTACTTTGCATGAATTTGCAGGACAAAGTGGAGGACAACACTTTTTAGGTGTCCCTTTTGAAGCGGATGAAGGTACGACACCTGTACAAGGAACTGGTTGGGAATATTGTTGGACTGCTGATGCAACCAATGGAACTTGGATAGAGTATTGTGATGACAATAATCCTGGTACTCTACCAGAAGGAGATTATTCTCCCTTTGATAGTTTTAATGATTTAATAGGTTGTCCTTTAAACGGTGAATGGAGTATCAATGTGGAAGATTTATGGGGTATTGATAATGGCTGGATATTTTCATGGTCTATTGCTTTCCAAGAATCATTATATCCAAATATAGAAACGTTTACGCCAGAAGTAGATTCATTCAATTGGGTCAATCAATCTTCAATCGTTTTTTATGAACCAGATTCTATTGTTAGTGTTCCTCAAAATGCAGGAACAGCTAATTATGTGTTTGAAGTGTTTGATGGTTTTGGTTGCGTTTGGGACACCGCCTTAAATACAACAGTATTGCCAATTACGCATCCAAATTGTTATAATTGTGGGGATAATGTTATACCACTCAATGATACTTTAATATGTGAAGGAGAAACCGTTCAGTTTGATGTCGATTATTTTGGTCCAACTAGTGATGAAGTAGTTTTTGAATCTTTCCCGCTCTATGAAATCGGAAATGCCAATCATCCACTTAATAATCCTTATGAATCTAGAATCACCATTTCAAATGTAAGTCCTACCGTTATTGTAGATCCACTGGTGAATGTGTGTAAAGTTTGTCTAGATTTGGACACAGATTTTGATAGTGATATTCATATTTATTTGATTTCTCCTGACGGGCAATATTTAGAATTGTCCACAGCGAATGGAGGAGGAGGTGATAATTATACCAACACTTGTTTTACAACTACTGCAACCAACCCAATACAATTAGGTACCCCTCCTTTTACAGGAGACTTTATGCCTGAAGGTGATTGGAGTGATATTGATGGAAGTCCAATAAATGGTGATTGGACTTTAGCAGTTTCTGACGCTTTTGGAATTAATGCATATGGCTTCTTGAGATCTTGGAGTATCTGTTTTAATTCTGTCAACGATGTAACCTACACTTGGGAAAACAATACTTCATTGTCGTGTACCAATTGTCCAGATCCTGAGGTGACTCCATCAATGACAACAGATTATTATCTAGTTGTGGAAGATAGCTATGGGTGTGTACATAAGGACACGGTTCAAGTAGAAGTACAACAACAATTAGCTGGACCAGATGTAGTCGATTGTATTTCTCTCGAAAATGGCGTTGCAGAAATCGTTTGGGATCCACTAGGTGGGTCAACAGGTTACGAAGTAAGTATAAACAATGGTCCTTGGATTCCAGCATCGGAAGCACAGTCTCATATTTTGACTGGACTTGCCAACATGGAAATGATTAATATTCAAATAAGAGGAATTGCACCTTCTTCTAATTGTAGTGTTGCGATAACAGATTACAGTTGCACTTATATCAGACCTTGTACTTTAGCTGGTAATATAATTGACATCACGGGGACAACATGTTACGATAGTGCAGATGGAGCCATTGATGTATCTGCTTTCGATGGTATTAATCCCATCACCTTTTCACTTGATGGAAATCCTTTTCAGTCTTCAGGAAGTTATCCAAACATAACCGGAGGTGATCACTTCATTATTATTTTAGATAATGATCTTTGTTTCGATACCGTATTTTTCACGGTTCCTCAACCAGATTCAATTGCGATTGCTTTTGATGTAGATAGCACTGGATGTAATGCTGGTAATGATGGGATGGCAACAGCTAATGCAATTGGTGGACAAGGTTTTTATACCTATAGTTGGAATACATTGCCACAACAAATTACACAAACAGCTTCTAATCTATACGCCGGAACTTTTTCTGTAACTGTCACAGATGCAAATGATTGTACAGGAGTTGAAGAAGTAGAAGTCTTCCAACCGCTACAATTAAATGCGATTACAGTCCAAGATTCAGTTTCGTGTTTTGGTCTTTCCGATGGATCCGTTTCTGTAATACCAGATGGAGGAACATTGCCATACACTTTTGAATGGAGTGATGGAAGTATGACACAAACTGCTGAAAATTTGCCAGCTGGCGTTTACGATGTCACTGTTACGGATGCAAATGATTGTTTTATAATAGAGCCTGCAGTTATTTTAACACCGGCAGAAATTATAATTCAAACAACAGATATACAAGATGCTTTTTGTTTTAATGGAAGTGACGGGACAGCAACTGTTGCCGCTTCTGGAGGAGTCGCTCCATTTACTTATCAATGGAATGATCCTGCTGGACAGTCTGATTCAATTGCTACTAATTTAGAAGCTGGAGATTATACAGTTGTTGTAACAGATGCTGATGGTTGTATGAACACCAGTATGGTTACGGTCGGCGAAGGAGATCCAATAAATCTCGTTGTGTCTGCAACGGATGCAAGTTGTTGGGATATTCCTGATGGAACTGCAACGGTTAATGCATCTGGTGGCGCTGGTCCTTTTACCTATCTTTGGAATGATGCAACCGCTCAAACAGATTCTATTGCAATAGGACTGTTGACAGGTAATTATATGGTGTCCGTAACAGATATCAATAATTGTACAACCACCGCAAATATATTTGTACCTGCACCCCCTCAAATAGATTTAACAATATCTGCAACCACTACTTCATGTCCGAATATCGATGACGGAACAGCAAACATAATTGCAATGGGAGGAACTGCTCCTTATCAATACCAATGGAATGATCCACTGATGCAATCAACGGATATGATTTTTAATTTGGTGCCAGGGATGTATACGGTTACTGTGACAGATGATAACCTTTGTCAGGCAATTGATTCGATCGAAGTCATTTCTCCAAATGCACTAACAATAGTTTCTGTTGATGCAACAGCGATTTCTTGTTTTGATGGAAATAATGGTGCTGCCGAAGTAATGTTGACTGGTGGAACTTTACCATATACTTTTTTATGGAGTGATCCTTTAATGCAATTTGCCAATCCAGCCATCAATTTATTTGCAGGTACCTACTATGTAACAGTTACAGATGGCAACAATTGTGAAGTTCAAGATTCTGTTATTGTTTCACAGCCTGATTTATTAGAATTAGATATCACCGGAATTGATGTGTTATGTAATGGTGAGTCAACTGGAAGTGCTTCGGTAAATGCTAGTGGTGGAACCACGCCATATACCTATGCATGGAGCAATATGGAAACGACTTCCACTATTAATTCTTTAAATGTGGATACTTATTTTGTAACTGTCACAGATGCAAATGGATGTGAACAAGATACACTCATTACAATTACAGAACCTTTGACAGCCATTTCTACTACAATTGGCCAAAATTTAGTTGGTTGTTTTGCTGCTAATCAAGGTGTCGCTGAAGTAATCCCAATGGGTGGTACAGGAGTGAATTACACTTATGAATGGAGTAGTGGCGCAACAACTTCAGTAGCTGGTAATTTAAGTGCAGATTGGCAGTACGTCACGGTTACTGATGAGAATAATTGTGAAGCATATGATTCATTGTTGATTCAAGAATATGAAGAAATCACTGGAAATATTATTACTATCCAACCTACTTGTTTTGAAGCAACGGATGGTCAATTAGGTATCAATATTGTTTCTGGAGGTGTTGGTTCTGGAAATATTACAGACTATACTTATGAATGGAGTACATCACCAATTCAGACAGGTGATTTTATTCAAGGTTTAGCAGGTGATATTACTTATACAGTTACCATTACAGATATGGATGGTTGTACAGGAACCGCTTCTGTATTGTTAGATCAACCTCCACTTATTATTGCCAATCCGACAATGACAGGTGTTACTTGTTTCGGATTAAGTGATGGAACCATTACTTTAAATCCTATTGGTGCCAATCCAGATTATACTTATCAATGGGGTGCCAATGCAAATAATCAAATTACTCAAACAGCTATCGATTTACCATTAGGTACTTATGCAGTAACTATTACTGATGATCAAAATTGTCAAATGGATACGATGATTATGGTTACTCAACCGGACCCGTTAGCATTAAGTTTGGAAGCAACTATTAATCCTTGTAGTCAAGACTCATTAGGAGTGATTGTTCCGACGGTTACAGGCGGAACTTCTCCATTCTTTTATCAATGGTCAAATGGTGAAACCACTACTTCTGCTTCCGGACTTGGAAATGGGGTGTATAGTGTTACAATTATAGATGTAAATGATTGTGAAATCGTTGATTCAATTGAGATCGAAACCATTGAGCCTTTGTGGGCAATCGTGTCAGCTGATTCGGTTCAGTGCTATGGAGATGCCAATGGATCAATAACAATAGAACCGCAAGGTGGTTCAGCGCCATATTCATATAGCCTGGATAGTATCAATTATGGTGGAGCAAGTACCATCATCGGTTTAACAGCTGGTTATTATTCCGTCTATGTAAAAGATGTAAATGGTTGTGTCTGGACAATTCCTAAAGAAGTACATACACCTGAAGAATTTATGGTCTTTACCGCAGCTGATTCTTTATTTATGGAATTGGGAGATAGCGTACGTCTATTTAGTTCATGGGAAAATGGAAGAGGTTTTGTAGAAATGTTTTGGTCAGCTCCATATGAAGGGACTTTATCTTGTGTTTGTCCAGCACCTTGGGCCGATCCAGATTTTACGACCGATTATGAATTGTATGGAATTGATGAATATGGATGTGAAGATACCGATCAACTTCGAGTCGTCGTCAACAAACCAAGAGGCGTATTTGTACCGAGTGGATTTACACCAAATGGAGATGGCGTCAATGATGAACTATTTGTTTTTGGACGAATCGGTACGAAAGTAATCACCTATAGAATTTATGATCGTTGGGGTGAACGCGTATTTGAAAGCTCGGATTATTTGGTCAATGATGAAACAAGAGCTTGGGATGGAAACTTCAGAACAAAACAATTGCCAGCTGGTGTTTATCAGTGGATGGTTGAAGTTGAATTTTTAGATGGAATCACAGAAGTGTTTTTTGGACACACAACCTTAATAAGATAACAATTAGATAACGTAGTCAAGGAAAAATTTATGAAGACAAGAATAACATTCATCCTACTTATTGCTGCTTTCTTTTCCAATTTAGGAAGTTTGCAAGCACAAGATCCTCGGTTCTCTCAATTTCCTGCAGCTCCAGTTTATCTAAACCCTGCAATGACAGGTGTCTTTGATGGCACGTTTCGTTTTTCTGCCAACTACCGAGAACAGTGGGCAAGTATTTTAGGTGATGTGCCTTTCCGTACGATTAGTGCCGCTTTTGATGGTCGTAGCCAAATTATGAAAACAGATTATATCGGCTACAGTTTGATAGCAATGAGAGATGAAGCAGGTTCAAGTCGTTTCGGGCAGACCATGGCAATGGTAGGTGCTTCTTATTTAAAAAAATTAGGTGGAAATAAATATGCTTTCAATGATCAATACTTGATTGCTGGTGCTCAAGTTGGTGGTGGACAATATAATGTTGAATGGAGCAAGCTTTGGTTTAGCCGTCAGTTTAATACAACAACACAATTACCAGATCCAGATAATTTGGGCTCCGGAGAACCTACTGGAAATTCTGGAAAAACTACATCTGACTTTTACACAGATGTGAATGCCGGTTTAATGTACTATACGATATTTGATAGCAACAAAAGTTTCTACGGTGGTATCGCAATCAATCACATTACACAACCGAAAATACGTTTGTTTGATGATGCTAATGAATCTTTATATATGCGTTGGGTTGCACACTTTGGTGGTGAATTCCCGATTACAGATGAGTTAAGTATGTTGCCTGCTTTTTCTTGGATGGCACAAGGACCTTCTCGTTCTGTTCAAGTAGGAAGTAATGTTAGATATAGCAATCATGATTGGAGAGAATTAGCGATTCGTGCCGGACTATGGTGGCATTTAGTAAATAAATTGGAAAAAGGAATTAGTGGAGATGCCCTTATCTTTTCTGCAGTCTTAGAAATTGAAAATATCAACATTGGTTTTTCATATGATATCAATACTTCTGTTTTAAATTTAGCAACCAATTCTCGTGGTGCATATGAAGTATCCGTTATTTATGTGCAACCTTCTAAGGAGCGAATTAAGGTGAAATGTCCTAAGTTTTAATGATTTTTTTTAACACATAGGTTATAGAGCGACAAAGTCGCAAGGGATGTATTTTTAACCTGCCTTTGCCGGCAGGCAGGCACAAAGATTACATAAGATACAAAGTCCACAAAGGATCTTGTTTCGTAAAATTCCTCACGCAGAAATCGCAGAAAAACGCAGAAAGAAGACTTGAAATCATATACGCACTCTTTCTGTGTGAAGAAATTTATCTGTAATTTTTAAGACTTAATTAATACGTAACATAAACCTTATAGTCATACTTAATCTCTTTCTCCTCACCAGGCTTCATCGTTAACTCCCAGCAAACATCTGTCACATCATTAACACCATAATTACGAATGGCTTGAGTCGCTTTTAACCATTTCTCAGAAGAATCTTGTAATGCTCCAATAATGGTCCGATGCACATTTAAGTTGACCTTTTTATTTTTATAATTTCGGATTTTCACTTTCCCTTCCACTGTTACCAAATGGAAATTTCGCTTGTCTTTCTTTTTAGCATTGTCTACACGATTGGTCGACTTTTCATCATGTGAAATTTGAATATCTGGCGCTTCTGTCAATTTGATAAATGAATGTCCTTTGACAGGTGTATAAAACATTCTGTCCTGACTGATTGGTTTTCTGATACCATCTTTTTTAACCACCATGGCAGCTCCTGAGGTCCATGGAAACGTACTGTTGTTGATTACTTTGACAGAATGCGTTGTTGGATTTTGAGAAGAAGCTTGGTGAATGTTTTTTGCACGATAGTGATGAGCAGTAGTTGCATTTTTTGCCAAATTGCATTCGTAGATATGTTTGATATCGATATCTGCTTCAAACATTTGGAAATAACCTCGACCACCTTTTTTTAGTGAAAAATTCTTTAAAGAATAAAAGAACAAATCTTCATTAGAAGAACCTGTTGCATCTTTGAATAAATCAGTCGTACCAGCTTGAGGTGCTTCTATTTCATAAGTCTCTGCACTGAAAGAAGCATTGGAAAATTGAGTGGCAGCTCTATTATCGATGCCCACCATTTTTCCAAATAATTCAACTAAGGAAGACAACCGATTGGCATATTTGAAATTGGGAACACCGACAACGAAATTGATATCCGTATTTTCAATGTCTTCAACATCATTGGCAACTTCTGCACGTAAGGTCAATTTAGCTTTCGTGTCATTGATCAACTCGACTAAATAAGTTGGTTCCCATTTTAATCCTCCGGTCAAATACATCATATCTAATTGATTGGAAGCAGCATTTCTTTTCAAATCAATTTCGATGATAGGTTTCAATTCTTTCGTTTCTTTTTCGAAACTGGTATTGGGATTGGTTGGAAAATCGACTCGACGGATTTCACTAGAAGCAATTGATAAATAACCTGCATCATGTTGAATTGTAACAATACCTTGACGTGTCATTGCTGCTTGAGAAATTTCTCTGTCCGTTTTGTCTTCATCGGTTTTCAATTCTTCTAAAAACAAAACGGTACCTTCTATCACTTCCTCTTTTCCAATATGAATTTTTACTTTTTGACCTTTGTTGTTTTCAAGCATCTCAAAAAAGTTGACAGGATTGACTTTCTTTTTTGTGATGACTTCGTCTTTATAGCTTACCACATTTTTTACAGAATTGTCATTTGAATGAAACCAAAAAGTGCCAAACAATGCGGATGGTAAATTTTTAGTCATTTTATATTTACCACTTGTTGTTTTGACTGTTCCACTTTTTTGAATAAACGAAGTGCCGTTTTTAAAGATGGAAATCGATTCTGTCTTAAAATCTTTGTTGACATCTTGCGCATTTGTAAATAAAAAAGCAACGCAAAATACAGGAATGAGAAACGTTCTGATTTTCATAATAGAATTTGAAATGAAATATAGAAAATTGAAAAATTAAAAATAGACAATAATACGCGGGCCAACGTACTCAAGTCTTTTTAATCATTAAACGAGGGTTGAGTCGGGGAAATTGTTAAAAAGAAATTCATAGTTTCAGTTGCACTGTTTAAACTTCAATTATAATTGGCGGCTCTAAACGCTGAAAGAGTGGGATTATTAAGAACGAATGTGAATTTGTCTACGCGAAAACTAAAGAAGGATATCTGATTGATTTTAGGTTTAAAACGTTTAGAATACTTTATAATTTCACTCTTTCAGAGTTTCAATAATTCTTAACATTAGCTGTTGTAAGAATTTCACTCATTCTGGGTTGGAAAATTCGACTATGCACCTATTCACAAACTCAAACCCTAAGATCTATTTTACATTTACATCTTGAATTTGTCATTCCCTCTGTCCAGCATCCTCTGTATGATCCCGATATGCTTGATCAATTCGATCTAAAATGATTTGATAATGAGTAGGGTCGTTTTCGAAGTCTAAATTTTCAATATCGATAATGACATGCGGTATTGCTGTCTGTGTTTCAAAAAAGTCGAAGTAGGATTTTTGTATACTTGTTAAATAAGCTTCGTTGATTTCATTTTCATAATCTCTACCACGTTTTCTGATATTTTTTAACAATGAACCTACGGATCGATGCAAGTAAACAATCAAATCAGGATTTGGAAAAGTCGTATCCATGATTTTGAAGATGCGTTTGAATAAACGATATTCTTCATCATTCAAATTATTTTTTGCAAACAACAGTGTTTTTAAGAAAAAATAATCAGAAACAATACCTGTACTAAATAATTCATTTTGACTTAAATTAGCTTGCAATTGCTTATGTCTCTCTGTCATAAAAAACAACTCAACGGGGAAAGCATATTGTTCTTTATTTTTATAAAAATTGGGAAGAAATGGATTGTCATCAAATTCCTCTAAAATGACACGGCAGCCAAAATCTCTTTTGAACATATTGCACAAGGTCGTTTTGCCTGCACCGATATTTCCTTCAATGCAAATAAATTCATATGGAAATTTTCGCTTCATTCTTCTTCAAAATTTAAAAGAAAAACCTCTAGAGTGTCAGTAGATTTTTCATACAGTTCTTCAATTGTTTCATTGAAAATTGGGTGCACAAAATCAGGAATAATTTCCATCAAAGGTATCAACACAAAATTACGATCTTGAATGTGTTTATGCGGAACTGTAAGTCGTTTTGTTTTGATTATTTGGTCTCCTAAAAATATAATATCGATATCAATCAACCTGCGTTCCCATTTCTTCACTCTAATCCGCCCCATTTCTTCTTCAATGCCGTTTGCGGCATCCAGTATCGCCTCTGGAGATAGTTCGGTAGTCAATGCAATCGCTTGATTAATAAAGGCTGGTTGGTCTTCGATTCCCCATGGTTCCGTCTCATACAAACTAGAGAATTTAGTGATCTTACCAATTCTTTTTTCAATCAAGTCATTGGCTTTTAAGAGGTTGTCTTCTCGATCTCCAAGGTTGGTTCCAGTATGTAATATAAGGTGGTTTGCCATGTTGCAACAAAGTTAATTTTTGGTTGTTTTAATTGTGCATTTTGAGCTACAATTTTATCAACTATTCGTATAATTTTTCTAACATTTTTCAACCTCAATTAATTCCTTAATTTCGCAGCTTCAATGAATACTTTAACGAACATAGAATACCTGCAATCTGACTATAAGGATCCTCGACCAGAGCAGCCAGCTAGTTACCCAAAGATTCCATTGATGTTCTTCAAATTGTTGTTAAATACATTTGGAAGAATTTTCCCGAAGCCTTTCGCAGCTTTAGCTTATAAAGTTTTTTCGACACCTAGATCTCGTGCTAAACACCGTAAGTCAGATGCGCTTTTGGATCAAGTACAACACTTCGAATTTACTCATAACAAAAGAAAATTGAAGGGCTATAAATGGGGGAGTGGTGACCAAATTGTTTTGCTTGTTCATGGTTGGGAATCTCGTGGAACTGCATTGAGAGGTTTCGTTCCTGGTCTTCTAAAAGCAGGTTATTGTGTGATCACATTTGATGGACCGGCTCATGGAGACTCGGAAGGAGAACGTGCGAATATTTTAAATTTTAGTAGTGCGATTAAATCTTTGATAGAGCAGGTAGATGGAAATATTGCAGCGGCTATTACCCACTCGTTTGGAGGTGCTTGTATCGTTTATATGTTGGCCAACATTGGTCGTCATATTCATATTGACAAATTGGTTTTAATTGCAGCATCTTCTAGTTCTAAAAAAACGATGGACAACTATTTGGACCTAATCGGGGCACCAAATGCAGTTAGAAAAAAATGGTTTGAATTCATATCTTCTAAAATTCAAATTCCGCTCGAAACAATAGATGTAAGTACTTCGAATACAAAAATCAATGTGAATACTGCAATGATCCTTCATGATGAATTGGATCCTATTACGCCAATCTCAGAAGCTAAAACTATTGCAGGTAGTTGGAAAGATACGATACTGGTCATTACTAAAGGGTATGGACATTTTAGATTGATGAAGAATCCGGATGTGGTGAAACGAATTGTTGAGTTTATAGGATAATTTTTATTATTAACCAATCTATGTTCTTATTTGTTTTAACCTTACTTGTTTGTTGGAATTTGAACATGCAAGAAGTGTTTTGTCACGATTTTTGATACACAAAGCGATAGCAAATAGCCTAGCGCTATTGCACTAGGCTATTTGCTATCGCTCCGTTGGAGCTTTTCAATTTGTGTTGAGTTGGTAGCATTGAGAAACGTAGGATACATATTGTTTTATTTTGAAATAAATTTTATTCACACAACAATTTTACGTGCTCACGAACCACCCTTCCTTTCCAAGGAAGGGCCTATCCGCCATCAGTGGATTAGAGGATGGATCCTACCTCCCAAGATTTTACGTAAAAAGATCGGACCTCCAAACAACAAAAAAAGTTGCTGCAAATCAATGATTCACAGCAACTCCGTTTCAAGGGGAATATATTTAGCGAGGTTTTTACAACTTCGCAACTATAAAAGGGTGTGTCAATATTTTATTTCCATTGTGTAAGACAACAATCGTGTGCATACCTGGATTTAATCGATCCACTCCAATGGCAAATTCATTCTTTGCAGGAATAGATTTATGTAGCATTTCTTGTCCAACCACATTATGGATATAATATTCGAATTCTCCTGATAAACTTGTATCATTGATTTGAATATTTAACTGGTCAATAACTGGATTCGGGTAGGTAGTTACTGTTGAATTGTAAATAGAAACTTCTTCTAAATTACTATAATAACTACGACCAGAATCTTCCATAATTTTTATGCGGTAATAACTTTTTCCATTTAATGGCTTTTCATCAATTGTGTGATATGTCACTGGAACATTTAATAAATCAGAAGCTTCCAATCGATCGATTTTTTCAAATTGATATCCATCTGAAGATCTTTCCACTACAAAAACACCACTTTCTCTTTCATTAATAGTTGACCAAAACAAGTTCACCTCTGATTGTCCATCATATTTTGCTTGGAAAGATAACAAGTCAATTGGTAAAACTATACTTTCCATTTCATAAGGTCCTAGGTCGATTACTGCATTGAAAATTCTTGGCAAGCTATCCAAATCAATCGGTAGACCATTTACTTGATTGTCACCAACGTTGATAGCAGGAGAATTATCTTGTAAACGATAATTGCAATTTGCTGCATCAATAAACAATGGATTTTGGTTGTAAATCATTCCTAGTCCACAAGTAGTGGTTCCGCCATTTGATGCACTATTAATGGAAGCACAATCTGGTTTGTTGACAAGACTGTAGGCGATGAAAGGAGTTCCTCCGACATTTCTAAATACTTGAGAATCACCATCAGTAATATTATCCCAGAAAATACAATTTAAAACGGTAGGTGAAGAATTTCCATTGATAGATCCATTGTTGTAAACAGCACCACCGGTACCACCCATAATATTGAATGGATCTGCTTCATTATTTGCAAAAGTACAGTTGATGATGGAAGGGCTTGCCAGTCCTTCGTCTGCACCATTGTTATAAATGGCTGCTGCTGCATATGCTTTGTTTTCGACAAATAATGAATTGAAAATCGAAGGTGAACAACTACCACCCTTACTACCTAAATTGTACATGGCACCACCTATCCCGCCATCTGTAAAACCAGTGTTATTTTTAAAAGTGCAATTAACAATAAATGGGTTTGAATTTCCAGAGTGTATAATGTTACCTAATTCATCTTTGATTCCAGTTGCATTGTTGAATAAACCTGCGCCACTTCCATTGGACGTATTGTCAATAAATTTGCAACTATAATATTGTGGACTCGAGTCTCCATCAAAAGTTCCATCGTTTAAACAGCCACCACCATCAGCTGCTGCAGAGTTGTTGATAAATTCAACATGTTGATAAATTGGACTAGCTTCTCCATCAAAGCCACCTGCATTGAACATTCCTGCTCCACGGTTTGCTTTATTGGTTACAAATCGAACATTTCTAATCATTGGGCTAGAAGTGTTTCCTGCTGAGCCATCATTGTACCAGCCACCACCTTCACGTGATCGGCCAGATCCAGTTACCAAATCTGCACATCCATCACGAATCGTAAATCCATCAACTATGGTTGCTAAACTTACTCTAAGTGAGTAAACCACAGAATAAGAGTTGCCACTTGGTGAATTATCTTGATTGATATCACCACTTAAAACGGTAGGATTGGCAATCCAGTTACGATCTACTTGGCTGGTTTCTGTTCCATTGAACCCACCAAAGATCTTGACACCATCTGGTATTTCAAATGAGGTGTTTCTTTGAACCATAGTGCAAGGTGAACACGTTGTTGGATAATAGGTGCCTGAAGCAACCCAAATTTCAGTTCCTGCAGTTGCAATGTTTAGTGCGGATTGAAGATCTGTATATGCATCTGTCCAATTGGAACCACTATTGATTCCTGTAGCAGCATGATTTACGTAATAAATTTGAGCGTATCCGATATGTGAAATCATCGAAAATAATACCATTAGTAATGGCATTAGAATAGTTTTAACATTCATTGATTGTAGTATTAATAGAGGGAAAATAATTTTAGACTATAAGACAAAACGGGGAACGGGAGAAAATGAGGCGAGTGATATGTTCGCTACAAATGTATATGCAATGGGACTTCATTGCATCACGCAATCAAGGTATAAATTATATGTCGAAAAACTAAATGTATGCTAACATTAATTACTCAGGAAGTTAGATATTAACAATTTCAATACTAATTTGGATTAATATCATTCAATTATAATCTTTTCACTATAGGATTCAATTCCTACATTGAATTGAAGTATATAGATGCCAGTAGGAATCTCCGACACATTAAGATTTAGTAATCTAGGATGATCAAAATGTTTGTCTATAACGATATATCCACTACTCGCAAATAATTGTAAATGAAGCTTTTCAAAATCACAATCACCCATTTGAATCGTCAATAAATCCGTAACGGGGTTGGGTGCAATTGATTGTACACAGTTGAATTCTTGGATTTCAGCAACCAAGTCGATTGTAGTTGTTGCGGTAGTTGCATGTGCTGGTTCAGATAATTCAGCAACCGTTGCAATTACGGCTTTGACAACATTAGACATAAATTCAAAGTTGATGGTTTCAATCACATCTGTTGATTCATGGTAGTTTGGATTTCTGAAATTGGCACCGTCAGAAATCATCAATGCAGGTTTGTTGTCCAACCAAAAAGGTGCGTGATCACTTCGTCCTAGATCGGGTGTAATGATCAACCAACTCGCTGGTGCAGGTAGTGAGATCACACTTAATTCAGGCACATAAATACTTGCGTAATTTTCAAATGCATTCATAATTCCTACTGAAGGCGGGTGTCCAATGTTATTGATAAAATCACCCCGGAAATCATTGGCTGCAATTTCATTGTAAGCATCTCCAAAAAGTAATTCAAAGCCGTCAGGGAATTCTTGTGAATTAGGCTGATCGGTGGCATAACCAATCATTTCTAAATTGAAAACCCCTTTGATTTGCTCGTTGTCAGGTATGTCATTTTCGACGTAATTAATACTTCCTTCTAATCCAGTTTCTTCCAAATCAAAACCGATGAACCGAATGGTTTTATGAAATTCGTATTGAGATAAAATTCGTGCGGCTTCCATAAACCCTGCAACACCACTTGCATTGTCATCAATACCAGGTGAGTTGGAAACAGAATCGTAATGAGCATCTACAATGTAAATAGAATCGTTGTCAGAAATTCCAGTCATCGAGCCAACAATATTTTTAGCTTCATAATTTCCTTTTGGGAAAGTGTAAACAGCTGTTTCTAAATTTAATTCATTAAAATAAGTAACCAGACTATCTTGAATATCCAAAACATGATCGTTTCCAGTAATCCAATGACGTGGACCGTCTAAATATTGAAGCGTATTCAACAAACGATTTGAATCTACTTGGTCTACTAGTTCTTGTATGTCAAAACCTAAACGATCATCAGCAGTCAATTTGATGAAAAAATTTCCATCCATTTCTACGACATCAGTGTGATCCCAAATTATTTGCTTGCCAAGTCCAGGAGGGATAGGGTAGCCAACATCCCCTGTCGCATTAGTTGCATCAATTGTATAAGTATTTCCATTGTCATCTGAAATTCTTAAACGAATCTCTACGTCTTCGTTTTCATTGTCAGAAACGTCATATGAAATTATAACAATATGGTCACTATCAACGGTTGCAGATAAGTTAGTGATAACTGGTGCTTGGTTTTGACCGATAAGCGTAGTTGCAAGCAGCGCGAAGAAAAGTAAGTTGATTGTTTTAAACATAAGGTCTTTATTTCAAAAAAGCCCAAGTGTTGTCACTTGGGCTTTTGAGTTATTGTATAATATTTTATGCTTTCTTATTTCGAATGGCAGTTAAATATCGACTTAATTCTCGTTTAACAACTGGGAATAAGAAGAATAAACCAATCATATTTGGGAATACCATGGCAAAAATCATTGCATCTGAAAATGCCCAAATTGAACCCATATTTGCAGCAGCACCAATGATGATGAAGAGACAGAAAATTAATTTGTAAACAACATCAGACATGGCACCGCGACCAAATAAAAATTTCCAAGATTGCAATCCATAATAAGACCATGAGATCATAGTAGAAACTGCAAACAATACAACTGCAATGGTTAAAAATATTTGTGAAAATGGTATATACTTTGCAAATGCTTGAGAAGTAATTCCTGCACCTTCATAGGCAACACCATCAATCATAACTGCTCCAGATCCATTTCCACCATATTCAAATGCACCTCCAGAATTAAAAATAATGATGACCAATGCTGTCATAGTACAAATAACGACGGTGTCAATAAATGGCTCTAACAAAGCAACCAAACCTTCTGATGCAGAATAATTCGTTTTAACAGCAGAGTGCGCAATGGATGCAGAACCTGCTCCTGCTTCATTTGAAAAGGCAGCTCTTTGAAATCCAACAAGCAATACACCAATCATTCCACCGACGCTCGCTTGTGGCGTAAATGCCTGAGAGAAAATAGCTCCGAATGCATCATCAATTAAAGTGAAATTTGACAATATAATATACAAGCAAGCGATTAGGTACATCACTGCCATGAAAGGAACTACTTTTTCAGTAACAGATGCAATTCTTTTAATGCCACCAATAATAATGATACCAACGATAATTGCCAATACAAATCCAATCCCTGCACCAGCGTAAGTACTTTCTAATCCTAAAAGATCTTTTAATACAATGGTTGCTTGATTTGATTGGGCGGCATTACCACCTCCAAAAGATCCACCAATACAGAAGATGGCAAACAAAACTCCTAGTATTTTTCCAAGCATCGGAAATCCTTTTTCTTTCAATCCTTTGGATAAATAGTACATCGGACCACCATAGACGGTTCCATCTGGACCTACATCCCGGTATTGTACCCCTAATGTACATTCAACAAATTTTAAGGACATCCCTAACAATCCACACACAATCATCCAAAAAGTGGCACCGGGTCCACCCAACGCAATTGCCAATGCGACACCTGCAATATTTCCATTTCCTACAGTTCCAGAAACAGCTGTTGCCAATGCTTGGAAGTGACTGACCTCACCATCTTTACTTTCATCTCGAATCGTATCTGGCAAATCTCCATCTATGACATTGACATTGACATTTTCAGAAAGTCCATGACTTTCCAGATCATCATATTTGCCTCTGACGGTATTAACAGCGGTACCAAAGCCGCGAATATTTATAAAACCAAAATAAATAGTGAAAAATAATGCACTTACTACAAGTAGTATAAGTACGAAAGGAACGCCATCTGAAATTTCGAAAAAGATAACGTTAGTGAAGAAATCTGAGACGGGCTTAAAAGCTTCATCTATTATTTGATCAATTCCTTTGTCTTGAGCCAGTATTATAAATGGGGAAAGTAAAAATGCTAGAAGAATGTAAATTCTCTTCATCATAGTAATTTGGTTTTTCGCTTAATTAACAACATGAAAGGTAGCATTCTATCCCTGATATTCAAAGTTTTATTTGGGTTTTCTTAGAGGTGTAACTTCAGAAGATGTTGAAGCAATAACTATTTCAGTTCAAGCGACTTTAGCCGCCAAAAGGGAATGTCAATAAATCAACCCGAATTTTGACACTTCTAAAAGCTAATGATGCGCTGGCCATTTTGTCTATTAAACGATCGTTTGCTATTGTCATTTGTATTGAAGCTTCAACAACGGCGACTGAAGTCCGCCGGAACTGAACTCCCAACTTAATCAACTTCAACCTCCCAAGCACCATTCTCCACAATATTATAATACTGCATTTCCGCATCCTTTAAATATCGTACCCATTTTTCAATCGTCCATTTGTGATTAGAAGCATCAAGAATAACTTCGGTTGGATGGATGGAAGCAAAAAGTTGCGCAGGATCAATTCGACAATTGTCACGAATCAAAACATAATCTACTTTAATTGGAGTGGGGGAGTTAAGTATTACATCCTGAAGTGGAATGAAAAATGTCTTTCCTTTGAAATTTAAAAACCCATTTTGAAAGAAGAGATCTTTTGAATCGACTATGCTATGAATAAAATTATTTTTTGAATGTTTTTTTACTCGGTGTGCCCATCGATTATTTTGAGCTGCAAAGTTAATGTTTGATGCTTCCGCTCTTTTATTGGTCAAGGAAGTTAAATGATTTCCATTGAAGCAATCTATAATTGAATTTTTGTGCGAATGGTAAATTTGAATATTGGAGTTATTTAAATTATTAAAAGCTTGAAAAGAATGATTGATATTAAATACCAGAAATAATATCGTTGCATATACCAGCCATCTAGTTTTTTTAGTTTCGTTTGCATAGATGAAAATAGAAACTATAAAATACAAAAGGAAAACACTGCCTACACCAATCCAAATTCCTTTGATCAAACTTCCTGGTAATTGCATGATCATATAAATTAAGGAATTGACAACGAACAGCACTTTTTCCAAAGCATATCCAATCGCAACAGCTATTGATGGCATGAATGAAAAAACAAACAATAAAATCCCTAACCATAAGATAATAGTTGCGGCAGGTATCACAACAACTCCAGATAATAAAAAGTAAACTGGAAATTGATGAAAATAATAAAAGCTAATCGGTAGGGTAGTGATCTGTGCTGCGATTGCTACTGAAGCTAATTTCCAAATCCAGTCAAAGAATCTGTTATGTATATACCATCTTTTGTAAACAATTGGTTGGAAATAAATAATGCCAATTAATGCTAAAAAAGAAAGTTGAAATCCTACATCAAATAATTGGAATGGATTCCACAACAACATCATAAAAGCTGCAGCTGCAATAGTGTTATAAATATTCGAATATCGATTTAATTGTTTTCCAATAATTACCAAGCTCAACATCGTAGCTGCTCTGATAACAGAAGGTGCCGCTCCAGTAATTAACGCAAAACCCCAAATGCCAAAAAGCATTAATAAAGTTTTAAATAAATTAATGGTTTTATTATTCGATTTAATGAGTCCAAAAAATAGATTTAAAATAATTAAAATGATGCCTACATGTAATCCTGAAACTGCTAATACATGGATGGCTCCTGTACCTGCGTAAGCATTTTTTATTTCTTTAGTTAATTCATTTTTATTTCCTAGAATTAAAGCATTAGCAACTGCACGCTCATTTTCTGATTTAATATATTTATTTAAAATCGAATTAAAATGTTGACGGGATTTAATGGCATAATTAAATATTATGTTTCCTTTATTTTTATTAATTAATTTCCAATCACTTTGTTTTAAAAAGCCTTGGTAATTAATGTTTTTTAATTTTAAATACTTTTTAAAATTAAATGCATATGGGTTTTTAACGGGCTCTATTTTATTTAATTTTATTTTTGCAATAATTAAATCACCATAATTTAATTCAGGTTTAATTAATTCTTTTTTAAAATAAATAATTATTTTTCCTGAGCAATTAAATAAACTGTCTTTATTTATTCCGATTTTATTTAATTCTATTTCGCATTTAATACTATTCCCATCCACAGGTTCACTTATTATTTTTCCTTCAATAAAATTAGAATCCGTAACGTAATTACTGTAATGATCTTTATCTCGTATTTCTTGATTATTAATGGTAATAAAATTGCCAAAACAAAAAAGAAAAAGAAATAAAGTAATACCAAAGAAAGGTCTTAAAATAAACCGTTTTCCAAAATGGAATAACATTAAAAAAACAAATAGAAAAGGAATAAGAAATTTGGTGGGTTCAACAAATGGTTGAAAATAAATAGCAGTTATAATCCCAATAATCAATGGAATTAAAATTCGGATAAATGGGATTTCATGCCAGTTGATATTCATTTCCCTTCTGATTTGTTGGCTGAAATACGATGTGAATTTAAATATTTTAATCCTCCGAAAGAACTATGTTGAATTAAAGTTGAATTAAATATGAAGTGACGACTCCATTTTTAAATAGGAATCAAGTATTAATTGAAAAAAAGATGCGCAATCCTTTGATAATTAAATATTTACTTCCATATTTATGATACTAAACAGCCTATGTGAATTCGCATTTGATTCCATGAACAAGTTTTAAATGCGAAAATTTACAAACATGGCTTTCGACTACACAACTAACAATGAATGGAAACAAGCGTTTAACGTGGACTTTCTGTATGCTTTTATTCTTGCAACTTTTCTTTTATTTAATGGATTAGCTTTTAGCGATTACATTTATTTTAATTCACAAAACGCAATTGGGTTTTACATCAATTTAAATGAGGATTCATTTAATGCGAATTATGAAATCTGTGCGGATAAAATTAATTCAGAATTATACCCAGAAGATATTTTAGAAATAACTTTTAATTCGGAATTAAATGACGAATTAAATAGTGATTTAATTGATGAAAAAGAATTAATTAAATCGGAATTAAATAGTGAATTAATTACTGATTTAAATAATAATAAAACATTAATTAATTCGACATTAAATGCAGAATTAAATAACTCATTAAATAGTGAATTAAATAATAATGAATTAATTAAATCGAATTTAATTAATGAAACGTATACGCTAACTACAACAGCTCCTACCCAGGAAACAAGTTCAAAAAACCAACACAATGTAACTACCAAAAGTTATGTTTATTCTGCACCTATTGTTGCAACTCCGAGGCCAATTAATGTGAGGAACACTACGCAACACACAATCACTTATACTTCTCACACAAACATTACGACGCCTCAGAACAAAACGTTTATTAAGTCAGAAAAGAACTTAAGTAATGCTTCTAAAATTGATTTAGAAACCTTACCTGAAATAAGTTTCTTATTATCTGATTTAATTAAAACAGCCGACTTACAAGGAAAAAACATCATTTTGTCTTTCGGGGCAAAATGGTGTTTGCCTTGCAAACAAATGAAACAAAACGTTTACAATAATCTTGAAGTAAATGGTGCTATTCACAAAGATTATCTATTCCAAGAATTAGATGAAAAGGATCTGGAAGCGATCACTTTAAAGAATTTATATAATGTGAAAGTTTATCCAACGACTTTAATTATTGATACTAATGGAAATGAAATCAATAGATATGAAGAAGGACTTTCGAAAAATAGAATGATTAATATACTTGCTGAAAATACATACCGTCCAACTAGTGATGAGGTGATTGTGAAAGTTGACGCTTCCTCGCAACCAATCGAACTAGAAGCGGCGATCGAGTTTTTAGTGAGTAGAGCCGAGAATAATACTTTGGATTTTGATTAATGAATCCTAAGCCGATTTGATATTTCCTTCCATGGAAATTAGGGACCGCTAACTTAATTTAGCGGTCCTTTTTTTGTAGGTTCGTTAAATTTAACGAACCTACAAAACCATCAACTTGCCAGAAATCAATTTTTGATTCTTCGTGAAGACTTTATAAAAATACATTCCTTCATTCAAATCGCTTTTTGAAATGATTAGTTTTTCATCAATGATGTTGTATTCCTTTGCCAATTTTCCATCTATCGTATATAATTCTACTTTATTAATTTGACCACCCAATTCTTCAAAATCAAAAGTGGTTTGTTCAGTCATTGGATTTGGAAAAACTGATATGGTTTGATTTGGTAAGTATGTTTCTTTCGTCCCAACAACTTCATTGAAATAAAATGCTTCAACATAATTTGATGCAAAAGTTAAAGGAGTTGTATCTGAAATACAAGGTTCTATATAATCTGGAATTCCAATAATTGCAAAAACAAATTCATCAACAGCACCAGGTTGTAATTCATATGGACCAGAATTAATTAGCATTCTTGTATCTGTCGGTTCCAATTGTTCGCCACACATTGTCCAATCTCCAAATGAACTTGCGCCACTAAAAGCAAAGTCGAGGTAATCTTCGCTACCAGGGTTATAGCCAGTACCACCAAAAGTAAGTGGTGTTCCATCTCTCCATTTTCCTGACATATAGTTTTGAACTTCAATTTCTGTAGAAGGATCGGTAGTACCTGGTTGAGAATTTCCAATACCTGCATTATTATACGTCATGAACGAAGTCATTCTTTTATTTTCTAATGTTGCAGGATCAAAAACACCATCCAACAATTTGAATGCTATGGTAGGTGGTGCTTCACAGTAGGTAGGAATGCCAAATGAACAGTCGCAGCCATTTTCACCATCTACTGCATCTGCATTATATACATAGGCTAGATTGTGTTCTGGCATTGAACCAACAAAATCATCCGTGTAACATCCAAGGTCTGGATCAATCCATAACGAAACCCGAGTATCGGAAAGCGTCTCTTGACCTAAATAAATCATCTTAGCATTTACAAATGTAGTGTTATTGATTTCAGAATTATCTGCATAGGCATATGCAAGATAGTGTTTTAGTCAGGTTTCTAATTTTAATTTAAAAAGAAAAGGTGCTCGCTGTTAAACGAACACCTTTGGATAAAGAAAGATTGATTATCTATTTATAGTACCATTATTTTTCCGGATATAAGTTGTTTCGATTTCATTCTTACTTTGTAGAAATACATGCCAGGATTTAAACCTACTTTTGAAATAACTAATTCATTATTGATATCATTATAACTACGAACTAATTTTCCATCAACTGTATATAATTCAACTTGATCAATTTTTCCAGTAAGTTCTCCAAAATCAAAAGTGGTATAATCCGTCATAGGATTAGGTGCAATAGTAATGGAGTGATTGTCAAGAAATAATTCCTTTATTGCAACTGTATTGTTTGAAAGTTCATCCAATGTGTTAGAAGTCTCAATGATGGTAGGAAGTGCTCCATCACACGGACCTAGCGCATTAGGGATATTGGTAATTACAAAAGTAAAATCATTGACAGCTTGCGGTTCCATTCGAGCTGGTCCAGTAGTTATCAGCATTCTTTTATCACCAGGATCATCTTCATTGAGGCACATATGCCAAGTGCCTTGCGCTGTTTCCGCTGAATATGCAAAACTCGTATAATCAGTGCTATTTGGATTGAATCCAGAGGCTCCGTAAGTTAATGGAGATGAAACATCAGGCCATTCATCACTATCATTCCATCTTGCATTCATTAGCCTATAATATTCGATTGCTTTGGTCGGATCCGTAGTTAATGGGTTTGGATTTCCGTACGACCCATTGTTATAATACATGAAGGAGGACATGCCATTTCTTTCAGTGTAGTCATCATTATAAAGTCCTTCCAATATTTTAATGGTCATGATGGGTGGTTCTTCACAATAGGTCGTAACACCGTTGTCACAAAAACAACTTTCATCACCATCTACATCATCTGAATTGTAAATAAAAGCAAGATTTTCTTCTGGAATAGAACCAATATAATCGTCTACATAACAACCTAATTGTGGATCTACCCAAACAGAAGCGAAAAGACTATCTATACTTTCTATTCCTCGATTTATCATCGTTACACTGTAAAAAGTACTGTTATTGATCGTCTCGTCTTCGCTTGCATAGGAATAAGCTAGATAATTAAATTGCATGCGGATTGGATCTCCTAATGAGCTATAATGTATGCCGCCTGCATCATTTATTACCCACCAAACTGCACTTGTTGCATCCTTAATGTTAGGATAATCACCTTCCTGCGGACTATAAATTCCGTCACTATTCCTGTCATAAAATGGCGCCATATGTGTTCTGTCAAGATCGATTCCATACGCTTCTTCTGCATAAGAATTAAGTCGACCTGGCCAATATAATATTTCATCAGGAATAGGTCCGTCGATTACACCATTGTCAGCAGAATCCGCTTTGTGCGCATCAATACTTGCTTTTGACATCGTAAACATGCGATCCCATGCGGTACACATTGGTACATCGGTCATTCCCCATTCTTCATGTAATGGTCCAGGATAAAAATCAGTTTTGTCACTATATGGACCATAAGAGTTGGCGGCTAATTTTAAATTTCCAGCAGGATCAATTCCACCAACCCAAACAGAAGCTGAATATATAGTGGAAGCAGGAATATTCTGAAATTGATTTGCAGGGAATTGATAAATGCTTTGTTCAGATGCGAATATATTTCCGGAATTGGACAACATCGCTTTTACATTATTGCCTTCTAGTAGGGCAGTTGTAGTTCCCATTTCACAATCTTGTGCAACTATTATTTGATAGCTAAATAGTACGGCGACACAAGAAATTATAAATTTTTTCTTTCTACTCATAACGATAGTTTTTTAGTATTTAAAAAAGAATACTATTCAAACTTACTGGTAAGTATAGGAAGTTGAAAACCTGAATGTTGGAGGTAGTCAGGTTTCTGAATGGGGAGTTGGTTGTTGTGGACGTTTTTTACCACTAAGAAAAGTAAGAAGATAAGGAACACTAAGGAGAACGCGTTGTCGGCATGTATGCTCTTAGTGTTTCTTACCTACTTAGTGCACTTAGTGGTAAAAATTCGTTTGGTCGCCTAACCTTCAAGGTTTACTAGAATTATTTTTTGACTATAATATTGCAAAATGGGAAATTGATCGAGAACATTTTTTTTACCACTAAGAAAGGTAAAGATAAACACCCAATCACTTCCCAAAAAGAACCCGAGTACGCTTAGCCCGACTCTTAAAAGCAGCAGTAGCATGAGGAACTTGATAATCAATAATTTCCAAAATTTCTGGTTGTAAATCTGGATATTTGAGTGCAATCCTAGCAGCAACCGTTAATGAAAAAGCTTTGATGGCAACTGGATAATCCATGCCATTGAGATAGTGCATACACTTGTCATAAAGAAATCCTTCTAATGATTCAGGAATGTCAATGTCTTCAAAAATGCGGATGGTGTTACGGATAACTGCATCATGCACATCTTCATCCAACTTCTTCAACATTTTGGACAAATACGGCTGTATAAGGTTAGGTTTTTTTTGAATAGTAATGAGTACCGCCCAAGATGCACGTTGATTCATTCGATAATCATTGACGAAAAAAAGCTTCATCAATTCTTTGAAACGTTTTTTGTCATCACCGATATATTCCGCTACTTTTTCTGCATACTCACGGGAGTGTCTTTCACGGATTACTTTTGCTAAATCCATTTACTTGACCCGTTTTTTAATCTCTTTCTCGTTGCAATCATTTTTCATTCGAGTGTCTGAGAGTGCGACGATTTTCCATTGACCATCCATTTTAATCAGTTGCATGGCATTGGCACCACAGTGAACAAATTTGTCATCCAAAAAGAAAGCATATTCCATAATTGCTTGTGCGAGTCTTCCTTCTGACTCAATTTCTACATCCCATATTTTCTCAATCCACTTGGCATCACGAGGTTTGGAAGCACCTTCGAGAAAATCTTTCATCGTAGAAGTTCGAGTTTGTTCTTGCCCTTTTTTATTGACATGCGTCGAAACTAAGGAGGCTTCTTCCCAAACCGCTCTTTTCATTTTGTTCAAATTACCGTCATATAGTCCATCAAAAAACAAATCTATTGTTTCACGGATTTCTCTTTCATCGGCTCGTTCGATTTTCAAAGTGGATTGTGCTGTGGAAATAGTGGAAATAGATAAGAAGCTCAGCAGTGATAGGAATAATATCAAAGATGATTTCATGATTTAGTATTTTTTTGAATGTATGATTTTTTTTGAATGTATGATGTATAATGATTTTCTCGATCGCTAAAGCTCACTTGAATGTATGATATGACCGTTAGGACGAACCGTTATGTAATGCATGATCAGATCTTTTCATAAGACAACATACTCGCGTAAAAATCGTCCTAACGATCATATCATGCATTATAAATCACACATCAAAATATCAACCTTTAGAAAAACTTTTGATCGTAGTAGGAATACTCATTAAAGTAAAATAAGCAAGTCCTCCAATCGCAAGATATTTAAAAATCAGCACTTCTTTGGGATATTCGAACAATACACCTCCAAATCCTATCAACATGGCAATCGTAACCAATAGATGAAGCCATTTAAATTTGGATGCTTTACTTGGGTAGATAAATTTTATCGGTAAATATTGCATAATTGCGAGTAAGACAATTAGACAAAAATTGATTGTTGACGAGAAATCGAAAATACAAATTAGAAAGAATAGGACTACATTCCATAATCCAGTAAATCCGAGAAAATAGTTGTCATCGGATACTTGTTTTCCTTTCCCATAATAAATGGAGGAGCTTAAAATAATGATAATCACCGCAATGAAATTCAATGGTGCTTCAATTCTACCACACTCATATAACAACCAACTGGGGACGAAAACGAAATTGGCGAAATCAGACAAATCGTCAATGACACCACCATCCATTTCTGGTAAATTTTCTTTGACTTTTAATTTTCGAGCAAAGGTTCCGTCAATCCCATCAATTAATAAATAAGCTAATAACCACATCAATGCTTCTTTCCAATCATGTTTGCCAATCGCAACCATTGCTAGGAATGCGGTGACCATCCCACAACTTGTCAGCAAGTGTACACCATACCCTAAAATTTTTGAAATAGGTTTTGTTGTTGTGGCGTTCATGGTTAATCTTTATGGATAAAGGTGTCGTAAACGGCAAGGACTGCAAAATATAAAATACTAGCTGCAACTAAGCCATTCAACCACAAATAGGTTTCCGGATATAGAAATACAACTGCAATTAAACTAGCCAACATCACAACTGTGGCTGTAATCGTCAATTTTTGTAATCGAGGTGCTCGACTTGGATATACAAACTTAATCGGCACAAAATGAATAATAGAAAAAAAGATGATCAAGGCAATATTAACAGGAGATGAAAATTGGAAAACGAAAAACATCATCAATACCACCATATTCCACATGACTGGAAATCCAATAAAATAATAATCATCTGAAACCATACCATCTCGTCCATAATAGATCGAACTTACTAACAATATAAAGACGGATGCTGGAATCGCATATTGATCTTCCACCAATCCAGACATATAAAAAAAATAGGTTGGTATAATTGCGTAAGTACAAAAGTCAATTACATAATCAATTGTCTTTCCGTCAATGCCAGGTAACACTTCTTTTACATTAGCCATCCTAGCAAAGGTGCCATCTACACCATCAATCACCAATGTCAACAACATCCAAAAGGTAGCGACTCGCCAATCTTGTGCCTGAATCGCCAACACCGCCAAGAAACCTGCTATCAAACCAGAAGCGGTAAAGATATGTACAGACCAAGCAGCTGACTTTTGTAGAATTGTGTAATCGTTATTCATTGTATGTAAAGATATTGAATATCAATAGCAATTACAATAGCAATGTCAATGGAGTGCGTGGACTCGCGAGCACACGTACTCCATTGATATTGATATTGATATTGATATTGATATTGAAATTCCACTTTGTGGTTATCTCCAACCTCTTCCACTAGATCCTGTGTCAATCACGCGTCGGCATTTCTTTGCAACATTTCCAAAAACAAAATTCAAACTAAGACCAGCTTGAAATGAATGATGAATTGCATTATGACTTGCTAGCGGTAAATTTTCTGGACGATCGACCATGTTGATTTGATAACCAAATTCCCAGTGAAGAATCGTATAAATTGGTGAAGAAACTCCGATTTTGAAATTGTAGCCAAGGGTCGGTTCGTACTCATAAGTATCAATCGTTCCTGTGGTTAGATTGGTTCTATTTACTTCCGTTTCATATTTTCCAACACCAGCCATTAAAACTAAACCAAATCGATATGCCGGCAAAGAAGATAAATTTCCTCTTATAAAACCGCCATAATATCTCGTAATAAATTCCTCATCAAACGTTGGTTCTCCTACATCATTGGTAAACTCGAAAATAGGATTTTTAATCTGCTGTTGATATTCTACCCCTAACTGGACATGCTCTAGTCCACCACCAATACGTCCACCAATCGGAACATAACCTATACCTTCTGAATATTCTGGTGCATCTTGGTAAGCTGTGATATTATATCCTGAGAATGCATCGATATACAATTGTTGTGCAAACAATGTGCTTACGAAAATTGAAAGGCTCGTCAATAGAAAAAGTTTTTTCATAATCTTAAAAATTTGTGGTAATATTAAAATAGCTAGCTAGGTGTAGAGTGGCTAAGATAATGAAAAATTATAATATACGTAGAATAGACATCTTATCTGTTTTGGGAAGATAGAAAACAGGCAGGATGTCTGTTCAAATTGCTTCTAATAGGAACCAAAATATCTTCTCAAAAACCATTCTAGTGTCAATAAAAACAATAGGATAAAAAAGATCCATTTGATGTTGATCACAGAACGTGTCTTTGATGTTTGATAAATGGTTGGTTTGACCGTTTCCTTGGCAGAAATCATCGTGGCAATACTAGCTAGTTGATCTGGATAAACCATTTCTCCACCATGTTTTTCACTCAACATTCTTAATAAACCGTGGTCGGCAGTAGTTGCATAACTTTCCAATTGAATGGGTTGTACACTGAACTGCCCGTTATAGGTTAACTCCTTTCCGCTATTCATCGTGACACCACGGAATTTGTAGTCACCAACTTCAAAAAATCCGGCATTCAAAGTGTAGGATTTATTAGTTTTATCGAATGTGAAATTGAAATTTTTCCCTTCACTATTGGTGATGACTAAACTAGCATCTGGGTCATTGATGAGCTCGTAACTTTCGTTGTACAATTCCGCATCAAAATATATTTTCTCATTTTCTTTGAAGATATTCTTATTGACAGAAACACGGAATTTACGTTTATCTTCTTTCAAGGATAAGTATTGAACAGACTTGCCAATTACCTCATCAATCATGTCGTGATTCTGATGTTGTAAGTAATCGAACAAGCGCCATTTCCAAATTCCTTCTGCTGCTAATACACCTATTTTTAATCCATTTTGTTCTCCAAAAAGCAACAATGGATATTTTGTATCTACTTTTCCAATACGTTGAAATAACAATACTTCTGCATTTCCTTTTTGGTCAAATTCTCCAAAAGGTGCTTTAAGCGGTGCAAAATTGGGCAACTCACTTAATATCTTATCATCAATGTTGAATAAAGAGAAGTTAGAATTTACTTTAGCTTGGATGTCATTGCCGCTATTCCCATTGGAACGGATGCCTAAAATGGATTGCGCACTACTGATTTTTGAAATATCTGATTGGCTTCCAACAATGTATAGTCTAGGTGTATTCCGTTCATACAATTTTTGCAAAGCAGTAGAACCATCATTTGTTTTGGATGGAATTTGGTGTAAAATTGCAAAGTCATAACCTGCGACATTCAAACTCTGATTCTTGATGTATTCAATCGTTACTTGATAATTTTTATTTTTAATAAGTGATTGCTTGATGGCAGAAAGATCTGGATGTGGTGCATTGGCTAAAATCAAAATCTTTTGACGTGCATCTAAAACATCAACAAAAATCTCTTTTGAGTTATTAGAAGTGGTGACTTCATTTGCAACTTTATTGACATTGATACGGTATCGCTGGACACCTGATTTGTTGGCATCTAAAATAATTTCTTTGGTAGTAAAGAAATCATTCTTATCAATTTTGATGTTGATGTCTTTTACTTTTTTATTGCCATCACCGACTTTCGTAACCGTCAATTTCGTGTTATTACCAGCACAATTTTGAGCAGAAATATCCACTTGAATTGTAAATTTATCTCCCAGATAAGCAATCTTATTATGGAAAACTCTCTTGATCAACAAGTCTTTTTGCACAGTCGTATCACCTAATGCAACTGTATAAATCGGTGCAGCGATTTTCGTGCTAGCATAAATTGGATTACTTCCTTCATTGAAAATTCCATCAGAAGCTAAGACAATGGCACCTAAATTTTGATTGCTATATAGGTCATATAATGACTTCATCAATTCTGAGATATTGCTGACTTTGTCACCAAATGAAAAGTCGATTCCTTCCCTTACATCATTTCCAAAAGCATATTCTTTGACATCGTATTTTTCATCCAAAGAAGATTTTAGAGCCTGAAAATTTTGTTGATAAGTCGTCATTTCTTCACCTTTCAAATTGGCAGAAATTGACTCTGACTGATCTTGAGCGAGGACAATGACTGGCTTTTTAGTTTCGGTGACAATTGATTTGAGTAGTGGAGATAGTAGTAAAATGGCTAGCAGACTCACCGTCAGAAAACGGACGAATCCAAGGAGCCAGGTCAACCATTTCGGATTTTCATCAAATGATTTTGAACGTGTGTACAACACGAAGGCAAAAATAAGTCCTAATAAACCACAAAATAGGAGATACCAGGTCGGATATTGAAAACTAATACTTTCCAAATAATTTTAATTTTTGTGTGCCCCTCGAATGTTGAAATTTAATTAAACTAATTTCGACATTTTTATTCACAATTAATTGATTGACAACTCAATATACATTATTATCACGTAAAATGCTTTAGATAAGTTTCGTTTGGTACGGGGAAAATTTTAAATGAGGCCTTTACGGATTTACAACGAGCAGCAAAAATAAAAAGTATCGAATGATTTTAGGTTAATATCCTTTAAATATTTCATAAAACTGCATTCCCGTCTTTTCAAAATTTGCACCTGTAAACATATTAATCTTATATTCGTTTTGCTATTAGCTTGTGTTTTAATCACTGAATATTAAACACAATTTTAAGGCATAAATCCCGTTCAAAAAATAGAAAATTAGTTTACATGAAAAAGATATTGTTAGCTTTCTCCATCTTGGTTTTTTCAGCATTGCAGTTACAAGCTGCTTATATGTTGTTGCCGATGGATGAAAAGCAAAAAGATCATCTGAAAGCCTATGGCATTTGCTATTGGGTCATTGACAAGGATGTGGAAGCATTTTGGTTGTTGAATTATCGCGGAGGGAGTTTCGCATTTCGCCACAATGTTGTTTTTGAAAAAGAATGCTTGACTAGAGGGGTTTCATTTGAAGTGATTCCAGATGCGCAGTATAATAAGATTGTCCGAGACATTGCGGATCCAGAAGTCAACGAAGATGTGATCAAGTTGGAAGTACCTCCGAAAATCGCAGTTTATACGCCAGATGTAAATGCAAGAGGAGAAAAAATCCAACCATGGGATGATGCCGTAACTATGGTGTTGACTTATGCAGAAATTCCATATGAAACAGTATATGATTCAGATGTATTGGATGAAAAATTAGCAGAGTTTGATTGGTTGCATTTGCACCATGAAGATTTTACGGGTCAATACGGGAAATTTTATCGCAACTATCACAACACGGCTTGGTACAAAGAAAATGTTGCTAAAATGGAGGCGCTTGCAAAAAAAGAAGGTTTCCAAAAAGTATCAGAATTGAAATTAGCCGTTGTCAAAAAAGTAAGAGAATATGTCGGTGGTGGTGGTTTTATGTTTGCGATGTGTTCGGCAACGGATACCTATGATATCGCATTGGCCGCAGATGGACATGATATATGTGATCATATGTTCGACGGTGATCCAGCTGATCCGACAGCGGAAAGTAAATTAGATTTTAGTAAATCATTTGCTTTCAAGGATTTTAAATTGGTGAAAAATCCATTGGAATACGAGTTCTCATCGATTGATCATAATAAAGGTAGGACCGTTACTCCAAAACAAGATTATTTTACATTATTCGATTTCTCTGCAAAGTGGGATCCCGTTCCAACAATGCTTACCCAGAATCATACACGTACGGTCAAAGGGTTTATGGGACAAACAACGGCCTACAATAAAAAGAATATCAAGTCAGATGTATTGGTTTTAGGTGAAAACAAACCAGCAAAAGAAGCCAGATATATTCATGGTACTTTCGGTAAAGGTACTTGGACTTTTTATGGTGGTCATGATCCTGAAGATTATCGCCATTATGTCAATGATCCAGAAACAGATTTGAGTTTGCACCCGAATTCTCCTGGCTATCGTTTAATTTTGAATAACGTTTTGTTTCCTGCTGCTAAGAAGAAGAAGCGGAAGACTTAAATTATTATACAGGAAATATTGCACAGAGTTGTACAGAGACAATTTCTGGTTGTGGAAACTCGAATAAGGTTTCCAATTGGTGTGTTAGATTACAAATTTTGCAGTTGAATTTGTTCATTATAATCTGAACAGGACGTGAACATTATGCGTTCCAATTCTTTCTTGTTATAACAGAGAAAGGTTGTTTTTTAGACTAATTATGCTTTTCCTCAGACGAAATTTTCTTGTTGGAACAAGCGTCAAATCCACCCGTGTTCATTTTTTTAGATTGAACTTTAAGGATTCTCAACGTACCACAAGTTTGAGAAGCCTTTAAGGATTCTTAAACTTAACTCCACCTACAAGTTTAAGAATCCCAAAAGGCTTCTCAAACTTAACTCCAGCTACAAGTTTAAGAATCCCAGAAGGCTTCTCAAACTTACAGAGTAACACAGCGCTCATTCGTTATAAAAGCTCTGTGAACCACATTTTTTAATATCTGTATTGTCATAGTTTTTCTAATTGTAATACTGACATTTTCCGTTATTACAAACTAATTATGCTTTTCCTCAGACGAGATTTTCTTGTTAGAACAAGCGTCAAATCCACCCGTGTTCATTTTTTTAGATTGAACTTTAAGGATTATCAACTTACCACAAGTTTGAGAAGCCTTTAAGGATTCTTAAACTTAACTCCAGCTACAAGTTTAAGAATCCCAGAAGGCTTCTCAAACTCACAGCGCTCATTCGAAATAAAAACTTCGTGAAACACATTTTTTAATATCAGTATTGTCATAGTTTTTCTAATTGTAATACTGACATTTTCTGTTATTATAAACTAATTATGCTTTTCCTCAGACGAAATTTTCTTGTTGGAACAAGCGTCAAATCCACCCGTGTTCATTTTTTTAGATTGAACTTTAAGGATTCTCAACGTACCACAAATTTGAGAAGCCTTTAAGGCTTCTTAAACTTAACTCCACCTACAAGTTTAAGAATCCAAAAGGCTTCTCAAACTCACAGAGTGACACAGCGCTCATTCGAAATAAAAACTTCGTGAACCACTGTCTTTCTCTGCGGTCTTCCGTGAAATAACCAAAACCCTACCGACGATACAAATAATACCAATTCCCATTATCCAACATCAACGAATCTCCTTCTACAATTCCTTCATACTCCTTACTGGCATGTTCATAATAGACCTTGGTAGAAAAGAAAATAGAATCATTCACCATTTTATAAAAACCGTGAATGTTGCCTTTTCGTGTTCGTTCCAATTTCAATACTTCATCGGGAGTAGAGTAGACATTGTATTCTAACACAAAACCGTCGGAATAAAATTTGAAGAACTGATATTGATCTCCGAAAGTATCTTCACCCGTCAGTCGATAGTAGATACCTCTGGTATTTAATTTGCTAGCAGGTTCAGATTCAAAAAAAGGATTGTAGTAACGGAAGCTGGTTAGTGGTGGTTCGTAGATAGTTGATTTGTTGACCTTATTGTTGCAACTCAAAAGTCCTATACATATCAAAAGGTATGACGAAACATGTTTGGTTAACTGATTCATAGTGGTTCAGAAAATTGGGAAAATAAATAGTGTATTTGTTGTTGTGTTTCTATGAAATTTTAATTCTTCTAATTTGACGGGTTGGTTAGGCGAAATAAATATCAATCACTTTTCGATTTCCAATTTTGATTTTCAAGGATTCTGTTTTTGTTACTTTTTCAATTGAAAAAAAATAACCAAAATTCTAGATTTTAAAAACCTGCCTATGCCGGCAGGCAGGCTCGTCCCTCAAACATTTAAAATCCGCCACCCGCTTCAAAACGCTGCTATTTGTTTCTAAAGAGCTAATATGCAACAATTAAAATACGAGACTTGGTTGATCAGGTTATATTTATTATAGCCAGCAATTGCAAATATTGATATATTAGTTCTGTATAATCGGTTCCTTATACCTTGTAAAAATAAAAAATCCTATTAAACAAACCACAAAAGCAAGGATGGCAGAAATTTTAACGCCTAAAGGATTCTCCATACTTTTTCCAAATAGCAACAACGATGGGAAAATCAAATTCGCAATCGAAGCACCCAATTTCATCATGAAATTTCTAACTGCATAAAACATACCTGCTTGTTGAACCCCTGTTGTTGTCGCGTGTTCATGAACTACATCTGCAATAATCGCATTCGGAATAATCCCAAATGCCGCTAGTGGAAATGCAGAAGCTACTGCCAAAACATAAAACATAATGTCTTTTGAAATCGGTAAGTAGGGCGCCATAAACGTCAGCATAAAAACAGCACTGAAGACTAAAAAGGCAACCATTAGGATTTTCTTTTTGCCAAATTTTTTCGATAAAAAATTCAGTGGAACATATAAAAGGAAACTCGCCAAAAAACCAATCGTCATAAACAAGGTCGCAGCACCAATGTCTTTTCCAAATAGCAAAGTGATGTAATAACTAACTCCTAATTGTATAAACGTCAATGCCAACCAATACATTAAATCAGAAAAAATGAAGTAACGGAAATTGACATTTGAGAAAACAGATGAAATTGATTTTTTTAAATCATAGGACGAACTTTGTTGAACCGCATATTTGGTTTCATTCAAAAAGAAAACAGGCATCAACATAAAAATCAAAGCAACAATAGCATATATTCCGATCACCATTTGAAAGGCATTGACAGATGACATCGTTTCGGCAAATGCGCTTTGAAAGGCATAGACTGAATTTCCAATAATAAAACCAAGTGCCCACGTAACCGAAATAGCAGTACTTATTTTCAATCGATCATCCGGATGATGTCCCAACTCACTAATCAAAGCAGTATAGGGAACAACATACAAAGTCATAAAAAAATATAGGAAAAAAACCATTAGCAAAAGCCATCCAGTATTGATATGGATGTCAGAAGTGATAGGATAGAAAATCAAAAATGAAAAGAGTGCAAATGGCACCGCAGAGATCGCCATTAAAAATTTTCGTTTTCCAAAACCACTATTCATTTTATCAGACCAATTAGCAATCAATGGATCCGTAATCGCATCAAAAATTCTTCCTCCAAAATTCACAATTCCTAAAACAGCAATAAAACCCAATATAGCTCCTTGATAAATGAAGTTTGGAAAAATGGCAGCATCACCTGATTCTGGTGGCATATAAAAATAAACAAGGAGGTTGATTGCCCCAAAAGAAGCCAATGACCAACCGAATTGGCCCAATGCATATATAAGGATTGCAAAGACAGTAGGTCGGTGAGGTTGTAATTTAGTCAATTGGAATTCAATATTTAATTGGGAAAAACATAAATAAAAACTAATTTCGGAGCGCAATACTTTTGCGTATAAAAACAAATACTCTAAAACCACTTTATTAAATAACGCTCAATATAGTATGAAACGAAGTAAAATAGCAGGAATCGGTCATTATGTTCCTGAAAAGCGCGTCACGAATCATGATCTTGTTAAATTGATGGATACATCTGACGAATGGATTCAGGAACGGACTGGAATCGTAGAGCGAAGATACGCTGAAAAACATAAGGAGACGACTTCAACAATGGGAACCAAAGCTGCCAGAATCGCAATGGAAAGAGCAGGCGTGACCAATGACGATATCGATTTCATCATATTTGCTACTTTGAGTCCTGATTATTATTTCCCAGGCTGTGGCGTGTTGACACAACGTGAATTAGGAATCAAAGGGATCGGTGCATTGGACATCAGAAACCAGTGTAGTGGATTTGTTTACGGTTTGTCTGTTGCAGATCAATTTATCAAATCTGGAATGTACAAAACCATATTATTGATTGGCGCTGAATATCATTCTTGTGGATTAGATTACACGACTCGTGGTAGAAATGTTTCGGTGATTTTTGGAGATGGTGCTGGAGCCGTTGTTTTGAAAGCAACAGAAAATGAAAATGAAGGAGTACTTTCTACTCACTTACATGCAGATGGAACGGATGCTGAAAAATTGATGTATGAAAATCCAGGTTGTCATGGTGGTGTTCACAAAAAGGAAGATAAATTATATGACTTTGATGACGATGAGCCAGAATTTGGTGGCATTTTCACAACCAAAAAAATGATGTCTAACAAAAGTTATGCACCTTATATGGAAGGTCCAGCGGTTTTTAAATTTGCCGTGAAAAAATTTCCAGAAGTTATCATGGAAGCATTGACATCTAATGGAATGACGACGGAAGACTTGGATATGTTGATTCCTCATCAAGCTAATTTAAGAATCAGTCAATTCGTTCAAAGCATGCTTAAAATTCCAGATGAGAAAGTATACAATAATATTCAGAAGTATGGAAACACTACTGCTGCTTCAATCCCAATCGCACTTTGTGAAGCTTGGGAAGCAGGAAAAGTGAAAGACGGTGATTTGGTTTGCCTTGCAGCTTTTGGTTCTGGATTTACTTGGGCTTCTGCTTTGCTGAGATGGTAAACTAATTCTTGTTTATTGCGTTATAATAAGTATGAAAATAGATATACTAGCTGTCGGGGTACATCCTGATGATGTGGAGTTGGCGTGTAGCGGTACGTTGTTGAAAATGATCGATCAAGGAAAAACTGTTGGTCTGTTGGATTTGACACGTGGTGAACTTGGTACAAGAGGTTCTGCGAAAATTAGGGATAAAGAAGCGGCTGCATCTGCAAAAAAAATGGGTGCTAAATTTCGAGTCAACGTAAAAATGGCAGATGGTTTTTTCGAAATCAATAAAGCCAATAAAATAAAGATCATTGAAGTGCTTCGGGAATATCAACCGGATATCGTGTTGGCTAATGCTATTTTTGATCGTCATCCAGATCATGGAAATGCCGCTAAATTGACTGCCGAAGCTTGCTTCCTTTCAGGTCTAGTAAAAATCAAAACCAAAAATAAAAAAGGGAAACCACAAAAAAAGTGGCGCCCAAAAGCAGTCTATCATTACATCCAAGATCGAGACATGAAACCTGATTTCGTAGTTGACATCGATGGATACTTAGAACGAAAAATGGAGTTAATTCAAACTTTCAAATCTCAATTTTTCAATCCTAATTCTAAAGAACCAGCTTCTCCAATTTCTAGTAAAGCATTTTTAGATGTGGTGAGAGCCAAGGCAAATATTTATGGTCGTCCCGCTGGAATTGAATTTGCAGAAGGATATACGGTTGCTCGTACTATTAAGATTGATAGCCTGTTTGATATTGGATAGGCTTTAAGGAATATCGAATGTCGAATATCGAACAAGGAATATCGAATGTCGAAGTGGAGCACATGAAGGAGAAAGGATATTTGAAAAAATACAAATCAAATTCTTTAGCGTTTAAAATGTAAATGCGTCCTCTACTTCGAAGTTCAGTGTTTGATATCAGATATTCAAATCTCATTTCTGTCTTTTCAACCTTTTACAAATAACATTACTTTTTAAATTAAATAAAAACATAACCCAACAATTACCTTACAAACGGTAATAACACCCAATTCTGTTTGAAAGTCACTTTATTTAATTGATTTCTCCCACTATTAAAGGTATCTTATAAGAATCATTCCAACACCCGCTAAACAACAAATTAAATTATACTCCCTGTATCATGAACAGACTCAACACCTGTATCATCATTCTCACCTTGTTGGTGTACTTAAAAGCTGATGCTCAAATCAGTCAAGGAGGGATGCCGTATAGTTTAAAAGTTGGAAATTCACAACAATTCATTCACGAAATTTTATTAGCAGAAATCGCTCCGCCTTTCAATCTTGAGGGAGTAAAAGCGGAAGATGAAAAATTGGTCGGTACCGTTAGATTTGCAGCTCCAATAGACGTATCCTATAATCTCCAAAATTCAGGTTTTTGGACATTGCTTGAAAATGGTGATCGACTTTGGCGACTGAAAGTTAAATCCAAAGATGCATTGGGTGTGTTTTTTCGGTACGATCAATTTGAATTAGCAGCTGGTGTACAATTGTTTATGTACAATGAAGATGGGAGTCAGATATTTGGTGCATACACGGCGCAAAATAATAAACCGTCTCAACAATTTATAACTGGAATGATTGATGGGGAGGTCGCTTTTTTGGAACTGTATGAACCTGCAAAAGTAAAAGGGCAAAGTAGTTTTCGAATCTCACAAATCATGCACGCGTATCAACCCGATTATATCAAAAGTAATACGGATTTCAACGCATACGCAGGGTTCGGATTTGGTGAATCTTTGCCTTGCCATATTGATTCTAATTGTCCAGAAGGGGATGGAATGACACAGCAAAAGAGAAGTATTGCTCGAATTGCACGAGTATTTGAAGAAGGCGTTGGTTGGTGCACGGGAGCTTTGATCAATAATGCAAATTTTGATGGCACTCCATATATCTTGAGTGCATTTCATTGTCAAGCGGGGTACACACCAATTTATGATTTATGGCGTTTTGATTTTCAATATGAAAAGCAATTTTGCAATGATAATGGAGAGCCTAATTATAATTCTATCTTAGGTTGTAATTACATTGCTGGAAGAGAAGAAAGTGATTTTGTTTTATTTGAATTGATGGAGCCAATACCAAGTAATTACAATGTTTATTATAATGGCTGGAATCGATCGGAAATTTTACCCGAACATTCTTTAGTGTTACATCATCCAAAAGGAGATGTCAAAAAAGTGTCCATTGATGATGAAAATAGTGTGGTGATCGGAACTGAAATTCATTGGAGCAATGGGGTAACCACTCCGCCTGATTATCATTTTAGATCTATTTTAGATGCGGGTACAATTGAGCCAGGTTCGTCCGGAGCCCCTTATTTCAATGAGCAAGGAATCATTGTGGGACAACTTCATGGTGGCAATGCCAATTGTGATGAATTTGTAACTTACTATGGTCGATTTTCGAAAAGTTGGGATCAAGGAGAAACTGAAAATTCTCGTTTACAAGATTGGTTAGATCCTAACAATATAATTGAAACAGCATTAGAAGGCTATGATCCTAGTACACCGCAGCTAGGTTTTTCTAAAATAAATGGTGTAACACTAACTCCAAACGGGGATCCAATAAATGGTGTCGATCTGCAATTGAATGGTAACATTTCTGATCAAATATCAACAAATAATAATGGTCAATTTGAATTTCAAAACTTACCACTCAATCAGGAATATCAATTGACTGCCAACAAAGATGCTGATCCTTTAAATGGTGTCACTACTTTCGACTTAGTTTTAATCCAACAACATATTTTGGGACTTGAATATCTTAATTCACCCGAAAAGATAATTGCGGCAGATGTCAATCAAAGTGGTACCATTACCACCTTAGATCTGGTTGCTATTCAGCGTGTCATTCTAGAATTGGATACCACTTTTGCCAATGGAAAATCTTGGATATTCACTCCCGATGAAGTCCAAATTGATGCCCTTTCTGTTCCTGGATTCAACCAGACTTTTATAGGAATCAAGCTTGGTGATGTCAATGAAAATGTTGATCCTACTAATTAGCCTTATACCTTTTCTATGGCTTGCCACGCGCTGTGCTGACTAGGCCTCAGAAGAGTATAGCGCTAAGCAACCCAATAGAAGAACTCCAATTCCTTTGTTGTTTTCCGGAAACATATTACATTGCAGTCTCATATCCCACAAAGCCTTATTGTTTCAAAAACATTGCTGTTTAGTATTCTCAATCTGAATTTTCTCATTTTGAACGTCTACTATATGGCTGAATTAACTATGAACATGAAAAATACGATTGTTTTACTATCCTTTTTATTTGTCTTTTCGGCTAACGCAACGGCCCAAGATGTTTTAGTCACGCGTACTGCACATATACATGTGAAGTCAAAAAATAGCGTCAAAAATGTTGAAGCAGACAATTATCAAATGCGTGGACAAATTGATCCTATAACTGGAAAAGTTGAGTTCGTCGGGTTGTTAAAATCATTTGAGTTTAAACTTGGTGCATTGGATCAAGCTTTTAATAATGATAAGGTAAGTTTGACCCAATATCCACGGATAACTTATGATGGTAAAATCATAAATTTAAAACAAGTCAATTTTAGTAAACCAGGAACCTATAATGTCAACATTAAAGGCACGCTCTATATCTGGGATGAAAAAAGAGTTACTTTTGCAAAAGGAAAATTGATTGTTAATACGGATGGAAGTGTGAGAGCAGAGTCGATTTTCGATATCAGAATTGAAGAAAAAAATGTTAATAAATTAAATGCTATTGTTAGAGAAAAACTACCTTCTGTAGTAAAATTAGATATGAACTCCTTTGGTGTCAGTCGTGATATCAATATCAGTCTAAATGGGAATTTTAAAAAGAAATTTGTCTTCCGAAATTAAAATTAGAATTTAATTCCCAACTGCTTATTTAAATTAACTATTCATGAAAAAAATATTGTATCTACTTATCTTTCTCGTTGCCCTATTAATTATCGGTTACGTGGCATTCTTAAACGTTCCTCAAGATTCTACCAAAGGAAAAGAAGCGGTGATGCAACTAGGTGCAGCAAGTTTGTTTGCTGAATATGAAAAAAACGAAAAAAATGCAGACATAAAGTTTATCGGTAAAATCATGGATATTCAGGGGCAAGTCATCGGAATCGAAAAAGACGAAGCAGGAAAAGGTGTTGTTATATTAGATAGTGGAAACGGCATGGATGGAATCATGTGCACACTCGAAAGTAGTGAAACTCAAAAAATGCTTGCACTCAAAGAAGGTCAAAATGTCAAGATACGTGGAAAATGTGCTGGGAAGATGATGGACGTTGTTTTTAACAAATGTCTTTTGCTGGAATAACATTGTTATCTATTTTAAACTTTTCAAAACTCATTTTTAAGCTAAACAATTTTTTAAACTAAAATTGTTTAGAGGTACTGTTTGAATAATGCTATCTTGGCTTTTTTAACAAGTGACTTACTAGATATGAGATTCTTTATATTCTTTTCATTCATTCTATTTCCAATTTTTCTTTGTGGTCAATCAATTACGCTCAAAAAGGGTGATAAAAAAGTTGTGCTACCAGTAGATGGATTTTATAGATTTGCTAATGGTGTTATTGAAGCAGATGATGAATGTTACGATTGTATTGGTATTAAAGGAATAATCAGTCGTGTGTATAAAGATTCAATTTCAGTGGCCTTAAAATCAATCAATAGAAATATTGTGAGAAATAAAATAGAAAGTAGTGTGAACATCAAAACCATAATTGATCTTGAAACAAACATCTGGACTTTTGCCAAAAAAGATGTGTACCATATTGATGTTTATAAGTCTGCCGCTCAAGCCAAAAGAAATAGAGGACTGGATGGATTAGGTGGCATGTTAATTTTAACAGGTGTCGTTACTGCTGCAAGTTCATTGTTGATAAAAAAAGATGAAGGCCGAGAAAGTCTGTTAATTGCAGCTGGAATAGAAGGTGCATTAGGTGTTGGGTTGATTGCTGTTATTAATAGAAAGAAATATAAGTTATATGGTGATGATGCTTGGCAGTTTGAGTAGTTAGGAAATTTCAAGCAACCTACATCACTCCAAAATAACAACATCCCCACCATACGTAACACTTTCCCCATCGATAAACTCAACAATAGCACTCCAAACAAAAACATTAGAACCTAGTTTTTTGCCTTTAAAAGTTCCATCCCAACCATAAGTTGGATCATTTGGTGGAAAATTATTTTGTTCAAATAAAATGGAACCCCAACGGTCAAATACATTAAAAGAAGTGATCTGAGCAACATCCGGGCCACCAAAAACATTTAGGATATCATTGAAGCCATCATTGTTAGGAGAAAAAATATTAGGGACATAAACATTTCTAATCTTTGCAACCGTAATGAAAAATCCAATCGAATCTTGACAGCCGTCTAGGGATGTTACTACCAAAGAATAAAGTGTATTGTTGACCGGCATTGCTGAAGGATCTAAACACAAATCGCAGCTTAGTGTACTGGTATCAGTCCAAATAATTTGGTCTATAAAATCAATATCCACAATTGCTTGTAAGTCGATAGAAGTCCCTAAATTGATCACCATATCTTCAATTGGTGCAATCACAGGGATGTCCGGAGCTGTAATGTTAGATTCAATTATTTCGATACAACCATTGGCATCCATTATGTGGACATTGTAATTGCCTTCTGCCAATCCAGTAAATAATCCACTACCTTGAAATAAACTATCAGTTAATGAATAGGTAAAGTCTGGAATGCCACCTTCAACGTTGATGACTTCAATTTGCCCTGTTTCAAATCCATCGCAATTGGGATCTCCAAAATCTATTTCAGCAACAATTGGAGAAGGAGCGAGTAAATTGAAAGTGGACTCAATCTCACAACCTACTGCATCGGTTACAGTGACACCAAAATTTCCAGGACTTAAATTTTCGACCTGTTGACTTGTTTGTCCATCACTCCATTCATAAGTGTATGGAGGTACACCACCATTTAATTGTGCGGTTAAGGATCCATCATTTCCTGGATTGCCGTTTGATTCGAAACAACTTACATTGAATCCGTTATAGTCAGATGGATTCAACTGTATAACTAATGGAGTAGGCTCGGTAATTTCTTGTAAAACAACAACGTCATTCCCAAAATCATCTTGAATATAAATTTGATAAGTTCCAGCTGGAATATTCGGAATTTGATTGTTAGTTAATAAATTAGTCGTACCCATTCCTGTAATTGAAGTATCTTCTATATTTGTATAGGTATAGCTTAGTGGTGGTTCTCCCTGATCAACAGAAAATATCAAAGTACCGGAAGCAGTTCCATTACAAACTGCTGGAATCTCATCTGGTGTACCGACAATTTCGCATTCAATAGCAAGTAATTCTAAAAAAACAATACTATCACATGCATTCGAAGTCAATACGGTGCCTTGATAGGTACCCGTAACATCATACGGTTCTGTACCAATATAAAAAGGATTGTCATTGCAAATCCAGACATCGATCATAGATTGCGGTGTTGGCAAAACGACAATGTCGATGGTGATTGTACTATCACAGCCGTTTGGTAATGTAATGATTTCTTCATAAGCTCCAGTTTGACAAAATTGCATTCCATTTGCCTCAATACACTCGCCGTCGCAAAGCGTCTCATTAATTAATAAATTGCCAGGAGTACGTACAAGTATTGTTGTACAAGATGGTGGTGCTTCATCGCAAGCATTGGAAGCTGTTACACAAACTTCAAAAGTACCGTCATTTGGAAAAAATAATTCTGTATCGGCACTGTTTCCAGGTTGTTGGACGCCATCTATCGTCCAACTAAAATTGGCAGCGCCCGTCTCTACGGTTGTGCTAAACTCAGTTTGAAATTGAGCACAAGTTTCTTCCGGGTGTGTGATGATTCCTGAGGTGGTCAAATTTGTAACAGAAGTCGAACCTTGCAATACATTAAACGTCCATTGACAATTGGCACTGTCACTACCGTCTATAACTAAATAATAATGTTGTCCAATTGTTAGGGTCACCAAGCTCACAAAAGTTTGACTCGTAAATTCTGGGATATCCGTATCGCAATCGGTAATAGGAACAAAATTTTGGCAGTCATCACTTCGAAAAAAACCAACTTCTAAACTGCCATTTCCTCCCACACAATCACCTACATCAACTCGTATTGTCAGATCCTCACTTCCAGCGATAAATGCGATATATTGAAAATTATTTAATCCAAAAGTGCAAAATTCTGGAAACGTTTGTCCTTGAGCTGTTAAATCATTGATGCCACTAAAGCCATCAATATCACAAATAACACACGCGCTTGCACAAGTCGATGTCATAGCTGGTTGCAACCCACATGGTTGTGGTTGTGCAACTGATAATTTTAAACAGAAAATAAAAAAGCAGAGTAGTAAAATGAGTTCTTTTTGCATAGTGTAAAAATAAACATCTAATAATGAATCGTCTAGTTATTTCATATACTATTTGTGTTTGATGCATAGCAATTTGCAATTATTAAAGCAAAATTTTTCTTTTAACATCATTGAAATTCAGTTATGGAAATTTATTTTATTCTATATTTGAGAGTTGAAAAATGAATATAAATTATGTTAGAAAACGCAAAAGCAATCATCAATCGTCATAAAAAGTTTATTGATGAAGTTGTAGAAAATGGGGTCGTTTGGGGTTTGAAATCAAGTGATGGTTATGCCGCTTTAAGTTCCAAGAATTATGAAGACGAGGATGGAACCCCGATTGAGGTAGTTTGTTTTTGGTCCAATGAAAAGTTGGCAACAGATTGTGCGCAAGAGCATTGGAATGGTAAAGAACCGAGAGCGATTAAGTTGTTCCGTTTTCTAGAAAGTTGGTGTATTGGAACTTTCGATGATAATTTAATGATGGGAACTAATTTGGATCTGGAGTTAGCAGGTCAGGAAAACAATCCAATTGAGTTGGCTTATGAAATATTAATTCATCTCAAATCGAAAGACAAAATATTGGATTTCAAAAACCATGAAAGTCATGAAGCTTTTGAAAAAGCGGTAAAGGAAATATACAATCAATTTGAATAAATGAATTGCCCGTTACATCTATCAATGATGAACGAGCAACTCATAATAACCTGAACTTATAAATTTTAGAATCTAATCTGTATTAAACTACCTAGAACTATGCAGTAACTGTGTAGCTTTGGATTTTACTTTCCAAAACATGGGCAGACTGTCCTCCAACAATTTGCTCCTGTACTGCTCCGTCTTTAATGAAAAATAAAGCTGGAATACTTCTTACTTTAAACTGTCTTGACAATTCTGGATTCTTGTCTACATTTATTTTTGCGATAACAAAATCATCTTCGTATTTGGTTGCTAATTTTTCAACCGTTGGTAAAAGTGCTTGACAGGGTCCACACCAGTCTGCATAAAAATCTAATAAAATAGGTTTGTCTGATTTGATAATTTCGTTAAACTCTTTTACATTTTTGATCTCTTTCATGATATTAATTTTTGAATGATTATTTAATTATTGATTACAATACAAATATGAGGGTAATTGAAGCTTGTTTGGTAGGTTAGAATTCCCTTTGAGTTGTCAATTATTCCCTTTACTTTGAATTCGTCGAAAAATGTTTGAAACTTGTCAAATAAATAAATAGTGGTAAGTTAATATCATGATATTTCTATTCTTTAAAATACGATAATACCATAAACCCTATCAAATGAATTTTCAACATTGCATAATTACTTTTGTTATTACACTTGGTTTCATAGGCTGCAATGATCAACCGCTGATCAACAGTACAGATGAAATAATTCTTAGCAAAACCAACAAAGCTCGACAAGAAGCAATTATAGAAGAGCATCTAAAAAATGGGGCTTGGAAAAAGGGAGTGTATTCTCAAGGGTGGCAAGAAGAAATTGATAAAGGTTTAGAGAAAGATTCTACGATTGCGTATCTCTGGCAACAGAAATCAATGCCACTTTACAAACAAGGTAAATACGAGTTGGGTAAGCCATTTCTTGATAAAGCCGTAAAATACAATCCTGAAGAATGGCTGGATTATCGCGCTTTTATGAAATGTATTTTTTCCAAAACATATCGTCATGCGATTGAGGATTTTGAATTGGCTAAATCCATGTATGGAAATAGTATTGTAATGGATCATTCCTATAATTTTTATATTGGAATTTGTCTTTTGCAATTAAACGAATTTGAGAAGGCAGAAAAGATATTGGAGCATGACATCTTGCTTCAACGTAAAAAGCACGGAGAAGATTGGGTGCATTATTTGGATCTGTTCTATTTAGGTATTGCAAAAAGAGAACTTAAAAAGTATGGAGAGGCAATCAATTTCTTTGACCAATCTTTAAAATCTTATCCTGAATTTGCAGATGCCATTTATTACAAAGCTACTTGTCTTGCTAATTTGGGGGATAAAGAAAAAGCAAATGACTTATTTATAAAAGCAAAGGAATTAGGGGAAGCAGGTTATACGATTAATGAAGACAATGCGATTTATGAAAATTACCCATATCAAATACGATGGTAATGTATTCTTAACTTTTGGGGAATTAGTCAAATTCATTATCGATTCTAAAATTATTTCGTGATATGGAATTATTTTCTGTGCATTCTGGTTAGCTTATTATGAAAAACAAAAACCACAAAAAACTAAGTAAATTTTTAAGCTTAGTGCTAAGACATAGACCGGAGAAAATAGGTATACAACTATCAGAAGCAGGGTGGACAGATGTCAATACGTTACTAGAAAAAATAAATAGTACAGGTAATTCAATTGATTTTGAACTATTAAACGACATCGTAGCGTCAAGTGATAAACAAAGATTCGCTTTCAATGAAGATAAATCTCAGATTCGTGCCAATCAGGGTCACTCAATCAAAGTTGATTTAGGGTTAGTTGCGAAGACACCACCTAATATGTTATACCACGGTACGGCAGAAAAATACCTCAATAGTATTCTCGAACAAGGTTTGAAAAAAAGAAATCGACATCATGTACACTTAAGTACTGAAATGAAAACTGCAGAAAAAGTAGGAGCCAGACATGGTAAGTTGGTTATCCTAAAAGTTCATTCTGGAAAGATGAATGTGGATGGATTCGAATTTTTTGAATCTGAAAATGGGGTATGGTTGACCGATCATGTGCCAGTGAGTTATTTGGAAAGGAAGAATGTTGATTAGAGAAAATCGTCACTCTTATCACCAACAACTGAGACACTACCGCATATATTTTGAGTTTGAGAAGCCTTTGAGGATTCTTAAACTTGAGTCTGCTATAAAGTTTGAGAAGTCTTTGAGGAGGGATATTCAGAAGTAATGAGAATTTATTAAATTTCCTGGAACGTGCTTAGTCATATTTCATTAATTTTACTTTGTCCTCGCCGGACTGGCAATACTTTTTCCCGATGAAAAAGTATTCAAAAAATCCTGGCTTTATACA